>CAZLGL010000001.1:0-24586 GCA_964559315.1 uncultured Coxiellaceae bacterium
GGCCGTGTCTCAGTCCCAGTGTGGCTGATCATCCTCTCAGACCAGCTACGGATCTTTGTCTTGGTCAGCCTTTACCTAACCAACTAACTAATCCGACGTAGGCTCATCTTATAGCGTATGGCCTTTCGGTCCCATACTTTCCACCGTAGTGCTTATCCGGTATTAGCTCGAGTTTCCCCAAGTTGTCCCAATCTATAAGGCAGATTCCTACTTTATACTCACCCGTCCGCCACTCGCCACCCATGTGTATTGCTACACACTGTGCTGCCGTTCGACTTGCATGTGTTAGGCATGCCGCCAGCGTTCAATCTGAGCCAGGATCAAACTCTTCATAACGTATTTGTTTGACCCATAAGCTCTATCTATCGCTAATTACTTTAATCGTTAATTACCAAATTGACAGTCACTTATGTGTCCAATTTTTACAATTCTTCACACAAGTGCCCACATCTATTGCTTCATTTCTTTTTAAAGAACTTCAAACGAGGGTGCGAATTCTATACACTTGATTAACTTTGTCAATAGGGAGAGCTCAACAGATGCAAAAAGATTTCGAAACCGCGTTCAAAGAGCTTAGCAAGCTTATTGAGACCATGGAAAAAGGGGGGCTCTCACTCAATGATTCCCTCAGACAATTCGAAAGAGGCGTGTCATTAATTCGCGACTGCCAGAAGTTACTCAAAAATGCTGAACAAAAAATAGAGTTCTACAGAAAAAATAAAGGAAATACAGAAAAATTTAATCCGCCCGCCGAATCTGATCAAGGGTAATACGAATTTCTTTTGGACCAAGAGCGTGCCCGAATAAAATGTTATCTTCGTAATCGAGCACAACATCCCTAAATTCTTGCGACACTAAAATATCTCCCAACGCGCGAATATCGTATTCTACGTCCACAAATGCAAACAAAATCAATCCTTCTGACTTTATATGCTTTTTCCAATTTTCAGTCGTTTCCGATATATTCAATTCCGCCGAAAATTTTACAACGGATAAAATTAAATCAACTTTCCCATCTCGCTCAAAATGAATATTGGGATATAAATTAATAATTAAATTTTCATCAACCCCTTCACAAAAAATACTCTCAGGCTTAAATTTAATTGCAGTTAACCTATCCACTAAATACTGAGTGAGTTTAATAATATGAATATTTTCTGTCTTAACCATATGTGCCTACTTTGCCATCAATCTACATTGCGCAATATCGATCTGTGCTTGGCTTGTGAAAACAGCCTACCCCCCCACTCATCTCCATCCTTTATAACACCATTTGATTATCAATTTCCCATCAGCCATATGATTACTCAACTCAAATTCGAAGGAAAACTTATTTATGCAAAATTACTTGGGCAACTTCTCGCAAAAAAAATTTTACTTCACTACCAGAGCCGATCACTCCCCCATTTAATTATTCCCGTACCGTTGCATAAAAAAAGACTTCAAGAAAGAGGTTTTAACCAGGCGCTTGAAGTAGCCAAAACCGTCAGCAAAATTCTTAATATTCCTATCAATGCAACTAACTGTATTCGAAAAAAACATACGGCTGCACAATCTTCACTTAATGCTGCCTCTCGCAAAGAAAACATAAAGCATAGCTTCGAATTAATTCGCCCTCTCACATCATCGCATATTGCAATACTCGATGATGTTATAACGACTGGCGAAACCGTTAGCGAACTGGCAAATACCATTCTAAAAAGCAGCACCGCGATTATTGACTTCTGGTGTTGTGCACACACGTCTATTTGTTAATTAACAAAACTCTCAACCGACGAAACGCCTCTTCGCTCATGGAATCATAAAAAATCATCACCGAATTACGACCAAAATTTAATCCCACCACCCAAGACAAACAAAGATTTCGCCCTGAAACGGTCACTGAATAAGCTTGTTTATTTTTATATTGAAGCGCCCAACCTTGTTTTTCATTCCACAAAATTTTCTCGAGATTAAATTGAAGACGCATGCTCCATATAACACTTGTTATGCAAAGCAAAATTCCTGCGACTTTCAAAATTTTTCCGGGAAATAAAAACACAACAATCAATGTTCCGCTATGAACAACAATCAATATAAGAATTAAAATTCTAGAAGGACGAAAATCAAACGATTCGATTAGCATATCCCTTGATCAAATCTGTTATTTCAAAAAAAGTAGAATCTGAAGGAATTTCTTGGTGAACTAACCACCGGAATAACTCTTGATCTGTACAAGACAATAACTGTTCAAATGATTTTTGCTGTTTTGTCGTTAACGTAAAATATTGATTATCCAAAAAATCATTCAAAATAATATCTAACTCCAACATTCCTCGTCGACACGCCCAACGCAATTGCTCCATACCATTAAGTTCCTATAAATTGAGAATGCTCTAACCATTGTTTATCAGGATAATAAGCAAAAATGACCGTTCCATTTTTTATATTATTGATCAATTGAGGCGCGATTTTGGGATTTACCGCAAAACATCCCCAACTCCGACCTAATCTATCATGACGCTCAGCAAATGATTCACTCACATAATTTGCCGGATGAACAATAATATCTCTACTAAAGGCATTACTGTTAAAGCCAGGCTCTAATCCATCCAGGCGCAAAGAATAACCATCATGCCCAACATACGTATTTTCGGTTAAATACACACCAATACTCGACTTTAAACTCTGGGGCTGATTTGAAAAAGAATCGGCGTAATTGCCCCCGCTATTTTTTCCATGCGCAACCAAAGTCTGAAAAGCAACCTTTAAATTCTTTAAATCAATAACCCACATCCGCGGTTCAGTTGATGGCTTTGAATAATCTACGATAGTTAATACTTGTTGATGATCATAGCCTTGTTGGCGAAGCTTTTTATAGGCTTGAAGAGCTAAACCCAAAACATGCGGATTTAACCCTTGCGCCTCAGATAATATAGTTGCACTAATCGTTGGCTGGGAAAACGAACTGAAGAGACCGAAAGCGTAGGCACTGGTACAAAACATCAAACTGGCAAAAATAGCGACAATAAACCGATTTATCAAAATACTCGCTCCTTATTGTTAAAAACAGCCATTGATAGTACCCCATTTGACCTCAAATTGACAACCAAAAGCGCCGATCTGTATAGTCGAAATCTATGCAATTACTGCGCACGAAACCGCTTAAACACTTCCAGGAAGCCTCCGGCTTAAAGCCTTGCTTACATGCTATAGACCTCGTTCTACTGGGCGTGGGCGCCATTATTGGTGCCGGAGTTTTCGTCTTAACGGGTGTCGCTGCTGCCACAAAAGCGGGTCCCGCCATCATTATTTCTTTTCTTCTTTCGGGCTTAGCCTGTGCTTTGAGTGCTTTTTGCTATGCCGAGCTCTCTTCTTCTGTTGGAGGATCAGGGAGTGCTTACGGGTACTCTTATGCTGGAATGGGAGAGATTTTTGCCTGGATCATTGGTTGGAGCCTTATTCTTGAATATTCGATTGCGACTGCAACCGTTGCCATTGGATGGTCCGGCTATGCTAATAGTATTTTTCTCTCACTCGGCATTCACCTGCCATATTATTTTATAACGAATCCCGTCCATGGGGGTTTGATCAACTTACCTGCCGTTTGCATTATTACCGCCATCACGACACTACTCTGTATAGGCGTTAGAGAAAGCGCCAAAATTAATAATATCGTTGTTTTTATAAAGCTAATGACTATTATTATTTTTATTGTCGTTGCAGCTGGACATATTAAAGTTGAAAACTGGTCACCTTTTGCACCGTTTGGGTGGACAGGAATTGCACAAGGCGCAGCCATCATTTTTTTTGCGTACATTGGTTTTGATGCGGTTTCGACTGCAGCGGATGAAGCCATCAAGCCACAACATGATTTACCGATTGGCATTATTGGTTCGTTGTTGATCTGCACACTACTTTATATAGCAGTAGCTGCAATTTTAACGGGCATTGCACATTACCAAACGTTAAATACAGCCTCTCCCGTATCAGATGCCTTATTAACATTGGGATGCCATTTTGCGGCAGGGGTTGTTTCTGCAGGAGCGATCGCAGGATTAACAACCGTCATGTTAGTCATGTTCTATGGATTAACGCGCGTATTTTATGCCATGTCGCGCGATAAATTATTACCCGCTGTTTTTTCCAAAGTGCATCCCAAAACACATACGCCCCTACCTGTTATTATTGTTAGCGGAATAATTATTGCTTTTATTTCGGGTTGTTTGCCCATTCACATTGTTGCCGAATTAGTTAACCTTGGAACATTGAGCGCATTTTTAATGGTTTCAATCGGCGTAATTATTTTGCGCAAAAAACATCCCAATCTTCATCGCGTATACAAAGTTCCTTTTTATCCTTACACCCCTATTTTAGGCGCTGCATTATGTCTTTACTTAATGTTGAATTTATCTGCTCATACGTGGATAGGTTTTTTAAGTTGGATGATATTAGGATTAATTATTTATTTTTCTTACAGTTATTCTCACAGTAAATTGCATGTTAAACGAAAACGAACTCACTGAAGATCATTGGACCGTCATTAATAGCGTACGTAATTTTTATGAGGAATTTCATCTTCATCCTACCGTTCGCGTATTAATTAAAAAATTATCTGAACAGTGGGGAAGTGAAAAAGCGAACAGTATTTATTTGCATAAATTATTCCCAGAACATCCGATCACCACCGCAAGTTATTTTGCGAAAATTCCCAAGCCATTGAAATGCATATAGCTCAATGCTAGATCCCAATTCCTTTTTAAACTGTTGGAGATTCAGGATGAAGAAACTTGCTTTTTGTTTATTAGCACTTACCCCCGCTTTCGCTTTCGCAATGCCAGGACCTTACGCAACATTACAAGCAGGCGTAAACATGGTTAACGCTTCAAATTCAGTACAGAATTCTACAGTTGGATTTGCTGGTGGAGCTGCTGCAGGTTATCTCTGGGGTAACAACGTATTTAATTTTGGTTTGGAGGCTGATGCATTAGCTTATCCCAACTCAAATTCAAGCAAAGATGTTGGCGGTTTTTTTGCTGGCCACGATGTTCAATCTTCCTATGATGGATATAATTTGAGTTTGCTAGGTGTAATTAGATATGCATTTACACCAAGTTTTGATGGATTCATTAAAGCTGGTGGCGCATATGTAAGCCAACAACTTTCAATTACCGTTGGGGGCAACACCACAACATATGGTGAACAGCATACATTTGCACCCGAACTTGCAGGTGGCGTAGGTTATATGGTTACACAAAACCTCGAAGCCAACATTGAGTGGGATCATGTTTTTGCTGATGATCAATCTATAACAAATTTCAACAATGGTGATTATAAAGCTGTTGATAATGACAACGTCCTCTTAGGTTTAACCTATCACTTTTGTTAAAGTGTAGAACAGTTAAAAGCTGGGAAGTCAATAACTTCCCAGCTTTTTTTTCGCCCATATCGCCATTCTCTTTACGATCAAAAAAGCCTCTGTTAGTATTCTGGTTCCTTTTAACTGTGGAGATATAGAAATGAAGAAAGTCATCTTAGCTGCTTTAGCTCTTGTTCCTGCTTTAGCATTTGCTAACCCAGGCGCATACGTGCAATTAGGCGCAGGTGGAAATTGGGTTGATTCAGATACTTCAAGCTTTGATAGCCTTACTGGCTTTAGTGGTCAAGTTGGAGCAGGTTATTTATGGGGTGATAACACCATCAATTACGGTTTAGAAGCTGATGCTACTTTCTATCCCAGCTCAACAAGCAACAAGGATATCTTAGGCTATAACACAGAAGCTAAAATTGATGGATACAACATTAGTTTGTTAGGCGTATTGAAATATACATCCTGTTCTACGGGTTTTGTTGCATTTGCTAAATTAGGTGGAGCATACGTTAACCAAAAAGCAACTTTGTCCAATACTATCTTCTCAGCAAGCGCCAGTGATTCTCAATTTGCTCCAGAAGGCGCATTAGGTGTTGGCTACCAATTTAATCCAAATTGGGAAGTAGATTTAACAGGCAATTACGTTTACACAAATAACAACACTGTTAACAACAATGCTAATCTTTTGGTAAGCGTTGCATACCACTTCGCTTAAATTGTTGTCTGTATCACGGAAACCACCGAATGGCTCAAACTGTTCGGTGGTTTTTTTTCGCCTCAAGCAATTCCTCTTAATATTCCCTTAAGGTTATCTCCCTATACTCTTCGCACTATTTCCAGGCGGCGGTATTGGTTTAAACGTTGCTCGTCTGTGGGGCGGTAAAAATTTTAATTACGGATTTGAAGGCGGGATTATGGGAAGTATGGGAGATGGCTTCTTTGATACCGCAACAACCGGCATCGATCTCAGCGCTTTAGCTGTTGCAAGATATACGTTTAATTCAGGCTTTTTGGTGATCGGAAAAGCTGGAATAGCATATCTCAATCAATCCGATGTTGGTCTCTCCATTTCAGGTTTCGGTCCAAAAGTTGCACTCGGCATTGGTTATCAATTTAATCCGAGATGGGAAATGGATTTAACCGCAGAAGCAACAGCAGCCAGAGTATTTGGCGCCGCCTCCAACAATGATGATGGCTCCGCAAATCTTACATACAGTGGCGGATTATTTCTGGGCGTCACTTATACGTTTGCTTAATAATTAAATATAAAAAGGGCGCACATAGCGCCCTTTTTTACGGGACGTCATGTATGACGCCCCTACATATTATTTTATTGCGCAATAATTCGCGCAGGATTACTGAAAATCACATACACTTTTTGACCGACGTTTAACACCGGATCCATGCCCTGTGTTACGGTAATTAAATGTTTATTCGCCATCCGAACGGTGTATTGCATTCCTGTTTGGCTGGACATTTTATTTTCAGCGTAATTACCCACCATTCCTCCAATAACCGCACCACCGACCGCGCCTAATAAATTCGCGCGTGTACCACCACCAATTGCAGATCCGGCAATACCACCAGCAGCAGCACCCGCTAAAGTACCAACCCCATTATTTGCATCAGCAACATGTACGGGACGCGCAGACACAATCACACCAGGCGCTGTTCGCGCTGCTTGCCCTACTTGATCCGTCGTATAACTATCTGCATTAATATTTGGCGTACATGCCGTTAACCCTGTCGCTAACACTACCGCCATTACAGGTAACAATACTTTAAGTTTCATATGTAAGACCTCATCAGGTTATAAGAAAAATAAGAAATAACAAATTGCACTATACCACATCCCACACATGGCCAGAAGTTAATAGCTGCGCTATGCCAAGCCCGTCTAATTGTTTTTGTGATTCCATAATGGATTCATACGTTGGCTTCGATTCTTCCCACAACAGCCCCATATGCACAGGCGCATTGACCTGACTTAAATGAAACGCATCCGCTACAGAAATAGCTGAAACGTGATGAAAAATAGTGTTTACATCACGTAGCGATTTATCGCTTAATTCAGCAAAAGCCCCGTCATTAAAAATATTACAGTTTTGATAAATTTCGATAAACGCAGAACCCTTATGGGCTGCGGCTTTTTTAATTAAAAAATTTAAACCCTTCTGATCGATATCTAGTGCTCGCCCTACAAATGTCGCGCCCGCACTCAAGGCAAATGCAATCGGATTAACCGGTCTATCAATAGAACCGTCGGGCGTAGTACTGGTAACCTTACCTTGCTCAGATGTGGGCGAATACTGCCCTTTCGTCAAACCATAAATACGGTTATTAAATAATAAAACTTTAATATCCAAATTACGGCGCAACATATGCATTAAATGACTTGCCCCAATACTTAATCCATCGCCATCACCCGTAATCACCCACACGGATAAATTCGGATTCGCCAATTTTAATCCACTGGCCACCGCAGGCGCACGCCCATGAATCGTATGAAATCCATAGGTATTCATGTAATACGGAAAACGTCCTGAACAACCAATGCCCGACACAAACACAATATTTTCACGCGGAATATTTAATTCCGGCATCGTGCGTTGCATCGCCGCTAAAATTGCGTAGTCGCCGCAACCCGGGCACCATCTTACTTCTTGATTTGAGATAAAATCATTTCGCATAATTCATTCACCAAAAAGGGTTTGCCGGTAACTTTAGAAACGGATTTTGCATCGACCAAAAACTCAGCGCGCAGTAATTTACATAATTGCCCCATATTTAATTCCACCACTAAAATATTTTTAAAGCTATTTAAAATAGTTTTTATGTTTTTCGGGAATGGATTTAAATGTCTCAGATGGATCAATGAAATATCATGTCCATCTTGTTGTAATATTTTTACCGCCGTATAAACACTGCCGTAGGTTCCACCCCAGCTAATCACTAACGTTTCGCCAGCATTTTTTCCGATGATTTCTTGATCAGAAATAACGTCTTGGATATGAGTAATTTTATTCGCTCGCTTATTGACCATGTTTTGATGGTTTTGCGGATCGTAACTAATGTTTCCCGTTTTACTGTCTTTTTCTAATCCGCCTAACCGAAACTCTTTATCTTTTGTACCAGGAAGAATCCATCTTTCAGAAGGACTTAATTTGGGCAATGATTTTACATCGGGAATTAGCCACGGCTCTGCACTGTTTGCCAAATATCCATCGCTTAAAATGATCACGGGTGTCATATATTTTGCAGCAATTTCAAACGCTTCTATTAACGTATTAAAACAATCGCTGGGACTATTTGGCGCTAAAATCGGTGCCGGACATTCACCGTGTCGCCCATACATTGCCATTAGCAAATCCGATTGTTCGGTTTTGGTAGGCATACCCGTTGATGGACCTGCACGTTGAACATCGATTACCACGCAAGGTAGTTCTGTCATTACCGCTAAACCTAAAGCCTCTGTTTTTAAATCAAATCCCGGACCGCTTGTAACGGTTAATGCGAGTGATCCGCCATACGATGCACCCACCGTTGCAGACATCGCTGCAATTTCATCTTCTGCTTGAAATACGCGAATATTTTTAGATTGATATTTTGATACATGCTGTAATACAGCAGATGCGGGCGTGATAGGATAACCGGACAATAAAATATTTTTTTGATTAATATCCGCTAATGCAACACACGCCAATGCAAATGCTTCATTACCGGTAATTTGTCGATATTTGCCGGGTTTTAATTGGGCTTTCTTCACCACATACCGCTCGGTAAATAAACCTATCGTTAAAGCATAATTATAGCCCGCTTTAAGTGCAGCAATATTTGCATCACGAATCGATTCTTTTTTAGCGAATTTTTTGGTGAGCCATTCAACAGTTTGTTCAAGAGGACGATAATAAAGCCAGTAGATAATTCCTAATGCAAACATATTTTTACATTTGCTTGCTTGTGAATGCGTTAACTTAAATTCTTTTACCGCATTAAGTGTTAAGTCCGTAATAGGAAAACTAAATACGCGATAATTTTCTAATTCACCCGTTTCTAATGGATTTATTTCATACTGTGCTTTTTTAAATTCTTTTTCGATAAAGCTATTCTCATTAAGAATTAATAACCCGCCCTCCTCGAGATCATTAATATTGACTTTAAGGGCGGCAGGATTCATTGCGACTAAACTGTTTAATTTATCGCCGGCCGTATGAATTTCTTGACTGGAAAAACTTAATTGAAATCCAGACACACCTGGCAAAGTTCCTGCCGGCGCCCGAATTTCAGCCGGGAAATCAGGAAATGTATGCACATCGTTGCCCAATACTGCAGACGTCGTTGTAAATTGTCCGCCCGTAATTTGCATGCCATCGCCAGAATCGCCAGCAAAGCGAATCACCACGGTATCGTGTTCAATCAATTTTATGTCGGGGGAAGTGTTCATCCGAGGGATTATACCTGAGAAAACTGAGAGAAGCTGAAAATTTATGTGGATGGGCAGTGTTTCATAACGACACTGCCCTTACCACAATTGGAGAATTAGCTTGGGTTTTTAACAATATTCATAATACAACCATCTTGAGTACACATTTCAATGGTATTGCCATCAGCATCTGTCATGGTAAAGTTAAAGTTATTACCATTTACCGTAAGTACAGGTGTCGTAAAGATTTGTGGCGAAGTTACTTGATCTAATGGAATAAAGCTACTGCAAACTCCGATACCTACACCATTTACACAAAGATGCGTTCCCGCTCCCTCATTATCTAATTGACCAAAAGCAGCAGGACCGCCAATACCATTAATAGTCGTGTTGAATAAATCCATGTTGCCTGCACCTGCTACCAACAAGAATCCTACATCAATCATATTACCGTGTGCATACCCCAGTGGATTATTGTCCGCACCAATGATGAGATACAAACCATTATCTGGCGCAGAGTAACCGCTATCCAATGTAATCAGACCATTTTGAATTCCCACCAGTGCAACATCAGTATTAGCGATTACGGGGCCATTATAGATTTGTGATAGCCATGTCACGACGTCAATACTGTCACACCAGTTCCAGAATTTCGTCATACCATTGATAATTAAATTATTTAATGGATTATTATTACCAATATCACCTTTGAATTTCACAAATCCATTCAAAACGTTAATCATCAAGTCTGCAGGATCTGCACACCAACTGGTATCAATTGCTCGGTCAAAATAAATATTACCAAAAGTACTCGTTAAGGTAACATTTGTACCAAGAGAAACGCGATCGTCATAATATTGATTCCAAGCGGATATAATCGGATCTTCTGTATTGATATAAATTTTGCCCCAATAACTTGTTTCGAATTCTACATAACCATCATTTACAGTAATACCCGCATTCACATAGATAGAACTATCTGAATTGATATACACATAATCATCTGCAACAAGTGGTGCATCAATATAAATACTGCCGCCAGAAAATCCTGTGCCCACATCCAAACCACCATCCACTACGGTAATTTGATCATTGACATAAATATTATTTGGCGCATAGAAATAGGCATCGCCGCCCGTTAACATGACTGGGTAATTAACATATATTTTACCCCACCAGTTATCTTGACCCGCCTCAATATCCATTGCATAGTCACCACAGAAATAACCGTCACTATTCATCACGGTAATCGGCGCATCAATATGAACTGATCCACCAGCATACGCTTCAAAATAAGCATTATGATCACCAGTTATATTGATTTCGCCATTAATATGAATACTGTAGTAATCTGTTTCATATTCTAAACCACCGTTTTCTACGGTAATAGTACCATTTGTAGTGATGCTGTTTGGTGCATAAATATAAGTATTACCATTTGTTGCGGAAACAGGCGCATTCAGCATTACATGACCGTAATCAGAACATTCGTAATAACAATATCCTGCTATTGCATTCAAACCACCATCCGTGACAGTTAACATCCCTTCAGAATAGACATTATAACCGGCATAAAGATTCAAATAATTTGACGCAGATATAGCTGAATACACATTTACATCACCATAAACTGCCACTGCTTCGAATCCACCATCCGTAAGTGTAATCGTGTTATTCAGGTCAATTTCATTCCATGCCCATAAATACATATCACCATCTAAGATAGTATCCAACAAAATAGGAGCATTAATAGTAATTTGACCATAATCCCAACCATAAGCGTAAACATTCAGATTACCGCCATGAATTGAAATAGGCGCATTGATTTCGACTGAATTACTTGCAAACAAATACACATCATTATTTGTCGCTGTAATTGCACCACCTGAATTAATAGTTAAATTACCATAAGATTCAGAATATCCTGCCCCAATCTCAAGATAAGCATTATTTGTTACAATTGGCGCATTAACATTCACATTGTTATTAGCGTAAAGATAAACGTAATCTTGGTTCGACACATTCATTTCACCATTTAGCGTAAGATCACCACCATATGAACGAATATCGATCGCACCATAATTTGCAGTCACCGGACCTAAAATCACGTTTCCACTGCCATAAATTGCCATAGAACCATACATGCTGCTTAAAGGCCCATCAATTTCCGTCAATGTACCGCCGTATAAATACATACCAGAACCATAGGTTGACAATGTTGCTAACGAACTTGTTTGTAAAATACCATAAGAATATAAATTTAAATTTGCATAATTCAACGAAATGCTGGCTAGTACATCAAGCAGATTGTAAGCTGTTAAATATAACGTTGGATAACAGTAGGCTCCACAATACCCTGATGCATTAATAGGCTCCATAACCAAAATCATATCAGCTGCTAAACTAATGCTATAACTACTGTTAATCGAATTTTGAATTTGATCGACCCAATCACCATTAACTGGATTAGTGTCAATAATAAGCACTGTTGGATCGACTGACCAAGTACCACCTTTACCTGGATTAACTGCACCCAATGCAACATCTAATGTTTCACCCGATGTTTCAATAAATCCACCCATTCCATTTGAATCAACATTCGAGGTATCTAATTTACCGGACACTTTAACTTTTCCGTGTTTACCACCGTGTAAAATAATAGAACCTTTTGAGGAACTGACAGATTTTGCTTCAATCACACCCGACATATTAATAACACTATCAACCGCTTGTGCTGCAGAATTAGCAGTTAAATACACTTTACCACCATCAGCAATAATTTTTCCCGCGTTTTTAACATAACCACTTTGTGCAGGTGCATTATTACCAAAATTAATTAATCCATCGCCATACATATCTAATACAAATGCTGTACCTGAAGCCAACGCAACTTTACCTAAATTCGCTTGAATAATTCCGTTGTTTTCAACACCTGGCGCCACCAATGCCACCATACCCGTATCCGCAACAGTAATCATGCCATTATTGATAATTTTTGAAAATTCATAACTGGGAACAGCTGAAAATTGATAATGACCTGACATGAAATTTGCATCGGTAATTGCATGCGTTGTTGCTAATAAACCTGCAACATCAACTTTTGCGGTAGAAGTAAATAACACGCCCGCAGGATTTAACACCCAGACATTACCATTGGCTTTTAATGCACCGGCAAATTCTGTGGGCAATCCATTATTAATTCGGTTTAACGCAATAGAAGATGCATTCGGCTGATTGAACTGAACGGTTTCATTGGATGTCGTATTAAAGCTATTCCAATTAATTACCGTATTTTGCGAGGACTGGTTAACAGTTGTTAGCGTACCGTTTTGCGAAATTATTGCGCTACCTGCTGCGACACTACCACCCTCGGGAGCAGCGATGGCCAGATTCCAAAACATAAAGCTAATTAAAGTAACTACATTTACGAGCTTCTTACCTATTCTTGCGTTCATGGTACTTCTCCCTGCTTTTGTACATACAATAGGTATAGACCATTTTTGGATATGGCGGGTAATTAATTTAAACGCAGGAAAAATTTATGCAGATACAAAAAAACCCATCGTAGATTTACGATAGGAATAAAATGGGACGTGATAAATCACGCACTTACACTATTTTATTATTATCTATTTTATGATTATTGATCATTATTCATATTTATATTCGCTGGCGCATGCTACTGAGCCATCCGTTGAGATTTTTCCATTATTTGTCACAGAACCTTCAACTGCGTAGTTTTCAGGTGCAAAATTAATTAAATTATCGCCATACGGATCTAAGGTCGCGACTGTGCCAGAAGCTAATAAAACATTTCCCATATTAGCCACAATCGTTCCGTTATTTTCGACCGTGGGAGCCACTAATGCGACTAAGCCACTTTCATGTGACGTAATTAAACCATTGTTGATAACACTACCTTGTGAGACACCAGGTAATTGCTGTAATTTATAATTTTTAGCCATAAAATCACTGTCGGTCATATTAAGCGTCGACGCCACTAAACCGCCCACATCGACTTTACTTGTTGATGTAAACAAAACACCGGCGGGGTTAAGTATCCATACTTGTCCATTTGCAGTGAGCTGTCCTGCGAATGAAGTCGGTGTTCCGGATGTGATTCGGTTTAGTGCTATAGACGACGCATTGGGTTGATTAAATTTTACGGCTTCATTGGAAGCAGTATCAAAACTATGCCAATTAATAACCGCATTTTGAGAGGTTTGGTTAACAGTCGTTGTAGCGCCAGATTGTGAGATGACGGCACTACCTTGTGCGACACTGCCACTCTCTGGGGTAGCAACAGCCAGGTTCCATATCAAGAAACTACCTAACGTAGCTAGGTTTACAGCTTGCTTGAATAAGCGCTTTGTATCCATGGGAACCCCCCTGTTATACCTATATATTAGGTATAGACCATATTTGGGGGTTTGGTAGGAGAAACAGGTTTTTTTAGAAGGGCCTGTACAGCAAGGGACCTATGGCTTTTGACCCATCACTTTGGCACACCCAATGCCCGAAGAAGTATCGCGATCCGTACTACTCAAGGTACAACTATAAATATCAGTATCGATAATATTATCCAGAACGAGCTCGACATTAGCGCAACCACTTTCACTACAATTCAAAATAATTGGCGCTTTAAAAAATTGTGTGGGTGGAATATTAGGTTGCACAACATTGGTGACTGCTGCTCCACAATCAAACCCATTGATGCAATAAACAACACCCAGCAAATTTGATAGTACAGTTGTGAGTGAACGCGCATCTTCCCCCCCAACACCATTTACGAAAGTTTCATGAATCGGATAATCTGAACTTAATTTTGCACCACCAGGACCACCCAAAATCAAACTATCTACATTTACAGTTCCCGTTATACCTTCACCCGTTGGACCATAAATAGGATTTAAAGACTCTGCACTTAATGTTGAATAAGGCCCCGTTACGCCGCCCGTGAAAAATACGCGATCTGCCGCGCTCACGTTTAAATCAGCATTTAATGCCACAGGCGCATCCAAATTAACATCACCCACAATGCTAATAAATGTTGTAAGCCCATTTATGGATGCGGGAATATTTATGTAAAGACTACTTGCCGTAAAAATGCCATGTAGGTAATAAGATTCTCCCCCACCGAAGTTAATCTGAGGCACAAGGTTTAGAGAATTAACATTTTGAGACAAAACATAATTTTGCGCTTGAAGTGTATGAAAAGTTTGCTGTAATATAAAATTCGGGGATCCAAAAAAAATAGAAAAAGCACTTACGGATAAATTGTTTAAAGGCGCATTCGCCCCAATATTGGCCAGCATAGATACTTCTGCACCATCTACATCTAAATTCCACGCACCTAATCCATCTCCATCAATACTATAAAATGTAAAATAAAGTGCTTTCATGCTTACATCGGTTTTCAGAATAACGGGGGTCTGAGTAAAGTAAGAGCCATAAGATTGGAAATGACTGGTAATAATTGTCGATGCATTTATATAACATGCGGTAGTGGCAAACACTTGAAAATAATCAAGCGCAGTATTAACTCCAATAGGTGCATTTAAAAATACTGAGCTTGCAGATAAACTTAAAGCGCCAGGGCCATCAACAGTATCACTCAAAATAATATCACTGCTCATACTGGTTAACACATGACTGCTAAGGAGTTCAACTGGACTGTTATAAAATTGTATCCCTCCCGTTCTGACATCCGCATTAATTTGAATTTTATTTCCTGCTGTTGCTGTAAAACTACCATTAATATCAATTAGAGAATTAATTAAAATATTATTGTCAGCAAAAAGCGTTAACCCACCCGTTCCACTCACTGTGACAATTAGTGAAGAAATTATAATATCCCCTGCATCACCACTACCACTTGTGGTATCTAATGTCACATTTGTTCCTGAAGTCAATTGTCCAGCAATAATTGCTGCTAATGCTCCATCGACGATAATATCTGTGGGATCTAACAACCACTTACCGCCAACACCGGCTTGAATATCAGCACCGACTAAATCAACCTCATGACCAGAGGTTTCAATAAATCCACCGTTACTTCCCCCAGTGCTATCTGAGGTATCTAATTTTCCCGATACTTTTGTCACACCGGCTACTTTTTTTGTATGGGGATTTCCACCAAATAAAACAATTTCGCCTTTTGCATTTGTGCTAACAGATTTTGCTTGAATACTGCCTGACATACTGATCATGTTATCCAATACGCCTGACGCATAATTGGCGGTCATATACACTTTACCGCCATTCGCAATAATTTGGCCTGCATTTGATACTGAACCATTTTGAATAGGCGCGTTACTACCAAAATTAATTAATTGATCGCCATACATATCTAATACATACGACGCGCCAGAAGATAAAGACACTTTGCCAAGGTTAACTTGAATTAAGCCATTGTTTTGAACATGTGGTGCAACTAACGCAATAATTCCAGAATCTTTTGCTGAAATTAAACCGTTATTAATTATACTTGCAGCTTCTGAACCCGGCACTAAATTAAATTTATAATTACCCGCTATAAAGTCAGCATCACTGATACTGTGTGTGGTAGCAAGCAAACCTGCAACATCGACTTTTGCTGTTGACGTAAATAACACACCCGCAGGATTTAATATCCAGACATTTCCATTTGCATTTAATTGCCCGGCGAATTGTGTTGGCAAACCATTATTAATTCTATTTAAGGCAACAGCCGAACTATTGGGTTGATTAAATTTTACCGATTCATTACTCGCGGTATTAAAACTTTGCCAATTAATGACAGCGTTTTGAGAGGTTTGATTGACGGTGGTAATTGTTCCAGACTGAGATATAGCAGCACTACCTTGTGCGACACTACCCCCCTCTGGGACAGCAACGGACAAGTTCCACACTAAAAAGCTGGCTAGCGTCACTAGATTTACAGCCTGCTTGAATAAGCGCTTTGTATCCATGGGAGCCCCCCCTGTTATACCTATATATTAGGTATAGACCATATTTGAGGTTTTGGGAGACTTCCGACTCAGCAACTACTGTCCGCCCCTCTCCCACACGCGGGAGAGGAACTGAAAAATAGTCAGGATTTAGGCTTTAAATTCTGCTCTTTGATCTTTTGGGCCCATGCAAGCTTTTTCATTCTTATATAAAGATTTGACACATACACACGCGTCTTTATCTTTCATGATCTTATCGCCAACATATACAATAGAACCTGGAACTAATATTCTGACTTTTCCATTAGTATCTTCTGCAGTAGCAAATCCAAATGCACATCCACTCATACCACCACATTCAACAACACCTGCTTCAACTAAATTATCAATCATCGTTTCTACATTACTGCAACCACTAGCAGCACAATTTACCGGGGGGTGAAAATTAAATATTTCTACCGGTGGAATATTAAAGAATGGAGTTGATGGTGGAACAGGTGGCGTTGGATTACAACCTGCTGCACCATTAATACAATAATAGGTATTCGAAATTTGAGGATTGATTAACCAATTTATAAATGCGACATCACCTGTACCTGTAGCAACCACACTGGTTTTTGAAATCGGGCTTACATTAGCGCCACCTTCTCCACCCACTGTAAAACTTCCGACATTCACATGTCCAGTAATACCTTGTCCGGTAGCACCATATGCTGCATTATGAGTCACTGCATTTAAATGATACGAATTTGATGGGTTATCAAAGAATCCTGCAGCATCTGACCCTAATACAATTCGACCCGTTGTTAATGCCTCTAGCGAGAGATCGTTATTCATTTCTGATGTACCAACATAAATTTGATCACCATTGGTATACACTGTTTGTGCGCTACTTTGATTAAATATACTGTTTCCATTTACGGTTAAACTTCCTAATGGAGCAATATTAGTTCCGACGGTATTTCTAAATATGGCAGAACCACCCACAGGATTTAACGTTAAGCTAGCAATACCATCACCCGTAATCGCTTGTTGGAAATCAATATTTCCAGCAGTACTCGTGTATGTTGTATTAGCATTAATTAAAACAGGAATAGCGATGACAAAATTTGGTGCAGTAAATAACGGATCAGCACCGATTGTCATTAATGAGTTAATACCAGAACCAGTATAAGTTTGTGTACCTGTTGAAGTCACTGATGTCAGCGCAGCATTAAAATTAATTTGTTGACCAGTGACATCTAATAAATCTAGAGCAGCGTTTGCACCTACATTTCCATCAAACTTTACCATTGCGTTGGAAAGAATCGTTAAGCTGAATAATCCATCTACCGTATTTTCGAAAATTACATTTCCACCGGCGATAATTCCTGGTGCATTGACATCGCCAAGCAATACTACTGGACTGTGATAGTCTTGATAACCTGATGTTCCAAAATAAGGACCATTAAGAGTAATTTGAGCGCCCGTTACATCCAAATTAATTAAATTAGCAGCGCCTGCAATTACTGGCGTTCCTACTCCATTTTGAAAATTGACATTACCTACCGCGTTTACTACTACACTTTTTTGTTGATTAGCCGTCCAACTTAATGCTGAATCAACCAATCCACTGAAAGTAATATCATATCCAGGGGTAAGTTGGGTAAATGTTACGTCACCGGCAATACCTACAGAACCATAATTTTGAAAGTCTGAGGTTATAATATTTTCTGCAATTACAGATGAGCCTTGAACTTCTATACTTTTAATATTTGTGTAATTAGGCAATAAGTATTTTCCACCGACTGGCGCTGAAAAGCCATTGGGTGGGAGAATAAATTGGCCTACTACAGTTACAGCAGTCGGCAACGGCGTTACAGCACTATAACTATTCATTCCAGCAAACAACGTTAAAGAAGATGCATTAAAAGTAATACTATTTAAGGTATCTAACAAAACATCTGTCGCTGCGCCATTACCTAATACCATGATCCCTGATGTTGTAAACGAAGTTGATTGTGTCGGATGGGTAATATCAATTACGGGTGAAAAAATTTGCATTTCAGATAATGCAGTTGTTGACCCAACAGCACCTCCAAAATTAACGGCACCACTCGCATTCGTCACTAATTTACCTGGACCATCAATGGTTGAATTATATGAAATCGTTCCTGTGTTACCACTAATCACTGACAAAGCGCCCATATCAACGCTATTTTCCAGAATTGTGATTGGCCCCATATAAGTTTGGCTACTATTTCCACTTGTTCTGCTAATTGTATTAATTAAAATTGTTCCTGAATAAGGTGTGGTGCCAAGTATTGACGCACCTGTGACCGTAATATTCGAGAAAAATGTTGAATTACCTCCAATTATGCCATTATCTTCTAAGAGTAAATTTCCTGTAATTGTAAGAGAGGTATCCGGATTCGATGCATTGGTATAGGCTCCTAACTTAACTTGTGCGCCCTCAAAATTTATCGCTAATGCTGGATAGACATTGATATAGAAAAATGGGCTAGTGTAAGATTGATTACCCGTTGTAATAATATTGAAAAGAGTGGGATGAGAGACAGAAACAATTTCAATATAATTTTGGCCAAAAACCGTTAGTGCACTTAAAGAAGAATTAAAGCCAATATCTCCTTTCAGCGAAACACCTGCTGCAGTAGCATTTAATGTCAATTCGCGAGGAGTCGCGTCACTATCAATCGTGCTATCAAATATAATACCGGTACCTGTGTCTGTCACAACAACATCATTTGTTAATGTCACAGGACCACCAAACTCTACATCACCATAAGTATTTACATTTGCACCTAAGTTTGTGTTGCCTGAAACATACAATCTAAATAATGGTTCTACACCTCCTACAGTACCATTAATTGTAGCATTGCCATTTACGGTTAATGCTCCTGCATTTCCTGACGCAAAACCGTCAATGGTATTACCAAACGTCACCAACGTATTGGAATTAACAACTCCTCCAAGAGACGTAATTTCTATTGGAGAAGCGAACGCGAAATTATCTACATTAAATATAGAACCATTAAATACAAATAGATCCGAGCCATTCAATGCCACTAATGGATCTGTTGATGCACCCACATTGACGATTCCATCAAATTGGGTATAACCCCCAAATGACGTTGAAAGACTTAATGAAGCGTTATTATCTCCCGCTGCACTATTAACATTTCCACCAAACTCAATAACTGCAGCAATCGTCGATAAACTTGCACCATTATTCGTAACAGTCACATTGCCAACGTAAGTTTGGTTACCTAATTTTGTTGCAATAATAGCATTATCTAATGTTGTATTACCTGTTACCGTGATAGGGAATCGTGAGCCATTCGTAAAGAAATTAGGGGTTGAAAAAGCATTACCTTGTAAATATGCATTTCCATTAATTTGCAAAATAGTCTCTGGAGAAAGAAACGCATGGAGCCCGCCTTTGATTGAGATTAATCCATTAGTTAGCGAACTAAACGTAGCTTGGGGGGTTGTTAAATATATCGCATCAAAAAGTGAATTGAATATGGATTGTGAATACGATTGATCACCTGTCGATACATAACTTAACGGAATAAATGGACTATAAAAACGCAAGACCGCAGCTTGGATATCAATCGATGCCAATGGGCGATTTGCACCCATGCTTCCAAAAACATCGACTAATGTCGGCGTTAACATCGTTAAACTATATTCAGTTGGAGCAAATGGATCCGTGTCAATCGATGAATCTATGATGACATGTCCAAATGAAGAAGAGCTAATTATCAAGTTTTGCTGTAATAAAACGGGTGAATGAAATTCTAAGCTACGTAAAATGGGGACCGGAGTATTTCCATCTCCAGGACTTCCCACCGCAATACTATTCGTATTGATGTAAATTGCATTTCCTGCCGTTACATCTAAATATCCACCTTCACCTGGCGAACCCGGCGACGGATTCATGGAAATGGTATTGTTAATATAAACATTATTTGCAGCATTAAGGAATAAACTTACTTCACCACCTGGATAGATTAAAGAAACAGGACCATTTAAGTAAATACTTCCACTATTACTTTGTAAAATATCGCTGGGTACTGTACCGGGAGCTTTGTAAGTTGTTGTTAACTGAATATTGCCGTTATACGTTTGATCATTTGTAGTGATAATGTATAATAGCGGATTAGATAATATATTAGGATTAATAATAATTCCGTTATTTGCAATAACATTCAAACTGCGCAACGCATTACTAAAACCTACATTACCTTCAAATTTAACTTGATTAAATGCATTTACAATAAAGTTCCATGCCCCAAATGTGTCACCCTCGACAGTATTTTTAAAATCAATACTTCCTGATGTACTAATAATGGTCGAATGCCCCCCTAACGTTACTGCACTGTTATACACTTGATCATTTATAGTCTGCATCGTGGGTGTACTAATTGAGGTCAAACCGGTAACACTTAAACCTCCTAACGACACCACTGCTCCTGCAAACTCAACGCTACCCAAGCTATTGTTAATCGTTAATACTCCTGGGCCCGTTAGGCTATTGTTAAAACGAATTAAACCTGCGCCGTTCATGGCACCATTTAATGCTGTTACGATAACAGGATTATTGTATGTCACTGCATTTTGATTAATCGATCCACCATTTAATGTAATTGTATTGTTGATATTAAATGCACTAAACTGAGTTCCACCTGCAGCAACAGAATTAAATTGTGTATTGTTCGCATTTGTCGTCAATGATCCTGGACCATCAACTGTACTTTCAAATAACACTAAACCATTTGAATTTAAAATTGTATTATTCGTCGTCACTGTTACTGCACCTTTATAATCTTGTATCCCGCTGGTTGTAATGGTTGCACCATCTAACACGGTTGTTCCGTAGACGGTTAGTGAACTCGCAGGAAATGGATTAAACCCAAAAATACTGCTTCGAATAATTGCATTGGTTGCATAGGTTGCATCCCCCACCTGAACAAATCCAGCAGAATTATTGGTATGCACTCCACCGTTAAGCGTTACTACAGCACCCGGATTTTGCCCAATAAATGTAAAGCTATTAGAACCAAAAGAAAAAACCTGAGGATTATAATATTGATTGCCCGTTGTTATAAATCGTATTCCACCCGTTCCCCGCATACCACCGTTGTTTACGCTTATAGATGTTAATGGTGTATTGACACCAACATTTCCCCCAAAATCAATAGTACCTACGGAAGAATTAATGGTTAATGAAAACGGCCCATCAACGGTTGAATTAAATTGACTGCGACTAGAAGAAGAATCAAAAGTAGCATCCTGTTGTAATATGACGGGAGAATTAAAAATAAAACCGAATGCGGTTAGACCATTCACTAACGGCACCCCACCCGCTTGGATAAATGGCGTATTCACATAAATAAATCCTGACGTTCCAGCAGTAAAATTTAAATATCCACCAAATCCACCTACATTCGGCATGATAATATTTGCATCAATATGAATACTGCCCGTGGAAATGCTTTGCCCTGCATTTAAATATAAATACACATGAGATCCTGCATTCGCATTAGTAATTTGTTGTTCAATATTAATATCGCCTCCAGCATTTAATGTTAACGAAGGTTGGATGGGTGGAGGACCACCAGGCGTGGTATACGGTCCACCAATAGCAAGGGGCGTATCAATTGAAATATTTCCGGAGGCAGTTATGACTACATTTGCACCTGTTGATAAAATGCCCTGAATAAAGCTTGCACCAACTGTTGATGCACCCGTAGCGGTATAAGGATTTGAGCAACTTGGATTAGCACATGAACCACCCGCAACAATCGAAATATCATCCGGGTCTAATAGCCACGTTCCGCCGAGTCCTAATTGAATATCTGTACCTTCAAGATCAACACCATGACCCGACGTTTCAATAAACCCACCTATCTGGCCATCATCACTCGAAACATCCAGTTTTCCTGATACTTTTGTCACACCGGCTACTTTTTTCGTATGGGGATTTCCACCAAATAAAACAATTTCGCCTTTTGCATTTGTGCCAACAGATTTTGCTTGAATACTGCCTGACATACTGATCATGTTATCCAATACGCCTGACGCATAATTGGCGGTCATATACACTTTACCGCCATTCGCAATAATTTGGCCTGCATTTGATACTGAACCATTTTGAATAGGCGCGTTACTACCAAAATTAATTAATTGATCGCCATACATATCTAATACATACGACGCGCCAGAAGATAAAGACACTTTGCCAAGGTTAACTTGAATTAAGCCATTGTTTTGAACATGTGGTGCAACTAACGCAATAATTCCAGAATCTTTTGCTGAAATTAAACCGTTATTAATTATACTTGCAGCTTCTGAACCCGGCACTAAATTAAATTTATAATTACCCGCTATAAAGTCAGCATCACTGATACTGTGTGTGGTAGCAAGCAAACCTGCAACATCGACTTTTGCTGTTGACGTAAATAACACACCCGCAGGATTTAATATCCAGACATTTCCATTTGCATTTAATTGCCCGGCGAATTGTGTTGGCAAACCATTATTAATTCTATTTAAGGCAACAGCCGAACTATTGGGTTGATTAAACTGAACGGCTTCATGTGAAGCTGTATTAAAACTGTTCCAGTTAATCACGGCATTTTGGGAGGTTTGGTTAATCGTAGTCTGAGCACCGCTTTGCGAGATAGTAGCACTACCTTGGGCCACACTACCGCCTTCGGGTACCGCAACCGATAGGTTCCACACCAAAAAACTGGCCAAAGTCACTAGGTTTACTGTCTTCTTGAATAAGCTCTTGGTATCCATGGCATATCCCCCTGCTGTCATACCTATATATAGGTATAGACCATATTTGGGGTTTTGGGGGGCCAGTAATAGGCTTTTTTACTGAATCACCGCTCTCATTATCGGAAGAGGATTCGCGAAGCAAGGGTGAGACAAAAAATATTACGCCTTAACTTCTGCCCTTTGATCTTTTGGCCCCATGCAGACTTTCTTATCGCTGTGTAGTGATTTCACACAAACACAGGTACCTTTATCTTTCATGATTTTATCACCCGCATATACAATAGAACCGGGGACTAACACACGGACTTTTCCATTAGTATCTTCTGCGGTAGCGAATCCAAATATACATCCATTCATACCACTGCATTCGACAATGCCAGCTTCCACTAAATTATCAATCATCATGTCTAAATTATTGCACCCACTGGCATCACATGAAACGTGTTTTGTCACATCAAACATTTCCAGCGGTGGAATATTAAAATGATCATCAGATTCAGGTGCCGCTAAGACCGTAACATTTCCTGAGACAATATAAATAATGCTGTAATTATTGGGATCAAAAGTTCCTACCGGATTTGAAATCGAGTCATACGAATATACGCCTGCTGGTGCCGCCGGTGACAATCCTGCGCTCGCTGCATCAACGGTTGTAATGGTTTCACTATTTTGCAATCCTGAGGCAATAAATGAGGTAGTTGATAACGATAAAGGATTACCCGCGGTTTTAGATTGTGGAAGTGAGGTAATGGTTAATAATGCTGGAGTAACAGTAATCGCTCCACTGGCATCATATAAAATATTATAATTACTTAATCCTGTTCCGACTGCAGCACTCGGCGTAATAACATAAGGTCCACCTAAAACAGTTGCAGGTGATCCTGTACCTGCACTATTTAAGGTAACACTGCTTACCGTATCTGAATTTAATAATCCCGTTGCCGTAAATTCTGTGCCTGCAAAGGTATACGTTTGACCATATGTCTTATTGATATTATTTGAATCTATTGTTAATAATGCTGGATCAACGTTTAATAATCCGTTCGATAAATACGTAATAGCATAATTACTTAAGCCTGTGCCTACTGCAGCACT
>CAZLGL010000001.1:24686-280440 GCA_964559315.1 uncultured Coxiellaceae bacterium
CGTTCGATAAATACGTAATAGCATAATTACTTAAGCCTGTGCCTACTGCAGCACTCGGCGTAATGACATAAGGCCCACCTAAAACAGTGGCGGTTTGTACAGAACCTGCACTATTTAATGTTACGTTACTTACCGTATCTGAGTTTAATAATCCCGTTACCGTAAATTCTGTGCCGGTGAAATTATAAGTCTGACCGTAGGTTTTACTGATAGCAGTTGAATCTATCGTTAATAACGCAGGATTGACACTTAATAATCCGTTCGATAAATACGTAATAGCATAATTACTTAAGCCTGTGCCTACTGCAGCACTTGGCGTAATGGCATACGGTCCACCTAAAACAGTGGCAGTTGCTGCTGAACCTGCACTATTTAAGGTAACACTGCTTACCGTATCTGAATTTAATAATCCCGTTACCGTAAATCCTGTTCCTGCAAAGGTATACGTTTGACCATAATTTTTACTAATATTATTTGAGGCTATCGTTAATAACGCGGAATTAATCGTTAATAATCCGCTAGACAAATAAGTAATAGCATAATTACTTAAACCTGTGCCTACTGCTGCACTTGGCGTAATGACATAAGGCCCAGCTAAAACAGTGGCGGTTGACGCTGCACCTGCACTATTTAAGGTAACGCTGCTTACCGTATCTGAATTTAATAATCCTGTAGCCGTAAATTCTGTGCCTGCAAAGGTATACGTTTGACCATAATTTTTACTAATATTATTTGACGCTATCGTTAATAACGCGGGATTAATCGTTAATAATCCGCTAGACAAATAAGTAATAGCATAATTACTTAAACCTGTTCCTACTGCAGCACTTGGCGTGATGACATAAGACCCACCTAACACAGTGGCGGTTGACACTGCACCTGCACTGGTTAAAGTTACGCTAGTTACAGTATCTGAATTTAATAATCCCGTTACCGTAAATTCTGTTCCTGCAAAGGTATACGTTTGACCGTACGTTTTATTGATATTATTTGAATCTATTGTTAATAATGCCGGATTTACCGTTAATTGTCCTGGCGTATTATTATAAATAATGGATGTATAGTGATTGCTTAATCCAGCACCTGTTGCATTTGATGCAGTAATCACATACGTACTACCTGCAACACTCGCCGTTGGAGCATAACCTGCACTAGCTAAATCAATGCTTGTTATACTATCGCCGGGTGCTAATCCTGTTATGGTAATTTTTGATACATCAGTTACTGGATTAGGAACAATGGTTTGACCATATGTTTTACTGTCATTACTTGCATCAATATTTAACACGCGCGTACCGCTGATACAAAATCCGTTTACACAATATGTACCAGTCGCAAGTGGATCTAAAACCGTGTTATTCCATGCGCCCACAGCACTAGCACCTCCGACGGTACTATAGTCAGCTAATAATGGACTGACATTACCACCACCTGTTCCACCCATCGTAAAGTTTGCAACGTTAACCGTTCCAGAAATACCCGCACCGGATGGACCATTCAAAGGATTATACGTATATACTCCTAAATTATAGGCAGGGCCCGTAATTCCATTTACACCAATCGTTCCCAACGTAAATGACACAATGCCGTTTAGTGAAGTTAACAATAAATTATTATTCATTGTCACTAAACCATTATATGCTTGATTGTTATCCGTATTAATTACCACTGCACCTGAAATTGTTGTTGAGCCATTGATCGTTAAATTATTAATAATATTTGCATTACTTGCATTACCGACACTGCCATTAAATACTGTTGAACTTGCACCATTTTCGGTTGAGGTCAAACTAAATGGACCTGCTCCACCTGTACACGTTAATGCACCCCCGCAATTATCTATCGCACCCGCAAATACAATTCCTGCTCCACTATTATCTGTTAATACTGAATCACCCACTTGTAATACAATTTCAGGTGCTGTGTATGATTGGCCCGCCGTTGTATTTACCGTAATATTATTGAAATCAATTTCGCTGGTTGCAACAACCGTTAAATTAGCAACATTATAGGTTCCTGCTAATATGACTAAAGTAGGATCTATCGTTAAATTAAATGCAGCACCCGATGCGCCTTGATCCAATTCAATCGTCCCAACAGGTGACATTAATAATACATTTTGACCCAAAGTAATAGAGCCATAATAATGTTGACCGTTTGCTGTTGTAATATCTCCACTAATGAAACTTGAACCATTGACGATAAAACTATTCAATACATCTGTTTGACCAATCGAAGTGCCTGCAGGAAGAACTAAATTATTTTCAATAATTACATCTGACGCTAGGCCTGGACTGTTTAACCCACCATTAAACGTTACACTTGTTCCATTAAACTGCAATGCAGAATTATTATTAATCAATACAGGAGCATTAAATACTTCAGCACCCGTTACATAGATAATTGGATTTACACCTGAGTTAAAGTTTATGGCAGACCCTGCGTTCACTATTAATGATCCCAATGGATTTACTGACGTTCCGATAGCACCATTAAACGCAACACTACCCAATACTGGACTCAAGATTAAGTTACTTAAACCACCATTACTATTAACAGCACTGTTAAAAGTAATACTTCCCGCAGTGCTTAACAGTGAGCTGTTGCCAAATAACGAAACTGGAAGATTGTAGGTTTGATTATTAACAGTCTTAATTGAAAAAGTAGGATAATTATTAAAGTTAAACCATACTGAAGCCCCTCCTGAAACCGTTAGACTTGTTGGCGATATCAGCCCTCCAATATCGGAAGAAAATTTAACAGCTGATAAACTGGATGGGCCCAAGGTTGTTAAATTGACGGCTCCTGAAACATCTATCGTTGAAGTGGTATCAAACTTGATAACAGATTTACCTGTACCACTCGCATTAATATTGAAATCACCCCCCAATACTTTTATTGGAGCGTCTGTTATAAACACCGAAGTATCTGGTCCACCAGTACCACCCAATGTAGTGAGTGACACACTACCATTTACAGTCACAGGCGCATGAATTTGGATTTGGGCATCTTGATTACTTGCGGACGCATCAGCAGTGACAGTCATTGACGAAGATGGGGTCAGATTTCCTACTGCACCGACAAAACTAATTCTCGCATAGCTGCCGATTCCTGCTCCAGTTGCATTCACAATAATAGATCCAACTACATTTAAGGTATTTAAAAAATTAATACCGGTATTACTTGTAACAGCATTGGTCGAGATATTTAAAGAACCCAATGGCGTCAGACTTCCCACAGCACCTCCAAATACCATGCTCACCGTAGAAATTTGTGAAGTAGAATTTAAGGTAACTGCACCCGAAACATCTAGCGCATTACTAAATGTTATGCCCGTTGGACCGGTTAAATTGTTAGTTGTAACAGATAATGAGTTCAATGCCGTCGTATTTCCTACTGCACCTGCAAATGAAACACTTCCGCCTGCACTCGCTATTAAATTGAATGCACCATTGACTGTGTTTCCAAATGTAATATTTCCTGAATTACTGGTTAAAGTATGAGTTGCGATCAGCGAATAGGCACCGTTATAGGTTTGATTATTGGTAGTCGTAATATTCCCACCAATAAATGATAACCCTGCGACAAATAAACTTTGTGCTGTAATCGGAACCGATGTTGGTAAAATTAACGTTGTTAGATTAGTTGGATTAATACCTATATTTATTGCTGTTGATGGGCCATTGACGGCACCCCCAAAACCAACATTTGTTCCAACAAACGTTATTGCTGCGGGCAAAAGCGTCACAGGACCCTGATAACTATGTGAACCGTTTGTGCTAATGCCTGTTACATTACTATTCAGCGTAAGCGCAGACTGCACAAGTATGTTGGTAAGCTTTGTTACTCCACCGACAACACCGTTTAATGTCACCGTTCCTGATGAAGCATTGAGTGTTAAAGCGCTTGCACCATTTATAGTACTACCAAAGATAATACTGCCAAGAGGGTTAGTTGATATGCCAACGCTTGATACACCTAATGTAACAGGACCATTAAATGTCACTGCACTAGTAATATTAACAAAATTAGATGCAATATTCGCAGGCCCACTGACCAACAGCGTTCCTAAAGCGCCTACAGAATTTGTAAACGTTGTTAATCCTGTAGACGTGACTGTTAATGACTGTGGAATAATACTGCTAACACCAGCAAAATTAAATGCACCGCCACCTGTACTTGTTAGAACCATATTCGCACCGACGATAAGTGCCGTATTATAATTTTGGGCACCCGTTGTCGTTACAGCGGTTGAATTAATACGCGCCGTGCCTACTGCAGCATTATCATTGAGTGTCAAATTAGTTAACGGTGTAATTCCACCGACAATGCCATTAAAAGACACTTGCTTACCTGATGCCATTGTTCTTGCTATTAAATTAAACGCACCATCGAAAGTACCTCCAAAAGTAATGTTACCACCCGTACTAATTAATAAACTGTTTTTATTTAAGGTATATGCGCCTTGATATAATTGATCGCCTAAGGTAGTAATATTTCCTGCGGTGGTGGTTCCGTTTACGATAAGATTTCCAATAGCGCTATTTTGACCAATAGAACCTGCTGAAATTCCTAAAGTTAAATTGCCGGCGATAATCATATTCGTTGATGTGCCTGTTCTGTCGACAGCACCGTTAAATATGGTATTGGACGTAATTGAAGAACCAAAGGTGAGTGAAGAAATCGACGTCATCATGACATTATTGTTATAGGTTTGCGTTCCGGAAACATATATCGGTGCGCTAACACCGGAATTAAAATTAGCTAGTCCAGTCACACTTAAATTAGCAAGAGCAATACCGGGTGTTCCTATTGCGCCATTAAATGCGGTTGCCGCAGCATTTGTATTTATTGTTCCTGCACCACCAATGGTACTTCCGAACGTAATATTTCCTGTCGCATTTAAATTATTCGTTGTTCCTGTCCCTAACGTTACAGCACCTTGATAATTTTGCGAAGCTGTTGCGCTCGTCGTTACACCATTTAATGTTGTTGCGCCTGTTACAACAACAGCACCCAACGGCCCATGAAACGTTACGGTATCACCTAAAGGACCACCACCAATTACTGCATTACCATGAACGGTAACGTTTGTCGGAACAATAATATTTCCATTATTCGGATTCTGTGCTGAAATAATTCCACCGTTAAAGTTGACGGTGGAACCAAAAAAATCTTCAGCAGATGTTCCGAAAAAGCCAAAGGCATTATCATACGTTTGCGCACCATTCGTGTGTATTGACGTTGCATTCGAATATGCAGCTGTAAATCCGCTGGTTCTTAATGTATTAAGTGGAAAAATTCCGCCCACCACGTCACCATTCGAATTGCTGGTAATACCAAATGAGATATTGCTATTAACAGCTGACAAGACTAAATCACGTGCCGTTGTCGCTGAATCACTGTTTAATTTTTTATAGAAAGCAATATAACCATTAGTACTTGTTAACGTAACTAAATTCCCGCTTGCGGGAGAGATATAAACATCTTGACCATATTGTTGAGGACCACCCGTAGTAATATTTGCCGCAATTACCGTTTGTTGTTGTGGACCAGTTGCACCACTATCTGATTGGAAAACCAACGAAGCTCCACCTGAAAAATTAATCGGCGCAGCCACTATAATTTCGTTATTCGCGGAAAGACGCAATTCGGTATTCAGCGTCACGGGTGCCGTTTGTGTAATAGGTGCACTAATAGTGATATTTCCAATACTTGATCCACCACTATTGCTAGTACCCAACCATACTGACGTTCCTGCATTTAATTGACTCGCAATATAATCTGCACCGATTGTGGAATCACCGGAAAGTATAAATGAAGTGGTAAGGTTTGTGGGTGGCGGAGTCAGTCCACACGCGTTTCCGATACCTGTACATGTTGTTGTATTAGAAAGGCCACTCCCCGCTACAATCGTGACATTGTACGGATCAATAATCCAAAGCCCACCCATTCCTGCGATAATATTCGCACCTTCGGCTAAATTTAAATAAGCGCCTGAAGTTTCAATCTTTCCTCGATTACTTTCTCCGGTACTGTCCGAAGTATCTAACTTACCCGCAACATGTGTTACACCGGCTAGTCTTTTAGTTTGTATATTTCCACCAAATAAAACGATTTCGCCTTTTGCATTTTTACCTACTGATTTAGCTTCAATACTTCCCGTCATACTGATCATGTTATCCAATACGCCTGACGCATAATTCGCGGTCATATACACTTTACCGCCATTTGCTATAATATTTCCTGCATTCGAAACTGAACCGCTTTGGATTGGCGCATTGGATCCAAAATTAATTAAACTATCACCGTACATATCTAATACATACGATGCACCCGACGATAAAGATACTTTGCCGAGATTAACTTGAATTAAACCATTGTTTTGAACATGCGGCGCAACTAATGCAACAATTCCCGAATCTTTTGCTGAAATTAAGCCATTATTAATTATGCTTGCAGCTTCTGAACCAGGCACTAAATTAAATTTATAATTACCCGTCATAAAATCAGCATCACTGATACTGTGTGTAGTCGCAAGTAAGCCTGCTACATCTACTTTACTGGCTGATGTAAATAACACACCGGCAGGATTTAAAATCCAAACGTTACCATTGGCAGATAATTCTCCCGCGAATTGTGTCGGCAAACCGTTATTGATTCTATTTAATGCAACGGCTGAACTATTGGGTTGATTAAATTTTACGGTTTCGTTACTCGCGGTATTAAAACTTTGCCAATTAATTACAGTATTTTGAGAGGTTTGATTGACGGTGGTAATTGTTCCAGACTGAGATATGGCAGCACTACCTTGTGCGACACTACCCCCCTCTGGGACAGCAATGGACAAGTTCCACACTAAAAAACTCGCTAGGGTCACTAGATTTACAGCCTTCTTGAATAAGCCCTTGGTGTCCATGGGACAGCCCCCTCTGTTATACCTATATATAGGTATAGACCATATTTGGAGATTTATGGGGGCCGACAATAAGGCGTTTTACTCATCCGACGCTTTGCGCGGCCTTTTCTAGCGGGACGCTAGAAAAGGAAACAGAAATTTCTACTCGTTACTTCCTTGGCGGCATTCCACTTTATTCGTTAAAGTATCTTTGACACAAATTTGACTGTCACCACTACCCCTTACAGTATCACCCGCATATAACATAGAACCAGGAAGTAATATGCGTACAACACCATTTTCATTCACCGCTTGCATAAACCCTAATACACAACTCACTATACCCACTTGCGTAATATCATCCATAATAATTTCTAAATTACTGCAACCCCCACTTGGACATACAACAGGAACTGAAATTTTAAACATTTCTACCGGCGGAATGTTGTAAACTGGATTATTCACTGGCGGAACAGGAATCAATGCACAGAAATTATTGACGCAATATAATGATCCAGGAGTGGATGGCGCGATAACAGTATTAGTAAATGCTTGTCCTACACCTTGACCTGCTACAAAACTTTCTGTCGTTGGATAATTTTGACTTAAATTCGCACCACCAGCTCCACCGACAGTCAAGCTTGCAACATTTACGGTTCCAGTTACCCCTTGACCGGTTGAGCCATATATTGGATTTAACGATTGTGCACTCAATGCAAACGGTCCTGTGACACCATTTGCACCTGTACCAAATAAGATTTGTTCTGCTGCAATCACATCTAAATTAGCAAACAATGTCACTGGCCCACCGGTCAAATTAACATTACCTGCTAAACTTTGGACTAAATCATTTGTCACAACATTAAATGGCCCCATATTAATATCACCGACAGAAATAACATTGACACCTTGCGCGGTACCATTGACAGTTAAATAACCCAATGGCGTATTAAAGCCCATGTGATTATTTGCATACATCGTCCCATTATTAACATTAGCAACTAATCCGCCAGGACCTTCAACAGTACTATTAAAAGTAATGCCACTATTGTTACTCGTCAATGTTGAATCAACTGATAAACTGACCGGTCCGGAATAAACTTGGGTTCCGTTAGTTGTAATACCAGACGTTGCAATAGTAATTTGAGAACCTACTACATTCATATCTTCAAGCGGAGTCATTGCTCCAAGCGTCGCATTTAAAACAGTTGAATTACCTGTATTAATATGAAGGTGTCCGCCGCCATCCATCGGCGCGTTCACAAAAACATTTGATCCGTTAATAATCCATTGAGAAGAAGGCTCTAACATCATAGGTGCATTAAACGTCACATCACCACTCGATGCTTGTACAGTAAAGATCCCCTGAACACTAATAGGGGCATTAAAATTTACACTCGAAGCGGGAGTAGAAATCGTTAAATTAGCTAACGGCGAAGTATCTCCAAAGGCATGCGCAAATGTGAATGTCGAAGCCGCTCCATTGTTTAATAGTCCTACTGATAAACTATAAGGTCCATTTACGGTATCGTTGAAGAAAACACCATTGAACCATCCAGAAACTGAGACATCATTGTACAGCACGACCTTTCCATTAAATGTCACACCGGTGACCATCCCATAGATATTGGAAGCGCCATCAATATTAATGGTATTTGCAGCTGAAAATGTTGGACCAACTGCAAAAACACCTACAGGACAAACGAGGGTTATGTCACCCTTTAATGTTATGCTGCCACTCGAGGTTACATTTAAGTTATTACGACTATAATAATCAGTTAAAGATACATAAGTCGATAGTGTAATGTCACCTCCACCCGTGGTTGACAGGTTGACTAATGTATAGGGACCTCCATAAATTATACTGTTGAATGTCATATCATTTATTGTTGAAAGATTATTTACGCCATCCACATTAGAAACAATAGTGATACCATCAGGTGCTGTCACGGTAAGCGAGTTGATCAAAGAATACGTTGTCGTTCCATAATTACCGAATAAGGCTGTTGTTCCAGCATTAACCATTAGATCAAACGGGCCATTTATATCACCGTTTAAATTCACACTCGAACTGGTACTGACTAATTCTGCATTTCCCAATAATACAACTGAACCATTGTAAGCTTGATTATTAGTCGTAGTGATATTTAACGTACTTAATAAAGTTGGATTAATAATAATTCCATTACCCGCAGTAACATTTAAGCTATCAAGTACTATAACACCACCAATGTCTCTATTAAATTCAACAAAACCATTTGAATTAATTGCAATATCTAATGGTCCGTCTAAGGTTGATGCAAATACTGTATTGCCCGTGTTCGTTATTGTTGACGTCCCGAAAACAAATACAGGACCATTAAACGTAACATTCACACCTTGACTAATATTACCATTTATTGCATAAACTGTTGATGTTGTTGAAAACACTGGACTATACACAACACCCGCTGTTGTTAAATAACTTGCCGCTGGATTTAATATGATATCATTACCACTGCCTACGAATAAATTTACATTCGGTAATGCCGCAACGTCTGAATGTAATATTCCAATTCCAGTGTCACTTCTCAACGTGACTTGATTATTAACAATATTCATATTGCCGACAGGGCCATAAAAAATTCCTAAATAATCACCTGTAACGGCTCCGCTCGTTGTTGCCAAAATTAAACTGGGATTAGTTAAATATGCTCCCGTTGTGAATATGGTTGCATAGTAATTACCGTTACTCTCAACGATTGCACTGCCAATCAAAATATTATCTGCATAAATATTTACGGTTTGACCTGCAGCTGCCGGGTCAAGTTTTCCTGCAAATTGCGCGAATTGAATACTCTCATTCGCCATTGTGGTTAATTGCGGATATGTTGTATCGCCATTTGTCGTCCATGTAGTGAGAAAATCAAAAGTCGGAAAATTCGAAGCGATTTTCATGTTGGTATCATTTAAACCAGTAGCAGAATAAGAGCCTGCAAATCCACCACCATACGCACTACCCGTTGATGAGGTTGTGGTATTCCAATACGCTCCTGTGATCGTTGAACCCCCTACATTCGCAGCACCTATAATCGCACTTCCACCACTAATAGCGCCGACGCTATAAACATTCGTAATCGTGGACACGCCAATCATTAAACCCACTACACCACCCGCGACAGCGCCTGTTACAGAACCTTCGTTATAGGAATTAATAATGCTTGCGCCCGTATTTAAGTAACCTGTGATACCACCAATATATAAAAGACCAGATGAATTAATGGATCCGGAAAACCATGAATTTTTAATGACACCTTGGTTTTCACCTGTGATACCACCACCACCCGAAAATGATGTACCGACCAAATTACCCGAAACGTGAACATTCGATATCGTTCCATTATTACTCCAGGCTAAACCACCATAATTACCCCCTGCTGTTAGTGAAAGATTACTTAATGTCAAATTATCAACTCGACCATCAAGATACGTCATCAATGCACCAACACCACCACCTCCTGTTGACAAGGTAATATTAGAGATCGTTTTATTGAGACCATCTGCATAATTGTGGGCTTCGAAATTACCTTTGAAATTATTTCCAAAACCCGAGTTAAAAATGGGAGAGGACAACGGTACGCCCGTCATATCTATATCGTTGTTTAATGCATAATTGTAATTCGTATTGGGTGAACCAACAGCACCCGCAGCAAGCAATTGCGATTGTGTATTAATCATCATATAGCCTGCTTTTATAGGCGCACTTCCCAATAAAAAGCTTGAATAATTAGTCGGCGTAGCATAACTGCTAGGGTTATAAAATAATTTTGCATAACCATTTGTACCATTAACGGTAATACTTCCTGAACCACTAAAGTTAACAGTACCAGTACCATTTGCAGATAAATCTGCACGCGCAATAAATCCACCACTGTTAGTCGCTAAAACCGGTTCCGAAATATTAATATCTCTAAAGGCAGCTAACATTAATTGCGCTGTTGTTGTCCACGTAATAGGAGCATCCACATAAATATCACCTGTTCCTATACCTGATATTCCTGTACTTAACTGAACATTTGTTCCCGCATTTAATTGATCAGAGATTAAAGTTCCCCAAGTACTGGTATAAATCGTTGGCGGATCTAACAACCACTTACCACCAACACCGGTTTTAATATCTGCACCCAGTAAATTAACGTCATAACCTGATGTTTCAATAAATCCACCAACAGCGTTATCTGCACTTGCAGTATCCAATTTACCACTCACTTTTGTGGTACCGGCTAATTTCTTGGTCGTTTGATTTCCGCCAAATAAAACAATTTCGCCTTTTGCATTTTTACCAGCAGATTTAGCTTGAATACTTCCCGACATACTGATCATGTTATCTAATACGCCTGATGCATAATTTGCTGTCATGTAAACTTTACCGCCGTTCGCAATAATTTGGCCTGCATTTGACACAGAGCCATTATTGATTGGCGCATTGCTGCCAAAATTAATTAAACTATCACCGTACATATCTAATACATACGATGCACCCGACGATAAAGATACCTTGCCGAGATTAACTTGAATTAAACCATTGTTTTGAACATGCGGCGCAACTAACGCAATAATTCCTGAATCTTTTGCTGAAATTAAGCCATTATTAATTATGCTTGCACTTTCTGAACCCGGAACTAAATCAAATCTATAATTACCACTCATGAAATTTTGATCAGTAATAGCATGTGTAGTTGCTAATAATCCTGCGACATCAACTTTTGCGGTTGAGGTAAATAACACACCCGCAGGATTTAATATCCAAACATTTCCATTTGCATTTAATTGTCCGGCAAATTGTGTCGGCAAACCGTTATTAATTCTGTTTAACGCAACAGCTGAAGCATTAGGCTGATTAAATGTTACCGCTTCATGACTTGCGGTATTAAAGCTATTCCAATTAATGACAGCGTTTTGGGAAGTTTGATTAACAGTGGTGCTTGAACCTGATTGTGAAATGGCAGCACTACCTTGTGCGACACTACCGCCTTCTGGAGTAGCAACCGCCATGTTCCATAGTAAAAAACTGGCTAATGTGACCAGATTTACCGCCTTCTTGAATAAGCCCTTGGTGTCCATGGCACAGCCCCCCTGTTATACCTATATATAGGTATAGACCATATTTGGGAGTTTGGCAGGAAAAACATGAGTTTTTAGGTGGCCAATAACCTAAGTCTTGACCTCTGCTCGCTGATCTTTAGGTCCCATACAAGACTTCTCTTTTTTATACAGCGACTTCACGCATACACAGGCGTCTTTATCTTTCATGATTTTATCGCCAACATAGACCATAGAACCCGGAACTAATATTCGGACATTTCCATTAGTATCTTCCGCCGTAGCAAACCCAAATGCACAACCACTCACACCACCGCATTCAACCACACCGGCTTCGACTAAATTATCAATCATGACTTCTAAATGAGCACAACCACTCCCACTACAGGTAGTAGAGGGAGGAATATTAAAGATTTCTATTGGTGGAATATTATAAAAAATAGGTGTAGGAGGTGTCGGTGATCCACCACAGCCCGCTGCACCATTAATACAATAATAAGTATTAGTAATTTCAGGACTGAGCAACCAATTTACAAACGCTTGGTCACCCGTTCCTGTGGCAACAATACTTGTTTGTGAAAGAGGACTAACGTTTGCACCACCTTCTCCACCGACGGTGAAACTTCCAACGTTGACATGTCCTGTAATACCTTGGCCAGTAGTACCATAAGCTGCATTATGAGTAAGCACATTTAAATGATGACTATTTGATGGATTATCAAAGAAACCTGCAGAATCAATCCCCAATGCAATGAGACCCGTTGTTAATGCTTCTAATGCAACATCATTATTAATTTCTGATGTTCCAACATAAATTTGATCGCCATTGGTATACACATTTTGAGCACTGCCTTGATTAAATATACTCGTGCCATTCACTGTCAAACTTCCTAATGGAGCAATATTGGTTCCGACTGTATTTCTAAATATGGCAGAACCCCCAACTGGATTTAATATTAAGCTAGCAATACCATCACCCGTAATCGCTTGTTGGAAATCAATATCTCCTGCAGTACTGGTATAAGTTGTGTTCGCATTAATTAAAACAGGAATTGCTATCACAAAATTAGGAGCCGTAAATAGCGGATCAGCATTCATCGACATTAAAGTTGCGCCGATATATGTTTGCGTACCTGTTGATGTAATAGACGTTACGCCACCATCAAAATTAATAATATTTGCAGCAACATTTAAAACACCTAAAGGATTCGAACCGACATTTCCTTTAAAGTGTACTTCACTTGCACTGATCGATAAATCTTGTGATGATAATGCACTGTCAACAGTACTTTCAAAGGTTACAATTCCACCTGCATTTAAGGTCATATTACTTGCTAGCGTAACGCCTTCCTGATAATCTTGAAAGTCGTCTGTCAAAACATAGCTTGCATTATTATTAAATAATGTCGTTCCTGTAACGGTTACACTTCGAAACGGGGAAGAAATTTTTACAAAAAATCCAAGATCACCAGACGCAATAAAGTTTCCTGTTACGGTTAAGGCATATAGCCCGTTACTGCCATCAGAATAATCTCCAAATGTCACTTGTGTACCGATTAAATTCATGTCGCTGATAAGCGTTACTTGACCGTGATAATCTTGGATTGATGTTGTGTGTACAGTATTTATATTAGGTCCATTAAAAGCAGCATACCCTGTCACCGTTAAACTTTGTAAGTTTGTTCCCACACCGACATTACCGTAAAAATCTGCATTAGCATCGAGCGTTAAATCAACTGCACCATCAACCGTCGTGTCGAATATAAGATTAGCGCCTGTAAGAGTCGAAGAAACACCTAACACTACTGGACCATGATAATTTTGATAGCTTGCAGAAATTGACGTCGTATCAATATTAATTTGTGACGCGGTTACATCTAATATATTCAAGGGTGAGGCGCCAACGGGACCATTAAACTGAACGATTCCTGTTGCATTCGCGGTTAAATTAAATACACCATCAATAGTACTATCAAAAATAATATTGCCACCGGCGATCATTCCAGATGCATCTACATCTGCTTGTAATACGACTGGACCATGATAGCTTTGATTGCCTACGGTTTGAATACTGGGTGAACTCAAATTAATAACAGCACCTGTCAGATCTAAATTATTCAAGTTAACATTTGAACCAACGGCTCCATCGAATTGTACTGCACCTGCTGAAAATGGTGAGAAATCTGCATTGTTAATAATTAACGTTGTAGGCGTTGCAATACTGTCCACGGTACTTGCAAAATGAATAGTCCCCGTTGAATTTAATATTATTTGACCATTAATACCACCATCCATTGTTACAGGACCTTGATAATTTTGGCTTGTAGAATCAATGCTTGCACCATTTCTAAAAATAGTACTACCGCTGACACTTACAGGCCCCGTCAAAAATGATACATTAGGTTGATTCGCTGCAATCAACGGAATAATATCGCCATCAAACTCAGCATTCCCGTTTATGATGACGGAGCGACTAAAACCGGCTTGAATGGCCACACGCTCACCCGGATAATACGCTGTATTTTCTGCGTAAAAATGTACAGTCCCATTATTTAATGAGGTATACGTCATTCCCCCATTATCAAAATAGAAAATCGGTGGATGATAATCTTGATTACCTGTTGTGGTAATAGACGCTAAACCTGATCTAAAACGCAAGGACGTAAAATATCCACCAAAGGGGCTAAAACTATTCATTACTGCGAAACTTGAAAGCGGTGTATTCGAACCGATATTTCCAGCAAAATCCAGCACATCCGGCACATCGACCGTCAGTGACTGGCCTCCAAACGTATTTCCATCAACAGTAGAATAAAATCCACTTAAACCACTCGTCGGCGCTGTGATAACCAAATCCTGCATAAGAATTACAGGAGAACGAAAACTAAACGATTGTCCTTGGCAACCATCACATACCGCCCATATTCCTGTCTCTATAGTAGGCGTATCAATAATAATTTCATGTCCCGCCGTGACATCTAAATATCCACCATGTTGTCCTAAATAGAATGGCGCGGTATTTAAGGCAATAATATTATTAAAGATCACATCATGATCTGCATTGATAAAGAATCCCATTCGACCAAGCGGTGAAGGACTGGAATCTTGATTTATCGTGATAATACCATTAAAAGTAATATCTCCACCGCCAGCTGTTGATGTCATTAGGGTCGTATAAGGCGTAGCCAGTGTACTGTTTGGCGTCAACGCAACAGTACCGTTATATGTTTGACCTGCTATCGTTGTAATTACAAAATTATTCTCCGCATGTGAATTAATTAATATTTGATTTCCTGCGGTAACATCCACGCTATATAAATATGCATCGACACCAACATTACCCTGAAATTCAACATTATTTCCTGCATTCAGAACCAATGCTCGTGAACCACCCCAATTCGTGTCTGTATCCAGTGTACTGTTGAATATTATATTACCAGTCACCGACGTAAAATTAACATCACTACCGATCTTAGCCAATTGCTCATAGCGTTGATCACTCAGCGTTCTCACATTGACACCCATGTAAGCAGGACCTTTAACATCAAAACTGAGTAAACTCGTATGATTGGCTGCCGCAAAGTTCTGTCCAATATTCCCCCCCACCGTTGGGTAAGCATTGAGCTGACCTATAATTGTTACTGCCGTTGGCAAAGGTGTGACAAGCCCAAAGCTATCAATTGTATTAAATAAATCAATTTTCGAAGCACTGAAGGTAATATCATTTAAAGTATCTAATAATATTGGCGTGCCCATAGAACCATTATAATTTTGATAGTCGACGGTAGTAACAGACGTAGAGTGTGTTGGATTTGAAAAATAAAGCGCATTTGCTGCAGTGAACAAATTTCCTAATGACGTTGAAGATCCCACATAATCATTAAATCTAACTGCCCCATTAGCCACTGTAACAGACATGCCTCCAGGTCCATCAACTGTCTTTTGAAAAACAATATCTCCTAATATTTGTGAACTAAACGAAGCATGATGGCTAAGAAATACAGGGCCCTCAAACACTTGATTGTTTTTATTGAAAACATTTCCCCCAATTGTCGACGTTCCTGTTACAGTAATGTCTTTAAAAACAACGTTGGACTGTCCGATATTCGCGCCTGCATCTACAATTAAATTACCTGTAAATATAATATTTTGAAGTTGAGCACCTGAAAGTTGATTAACAATTTCAATGTTATTACCTTGAAAATGAACGGTCGAATTGGTAGGTGAATATACATTTAGCTCAAAATTTCCGGAATACTTCTGATCACCTGTTGTGATAATTTCAAATAACGATGGATTAAATAAGCTCGACACGATAGAACCCGGAGCCGAGACAGTTAATGAACTTAAAGGTGTATTTGAACCAATCATATCGAAAATGAAAAGCGTGGCTGAAGCTGTGACATCTAATCCACCCGCCCCCGCAAAAAGACTGTCAATTGTATTAAAAAACACAATATCTTTGCCGGAATTTATAACAACAGGATCTGCATTTAACAAAATAGGACTGCGATAAATTTGATTATCCGTGGTTGTAATTCCGGTCGTATTGAGAATAATACCCGCACCACCTGTTACGTCTAAAATATGTAATGGTGTTGCACCTACAATTCCATCGAATTCTACAGCACCTGCTGCGGACACTGTTAAATTAGCACCACCATCAACAGTACTTCCAAAGGTAATATTGCCCGAGCTGCTGGTTAAATTTGAATTCGCACCTAATATAACTGGGCCATTAAATAATTGGTTATTCGCTGTTGTGATTGCAAACGTATTAATATTCGTTGTACCCGTCACCGTTAAATTATTTAACGGTAAAGGTGACCCAAACGGAGAACCACCCACAACCCCACCAAACGTTACCGTTCCCACCGCATTCGCGACCAAACTTTGAGCACCAGGATTTAATGCGGCTAATTGACCTGCGAAATTAATATTGCCCCCTGCTACTAATCCGGGTGCATTCACATCCGTGAATAACCAAACAAGGGCTGCATTATAGTTTTGATTTACTGACGTACTGATTTGTGGCGTATTAATATTAACGTTAAATGCAGTGATATCTAAATTTTTTAACGGTGCACTATTACCCACAGTACCGTCAAACTGTACCTGACCCGAAGGCGCGGTAATAATTAAATCTTTTGCCCCACCATTACTATTAAGGGTTGTTGGAGCTCCCAAAAAGTTTATCAATCCGAAATATACTGTCATGCTCGTATCTTGGAATAACTGCACCGGCCCAAGATAATTTTGTTCTGTGTTTGTATAAATTGACGGTGTTTTAATATTTACTGCTGCACCGTGTAAAACTAAGGCATTAATACTTAACGGACTGCCATTTCCAACAATACCAATTTGCCCATTGACTTCTACCGTGCCGTTGAGCGCGGTAGCATTAACGAGATTTGAGCCAGTACCTACTATGGTACTTCCAAAGGTAATATTGCCACTCAAAGAGTCAAAAAATGCATCGGCTAAGGTCGTTACACCACCGTCATACAATTGATTGTGTTGCGTGGTTACACCACCCACTACACTCGTCGTTCCTGTCACATGCAAACTGTCAATAGAACCAAATCCGCCTGTCGTTGATTTAAGTCCTGAATTCAATGCTGACGATAAATTTCCGGTAATCGTCAATTGATTGGGCGTTACTAAATTATGGTTAAAAACAAGACTTCCGTTGAAAAGAATATTTGCACCGGTTAAATTCAACGCGGACGTTTCTAAATACACCGATGGCGTTCCAGTCAGTGTGACGGGATTATAAGACTGATTCCCAACGGTCGAAATGGCGGTCGTATTAATTACTGTACCCCACGTTGCGGTAACCGTTAAACTATTTAAGAGGTTAATTCCACCAACGATTCCATTGAATGTCACAACACCGGGTCCGGTGGGAGGTGCCAAACCACCTATTGACGTAGCATTGACGGTTAAACTGCGTTGAATACCCGTACATGTTGCAACAAAATTAGGGCAGCTATCCACAGTACCACCCAGCGTAATATTACCTGAAGTACTTGATAAAGTAGTATCTTCTCTCAATTGGACAGCACCATTGTAGGTTTGATTGTTGACCGTATTAATCGAATTTGTAAAAATATTAATAAATGATGATGATACAAATAGACTTCCTATCGTTCCAACAGCATCTTGGAAGAATACGCTTCCACCACCCGCGCTGACAGTTAAGTTTCCTGTACTATTTGTGTCACCCACAAGCATACTTTTAAAATTAACAAGCGAAGGTGATGTTAATGTAATTGTTGTGCCATCCATAACTTTAGTCACACCAGCAAACGTTATACCGCCGATACCCGATGTCGTGATATTTCCACTCAAATTAAAAGGTGTACCTGTTGTAGAAACAAAATTTCGGTTAGATAAAAGAGAAATATTGTTTCCACTTGCGTTATACGATGTTGCATTTGCGGCATTAATCGCTAAATCAGCATTACTGATTGAATACCCAGAATCACTTTGAACTGTAACTTGATTATTTACAATATTAATATTCCCGGCAGAACCCGCTACATAATCAATCGTGTCGCCTGTAATAACACCTGAAGTTTTTACTAAAAATGCGCCTGATGCAGGTGTGGAATTAAAAAAGGTAACGGTATATCCGCCATTCGCTAGGGAACCGACACCCCCAACAGCAGAACCATTTTGATAAATAGATACCCCTTGTGAACCTGAAGCACCTTGTATAGTACCGCTCAATTGTTTCCACGTAACATTTTGTGGACCCACAATTAATTGCGGATAGGTTGTATTTCCATTTGTAGTCCAGGTATTTACAAAATCATATCCTGCAAAATTGGATGCTACTTTCATTTGCGCATCATTTAACCCTGTGCTCGGATCAGGATTTAATCCTGGCGCACCACCCGAACACGTTGGACACGTTGTCGTATCCCAATATAATCCTGTTGCTTGTGTATAACCAAAATTTAATGCCGCAATAGCTTTGTGACCCACATTGAAACGATCAACATTTCCCACATTATAAACATTGATTAATTTCACGGCACTGGAAAACGAAATACCAAATATACCACCCATCAATGAGTTGAAAGCACTTGACGGACCTTCAGAAGCCGCATTGTAAACATTTATGTAAGTACCCCCAAAATCTGAGCCAACTATTCCACCATTATAATTAAACGTTGAGGTAGCGGTAATTGTTGTTGTCGGCGTAGTATAAGAATTCATGATCAATCCAACATTTGCTGAAGCAAAAGCACCGATGGATTCACCTGACACCGCTCCTGAAAAATACACATTATTCATCACACCGCGATTAACCCCTAAAATGCCTCCCGTATTAAACGTAGGTGAACCATTTACGGTTCCTTCGAAACCAATATTTTGGATAACCGCGTAATTGTCAAAGGCAAATGCTCCTTGGCCAGACGAAAAAAGCGTTGTATTAATATTATAAATTTTATGATTCAGCCCTGTCGCATAATCGTGACCATCAAAGTTACCCATTAAATTTGAATCAAACATAGCTCCCGAGGTATATAATCCTGAAACATCAATATCGTTATTTAACGAATAGCTGTATAAAATATTATTTGAACCTGCTGCCGTCGCTTGTTGAAATTGAGCAATATTATTAATCATCATATATCCAACAACCGGCGCATTACCTATAAAATATCCTATAAAATTACTTGGATTGTTGTAACCACCTGTGGGATTGTAGTAAATGCCAACATAACTTCCCGAGCCGCCTATATTATTTACTAATCCCGATCCACTAAAGTTTACGGTACCAGTACCACTGGGCGTTGGAGAGTAATCCGCACGCATTATTACTCCACCACCACTCGTTGCCGTTAACGGTTGATTAACATTAATATTGTTAAAAGCACCTAAGAATAACTGTGCGGAAGTTGTCCAGGTAATGGGCGAATTAATATTAATATCGCCTGTACCACCACCTGAAGTAAGCGTTGTTACACTGACATTGGTGTTCGCATTTAATTGCGACATAATGGTAGTCGCTAAACTAAAATCAATATTCACATCGGGTGGATCAAAGATCCATGTACCGCCCGCACCAATTTCAATATCTGCTAATGAAACCTCGACATTAGCACCCGAGGTTTCAACCGTTCCACCCGTAGAAGCATTTAACTTACCTGTAACTTTAACTGTTCCTGATTTTCCACCATTTAAAACGATTTGGCCTTTAGGATTTACGCCGACTGATTTTGCTTGAATGGTTCCAGACATATTAATCACATTATCTAAAACACCGGCCGCCGAATTTGCGGTCATATACACCTTACCGCCATCGGCAATAATTTGTCCGGCATTTGAAACAGAGCCGTTATTAATAGGCGCGTTAGATCCAAAATTAATTAAGCTATCACCGTACAGGTCTAATGTATAAGCAGAACCTGATGCTAAAGAAACTTTTCCGAGATTTACTTGAATTAAGCCGTTATTTTGAACATGTGGTGCAACTAACGCAATAATTCCAGAATCTTTTGCAGAAATTAATCCATTGTTAATAATATTTGCGCTTTCAGAACCCGGCACTAAATTAAATTTATAATTGCCTGCCATAAAATCCGCATCACTGATACTGTGCGTAGTAGCAAGTAATCCTGCAACATCTACTTTAGCAGTTGACGTAAATAACACTCCCGCAGGATTTAATATCCACACATTTCCGTTTGCAGATAATTGTCCGGCAAATTGGGTGGGTAATCCGTTATTAATTCTATTTAAGGCAACGGCTGAGCTATTAGGTTGATTAAATTTTACGGCTTCGTTTGAAGCCGTATTGAAACTTTGCCAATTAATCACCGCATTTTGGGAAGTTTGATTGACGGTTGTGACATTACCGGACTGCGAAATTCCTGCACTACCTTGTGCGACACTGCCGCCTTCTGGAGTAGCAACCGCCATGTTCCATAGTAAGAAACTGGCTAATGTAACCAGATTTACCGCCTTCTTGAATAAGCCCTTGGTATCCATGGCCCCCCCTGCTTTTTGTGCCTATACCTTATATATAGACCATATTTAGGTGGGCGGGGGTTTGGGGGAGTACTTTTCTGCCCCTCTTGCCGCATAGCCCTCTCACACACGCGGGGAGAAAAGCTGAGTATTTTTTTATCTTGTTTTACATTTTTAATGCATTACAATTTTTTTGATCATTAAAGTTAAATTTTAAGAGAAAGCTCCCGCCTTCTTCAAAAAAATTGAACCCTCGCTGAAACAAAATTTCTGCATATTGTCCGTAATAGAAAATTTTAGTCTTTCGATATCATCGGCAATATGTACTTCACGCTTATATTCTTGACTTTGTTTGTTTTAAAAAATTATTGATAATTGAATTCGACGAACGGGAAAACTTAGAAAATAAAAATATTATCAAATTCGAGATAGTTATTTAAAGCCTGGCGAACTTACCGTTTTGCGATTTTGGAATCATGAACTATTACAAGGGCTAGAATAGGTATTGTTCAAAATCCATCAAAAATTAATTGAATGTATGAGGAAAATCACGCGCCACAGCGGAAGCCTGAGGAAAAAATAAACTTATCGCATATACAGATCATGCTTCGTCAACGAAAAATGTGCCAAGGTAATTTCAGATTTCCCGTTATGAGATCTTACAATCTTTGGTTTCACATCGACTGATTTTTTAGCAAGACCAACAGAATGATTAGCAGGCTGACTAATCGGTAAATCAATTAAATTTTTATTTGTCTTGCAGTAATGGGTCCATTTATTTTCAGTCTTACATTCACAATAAGGATCTTGTTTCAACAATAACTTTTTGAATTGATAAGATTTATTCATATTGTTTTGATCAAAATCGATTTCGCTATATTGACAGTTGCCTTTGGCTTGAACAATTTCTAAATTATCGCAACCGGCTGCACCGCAATTCATCACCGGCGGTTTTTCAAATATTTGTTTCGGTGGAATATCTTGCGGAATCAGTTGTTGCCCCGGATTCACAACAATATTATTCGTCAACGAGTACATGAATAAATAATTATTGGGATCAAAGGTTCCACCCGTAGGATTTGATGCGCTGGTAATGGGATATATTCCTTCTGGTGCACTCGATGGCAACCCTGCGCTTACAATATCAATGACTCCAATCGTTTCACCATTTTGTAAGCCAGTAACTATAAACAAAGGCGTAGTTGATGGTAATGGTGTTCCAACTGTTTTGGTTTGCGTTGACGGCGTAATCACCAATGTCGCTGGATTTACGGTAATCGTTCCACTTGGATCATACGTAATCGCATAATTACTTAATCCGCTTCCGACTGCATTACTTGGTGTAATTGCATATGGACTACCTACAACACCCGCGGTGGATGCTACACCTGGGCTGGTTAATGTTACACTTGTAACATTGTCGCCATTATATAAAGTTCCCGTGACGAAAAATTCATTTCCGATAAATGATACAGTTTGACCATATGTTTTACTGGTACTGTTTGCGGTAACAGTCAATGGCGCTTGTGTGACATTTAACTGTCCTGGCGTATTATTATACGTGATTGCCGTATAGTGATTGGCTAATCCTGCACCTGATGCATTTGATGCCGTAATCGGATATGTACTACCTGCGACAGTAGCAGTTTGAGCATAACCAGCACTGGCTAAATCAATCGTTAATATACTATCGCCCGGGGCTAAACCGGTTACGGTAATTTTTGAAACATCAGTTACTGGATTTGGCGTAATAATTTGTCCATAGATCTTTGTATCATTACTTGCATCAATATTTAATACACGCGCACCACTAATACAGAAACCGTTTACGCAATATTTTCCTGTGGCTGACGGTTGAATTGCTGTGTTATTCCATGCTGTTACGGTACCGGCTCCACCCACAAAACTATCTTGAGAAACAGGGCTTATATCACCACCACCTGTGCCGCCCATAATAAAGCTTCCCACACTGACGGTTCCTTGAATACCGACGCCACTCGCTCCGTTCGCAGAATTATTCGTGATTACCGTCAAGCTGCGTGTATTAGCAACATCGCTGTAAATTCCAGCAGCACCCAGTCCAAAGATAATTTGTTGCGCACCTAAAACTCCCGAGTTTCCTGTAGATGTCATCGTAATGTCTGTCGCCAATATAACTGTATTAGAATACGTTTGGCTGCCAACGGTATTCACAACTTGCGAAGTTGGTTCATTAAATGTACTTGTACCATTTACGGCTAAACTGGCTAACGCAGTGGTTGCCCCAACATCACCTTCAAATATTGCCGTACCTGCTGGATTTATTGTTAGGTTTGCAGGACCATCAACGGTACTTTGGAAATCAATATCCCCTACAGTACTAGTGTAGGTTGTATCTGCTGCTATTATGACAGGAATTGCAAATACAAAACTTGGCGCCGTAAATGCGGGATCCACACCGACAGTTAATTTTGGATTACTGCCTGTGCCCGTATAGGTTTGTGTACCTAAAGTTGTGACAGACGTTAAGCTACCATCAAAATTAATGACATTTCCACTAACGTTTAATACGCCGAGTGCAGCAGCTCCACCGACATCTCCTTTAAATCTGATTTGAAGCGCATCTACCGTTAAATCAAAGTTATTATTAATGGTACTTTCAAAAGTAACATTGCCTGAATTGCTGTTTAATAAATTCGTTGCGCCCAATAATACAGGACCGTTATAAATTTGATTATTATTGGTATTGACTAATCCACCATTCAAATTACTTTGACCATTAATGGTTAAAGATTTCAATGTTCCGTTTTGACCAGCAAAGAATCCACCTACAATATTACTTGGACCGATTGGCGCATTGGCAACCATATTGCCTGTAATAATTAAATCAACGGGTGTGACATTTGGATTTTGCGCAACGACATCACCAAACGTGATTGTTGCTCCATTTAAATTCACTGCACTATTATTACCATTATTATCGATAACAACTTGTCCGTTATACGTTTGATCATTGACAGTCGAAACCAGCCCGCCTTCAATAGCTGTCAGATATCCTGCATTCACCGTTAAGGATTTCAACAATACTGAAACCGGATTGCTTTGATAAAGTCCTAAATAGGTGTCACCTGCCAAGGTTAAATCGGTTCCCGTACCGACTACATGTGGAAGATAAATTCCAAAATTACCAAATCCTCCGGCAGGACCAAAACTATCATTCGCAAATGTTACAGCCGATTGCGTTAAATTCAACGTTCCACTTTGGATAAATAAATACTGTCCCGTATGAATAGAACTTGCATTAAAGTTAGTGACTGTGCTGAAAATATCCAATTCACCTACAGGGAAAGTAGAACCGACGTTTGCAGCACTTCCAAAATTAACGGTCGTTGCACTAATATCCGGATGAGCCGTACTGTTCGTTGTATCCGCATCAATAGGTCCATTAAACGTAATGGTCACACCATTAATATTTTGAGGAGCAGATAAAGCTATCTGTCCTCTAATTTTTACAGGTCCATCATACGTTTGATCATGGGTAGTTGTTACGAAACCACGATTAATATAAGTAGTCCCTGAAAATACGTGCAAGCTATCTACTCTCACATTGTTTAATTCAAATGTTCCATTAGGAACGCTGACCGTCATGCCAAAAGGTGATGTAGTATTTAAACCATTACCAATTGAACTAGTGATAATATTTCCATTCGTACTGACAAATCCGCCTTGCGCAATTCCATCAGGAGACATGATATTGCCTTGCAAATTAATGAGTAAGCCATAATTTTGATCACCTGTGGTTTTGATTTCAAAATTGGAAATATTATTAGGATTAAGATTGCTATTGTAAGCATTTAGCGTTAATGAATTTAATGCTTGTAATACACCAACATTATTTCTGAATGTAATACTTCCATCATTACTGACAGAAGCCGCATTAATCACTAAACCTTGAGATCCGGCAGTGGTGGCATCAATGGTATTGCCAAACGTAACTGTTCCTACAATCGAATTAGTAATACCCGCATTCAATGTCACTGTCGGTGAATTTAATGTCACGGGTCCAAAATAAGTTTGCGATTGTGTGGTCGAAATACTTGGCGTTGCAAGAGTTGCAGGTGTTGCCACTGAATTTGATCCAATCGTTAAAATACTTAATTTATTAATATCGCCAATATTACCCGTTAATACAACGGGATTAGCTGCAATTAATTGTAACGATTGCCCACCATTAGCAAGAGCATTAACTGTTGTGCCAGAAGCAAAATTAATTCCACCTGAATTACTCGTCCATACCGTATTTTGATCTAATACCATCGCAAGATTGGTATACGTTTGATTATTTACAGTATGAATAGCTGCAGTATTAATATTTGTAGTAGTAGGTGTTCCTCCAAAACCCAATATTTGGAATGAACTCAGCGGTGTTGTTGTACCCACAGTTCCATTAATATTAATGGCTCCTGTAGCACTGGCAAGTAGTTGAAGTGGCCCAGGCCCGTCAATATTTCCGTTTACGGTCAAAATACCCGTTCCAGCTGAAAATAGAGCGGGTTGAGTACCGCTCAGACCAGGACCTAAAACAATAATAGATCCATTGAAGGTTAAATTTTGAGAAGCTGTAATATAAGGCGTCGTAATACCTGAATTAACGGTTGTTGAGCCATTGATAACAATATTTCGAACAAATGTACCAACTGTCGAAATATTTCCACTTGGCGTATTCATGACCAAATTACCATTGATGGTTAAATCGGCTGGCGTTGGGATGGTTGTAATATAATCTCCGATATCGACTTCACTTGCCGTAAATACAGTGATAGCTGTTGTTGCAGGAACACTCAAAAGTATCGGTGTAGCATTATAATTTTGTATACCTGAGGTCGAAATAAGTGTCGTATTAACATTTGCCTGCCCAGCAGAAACAAACAGCGAAGCCAATGGCACAGAATTTCCAACTAAGCCATTAAATGTCACACTGCCTCCTGAAGCGTTCATGAATAAATTATATGCGCCGTTTACGGTACTATTAAAGGTAGTAATAGCACCTAAATTTTGAGTTGTTAACACTGTGTCAGCATTTAATGTTACGGCTTGATCATAAGTTTGGTTTGCCAAGGTATATACGCCAAGATTTGGTGTACCGAAAGACGTTGTTCCGGTTACATGTAAACTATTTATCATCAAACCTGTAATGGTCGTATTTAAATTTCCATTGGGGGATGCCAAAACCAAATTCGTTATAACTGAGGGAGAAGTACTGCCAATCGTGATATTTAAAAGATTCGTCGGTGAGGTATTATTTACCATTACCGCATCATTAAATGATACTGTTGAGGCGACGAAATTAAAATTAGTGGGATTTGTTGGATTGCTAATTCTTACTGGACCTGTGTAGGTTTGAGCCCCAGTTGTTTTAACAAATGTTGTATTAAATATAGTTGCGCTTGTTGAACCTACAACGGAAGAAGCAAGCGAAGCTAAAGGCGTTATTGAACCCACCACTCCATTAAATGTGATTGTTTTTCCAGCCAAAGCAGCGCTAGCAATTAAATTAAATGCGCCATTTACGGTACTTCCAAAGGTAATATTCCCCGTTGTACTTGTTAAGGTTGAATTTGCACCTAATGTTACAGAACTGTTAAATAATTGATTTCCACTGGTTGAAATTGCTGTAGCATTTATATTTGTTGCACCCGTCACTGTTAAGCTGCTTAATGGCGAAACTGAACCAACTGCCCCACCCAAAATAACATTGTTTGCACCCGAATTAAGTGTTAATGCAAATGGATTATTAATGGTTCCACCAAAATTAATGTTTCCTGCAGTAGTCGCAAATGACGTTGTACCACCCAATAAGGTATTACCCGTAATATTCAAACTGGCCAAAGTTGTTGTTTGCGCTGTTGCTAATGTCAAATTGCCTAGTATATTCAAACCTGCTGAGCTATTTAATATTCCACCGCCAATCGTAACATTTGATATTCCGCTTGCGGTATTTTTTAATACCAATGTTGTGGCTGCACCCGTAGAAATATTAAATGCAGTAGGATTATAAATTTGTGTTTTAACATCAACTGTCGTCAGGGGTGAATTAAATCGGGTAAAACCACCACCCGCAAAATCAGTAATGGTCAAGCTACTTGATGCTCCAGGAATAAATACATTTCCATTAAACGTAATACCACCATTAAAATCATTGTTATTTAAAACTAATACTGCATTCGTTGTTGTGCCCGTCACTGTTCCACCGAATAACAATGAACGTCCATTAATCGTTAAATTAGCGCTATCGAAAATCACTGCTCCATTAAAACTGGGGCCACCACCACCGGGAAGACCACAATTACACATCGTAACAAGTGGTCCAAAATGCGTGCTTCCATTAATTAGTAAACTCAACGCACCATTTACAAAATCTGTCGTATTGCCATTTACATTTCCATTAATATTTACATTATTTGCAGTAACTGTTACACCACCATTAATATTCCAGGTATTATTAAAGGTAATATCCCCAGCAGTACTCGTCATCTGTTGAGAACCCGCTACTGTTATCGCTGGGCCGTTATAGGTTTGCGAGCCTGTCGTATTGGTTATCATTGGGCCCGATGGTGCTTGTAAAGTAATAGTTTTGTTTGTGGGAACATTTACCACAATACTCCCTTGTCCTTGAATATTCGTAAGATTCCCAAACCCACCTGTGAACGTCGCTTTAAATAAGCCTGCTGTGCTCGTAAATGTTGTGGGAAATGACGCTGGCGATAATAATTTAATACCGTTGTTGTAGTTTTGATCGCCTGCAGTCGTGATAGTGATACTTGAAATGGCGGCTGAATCCCCGAAATTAGCAATACCACCACCTGTAGTAAGCGCTAATAAGCGAACGGTGCTACCAATACTTCCCTTGAAAATTTCTCCGTCCAATACACCACCAATTACTGTTAGTGAGCGAATATCTGGAATATCACCATCAATAGTACTATTAAAAGTAATCACCCCAGCAGTACTTGTCATGGTTTCGTCAGTATTTAATGTTACTGCACCCACATAGGTTTGATTGCCTGATGTTGTAACATTTGGACCTAAAGTTGTGCCATTCACTAATAAACTTGCAATTACACTGCTTAGACCAATACTTCCTGCAGGACCCACGGCTAAATTACCTGCAATAGTTATTGCTGTAGAGACTCCCGTTCTATTTACGGTTCCGTTAAATACTGTCGTTGAACCAATGCCTGATCCAAAGGTGAGGGCTGCAATTGAATTTAATAAAACATTATTGTTATACGTTTGTGTTCCGGATACAAAAATGGTTGGGCCTACTGCTGCTGCAATATTCGTTAATCCAGTAACAGTTAATCCTGTTAATGGCGTACCCACTGTACCGATATCATTATTAAAATTTACCGTGCCAGTTGGAGTGGCATTTGCAGTTAGATTAAATCCGCCTTGAATAGTACTTCCAAAAGTTATCGTTCCGCCAGCATTGGTAAATAAATTACTGTTCCCCGTTAATGTCAATGCACCATTATAATTTTGGAAAGTAGTTGTGTGAATACTACTAACATTTAATGTCGCCGCATTTGTTACTGTTAAGCCACTTAATATATTTGTCGCGCCTAAATTACCATTTAAGAATGTCATGCCGGTTGTGGTTAATGTTAAAGCACGCGGCGTTGAGTTCAAACTATCTAAAGCTACATTAATATTAATTGGTCCAGTTGTTCCTACACCACCTAACACGGTATCAGCACCAATGTAGACTTGATTATTCCAATTTTGTGCACCTGAAGACGTTCGAACTTGCCCGCCATTAATATACGTTGTACCGGTTGCAGATGTCGTGACCGAGAGTAATGCAGTCGTAACACCGACAGTACTATTAAAGGTAATAGTATCCGTATTGGGAACTACTAATAAAACTCCCCCTGAACCATTGACGGGTCCACCAAAAAGAATATCTCCACCGGCTGTCGTGGTAGTTAACGTAGGTGTTGTCGTAAATGTTGCGCCACTATTATATAACTGACTACCGATCGTAGTAACTGCAGTAGATTGACTATTAAAGTTTATTACGCCGTTAACGGTTAGAAGATTGATGGGATTCGGACTACCAACGGATAATCCCATGGATACACCACCGATCGGTGCATGAAGCGTTAAATTTCTGGGTGTACCTGGTGCATCACTAACAATATTGAGACTTCCACTAATACCCGTAAAATTAATACTTCCACCAGTACTTGTTAAAGTAGTATTTTGTTGTAGCAAGACAGGACCACGCCCAGGACCACCACCTTGTTGATTAGGGTTATACGATTGGTTGCCGGAGGATGTAACACCGCTTCCTACAGCAAAGGTTATACCAAGACCGCCATCTATACTGACTGTTCCATTGGCAGGCGTGATCGAATCCGTTGCGTCAAGAAGAGAAGCAATCGTAATTAAACCCGCACCAAAATTTGCATTAGCTTTCAACAATATATAACCATCGGCACCAGGTGTTGCAGAAACACCATGAACCGTAATCGGTGCATTAATATTCATCGCAGCCAACGGTTGAATAATAGATAAATATGAAAGCGGTACGAGTGAACCCACCGCAAAATTAAGATTAAATCCGGGGCCATTACCTGCAGTGCCCTGATTAACGGTTAAACCAAAAGGACCGGCTCCACCGATACATGCAACTCCGCCAGAACCACAACTATCTACGGTACCATTCAATAAAACACCCACGCCCCCCAAACCCGAATTCAATGTCGCATTTGCCATAAGCGTAACAGGACCATTAAAGGTAATTGCAAAATCTGGCACAAATGATGAAGAAGTATTAATCCATATTCCACCCGGCGCGGTATAAATAGCAGAACCACTTGCCATCGAAATACCACCATTTAAAATAATATGACCTGGAGAACTTGCGATGGCATTTAAATTATCATTAAATACTCTTTGATACGATTGAAACGAAATATTTCCACCACCTGTCGTGGTATACGTTATTGTACTTAAACCTCCCGGAGTTATTGAATTATTAAATATCATATCGCCAACCGTGGTAACACTTGAATTAACACCAAACGTTCCTACGGTAATACCACTCGGCGCTGTGACATTAAGTGAACTCAATGGGACAGGGTTACCGACATTACCACTAAAAGTAGCAGTTGTTGCGGCATTTACAATTAGACTAAATGCGCCCGTGATACTGCTTCCAAAAATAATACTTCCTGCAGAGCTATTCATTATCTCAGAAGTATTCAATATTACAGGTCCGTTGTAGGTTTGCGCACCAACAGTATTAATAGGTGAAGTAGCTGTCGCACCAAAGGTAATGCTTGAACCCGTCACGGCTAAGGAACCTAAAGGATTTCCTACGGATCCGAGTTGACCATTAATCGCAACGGGTCCTGAGGAGCTACTTAATGAGGTTGCACCCGTCGTAAAAATTTGTCCCGTTAAACCCAATGTAATGCCTTGATTTCCTGCCGTTGCCGTTAAAGACGGTGCAGTAATGACACTATTAATAGTTATAGAGGTATTAACGAGGGTATTATTAGAAATTAATGTTACTGCTCCCGTTGCATTTAAATTCGCGCCGTTTGCAAATGTTATCGAATTGGCACCACCACTCGCTCCATAGGAAGAATTAACATACACCGTTCCATTTACATTGACAGCATTATTAAAGGTTACTGCAGCACCTTGAAAAGAAATAAGTAAATTTCCGAGAGGTACAATTGAACCAATCGGGCTATTAAACGTCAATACTCCTCCAGTATTACTGTTATTATCAAAATTCGATACTTCAAGGGTTTGGACACCTGCAGTAGCGGCATTGATGGAACCATTAAAAGTAATATCTGTGCCTAGCACATTTTGCTCTGAAAATTTTACATTTTGATTTAAAGTAATCGGACCAGTATACGTTTGTCGACCGAATTGCATTTGAATAGTTAACGCTGAAGAGCCCCCTAATAAAATCCCTCCATTACCTGTGACATTGATTTGAGAAGCACCTGTAAATTGGACATTATTTTGAAGTTTTATGGTGCCAACCGTTGTAACAGGTGCAAATGTAATCGTAGCAACACCGTTATCACGAATAGTACTACGAAAATCAATATTACCAACTGAACTCGTTAAAGTTGAGCTAGTATTAATGACCATCGGGCTGTTGTAAATTTGATCCCCACTAGTGTTAATAGTTGCGGTGCTAATATTAATATTTAAAGGTGCTGTTATAGTTAGACTTGTTAAAGGCGTGCTCCCTCCCACAATACCACCTAAAGTAACAGAACCTCCCGTTGCCATTAAAATTAAATCAGTCGCGCCATTTAAGGTATTCGAAAAAAAGATATTTCCCACAGAACTGGTTAAGGTGAGTGGCGTAGCTGTGAGTGAAACGGGCCCTATATAGCTTTGTGAACCTCCCGTACTCATACTGACCCCTAAATTAATTCCAGCGGATGCCGTAGCAGAAAATGCACCGGTTGAAGCTGCCGTGATCGGCGAAGAAATAGTCATCCCTGAACTTGATGATGTTAGACCAACATTCGTGCCTAAATTTAATTGGCCTATCACAAAGGATCCTAATGTTGCATCAACGGTAATAGAAGGTCTGGAGATATTTAGTGTGCCTAACGGCGTTAGGCTGCCAGGGGCACTAAAAAATGTCGGGAAATTGGGTGAAGTTAACGTAAGAGAATGAGCCCGTAACGCAACATCATCTACGGTACTATTAAAAATAATACTTCCCGAGGTACTTGTTAAGCTCGTATTTGCAGGCACCACAAACGCACTGTTGAAAGTAATATTTCCAGAGTTGCTAATCGCAATGCTCCCGTTTGATTGGGCTGACAGCCCGACAATCGTCAATGGCAGAGTATTCGTAAAGGAAATATTTCCACTGGTAGTATTCGTTGCACTAAAATTTGATACAGCATTGAATACGCTTGTTAATGCTGTTCCTGTTCCTGAGGTCGTCGTCAACGTATTGGCTGTAATTCCAGCTGATTGAGAAATAGCCCCGCCTGCATTTAATGTCACTAAACCGTTCGCGCCACCGTTAATGACCGCATTAATCGCAATATTATTATTTGCAATTAATGTAAATACAGCTGACGTTGACCAGGTAATACCCGATGAAATAGTTATATTTCCTGCATCTGAACCACCACTATTAGTATCCAATGTTACATTCGTGCCCGCTCCTAATTGAGCATTAATTAAATTCGCGCCGATTTGTGAGCTTGTTCCCGTTGGCGAGAAACTGGTAGGACCAGAATTATTGGTTGTTCCACTTCCTGCAACCACAGTAATATTCCATGGATCCACTAACCAATTACCACCAGTCGCATCAATTACTATATCAGAATGCAAAATTAAAATATGTCCTGATGTTTCAACATGACCATTCGGTGCTTTTAATTTTCCTGAAACATGCGTAACACCTGCACTGCCACCATTTAAAATAATTTCGCCATTTTTTCCGGTTGTTGCAGTTGTTGCTTCGATCACACCCGACATACTCACAACATTATCTACAACTTTTGCCGCAGAATTGGCAGTCAGGTAAACTTTTCCACCACTGGCAATAATTTGTCCGGCATTTGAAACAGAACCATTATCAATCGGCGCATTACTGCCAAAATTAATTAAATTATCACCGTATAAATCTAATGCGTATGAAGCACCGGTACTTAAATTTACTTTTCCTAAATTCGCAACGATAACACCATTATTTTCAACATATGGTGCAACTAATGCGACAATGCCAGAATCTTTGACGGAAATTAATCCGTTGTTAATAATTTTTGAATTTTCTGAACCCGGAACTAAATCAAATTTATAATTGCCCATCATAAAATTTGCATCAGAAATATTATGGGTGGTTGCAACTAATCCAGCCACATCTACTTTAGATGTTGATGTAAATAAAACACCCGCGGGATTTAAAATCCATACTTGACCATTTGCATTTAATTGTCCGGCGAATTGCGTTGGTAATCCTGAATTAATTCTGTTTAATGCAATGGCAGATGAATTGGGTTGATTAAATAAAACAGATTCTGTGGATGAGGTATTAAAGTTTTGCCAATTAATCACGGCATTTTGAGTGGTTTGTGTAATAACCACTTGATTTGTATTTTGAGAAATCGTTGCTGCACCTTGTGCAACTTGTCCATTTTCGGGAAGCGCGATAGCGACGTGGCAAAAAAAGAAACTGGCAATCGCCGTTAATGTGAAGCCAGATTTTAGTAATGATTTTATGTCCATACTGCCTCCGTCCTTCCAAGATTTTGCCCCGTATACGTTAGGTATAGACCATATTTTTAAAATCGGTGGAGAAAACCAGATTTTTTTTAGATTTCTTATGGCCGGTTTTGTGAGGGGAGGCATACTTTATATATAGATATAAAAGCGTTATCGGGAGGGAAACGCGCGGCAACGAGGATGAGGGAGAAACAGGGAAAGGTGCGCACAAAGGTGGAGGTCCCTCGCTATGCTCGGGATGATACGCCCCCATCCCGCCGCAACAGCCTCGGGGGGATCACCCCACGGCAGAATGGGCCACGACACCCCTTATCGCCCCCCGAAGCCGTTCCAACAGCCTGAGGGGGTCTAGGTCTCTTTATTCAGGAGATGCCTTGCCACCACTCAGGATGACAGGTCAACCCCAGCCGGAGTATGATGACCTCCATAGCTTCACTCTATATATAAAAGGACTTACCCATGACGAAACCGATATGGATTGCTTTCGCTAATACTGCCTTAGCACATATATATAGTATAAGTAGCCCGCCTCCCCATTTAGTCCATACCCTCTCCCACAAATCGAGTCGCACCAAAAAAAACGGGCCGATTGAGCTACTGAAATAAAGGGAGACCCCATGGCTACCGACGTTGAATTCATAGAAAAACCTATCGATGTAAGGCAATTACTCGAAAAAATTAAAAAATTATCGCGCGACAAAAAACCAAATATTCTCGTTGTTGAGGATGATGAAATTTCACGTCAATTATTATTACACGCGATTCAAAAAGCTGGCTGGAATACTATTGAAGCTATCAACGGACATGAAGCACTCGAACTTTTAAAATCTACAAAACCCTCTCTCATCCTGTTAGACTTAATGATGCCTGAAATAGATGGATTTCACGTTTTAAAAGAAATACAGAATCATTCCGACTGGAAAAATATTCCAGCTATTGTTATTACAGCAAAAACGTTAACGACTGAAGAACGCAACTTTTTAAACCAACACACACAAGATTTATTTCTAAAGAAAGCATACTCTTGGAAAAATTTTGTCGCCACTATTGTTGATCGAATTAAACAACTGAAATAATATTTTCTATTCATCGAATTTCTCACAAAAGGAAATCACATGACTGCATCTACTCAGGAACGCTGGCTTTTTTCAAAAAATGAAACGCGTTTTTTTGCCAGCGTAGTCTTTTTAATATCCCTCCTCAGTACTGCCGGATGGATTTTTAACATCCCATACCTAACAAGCATTTTCCCCGAATGGATTCCAATTCAACCCTCCACGATTGCATGTTTTATTTTTCTCTCTGTTGTATTATGGTTTTTACCCCATAAAAATAAGCGTCCTGCTCGCATGATAATAATACCTTGCCTAATATTTACCGCGCTTATTTCATCGTTTGCGTATATTTCTTTTTTATTTTCTATTCAATTTAATATTAATACTTTTCTTCCTTTTTTAGGCAATCATCAAAGCATGTCTTTTTTAAATGCGATTAACTTTTTAATGATCTGTGTTGCTTTTTTTAATGCTGTAATACACAACACGCACTCGCGCGCTACCCAATACTTATTTTTACTCTCACTCATAATGCCTATGATAATTTCGCTGGGTTATTTTTATGAAATTAGCTTACTCTTCAAAATTCCAGCTATCGGAAGTGTTTCATTCATCTCTGCTATACTTTTTATGATTGTATCTTTCACGGGATTATTCAGCTCTCCTGCAATAGGTATTACGCGACTTTTTATTGGAGACACGGCTAGCAGTAAATTAGCCAAATACTTAATCCCATGCACGATTCTTATTCCTTTGATCGCAGGTAATTTATGGATCACTGGACATATGGAAGGACTGTATAATGTAAAAATGGGTGTAGCATTAATGGTTGGATTTATTTTGTTAACCTTTATCCCCATTATTTATGCGACTTCCATTTGGTTAACTTCTTCAGAAGAACAACTGGCAATCGCTCGTCGAAATGCCGAAGCCGCTGCAAACGCAAAAAGTGCATTCTTAACCGTGATGAGCCACGAAATTCGCACACCCTTACACGCAGTAATGGGAATGACCGATCTCCTTTCTGATACACACCCTAGCTTGGAGCAACAACGCTATATAAATACTATCCAGCACTCCGGCCAGACTGTATTACATATTATCAACGATATTTTAGATTATTCTAAAATTGAATCTGGTCGCATTCAAATTGAAAAAATTGATTTCGATTTTTTTAGTCTGCTCAATGAAGCAGTTGAAATTGTTTCATTCCAGGCTCACCAGAAAGGACTAAAATTAATTACACAAATAGATCCAAGCATGCCTTCATGTATAAAAGGCGACCCCATCCGAATTAAACAAGTTTTGATAAATTTATTGAATAACGCTGTAAAATTCAGCTCCCACGGAGTAATTGCGCTCAGCGTTTCACGGCATGAAAATAATATCGTGCGTATTGAAGTCAAGGATCAAGGCATAGGCATCACTCCCGAGGTTCGATTGCATTTATTTCAGGCTTTTTCTCAAGGAGATGCATCAACGACACGTAAATATGGCGGAACAGGTTTAGGTCTAGCCATTTCAAAACGTTTGATTGAAGCGATGGGCGGGCAAATTGATGTCGAAAGCACTTCTGAAAAAGGAAGTACTTTCTGGTTTACCCTTCCATTAATCTTGGGCTCACACCCCGCCATAGTTCCCCACACGCGCTTAAATGCAAGTGAGTTGCTGAGTGAACATCGAAAAAATGCCCACATATTAATTGTTGAAGATAATGAAATTAATCAGCACGTTTTACACAAAACCCTTGAAAAGCTTGGATTTAATCACATCGACATTGTCACGAATGGACTCGAAGCCGTAAAAGCGGTAGACGAAATACCTTACAACCTAATCTTCATGGACTGCCAAATGCCAGAAATGGATGGCTATAGTGCAACGCGTGAAATTCGTGCACATCATAAACATCACTTACCTATTGTTGCAATGACTGCGCACGCCCTCAAAGACGACCGCATAAAATGCTTAGCCGCTGGCATGAATGATTATGTTTCAAAACCGATCACGCGAGATGAATTAATCCGCGTATTACACCAATGGATACCTGAGAAAGCGATTATAAAATTAACTGTACTTGATAAAGAACGCTTAAATGATATTTTTGGCGATGAACCTGAAGCATTGAAAAAATTTCTTGAAAAAGCCGTAAAAAGCATTACCAATTTACTCACCGAAATAGGAAAAAACATTACTGCTCGTGATGAAATCGCTGCAAAAACCTCCGCACACACCCTCAAAGGCGTTACGGGAAACATGGGCGCAATGAAAATGTACGATTTAGCTAAAACGCTAGAACAGCATATTATTCAAAAAAATTGGACAGAAGCACAAAAATTATTCGACGCAGAACAAATCGCTTTTACCGAAGTCGTTAAAACCATTGAGAAAGAATTGATATAGGTTACGAGACGTTTATGTCATTTAAAAATATTTTCTACTCACTTCTGGCAATATTTATAACGGTTTGCATCATTACAGCTGTTTTTATTATTGCCTATGGCCTAAACGACGACATTCATCCCGCAGATGTTGGCGTGATCTTAGGCAACTATGTCAATCAAAATGGCTCTCCGTCCAAACGACTTGCGGCACGTCTTAATAAGGGAATTGCGTTATATCAAGAAGGGTTTATTAAAACCATTATTGTGAGTGGCGGCATCAATAAACGCCGCATTGGCGAAGGCACGGCGATGAAAAATTATTTAGTGTTGCATCACATCCCTGCACCAAACATCATTGTCGACAATCACGGCAGCAATACGTGGTATACCGCGGTAAATACGCAAAGAATTATGCAGCAAAATCATTGGCACAGCGTTATTGCGATCTCAAATTATTATCATTTAGCCCGCACGGTATTTGCGCTACGCCGTTGTGGGATCTCACCGGTTTATCATGCCCATGCAGATTATTTTGAGCTGCGGGATTTTTATTCAGTGCCTCGGGAGGTACTGGCGGTGGGTTATTATGCGGTGTTTCATCACCCATAAAGTATTTTCCCTCCAAACCCTATAAACCCTGCCTATAATTTGCTATGGTGGCGGCTCTTTCAAATAGGGTCTAACAATGAACATACTATTCGATTTTGATGGGACACTGATCAACAGCCATACAAAAGCCATTGAGCTCTACAACCAGTCAGCCGACAACTTTAACATTCGCAAAATACAAGCCGATGAAATCGAAACCTTGAAAAACTTGAACTCTAAAGATCTCGTCAAATACTTAGGCATCCCCTTTTATAAAGTCCCCCAAATATTACTGAACGTACGCAAATTACTGAAAAGCGAAATGCTGTCTCTCCAACCTATTTCGACCATTCAAGATATCATCAAACAATTACATGCCAGTAATTTTCATATGGGAATATTAACCTCCAATTCATTGGAGAATGTTCATACGTGGCTTAAACATCATGACATGGAGCAGTATTTTTCGTTTGTCCATGCGGAATCCAGTTATTTCGGCAAAGGTCGCTTAATTAAAAAATTACTGAAAAAACAGCATATTCCCACGTCACGCGTGTGGTATGTTGGTGATGAAACGCGTGATATTGAAGCCGCGACAGATAATCATATTCGCTCTATTGCCGTTACGTGGGGATTTACGTCAGAAAAAATACTTTCGACGTATCACCCCACTGCAATTGCACGAAATCCGCGGGATTTGGTGGAGATTGTGAATATTCACCACACCCTATAAACTTTCCCCGTCTGCGCACCATTGATACTTTTACTGTACGCTAACGCCACTCGCGCGGCTGGAGCAGGTTCGAATCCCATCATGAATTTTCCGTATTGTGGCAATGATTCTGTCACGATAGTTGGACTTACAATATTAATACGAATATTTCGCAGCATTTCAATTGCGGCCGCGCGCACAAAACCATCCAATGCCGCATTGACCATTCCAGCTGAGGATCCAAATCGAATCGGATCGTCACTTAATATTCCACTGGTTAAGGTAAACGAGCCGTTGTCTTTGATATATTTTTGACCCACCAAAACTAAATTAACTTGCCCCATTAATTTGCTTTTTAAACCTACCTCATATAATTCAGGCGTAAAATCTTTTAATGATCCAAAATGAATATTCCCCACGGTTGAAACCACTGCATCAAATTCACCAACGTTTTTATACATATTTTCAATGGATATCACATCATGAATGTCTGCTTTTACATCACCACTACTATGCCCAACAGTGATGACAGCATGATGTTGAGATAATTCTTTGACTACAGCTTTACCAATCGTACCGGTTCCACCAACAACGATAATTTTCATAAGATCTCCTTCAAATTGCTTCAGGTTTCAGTTTTCAACATCGATCCAAACGAAGATTTGAGCACAGCTAGCTGCACAATAAAACTACCCGCAAAAAATAGCGCAAAATCACTTAAGGATTTTACATGAAGATGGCTAAGTAAAAACGTTCCAATGGCGCTCAACATCATCAACGACGCCACTAATAATGCTGTAGTAACACCTGCACTGGAAGACACACGCAGTAAATAAGAATAAATATTCACAAAAACAAAACCATTACTAAAACCAATCAATGTTATCGGCAAGACAATCGTTAATAAATTGATAGGCTCCCATAAGGCTAAACCAATTTGAATTAAAATACTGAATACCATTAATGCATACCCTGAACATACCAATGCATATGTTGATGTATTTTTAATCATTATTCGATTAATTAACGTCCCAATAAAATAGCCACAACTCACGATCAATGCCGTATTACCATACGTAATCGCGGTATAATGCATAACACTTTCTACAAGAAACGGACCGCATGTTGTGTAGGCAAACATTTGGATCTGCGAGATCCCAACAATAATACTTCCCGGAAAAAAAGCCGGATGTTTTAATACTGTCGCATAACTGGCAAGTGTATTTTTCAATGAAAACACATCACGCGTATGTTTTGTTTCTCCAATAAAAATCAAATATACCGCTAATAAAATTAATGCGACGATGGCGTATGCAATAAAATTAGCTTGCCATCCAAAATGATGCTGTAAATATCCACCAGCGAAAGGCGCTAATATTGGCCCTAAACCAAATGCCAACGACACATAAATAATTGCAACTTTTAATTCATGCCCTGTTAAAGTATCAAAAATAATAGTGCGGCACCCAATTGAAATAGAAGCAATGGATAATCCTTGAATAAATCTCATCAACAATAAAAAGTAAATGGTATGAGAAAATACTGCAGCAAAACTCGCGCAAGCATAAACAAATAATCCAGACACAATCAACGGCTTGCGGCCTTTGAGGTCAAATATCGCTCCTAAAATAATACTGCTGAGTGCAAAACCCAGCAATGTCACTGGAATCGTATACTTAGCCAAAGAAATAGGTGCATTAAAAAATCGTGCGATGGCGGGTAATGATGGCGCATGCAAATCATAGGTAATCCCCGAGAGAAAGTTTAACAGGGGCGCAAAAATCATGACGAGTCGTTTTTTCATGGTTTAATTTCCTCTAATAGTACCTGAGTACACGTGAAGCCCTCCTTCATAATAATTTGCACGATGCTATAAAAACATTCAATCAGATGATACTTTCCCATAATTATTACGGATATAATGGCAAAAATCTTCCTGCCATGCTAAAAAATAGGCTATTTTTTTATAGGACAATGCAAATGACAGCAGAGTACACATGGATAGACGTAATCGCTAAGGGTACTCCACCGGTTATTTTCCGCTTTTCGCAACCGCTGATACATATCGCCAATAGCATACTTCTCAGTAAATCGGCTTCACCTGCTGCTTTGGCTGCAGATGGGATTGCATCCACAATGAAAAGTTTTTTAATTCATACACCAGGATCTTTTATTCACTTAATTGGATTTCATTTTAAAATAGAAAATTTTCATGAAAACTCCAATCTTTTCTACGCGGCCATGATCACCGTGGCAGGACTAAGTGTTTTAGAGCTTCCTATTCTTATCTTCAGCGGAACTATTCTTAGAGACATATTTAAACTCGATCCTATACTTAGCCAAAATGTTCAAGATTGCCTCCGTGCTTTCTGCCCTGGTCTTATCATCACAGAATTATTCAGCGTAAATCGCCAATTCCTTAATAGCGAATGCATAAAAACAAAAAGCTTTTACCCTTACTTACTTCCATTAATTGGATTTGGTGGATTAGGTATTTTTATTGCATCAGGATATTGGCTTATTCCACAATACGGCAATCGGGGAAGCGGTTACACATATACGATAAGTATAACATTCGAATATTTAGCTTCTTTAGCTTTACTTTTTAGCAAAAAGGAATTTCGGCAGCATCTTCTTCAACGCCCCGATATTAAACTCATTCTGCCTAATATTCGGCGAATGCTAGATATTCACGCCCCCGTGTGCATTCGTTTTTTGGCTGAAAGTATAAATGGGGTGGCATTTTCTTTAATCGTAGCTGCCCACCAAAATAGCTTAACTGCGCTACATATATGCAACACTACTCTACAATTAGTTGACCTACCCTGTTTTTCATTTTTTACATCAGCAAAAGTATTAATCACGAGCAGTATCCATGTCGCAAAAACCAGTTTTATGGTGACATTTATCCCAACTGCTTATTCAATATTATGGGAAATCCCTTTTTCTATACCCACGGTAAGCAATTGGATTTGCGATTTTTTTCTAAGTTCACAGTCTCCTGAAAATCGAGAAGCAATAAAAACACTTGTCACAACACTTCTTCCAATCATGGGAGCTGGGGGTGTTGTCAGCTGTTTATTACATGGCCAACGAGCACTACTGCAAGCCGGTGCTCAACGTGTTGATAACCGAAAAAATCTCAAGCAAAAATTAATCAATCCAGAAAGGCATGATACATTTAATACATTGAAAAAAGAAAATTGGTTTATCACTGGAAATACCCTAGCTTTTCAAGCCCTTCCATTTTTATCACTTTGTTGGTTCATCGGAAAATATTTTGGTTTCGGTGTAAAAGGTATCGCAATATTAAATCTTTTGTGCATGGTCGCTCTAATGACAGGATTAGCACCACGCACCGTAAATTTCCTGAGAAATCCCAACAACTCTCCTCAGAGTTGTTGGGCTCACTTTTGGCAACGTGAAAATAATTATGCGCCTGTTCATACGAGAAGCTTTACCGATACTAACCAGACTATCGTACAAGCACGTATAATATTTGATTAACCATTATCATTGTTATTATTGAGGCTTAAACATGAACTCATTCCATTCTCACTCACAGGCTTGGCGTTAACGCCCTGGGTAACTCCACAAAAAACGCTTCCAAAACGCGGTGCTTTCCCATTTTGAAAAGACACTTCTTCGGCTTTCCTCAATAATCGCTCAAACTGTTCGTTAGGTTCGCCCGTTAAAATATAATATCGCCGCTCAGCACTGTAGCCTAAATAAACGGAATCACTGTCTTCAGTGTAGAATCCCGTTATCACTTCTCCATCAGTATTTACCACGTACAGATTCATTTCTAATTCATCAGATAATGCTTCAAGAATAACTTTATTCGCTAACGGATGACCTGTTTTGATTTTGTGCATCAAATCCTCTTTATCATAATTCTTTATTTTCGATGCAATTTTTTGCGAAACCTGAATTTTTAAATCTTCTTCCGTGGTCTCTTCACTCGACAACGCCTCAAAAAGTGTTTTATGCCCAACAATTCCTTCAATTTCATCAAACCCTAAACCCATTGCATAGTCAGATAAAGCATTAACCACACGTGAATAAATGGTCGGAGAAGCAGTATTATCACTTTCATTTAACGCATCAAACACGTCCAACGCATCCTCACCTTGTTGATATAATTGTTTATCGTTTCGCATATGCTGATAGAAACGAAATACGTTATATCCAGCCGCAAGAAAAATAGCGACCATTCTGACCCACATAAAACTGACCATATTGTCGCCAGTTAAATAAGAAAGTCCTAGCCCCGCAGGTACACCTAAAACGGTCATCAACACTAAACTCATTATCGTGGGAAGTAGCAGATCACCCCATCCTCGTAATATCCCACCCGAAACAATACGAACTGAATCAGGAATAAGACTTAACAAGATGTAAAATAAAAATGAATCCGTTAACGCATATTGATCTACGGGTAAATTCGCACCAAGAAATAAATTAATAATGGGATCTTTAGCGAGGTAAATTCCGCCAGCCAAGGCAGATGTAATAATTAATCCTGCCAAATTATTTTTCAGAAACGTCTTATGATTAACACTGATCATATTTTTAAAATTTTCTAATTCAAGTCGCGATAAACTTTTTTGAAACATTTCGTAATACTTTTTGTGTTTTTCACAGTCCTGAACAATAAACATCATGGCAGCTTGCCCCATCCCTTGCATAGCAAGTGCAATGAGGGTATTCGCTTGAATAGCCGGCTGCATGACTTTTAGCGCAACAGTATTTAATGCACCAATGGTCATCGTAATTGCGGCTAAATTTCCCCATTCACTGATACGTTGCAAAGATAGTCGCCAACCTCCGTCCAGAAAAGATTTAAGATTTCCTTTAAAATCATCAATGTAGCATTTATATAATTCAAAATTTTTATACGGTTCTCTCAATAACAATGCCTGACTCACCAGAAAGGACAAAGCGGCCGGAATCAAGGTTCCTAATGCAACGCCCATGGGCCCCATACCTTGATGCACAGCAAATAAATAACCTAACGCCACCGCGGGTAATCGATAACCAGCTGCAAGCAATAACGGCGCCGCCATATTTTTTTCAATTTGTGCAATGATAAATCCATTATTTCCACCCATTAATTCAAAAATAGAAGCCACAGAAAATAACAGGAAGAAATCACCCGCATCTTTTCCAATTTCAGGATTAACCGTATGGGGCAAAATCGCTCGCATTAATAAAAATGCCGCCGCACCCAAGACACACAAGCTGTATCCGGCTGTCCAACTGGTCTTTATAATTGAACCTATTTTTCTATCTTTTGTAGCACTTATAGCATCAATCTCCAGACTTTCCTCTCCCACCATCGCTTCTTCAGCATCACTCTGACCCAGTACTTTTCCGAGTGAGATTCCCGTTTGCAACAGAAAACCAAAAACTGTTCCTGTGATTAAACCTTGTATCGTCGTAATTAAACCTGCGCTGGCTTCATAATTTGGACCTAAAGAGGAAATAACAATACTGTTTCCAATCACTTGTACCGCAAATAGCGAAGTGCTAATACCAAATGCTAATAAGCGCCATACTGTTGCATTGGTTTGTGCGGCAGGCAAAATCACCACACGCTCATACGGCGCTAACCCTTGAGCTTCAATATCATCACTCACCACGTGAGTGTATTCCTTCGCCTCTGTCAATTTCGCTTTTTGTAATCTTTCAAAATGATTGCCATGAACAAATAATAACGTTGTAAAGTCTCCTTCAGCACCTTCCGGACGATATTCAGAATAACGGTGATGAGGAATGGCTTTACCCTGTTTATTTAACTCCCAAAGTTGAAGCGGTATTCTTTGTATCTTAGCTAACGCAAATAAAACTAACGGATGCGCCCACCCCGCATCAACGCATTTATCTCGAATGTCGTAATCTACATAGCTCAACAATAAATTAAGATCTTGAGCATGTCGTTTATGATTTTTTTCACATTCCTTTTCTGAGAGTTGATTATGACTCTCAATGGCATCGCAATATAAACGATAGGTTTTTTTGACAGCAGCAAAGTCATCAGAGAGATAGCCTATAAAGTTTTCATCTGTGCAGAGTATTTCTTCCACCAGCGGAACTAAAATATCTCTAGCGCTATTAATATTTTCTGAGATTAAGTCATACGCATATTCTCGCGTAATACCAAATGCAGTAAAACCACAGTTTCCATCGCCTAAAACAGGAAACCTTTCATAAAGTTCTCCAGAAGGTAGTGTAATTAAATTTTGCTTGGGCGAAAATGCCACAATGCGCGTGGCTGAGACCCTAGAGTGATCAGCACTCAACAAGGGTGTACCTTCTCCAATAACGATAGCTCTTTTCTCTTTCATAACTCTTAACTCCTCTAAATTAAATATAAAATTAAACTAACCGTGTAATCACGCCCTGCTGAGATGAAACAGGAACAACGGATGAAACACTTTCCTGAAGACAAAAATTCACATCGGACAAAAATCCCTCTTGTAATAAATTTCGATACGCTTTGGATTGCTTGATGAGCCCCTTGTTCATTGCATTATTTTTAATCGCCAATTCGGCAAAAGAGGATCCGAGATCATCAAGTTGGACTATGGAAATTTTACGTAAATAATGAATTAATAATCCTGCGCAGACGGCATCTTCACTCGAATAGGTCCCTTTAGAACCTGAGCATACAATCGTGAAATCTCTATTTTCATGCGCTAAAAATTCTGCAAGCGCCCTTACATTTCTTAAGCAACACACATATATTCGTTGCGCACCCGTACAACGACGAATGGCTTTCGTACCATTGGTTGAGGAAAGAAATATAGTTTTGCCTGCAATTTTTTCGGAAACGAATTCCAACGGGGAATTTCCGAGTTCAAAGCCAGCGGGTTTATGTCGGCTATTTTCTCCTGCCAATAGACTGTCTTGAGGAGATAAGTGATTTTGATGCGCTAAAACCGCTTCTTCGACGCTATCGCATGCGATAAGTTGACGCGCACCATTTTCTAACGCAGTTAAAATGGTCGTGGTAGCTCTCAATACATCTATCACAACTACCGTAGAATGGAGTTCATTCACAGAATCGTTACAGTGTTGAAGTAAATTAATTTTCATACGGGTCTACCTTAATCTCAATTAAAACGGGTTTACGATTTTTCGTGATATAACCAACAGCTTTTTTCAGAATGGGCTGAATGTGCGCAGCGGTGATGACGGAGGAAAATGTTTTAATACCAAATGAATTTGCCAATGCATTAAAATCAACACAGGGATTGATCAGTTGCTGCCCTTCTCCTGCTACAGATAATGAACGCTGGCGGGAATGCGCAATTTTGATGGCATGTTGATAAGTATTCCCATAACGTTGGTTATTGATAACGATAATTAACAGCGGAACTTCATAATGCGCAGCGGTCCATAAGGCACTGGGCGTAAAAAGAAAATCACCATCACCCTGCAAATTAATCACGAATTTATCGGTATTTTTGCAGGCTAATGCAGCTCCAATCGACGCACCTAAACCATATCCCAATCCTGCGCCACCACTATTCCCGATATATTTTCCGGGTTTATCAATATCCCATAGTTTTTTGACCCACTGGGTTACTGAAAGATTCGCTTCATTCGCTAAAAGCCAATTTTTATTTTTAATAACCTTTGCAATTTCACTTAACACAAAAGGCACAGATAATAACGGCGTATTTTTTTTCGCCATTATTGTAGACATGACATCTCTTTTAAGAGAATAATGTAAAGTTGACCAGTATTTTTTTCTCAACCTAATTTTGTTTTTATTAAGAGTCCGAATTAATTTTTGACATTTTTTTAATACCACTTTCAGACATACTGCACTTTCAGCAGTAATAGGATAATTGACTTCACATACTTTATGATAATCGGCTACCCACGAACTGATTAAAAACTCAGACAATGAAATGTGGGCAATCTCTATGTTTTCAAATTTACGCTCACCCAGTACTGATGATAAATCGGGAACATCAATGGCTACTATAAAATCTATTTTTTTGAACGCACCGGAAGGAAGATCAGTAAAATATAAGGGATGTGACGTAGGAAAATTAAATCGGCTGTGACGATCCAATACGGGAATACCTAAACATTCTGCTAATTTCACTAAATAGGTTACCGCTTCAGCGGTTTTTCCCACATAATCCACAACTATTAAAGGATTGTCGCTGGCAATTAATTTAGTTGCCAATAACGCCAACTGCTCTTGCGTAATTTGAGGCAACGATAAAGATGTTAAAGGTTTCAGTGTATTACTGGCAGGCATATTTTTTACCGCTTGCTCTTGAATAGCTGAATCAATCGAAATATAAACAGGCGCTGAGGGTGCGGTTATGGTTAATCGAAATCCTCGACGCAAAGACTCAATAGTACTTTCAAGAGTAGTAGGCTGATCATGCCATTTTACAAAACCATCAACAACACTACCTTGATGTTGTGAGGCATGAATCCAATCAATCCACGGACGTCTTTCACTCGCCGCTAAAGGACCCACGCCTCCCAATATCATTAAGGGAACACGATCACACCACGCATTAAAAATACCCATACTGGCGTGAAGCAATCCAATATTAGCATGCAACAAAACAGGCATTATTTTGCCAGACGCTTTAGCATACCCATGCGCAAGTGCAACCGCAATTTCTTCATGACAACATAAAATTAATTTTATTTTATTTTTTTTAGTATCAGTCACAATGGAATCATATAAACCACGAATGGTTGCACCAGGATTACACGCCACATATTCAACATCGTGATTTTTAAGTACATCAACGATTACATCAGAACCATAATGAGACATTACACAAGGCATGCTGCACCCCACTTTTCTTCATAAAATTCGGCTGAATTTAAAATAAGATCTGTTGGGATAGAAGGAATGGTTAAACCGAGTCCATTATCTCTTAGCGGCAGCGCTAGATTAGTATTACGATCCACTAATGGCATGGGATCGACAATATAATTTTCAAATAAATAATCAGGTTGGCCGGCTTCATACGTGAACGCATCAGATGCGATATAGCGTAAATGTCTTGATGCAGCGATAAGGGGTCCCACTTCAGCCACTTGCGCGCCCAATTGAAAACCCAGTGAATGTTTTCGGGCTAACTCAATTAAACGTATAGAGGAAAGCAATCCGCCACATTTGGAAATACGAATATTAAACGCATCAACCGCTTTATATTTGATAGCATTAATAGCATCTTCATAAGAACACAACGACTCATCTAAAAGGAACTTCGCCCCTGTTTTTTCACGTAAAACACCATAATCATACAACGCGCCTTTTGTTAACGGCTCTTCATAAAAAGCAATGTTATACTTTTCGAGGACTTTGATATTTTCTTTTGCTGCTTCAAGCGACCATGACATATTGGCGTCTAAGATAACAGGAACATCAACTCCAACAGATTCGCGTACAACTTGAATACGTTTAGTTGCTAACGCCATATCAGAATTTACTTTTATTTTAATACAATGAAATGGCTGTCTTTTATCAAGAAAATCTTCTACTGACATAGATAAATCCAAGACCTGAGATGTCTTAAAAAATTTTTCTTTCTGCAAAACAGGAGGATTAAAAAAAGATTTTTCTAATAATTTAAATACAGGTTTTTTATAGTAACGACCGAACCAATCTAAAATAGCCATCTCTAAAATGCATCGTGCATTTAAAGACAGCCCTCTATTCATACGAGCCAGCAAATCAAAAAATGAAAAAGGCTCAGAACAATGCCTCGTATGCAGTACTTCAAAGATTTGGGGTTTGGCTTTACATAATTCATTAAATATCTGGACAGAACTGTTTCCCGTCACATAATCCCGCGGTGCACATTCCCCCCACCCTACGACACCGTTATACTCAACACGCAATAAAATACTGTCCGCTACATTCCGTTGCTTTTTTGCATGATCAAACGGTCGTTTAAGCGGAATATTTATGTGATAGAGCGATGCCTTTAACATGCAGGACTCCCCTGTAATACAAAATCAGAAACCCACTGCACCACATCATTATGCTGAGCGGTAAACCATAAATAATGATTATGGGTAGGAAAGCGTTTAACAATTCCGTTGTAATCGGTGAGCGCATTAAATACTTTTAAGGATTGCTGTAAATTCACAACAGGGTCCACGGCGGGACAAAGATATACGGCAGATTTTTGATGCAATATTCCAGGCTTAGCTAAATAAAGCTTTTCGATATCTACCAGCGTTGAAATGCTGCGTTTAGTGATTTTCTTATAACAAAGCGGATCATTTTTAATAAAATCTAAATACCGCTTTTCTTTTGTATAGTCCGTATCTTTTATAGGGATAGGTACTTCATCCAATGATTGATCTGCTAGCGTTTGTTCAAGCTTTTTCTGGCTTAATTGATAGTGTCTCTTCCCAAGAGCAGACGCACAAAAAATAATTTTATCGTAAGAAATATTAAATTCTGGCCAGGACAGCAACCCAGCTAAAATTGACCCGCCTAAACTTTGACCTAACAGCGTAATTTTATTGTCCGGTGAAATATTTTTTATGTATTCAAGTGCATATACATAATCACCAAACAACGTTTCTTTGCTCGAAATATCACCGCGTAATCCTTCACTCAATCCTGTTCCGCGCCTATCTAAAACAAAGACATCTATACCATTTTTTGCAAACATAGGTGCTGTTTCAAATAGCCAACCCGCATGACTTTGAATGCCATTAATATAGAACAAGATTGCTTTGGACTTTTCTGCAGACCAATGATGTAATGCTAAATTTAAACTATTTCGCTTAATGGAGATTAGCTTTTTCTGTGTCATGCTAACCTCCCACCAACGCATCATAAACATGCGCTTCTGTTTGAAAAGGCTTGTATTTAATCTGTGTTGGATTACTTTTTACATTCAATTTTTGTTTTTCAAGGTATTTACTGATGACCCCTTCTTTAATAAAAACAACTTCAATGGGACCTAATCGTCCCGTACTTCGTTTAGACGCATACTCTTCATTTAATTCAAATAATTTTCTGTCAATCTTATTGGCTAATATTTGATTTTCGGGTGACCGTTCTAACGTTAATCCCTCACTTTTTTCAATCAACAATTTGTAATACGGCATTTCGCTCCAAACTGGAAAACACGCATACAAGCCTGTTCGTAACCCACATTGCTGTGAACTGTTTTGAAGTGCGGAGAGCATTTGCGTTTCTGTAATCTTTTCACCTGTGAAAGACGGAAATGTTCCATTACGTCGACTAAATACTATTCGCGGTACTGATTGATAAAACCCGACGACTTTATAAATATCCCCAATGGCAAGGCGGTATAAACCATTCGCTTGCGTCATAATCAAATGATATTCTTTGCCTAAGTCAAGCTGATCAAACGATAAGGTTTCGCCGCGATAATCTTCTTTAATTAATTTTTCAATATCCATTTCTGCGGGCAAAAATTCATAAAATCCTTGATTAAGTGCTAAGGGAAACACCCCGTCATCCACCGGAAGAGTTACTACACCTTCTGTGCCACATGTCATAAACGGCAAAATACGTGTGTGAGGAAATAGCTTTTCGAGTTGTGGTACATAAAGTTCTGCGGAAGCTGATGTCCAACACGTCACTAATGAAAGCTTGGGCCAAATTCTTTTTAAGCTATCCGACGCTGAAATATCTATCTTGCTCAAAAAAGAGGCTAAAGCAGGATTGGGCTCAGCTATTCTTTGATTAAACAATGTTCCATTATGGATATCTTTAATAAGTTGTGACCAATTATTAACTAAATGATAGTGCATCGCGATTAACGTACTGGGGTTGATAGCCGTAATTGCACGCAAGTCTTGCCCAATAAAATACCGTAATCGACAATACATTCGACCATCATAACCACCAGGGACATCGGGTGAAAACCATGGCGCGTCATACCACGGCAAATCCCAATCCTGTGAATTAATTAAAGGGTGGCGGTTGGTAATACTTTGATAAGGAATATGATTAATATGATCTTTAATCGGTTCCCTAATGGTTTGAGTATCCAGTACCGCAAAAGGATGCGATAAAATTTCTGGAGCAGCCTCTAAATATTTTGCCCACAAAATTCCCAAAGCAGGCACACGATAATTTTCCATCCAATCAACCGTATATGGAATTTTTTTAGAATCTCCCGAAGAACCACTGGTTTTTAATAAACGAACCAAGGGACTCTGACTTAAAACACCCCCTTTCGCACGAATTTCCGAATCGATCCAAGAAATATACTGATCATACGTTCGGATAGGCACATGTTTAATCAGCGTTTTTTTATCCGTAACGTTAGATAAGTGATGACCTAATGCGAATCGTGAGCCTTGTGTTACCTTCAGAATATTATCTAATACGCGTTTTTGAAGAGATCTCGGATCCTTTAATGAAGATAAGTATTTTTTCTGTTGTGCCTTACAATACTGTTGGAATGGTTCTTTTTTGGCAGCCCAGCTATTTATCCATGAATTCATGCCGCTTCTCCTTGTAATGGAAATATATCCAACACATGAGCAGCAGATGAATAAGCTTTTTTATCATGAATCTTTTTGCTGTTAGGTATACCCAAGGTATATTCTTGCAAGCCGACTTTTTTAGCTTCCGGTAAATAACGTTCAATGTGTTCTTGAACATTTTTTGCTTGTTTAACCCGCTCTTCTAATTCAACCAACGTCGGTAAGTGATTTTGTAAAGGCTGCGAAATCGGACCGCATTTAATATAAACCGGTGATGCATATTTAATCATTTCCGGAACATCATACGTACGTATAAAACCGCCTGCCGCTTTTGCGGTATCAGAAAAAATATCCAACGGAATTTCAATAGCTTGTCGAAAAGCAGCAATCATTCCTAAATCCAGATCAGGAATAATATTAATCGTATCCGCACCATTCTCTTGTAAAAATCGGGCTGAGACAGGATTAGAACAACACGCATGGACTGAATATTTAAATGTCACGTCTGCTGGAATTAAACCTGTTATTCTCATTTTATTTAATAAATATAATAATCCTTCGTCATAAATTAAGAAACCGGTGACACCGAATTCAATGCCACGTTTAACTTCTTCCACTGCGCGAACAATATTTTCCATTCCCCGCAAACGATAACCGACAAACTTTCCGTTTTCAGAACGCGAAAACCCGCCCGTATCGTTGGTCGCACGAGGCCCGATCGACATAATCAGCCCTATCTGATTATCTTCACAAATGTCGATCATTTCTTTTAATTCAGCGTTCGGCAATCGCATAATTCCACGGCATTCGATAGCACGTGAAATATCTAATTGGCTTTGTTTCGCAAGCTTTAATGCTTCACGCAGAATTTTTGGATTATTCATGCTAGATAATTCAATACCGTAATGTCCCCCACCCGAAAACTGTTTGGCATACGAAGGCGACATTGCGTAATCACCATGCGGAAAATTTAAATCCTGAAGTGTCTTGCGGGTGTTAGAAAAAATATCATCTGAAAAAGTAGATTTGCCATTGCGCATTTGACGTCTCCTGAAATTAAAAACATAATGCAGAATAACGAAAATGAGGACTCTAAAATCACCGTAAAAATAACGGTGACATACACTAGATAAATCTAGAGATCGTAGGACTTTAGAATATTCCTGACAATTTTTTCATAATCACGCAATAGCATTGCTGAAATTTTTTCTGAGATGGGTTGTTCCGGATAAAAAATTGACAATAAAAATTTATTTTTGACAATTTTGATTTCAAACTTAATGGCAAGTTGTTCGGTATCCGGACTGTAAGCCTTTACCCTTTTAACAGATTTTATAAGCCCCGGAAGCTTGTTTTTGTTTTCAGCATTCTCTTCATATTTCCAAATGGTATTCTCTTGGGCATTAATTTTGTTAATGAGATAAAGTATTTTACGGTTTAACTGATCAGAAAGTAATTTTAAGAAAAGGCTAACCAATAATTTCTCGAGACTTACTTTTAATTTTAGCGCAAGACGTTTAATACGAAACACCTTTATCGTAGAAAAATGTCTGTAGACAAATGAAGGAATACCAGGCGAAACATAAAAGTTAAAATCATCTAAAAAAAAAATTTCCAAGACCGTCTTTTTCACCCAATTCCCCTCGCCTTTAGTATAGACAAGAAGTATAAAAATTAGCGTGGTCATTGTTTACCGTGATGTTTACGGTGTTATCTGGTGGGGAGGAGATTATCCTTCAGTGAGTACATATATTTATTAGACTTAAGTTTTGCTAACAGATCCGCTTTCGTATCACAATCCATTTTGACTTTAATATTATCCAAATAAGACTCGACAGTTCGGCGAGAAAGGTTCATCAGTTCAGCGGTTTCTTGCGCTGTTCGGTTTTGTAACAAATGAATAACGCAAGTAATTTCACGCTGGGTTAATTTGATGCCTTGTGTATTTCCTGATTCAAACGTATAGCGGCGAATAGGCGTTTTATCAAAAAATTGCTTTTTATGATGCTCCATCATGCTCAGAAAATCTTTTTTGGTAATATAATTTTTAGGCGGCTCAATAAATGAACGTTGCACCACAATTCTACTTTTCGGCGCTTCTTTAAACAGATGCGCACCGCGGTCTTTTAAATACGTCACAAAATGATAAAGAATCTCCATGTTATTCGCTAAATAGTGAATGGCTTCCGGCTTATCGGGAGACGTCGAGAATAAATAATGCTCACATCCATCATGATGTGGCTCAGTAATATTAATCGTATGAGACGTGTTGTAAACATCCCTTCCATGATAAAAAACGGGCAAGTCATACTCACCCATCCAAATATTAAAGCCTGCTTTATAATTACTGGGTTTTTCTTCAAATAAGCTGCTCTCATATAGTTTCATATTATAATAATCTTCAATCCATTGAGGCTTATTGGATAAACTGATGCGTGTTCCATCATTAAATTGTTTTTGATAGGTAAAGTGATGAATATGAAACATCTCCAACGGTTTGCACAATTCAGCAAACTCCGTTGAAAGTATAAGAAGGGGATGTTTTTGGGTTATCGTCATAATACTGCTCCTCTCAAGCTACCTATCCTCATTTCACAGCGTATAGCTTATCATAGCGCCTGACTGAGATTACGGTAATATTTACGGTGAATAGGAATCAAACGTATGCAAAAAATCCTGGCTTGCGTTGCTGCCGCCCTCTTTTCCTTTTATGATCTGTTTGAACTTTCCCTGTTTAATCGGCTAAATCCAGCGATTCAGACCCAATTTCATCTCACACCCGAAAGTATCGGTATGCTGTCTTCGTGCTTTTTATGGGCAAATGCCTTAGGGCTAATTCCCGTCGGACTATTACTGGATCGCGGACATTTGCGAAAAACCGTGGGACTACTATTAAGCTTGTCGGTTGCCGGAAATGCCGTTTTTCTTTTTTCGCACACACTTTGGCTTGCGATGGTTGCACGCTCTTTTCAAGGGTTTGCGAGTGCTGCATCGCTCTTAGTGTGTATGCGATTAGCCATTCGCTGGTATAAAGAAAAGGCCAATGCAGCTATTGGTTGGATGATTGCAATTGCATTGAGTGGGGGAATTTTTGCGAATTTTACGGATACGTGGTTAACCCCTATCTGGATGGGAAGCATTATCTTAATCATATTGCTGTTGTTTTTAAGAGATACAAAGCAAGAACATATTCCACAGCACTTTAAATTTTTATCTAAACCGAAAAACTTTTTGCTGGGGGGCTATTTAGGGTTAATTAATTTTCCCGTGTTTATTTTAGGTTCTCTCTGGGGAAATCATATTCTCACTACAACATATCATTTTACGCTTAAACAAAGCGCATTTATTTCGTCGTTAATTTTTGCGGGAATCATTGTGGGCTCCCCCATATGGGGATTAGTTGCTAATAAGGTTATCAGTTATAAAAATATCATGCTTGTAGGATGCGGGGGATTAATTCTGGTCTGCTTAATGCTAATAATTGCGCCTGTGAATATAACTGTTATAAGTTTTCTATTTTTCAGCTTAGGGTTTTTCTGCTGCACACAAAACATGACTTATTTTGCGTTGAGTAAAATAAATTCGCCTGAGACCCTATCAAGTGCAACGGCGATAACATCGGTTATATTTAATAGCATAGGCGCTGTTTCACAAATCGTGTTTTATTCAGCGCCATGGCTATTTATTTTTCCGCTTCTCGGATTAGGGCTTTTATTCATCAGCTTATAAGCACTCGTCTTCTTCACCTTCATCAAACGATACAATATCTGTGTCGTCGAATCGTTCATCCTGTAATGCCAATAAGGTTGAATACATGTCGTTTGCATAGTCGTCTTGCGTAAATTCATACATAACGTTCTCCTTTCAGTTAACAATGCTTCTCATGAAGCATAGCAACATCATAGTTAACGTAAATCAGAAAATTTACGGTATTGAATACGGTGATTTAGGGAGTTAAATTAACAGATTACACATTTCTTGCTGCTTTCTCGGCTTTCTGGTAATGGGTTATTGTTGGAATTTTGTCCTGGTGCGGGTAATAATCCTACACGAGATACAACTCGAGCTTCTGAAACAATTTCAACGGATTCTTCAGTTTTATCAAAATTGAGACCTGTGAATTCGGCGAATACTTTTTTGAAGTTTTTTACAAATGCCATTAATTCTTCTTGGTTTTTAAAGTGAATGACATTTTCGTTTCCCACTTGTATGCACGTTTTGCTGCAGGGATAAATTGAAACATTCAAAAGTACAAGCTTAACAACAAAAAACATCAAAAATTCTTTGCTTATATTTGCCTTTTCCATAAGGTCAAAGCACTCTATTATCAAACTTACGGCAATATTATTTAAAATCTTTATCATTCTATCCGGACTCAACTTGGCTTGAGAACGCATTAAAGACTCTACACCTGCTATCAAAACACTTGGAGTGGTTTGCACACGTTTTTCAAGAAATTCAATTGCCATTTCGGCATCTTTCCCTGAATTTTCAGTCAAGGTCGCGATAGTTACCTGTGTTTCATTTCGCACTTCTTCACGACTCGAAAGAAATTTAATGGCTCTTTCTCTTATCTGCTGTTCTGGATCTGTGAGCAACGCAGCAATAATTTCCTGTATTTCTTCTGACACTTCCTTGCGACCCGCAAAAAATTTAATGCCAGTTTCTCTTAGTCCCGGAGCTGATTCTGTGAGTAAAGCCGCAGCAGTTTCCTGGATTTCTACAGATATTTCTTGACGAATCGAAAAAAATGCAACGGCATCTTCTCTTACCCGCGCCTGGAGATCCGTGAGCAACCCAGCAAAACTTCGTTCAATCTCTTCCGGAATTTTCTTTAGGCTGGCAAAAAATTCAAGGCACCCGTCACACCCTACCCTATTGTGACGATTCCTAAAATCAGAGTCATACCAAAGATCAACGTCCAGATCATCTTCCAGTGTGTCGTAACGAGGATACATGATAAACATAACAAAAATTTTTCTCAGGGTTCCTTCAGAGACTTCTTCTCTACGCTTAAAAAAACTAATAGCAGCAGTTCTTAACTCCAGCTTTGGATTAATGAGCAAATCTTGAATCTTTTTCTCAACTTCTTCGGATACCGTTTCAGAACGATCCCTAAAAAAATTAACCACTGCTACTGTTGTTCTCCAACAAGAACTGTCAAGCAAAGCGACAATTCTTCGCAGCATTTCTTCCGATATTTTTTTACGGCTATTAAAAAAATTGATGGCAGCAATTCTTATTTCCACATCTGAATTGGTAAACAATCCAGCAATCCTACTCTGTATTTCTTCTGAAACATCATTACATTTACCAAAAAACTCTAGTATTTTTTTCAGTGGGATATCCCAATGAGAATATGACAAGAAAGCGGCAAGTTCTATTTGAACGTCGCTTGACACTTCATTTTTAAGACCGCAGAAAAACTCAACTGCGGCTACTCTCATTTGAGGATCAGCAAGCGAAGCAGCAATAACTCTCTGGGTATCGTCCGAAACTTCCTTAAGATAACCCAAGAAAGTAAGAACAGCCTTTCTCGCTTCTGATAGCGAATCGACAAGTAATGAAACAACAGCTCTCTGAATTTCTTCCGAAAGTTGTCTATCTTTACAAAAAAACCTAGCCACAGCGAGCTTTACTTCCCAATCAGGATCGTCGAGCAATGCGTGAATGCTTCGCTGAATTTCTGCTAAAATTATTTTTTCGTTTCGACCAAATTCAACAGAATTTTTGTTATCAGTAAAAATTTCTATCACAATTTTTCTTACACTTGCTTCTGGATGCGCCAATAAAGCAGCAATACTTCGCTGGAGTCTTTCTGGAAAGTCATCATATTTATGACAAATAAAAACATTTCGAGCAGCTTTCCTTACTTTTGAATCAACGCTAGTGAGCAAAGCAGCAATGCTTATAAAAGCATCTTCTGAAATATTACGACATTTTTCAAAAAATTCTGCGGCTACTTTTCTCTGTTCAGGGTCAACAAGCAATTTAACAAAATAACTTTGAACTTCTTCCAAAATTTCTTTCGAAAACTGTTTTGAAGGATCAAAATATTTAAGCAGTTTGTATTTCATGAACAGATTATCATCATCACTATCATCATCGCCAGCTTTTATAGCGCTGCACAGAAATGCTGCAATACTTCTTTGCACGTCTTCAGTTATGCTTTCACAACGACGAAAGAAATAAACGGCAACTGCTCTTTCTGTTACTGAAGCAGATTCAGTAAGCCAGCTAGCAATGCCTCGCTGAATTTCTACCCATACACTACTGAAAGACTTAGAAAGCTTATTTAAATAATTATGTGTTCGAGTCAACTCAGCAATTAATTCATGAGCCTTTGTTTCTTTAGTTGGGGCAGAAAAAAATGCAGCCATTTTTTTCTGAACCTCTAAAGATAAATTTTTTCTTTTACAAAAAAATTTAATGACATCTAGTCTTCCCTCTGAATTCTCTCCTGACTCTATAAACCACTCTAACAAAAAATCAATCAGTTCTTTCGGGAGATGTTCCACCCTACTCAAAAGAGACAAAAAATATTGCCTAGACTTTTTTTCATCCATTCTAACCAGTAGTAATTCACAAAATCTATTTTCTATCTCAGGATGCCGAGATATAATTCCACTTAGATTTAAATATGTAACGATTGTCTGATAAAAAAGCCAATCATCAATCACGCCAGCTTCAATAAGTTGACATAAGTTACTTAAATACTGCTCTTCCCTCTGGGGCATTATTTTAAGTTCACACTCATCCATGCATCGCATTAGCAACATTTGATGATGAATTTCTGCCAAATCTCTTGGCTGCGCCTCTAAAATATCAAAGAACATTTCTAATACATTTGCTTCATCTTTTAACAGCCCCGCCACAAACCACCACACCATTTCATGACGAAGCGAATATTTATTTCTTAAAATATATTGTTTTATTTCCTCACATTTTTTTCGGAGTTTTTCTGCAATATAAAACGCCGCTAAAAATTCTTGGAAGGTTAAATGCACAAAATAAAATTCGGTTTTTTCACTGTTGGTTTCTGGGGTTGTCGGTGACAACACTCCAAAGTGAATGGCATCATCCCGAAGAGAAGGTAAATCTGGATATGATTTACGTAGCTTAGCTTTGGTGAGCGCTTTTCCTGGAATTAATAACGACTCATTGTCCATTTGGTCAAAAGCTAATTCAGAAAGAACGGCTAAAACAGACTTACATTTTTGGTGTTCTAAAATATCTTCTGGCTCAAAATCCTGAAGTCCTTTAATTTTATTTTTATCTAAATATCGACGACCTAAGTTAACCACAAGACCCAAATACAAATCTGTAATCGTTACATTTTTAATTTCTTTCGGATTAAACCGCTCATAATTCTCTTTCCACGTCACACAAATTAACATCAAATTAATCGGGATATGCGCAATTCCCCATATATTCAGATGTGCCTCCAAAAATTGAATTAACATCTCGGCATACTTTTGATTTTCTTCTTCACTTCCAAAAAATGCACGAATATAATTTCCAATGTCTTCGTCAAGAAATCCTATGTTTTCGAATTTTCGATCAAACGGCTTTGCATAACCAGATGTTAGATATTGATTGATCCCATGGGGTCGAGTTGTCACAAAAACGTTTTCTTTAGTCAATATTTCGTCAATCAATGGTGTAGTTCGACCTGCAACTTCGTCGTAACCATCACACACGAACAAAATATCATTTGGCTTCAGCTCTTTTAAACCTCGGACAACAGCCTCTTTTGAAATAGATTTTTCACCTGACTGATCTTTTGAAATACATTCTTTTAAAATAACGTCACTTAATGTTTCATATTCTGGATAATCCAATAAATTCCGCAACGGTACCCAAACGACAAGCTTAAATTTTTCTTGGCCATCTTCTTCTTCCCACAATTTTTCTTTAACTTCAGAACTGGCCCATTGGTAAGCCACTTTTTGACACAGCGTACTTTTTCCAATGCCTGCTCGCCCCAAGACTAATAATCGCTTTGGCGCTTTCTCTTTATCTTTTCCTTCTCTATCAGGTTTAAAAATGTCGGCAATATCAACGGGTTCTTTTGCGCCATAAATCTGCTCAAAACTGGTTATCCGTTTATCTTTAAACGTCGAGGCATTCTCTTTGTTGTGGTCATTATCTCCAAGTGCTTCACGCGTTTTTTCGCGTTGTTCTGCTTCTTTTACGATTGCTAATCGAACATAGCCCTTTTCTATAGGCAGCGGTTCATCATGAAAAGGTCTGGGAATATAGTTTCTTTCCTGATAACACTTTTTTACAGCTTGAATTAAAACATTTGCACGAGAAGGAACGATTTCACGCAAGAGTGCTGAATCAACATTATAGACTTTCATCGCCAGATCAATTAATGCACTGCGATAACCCGCATTTTGAACAAAAATGGTCGCAATTCCAGGATGGCTATCTGCTAAAGGAAATCCTTTTGTATCATTGAATGCGAAAGGTAGAACAAATCGTCTTTTTCCCGCAATAACCCATCCATCGATACCTTCTGGATCCATCGATTCTACTTTGTGCGTAATATAGTGAACTTCTCTGTAGACACCTGAGGTTGGAACTTTTGTAGCTTTATGAATGTAGGTGCGTGTAACCAACATTAAAACATGATCCGCTTTATCTACACTGGTTTTCATTGCGTCATCGAGTTGGTTACCAACACCTAAATCTCTTTTATCCAGAATAACTTCAAAACCGAGTAATTGAAGATGATCATAAAGCATATCGGCACAGGCTACGGACCATTCTTCTCTTACTCTAAGACGATCATCATCATAGGGCCATGCCCGACTAATAAAAATCACGCGTTTTTTCTGCGACGCAAATCGTTGAGCAATTTCAACTAATTGAGCACTAAACGTAGGATCAGCAGCAGATTCTGTTTGTTCCCGAACAAAATCAGGTAGATAGGAAGAAGACGTTTCCATAACAATTCAATCTCTCATTAAATTACAGGCATCCTGCAACCGCATCTTATCATTTTCTTTAATTCTGCGCTTAACATCTACATCACTGTATTCGATACGGTGTTTTTTTAATGGGCAAAAAATCACAATGCTTTCTTTCAAGGAGAAGCTTATGCGATATATCAAGGATATTATTCAAGAAATCGACGATGTCGTTCGACCCATTGAACAAACATTAAAAATTATGCTGGAGCATCACAACGTCAAACCAGAATCGAAAGCTAAAGTACAATCTAATCTTGGATTACTCGATCAGCTGAGAGAAAAATACCCTAATGCTTACGGTATTCCAAAAGAGGTTCCTCGCTAACAATAGGTTTTTTTCGTACAGGGACCCATGTCGTGCACACTCAACTTTTAGCGTTTGATACAGCTTTATCTTCCCTTTTACCTTCTAAGAAACCTCCCTTAATTATCTTCACCGATCCGGGCGTTGATGACATGCTCATGCTCATTCAAATACTTCGCCAAAAAAAATATCCTATCGCGGGAATTATTCCCATTCGTGGAAATGCCTCTTCAGAAATGTCCTTAACAAATAGCTTGGCTATATGTGAATATTTAGGTCGAACTGATGTAAAAGTTTATCCGGGTAAAAAAGAAAAATTCAAAGGATTTCCCGTCTATGGGAAAAACGCCCTTAACGGCCACACGTTACCTGTCACTAAACATATAAAACCTGAAAATATAACAGGCATAAATTTTGCGGCTAACTATTTGCAACATCACCAAGCCATCATAATTTCTACAGGTCCTCTCACGGAACCTGCTGAGCTATTATATAAAATAGCACGCAGCTCCTATGCTTCATTAAAAAATATTATTGGCATCTCATTAATGGGCGGGGTTATTAATACCACTCAAGAAGCGAATTATCCCATTACCGGCAAACGATTTACCGAAGCGAATGTCGCAGACAATCCCAAAGCCACTAAGAAAGTATTTGATATCGCACAAAAAAATAATATTCCCATTTTTTTATCGCCATTGGATTTAACGCATTCTATATTAGTCAGTAAATCTGATATTCAATCCTTAAAAAAATCTAAAAAATGTTCTGCACAAAGTGCGTATAAATTAATTAGCAATGTTCCTTTACATTATCGACGACGTTTTGGAAAAGGGCCTGATCAATACTATCGACAGCCACTACATGATGTCCATGCAACACATTGTCTATTGCATCCGGAGCAGTATCACGGAAGATGGGTAACACTAAAAGTAAATAAAAAATTAGTGCATCCCCATTTTTCTATTAGCAATGAAAAATCAGGAAATGTATTTTTATTATCGCTGCCGGGTGTAAATAGAGAAGCGTTTGTTCAAACATTGGTAAAAGATTATAACTAGCTCCCTATATCCTGCTGGTTAGTGATAAGCAAGATACAATGAACTTTCTTCGTTACCCCCTCGTAAATTAGGAAGTAAAAACAAACCATCAGCTCCACTATGCATTATATGCGTTCGAACTGAAACTTCAGCTTCAAGATTGAGCCGTTCTTCTAGAAACAATTTTTTTTCGTCAGGAGAAAAATCTTTATCTTCTTTTAATATTTTTGCAAATTCTTTTACAGCGAACTCCAATGGCTCTTTCATCAATGGAAATATCTCATCTGTAAAATTATGTAAGGAGGCCAAAGTCTGCTCGGCTCGGCGTTCAATCAACGTTTTTAAATAAAATCTTTTATTAAATCGATGCTCGACTGAAGTCACTAAATTTTGTATAGCGTCGTTAAAAGCATTTTTTGTTCGTGTAAAAGGAAGAAGCAGATCTCTAATTTGGTGCACTTCTGAGCTTACCGCAATATACAATTTCACAGAATCCACTTTATTATTAATTTTTTCGAGTAAACTTATTATCGAGTCTTTACTTTCTCTATAAAAAAAAGTGAGCTGCAGCGATGAGAGCGTTCTGCTAAATAATCGCTTAGCATTTTCTTCGTCCACTTTCTCTAAAATTCTTTTAATAATCGGAAACAACTTATCGACGAAATTGCTTGTGAAGTCGTCATCACTCTCTATACAGAAAATATCTTTACAAGATTTCAGGAAAAACGCTTCGCATGCAACAAAAGAATAGCCGCTTGGTTCATTAATAAGCTCAGGACAATACGAAGCAATATACTGTAAGATCAAAAGAAATCTGAGCTCAATTTCATTGATATAGTATTCTATATTAATTTTATATTCTTTCAGAAACGATTCCTTTTCAGAATTCTTTAGCGACTCCAGATAAGTAGAAAAGCTATCTAAACTATTTTGATATGCTTCTACAAACTCATTGAGCCCCCCGTTTGCCTCTACTTCTGGAGTCTCTAGGGTAATAGGAAATCTGGACTTAAGTATTTTCACCTTCGATTGATCTAACATAGAGTTTTCCTTTCTTTAAATAAAATTAATCTCACAGTATTACGCAGCAAGGAGAGCATCCTTTCTTTTCTGAAGGCTGTTCATAAAAATCTTGCCGTTTCGGGGGTTGCGGTGTCGGAGTTACAGGCGGAGGTGGAGTTAAGTTATTAAGTGTTGTCACCATCGCTCTAAACGTGGTTATCACTCGGTAATAGGTTGTTTTGATGTCATCAGCCGCATCTCTTTTTATCCACTCTTTGAAATGATTCATTACTGTCTGCAAGCAACTCACTTCACCTTTAATATCCTCAAGATTTTCTCGCACCCATTTCTTACCATCTTCTGTAGCATTACAACTTCCAAGAATGGAGCCCAAACGGTTAAAAGTACTAATGACTGCAGCAAGTTTTAGCGCACCTGGTTCTTGATTCATAAAAGTCGCACATTTTTTAGAAAATTGATTATATTCATTAATCAAATCTTTTAAATGTAAATTGTTACCCGTATAAATAAGCATATACTTCTTCTCCTACGTTATGACTTTAAGAACTCATAATATAAGCGAACATTTCCTAGGGTTTTACCGTAAATTTTACTCTAAAAAAACTTAGCTCTTTCTCAGAATAATTTAGATTTTTGAGACTAAAGCATTCAGCATTAGCCAAAAAATAAAAATTAAATATTTAAAATAATCTAAAAGCCTTTCTGCGCAATGTGCGCAAAAATCAATCAGCAATGTTCCTCAACATTATCGACGGCGTTTCCGGAAAAATCTGGGAACATCACTAACTCTTTCACTGCACTAAAAATGAGGGCTTTACATCCGCATTTTTTGATTATCAATCAAAAATCGGGGAACATGTTTTTATTATTGATTATCTCAATAAATAGAAAAAGTTTCGTGGATACACTAAATTTTATATTAAAGTCCAGGCTTTTCAGATTGGAGAGACAGCTCAATTGCCAACCTTAACTCTTCATCTTCTTCACTTGCAGCCGCCTCGATAGCGGGTTCTTCCCAAAGAGAAGTTTTTGAAGCCATAAGACTTTCCACGGGAGAAGAAGATTTGAGTGCTGGAGCAGCTGGCTTAAGTTTAGCTGCACACTCAGAATAAGAAGCGACTTTATCGTGTAAACCATACTGTCTACACGTATAACTATAGAGAAGACAATGAAAATAGCTTTCTGATTGGAGAATTTCTTTTTCAAACGCTGGAAATAAATCTAAAAAATCGCTGGGTTGGTTTAATTCTATACAGCAAATCCCTAATAAGTAATACGCAAAGATATCTGCGCGGAGAGAAACTTCTCCTTGTTCGTCAATTAATAGCTGGATGTCTTTAGGCAAGGTATTGCGTTCTCGCTTACCATAAGACACATCTTCTTCAGTACTTCTCAGCGCTATAGCTTTTTTCAGATAAGTTATCACCTCTGAATATTTTTCACATTTTAATAATAAGAGTCCATATTCCGTACAAATTCCTGCGTCTTCTTCAAGTGCTATAGCATGTTGAAAAGTCACTTCCGCCTTAGCTAACAAAACACCATCGTTTTCATCACTGGCTGCTGCAAAACGCGCGCAGGCTAGATTATAGTAATGATCTCTGACCAATGAAGCGGGACAATCTCTTCGAACATAATTTATTCTCTTCTTTACACCCTCAGTTATTAGGCGCAGCCCCTGAAAAAATATTAGATAGCCTATGTTCGAAAAATTCTCATATTCCTTTACGCGACGCTGTAACGCATTAAAGTTTTCTTCAATCTCTCTCATGAGATTATTGATAGGTTCAACAATCAAAATTTTTTCTTCGTAAAAAGCAATATCTTCACGAGAAGTTTTTTGAGGAAGCTTACCATCTATCAGCGCAACATAATACCTCCGTATTAGCTCCTGATTATTGTATAAAAGTGTTGGAAGATGATTGAATAGAAGATTAATTTTTGCAAGCGTATCGGAAAAATCAAAAAAACTCTGCAAGCTTAATGCTTGATTATTTGTCCAATTTTGTTCAACAACAACCCCACACATATTAATTAACATAGGCAATTCTACGCCCAAGGGATTGTGTTCATAATAACTAATAGAATCAGGAAGCGCCTCGCCTGAACGGTATCTCACAAAATAATCCTCATATTCTGTAGAAACTTCGTCACGCAACGCAAAGGCACGATTTACAAAGAATAGAAAACTCGGTTTTGTTATTGTGTCGAAAAAGGGCTGTAAAAAATCAATTGCTAAAGCCGCCCTGTAAAATGCAGGAAAAGTGAGGTATAAAACATTATCATGAAATGAAAACTCGCCTAACAATAGGGGTCTTTTTTTATCACGAGCATATTTAGTGCCGGCAAACTTTAGTTCTTCACATTCTTCACGCCAAAACCAACTCCATACCAGTGCTGCACCTTTTCTTTTGCAACATTTAAGACTGCTCAGAACCGCAACCAATTGATCATGATCAAAAACGGTATAACCCACCATGATAGGTAAATAAGCTTGTCCCGTATCGACAGTTTTATATGCCCCTCTGTTTAACATTTTTGACTTATATGAACCAAAGGGCACCATACGCTTAAATATAGGATCATTCTCTTTTTCATGTTCGTCTTCACTCGAATACTCTTCTTCTACTTTAGCTTCTGTATTATCAAAGGATTCCATTTTTTTTACTAAAACATTTAATAATGGAAGAATACATTCAAGCTCGAGTTCAGAATCAGGCTTACTCGCCTCCGCATAACGAAGATATTTTTTTGCTTGATCAAATTTGCCTAAATCTCGCAAGGTCCAACTTACCAATAAATAAGAGATTTTATTATTTTCTGTCTCAGCAAGTTCATAAAACAAATACAATAAGGCTTCGGCCTCACTTCGCTTATCTAATTGTAAATAACACAAAGTCAATAAACGCAGTGCATAAAGTCGATTATTTAACGTAATTTTCTGTTGAGAGGGTAAGTCTTTTTCTAGTAGTTTATAAAGTCGCTTATCTGACGGAATATTTAGTTGCCAAGTATTTTTCTCTTGTAAATCTTCTTCTAATAGGCATCTTTCTAGCAAATCATATGTTATAGTAGAATCTTGGTCTTCTAGTTCAACCACACGCAATAACTGCGGCACAGCTTCCGCTATACACCCACTTCGAACAAGATAATTTCCATATTCAACAAACGCAACAGCTGTCCACGTAGGTGACTCGATAGCAGCAAGCAAATGTATTTCAACGTATCCTAATAATCTAGCCGCATTGTGAGGTTCTTGTTGCGCTTTAATAGCATAACATCGAGCTAACTTAATATGATCATGCGGCGAAGTAGGATTAAATTGTAGTCGCACTTGATAAAATTGAATTCTGGTATCAATCCCCGTTGCTCCACAAAACACTTCAAAAACCTCTGCTTGATCACAAACTGCAGCTAATTGCTGGGGTGTTTGCCTTGCGTTATTTTCAACCGAGCAACTAGCACCCATTGCAAGTAATATGTTTACAATTACAACGTGCCCATTTGCGGCAGCATAATGAAGCGGCGCGTTACCAAATTGGGTGCAGGGATCATTAATAAAATGCTCATATTCGAGTAGCAATGATACAACCTCTGAATGACCTTCACGTGCAGCAAGATGCAGGGCGGTTCGACCAAATGAAGTTTTTCGTTTAGGATCATCAAGTTTTTTTTGTATGAATTTTTCTACGAGGCGAACATGTCCTTCTGCCGCCGCAGATTGAATTCCTATACTCCATTCTTCATTTTTTTCGTCAACACGAGCACCCCTTTCTAGGAATAACTCAACTATTTCTTCTTTATTTTCCCGTATAGCCCCTTGCATGGGTGAAAGTTGATGCTCATCAAAAACATCAAGTGCAGCGCCTAAATCAAGAAGCAAAGCACATAAATCTTTATACCCTCTCATGGCTGCCCAATGTAACGCTGTTTCACCTTTTTTATTTTTTGCGTTAAGTTTATCAACAACATTTTCTCCATTTTCTACCCAAGACGATAAGAGAGGCTCGAATGCACTTAAATCTCCGTTTTTTGCAATAATGTGTAAAGGTGAGTCGCCCGCTTCATCAGTAGTAACAGCTTGCTTTTGCTCAGTTGTGCGTTGAGCCCAGAATTTGACTACATCATCTAATTTATATCCGGCCTGACCAATCCACCCTGCCATCACTTCCCTAGCTTGAACTTCTAAAAACTTCTCAAAATCTAGATATGACGTTTTGGGATCATGGGTTTCTTCTAAACTATTAAATCTATAATACTTAACCAGTGATAATGGTCTTCCATTGTCCTCTCGAGCAAATATTTTTTCATCTAATGTAATATCGATGTGCTCTAAAAACTTACCGAAATCAAGCCTACAAAGCTCGTTAGCAGCAAACAATGCATTAACTAACAATGCACCATGCACTTTAGCTATACCCTTAAAAGATTCATAGAAAAAGCGAAGCGCTAAACACGCTCGCTTAAAAGAAGGAAGGACGACATAACAACGACGGTCTACTATAGAAATATAGCCAAGCAACAGTGGGTCACGATAAGTATTATAAGACTTCTTAAATAAAAATGAGCCATCTTCATTAGGCCAACAACGCCAATCCCACATAAAGAGCTCTTTATTTTTTTCCACACATCCTAAACTGTTAAACACGAGGAGAAGATCGCTCTCCTTTAAAACATCATACACAAGAATAACGGGCTGATACGCCTCAGCATCATTTACGCGATGAAAAATGCCTTTCTTTTTTGAGCGAACTGATAAAATTATCGCTTCATTGGCAGACTGTGTGCCTTCAATCTCTTTCAGTGGTCCAGACAGACCTACACCACGCTCCTTTAATTTTGCCTGCTGTGCAATAAGAGAACGATTTCTACTATCTAAATCAGATGTTTCGTCTACCCTCACACCTTGAAGAATAAGTTTTTTTTCAGTAGTCGCCCATTTTAGCGTAAGCGAAAAATTAGTTTCCGAAGTATTTTCAACATAAGAGGCGAGATTTTTTCCATAATTCACAACAACAATATTTTCGTTCTCCACACTTTCCCATGCCACAGAAAAGATGGGTTCACTCAACTCAAGAACTAACAGACACGTTCCAGTTGCGACATCATAAAACCGTAGAAATTGATCACTGCTAACGAATAAAAATTTATCACCTTGCGGATTGAAAATAACCTGACTTACTGTATGTGAGGGATGAGAGAGGTGCAGCAATAAATTGTATGGCGCAATATTCCATAACCAAATATTTCCTTTTTTATCTCCCGCAATAAGTTTTTTTCCTAGACCATCAAAATGAATACACGCGAACTGCGGTTTATATTCTGATTTACTATCACCCTTACTGTATGGGAGCCTTGAGATTTCACCTCTTAAATTTCGTACAGAAAGAAAACCTGCCTCATCCACGTAAGCGAAACACTCACCTTTTGCACTCATCGCTACTCTATGGTTATTAGCATCAGTACCCACACAAAAAAGTTCTTCCTGTTTTCGTAAATCCCACAATCGGGCGGTATCATCTTTACTCGCCAAAAACATTTTTTCATCATCAAGTTCAAATACAGCAGATTTAATCCACCTCTTTTTTCTTGCAAAACGTTGCAATTCTTTTCCAGACATCACATCCACAATAGAGATAACTCTATGATTTGCTAAAGCAACTCTCCTGCCTAATACATCAAAACTCAAACTATGCGTAATGGTCATTAACTTTTTGATATTATTTAATTCTTTACCTGATGTTAAACACCAAAACCTTACTGTGTTATTTTCTGCAGTAGAGACAACATTCGCTCTAGCATTTATAGCAATGGTTCGCGATTTTCCTGGTATAGAACACTGTAATTTTGGATTGCTGCTATTTTGTAAAGACCAAAAACGAATACAAGCGACAACATCAACTGAAACTACTCTTTGGGCATACATGTCAAAAACTACATTGCTGACACCCTCTGAATGACCGCGATACACTTGTAATTCTGTCTTAGTAAAAATACCCCATAATCTTACGGTACCGTCATCACCAGACGACACAAGTTTTCCCCCACTCTCATCAAATCTTATTGAATGAACCACTCCCTCGTGTCCTCTTAAGCAAGCAAGTTCTTCACATTTGTATAAATCCCACAATCGAATACAACCATCTTTAGTTGAAACAGCTAATTTTTGAAAATTAGCATCAAACGCTAAGCATGTAATACCATGATTCTGTTTGGGCAATCGTTTTGCTTGAAAGCGTTCTGCCATTTGTGGTATCGACACTTTTTGCAAATGCTCAAAACGATTTCCTCGAACAAATAACAAATCTACCGCTAGGAAAGTTTCTCTGGGGTTATGCCTCGGAATCTGAGGATGTGGAAACATTTTGCCTTGTTCATCCAGTTCCCAAAAATAAAAATGTGATGATTTATTGATATGTGCTAATGCGTATAAGATAAGCGGATGCGCCCAACCAGCGTTTACTTGTTTATCTCTGATGTCATAATCTACGTAACATGACAATAAATTTAAATCTTCCGCATATTGTTTGAGGGTCCGCCCATATTCCTCCAACGCTATATCTTGTTCTTGGCGCGCATCACGAAACAAATAATAGGATTCTCTCACTGCTAAAAAATCATCAGGAAGATAATTGATAAAATTCTCATCGGCACACAATGCAGTTTCCACCAATGGTTTTAAAATATCTCGAACACTATTAAGATTTTCAGAAAACAACTTATGTGCACGTTCTCGCGAAAGGCTAAATAATCTATATCCGTAATCTGCATCAGCTGGAATGGGCATTCTTTTAAGTTGTTCACCCGTATCCAAGAAAACCGAGTCTGCGTTTGACACAGATGGCTGAACACTTACCTTGGGTTCTTTCCCCGTTTTACTATCCCAGCATCGAACGGTTCCATCGTCACTGGCTGAAATTAATTGTTCAACGAGAGGATGAAACAAAAGAGAAGTAATAACACCTATATGTCCTCTGAAGTTGCATATTTTTCTACTTGTTTTTGCATTCCAAATAATCACCGTATTATCGAGACTGCTCGCCGCTAATTTTTCTCCGGTTTGATCAAAAGTAAGGCACGTAATTTTTTCTTTATGCCCATCAAAAGATTTCTCGACTTTACCTGAAGTGATATCCCACACAAACACTTCAGCAGAAAAACTCCCTGTTGCAAATTGTTTACCAGAATTATCAAACGCAATACAACAAATACGATTGGTATGACCTTTCAGGGTTTTTACCCTTTTACCCGTTTCTGTCTCATATATTTCAACTTCATTTTCTACCGCTAACGCGAGATATTTTCCGCCTTTTGAAAAAACAGAATGATTAAATTTACGTTCTAATTGAATATAAGGCCATTCACCAAAATTAACGCCTCGCATTTTTGCACCAGAAATATCTACATCTTGTAGACAGGCTCCTGCTAAATTTGCACCCGTAAAATCTGCGTCCTTACAATTACTTCCCCATAGCATCGCACCAAATAAATTTGCATCACCTACCTGTACACCTACAAAATCTTGGTTATGTAATGAAACATTGGCGACATTTAAAATAGTCAGCGCATTAGACGCAGCAACACAGGCTTTTTTTCCGAGAATTTGAGAACGAGACGCCAACACCACTTCCTGCAATCGTTTTATTCGTTTTTCTTTTCCTTTCAGCATTTCAGCTAAAAATTGCAAAACTTGAGTTTCTTGCGTAATTAATCGTTGATTAATCGGCATTTGTAATAAATTTAAGGCTTGAATATCTGTCTCTAAACTTTCTTTATCCAACAATCCATTAAAAACACGCTGAGCCACAAAAAATTCTAAAAATGTCGCGTGAACAAAATAATAATTTTGATCTAATGCGGATTTGGCTACTTTCCCGGTCGGCTTTAACAAAAACAAATGAGTAAATAAATTATCAATATCTTGATCAATGTCATCTCCGGTAAAATATTTCTTCGATGTTTTTTGAATAGTATTTGCATTAACCAGAAATGTTTTTTGCTGAAAGGCAAGCCAGGCTAATTCTTGAAGAAATTTCAAAGGCGCCTGGCATTTAGGATGACTAAGAATTCTGCTCGACGTTAAATTTAAAATGTTGGGCCTAGCAGGCAATACTTTTAATTCTTGTAAACGTAACAAATACCTTCTAAGTAGTAAGACCAATACTTTCTCGTATAACTGTGTTACGGTCATATTTACGATATCTTCTTGTGATTGTTCTTCTTCACTTTGAACAATGGTGCATAGAAACTCTAAATTGATGGGAACATTTGCAATACCTCGAATACAGGTATTATTTTCCAGCATGCGCATAAGCACACCAACTTTCGTTTCTTGTCCTTTAAAAAATTGCTTTATATATTTTTCAACATCTCTTGCTACAAAACCTACGTTTTGTAAATGACGAACCGCGCCAAGCTTCGCTTTATCCACTTGACAAGGAGGCCGTGATGTCATAACCCAATATTTTTTTTTCAGTAACAATTGAAGCAATTTACCGTGACAACCATCGATAAGCAAAGACCCAACTTCATCAAGTCCATCTAACAAATACAATATTTTGACTTTAGGATTATCAAGTAAATATTTTTGAATCATATCTCTCGATAGTTTTTCTTGATAATCAGCAGAAATACATTCTTGAAGCACAAATTCTGCTAATTCAATGGCTTCATCATATTCATGCAATCTGCGTAAAGGCAGTAAAACCACAGCATCATATTGTGCGAGCCATGGTAGATTTCGGGCAACAGAATTCTGTGCCCACTGATTGGCGAAATACCGCATTAATGTGGATTTGCCGACTCCAGCAGGACCTTCAACCAATGTGTGACCAACATCAGTCTCGCCCATTTTATTTAATGCGATGGTCGGCAAAGGTTTATCCTGAGCATTCTCTTCTGCAGATCTTTGTTGAAGCCTTTCCCTTTCCTGATATTCTTCATCTTTCACTACCGCAAGATCAACAAAACCTTCGAGAAGCGGCGTTGAGTTGGTATAGGTTAATAATTCAATATTCGCGACTTCAGGTGAGGTATACTTTTCTTTTAAACCGCTCGCAATACACACATCAAGACCTAATCCATACACACATATTCGTTCATCACAAAAATCAAGAAATGATTTCCCTAATGTATTCGTCACTCTAAACAACTCTTTAAAATTTTCGAGATACGACGTCGTGCAAAAATTTATACTAACGATTTTTTTAAAATCTAGTGGAAGGTAATTAACACGGTTTAATAAAATAGGAATAATAAAGCGATGTTTTCGTTCTTTTTCTATTCTTGCTCGCATATTTCTATGCTCACATGAACAACCACTGCCAGAATTACTTAATTTACCGAGAAGTGTTCTTGTGCTGACAACTAAAACATGATCAACCTCATATGCGTCCCCTTCTGGCAAAACTACCTCATCAATTTTGCCCATGAATTTACCCAAGGACTTTCCTGCTCCACTATGAAATTGGTCGATGCAAACTTGCATGCCGCTTTGAATAAAATGTTCAACCAATTTAAATAGATAGCCTATAACATGAGATTCATCATGAAAATCATCGTGAGGTTTTGGCCAGGCATAGCTAATGAAGAACTTCTTTGATGGGCGCTTGTTATAAATTAATTGCGCCCAACAATCGAATAGAAATTTTTTTAGCGCATTCTCGTGTTGCTCCGTACTTAAGGTATCTAAATATTCTTGTTCTTTCTGCATTCTTTTTTCTTGTTCCAGATCATCCGCAAGATTATCTAATGCAGAGCCTTCACGTTGAGAAACTTCAGGCGAAAGCACTTTTTCTATTGGAACGATAAAGGGAGTTAGCGATTCACTGAGCGCACACCTTCCCAGGTAAAATCGAATACAATGTCTTACCGCAGAAAAATGACTGGATATGACACTTCGATATTGAATATTTTTTTCATTAACAAGTGCTATCAATGCCTCTAAGACTACTACAAGATATTTAAGCTCAAGATTGTCTTTTACCGCTAGTTTAATATTCTGGAGACATTCACTTAAATTCAAAAAATCAGAGGGATTCGAAATATGTTCTTCCATAGTGGAGATTCCTTTTCAAAAAATTATCGCCCTGTTATTTTGAACGCATTTAAAGAGATAGACAACACCAACGCATTGTCTATCTCTTATTTATTCTCTTCTTACATCGATACTTCCGGTGAAGATTTTGATTCTACGGAAAGTGTTTCTTGGATTTCCTTTATAAGCTGTTTAGTTTTGTGGCACCCTTCTTCATCTCCCTTCTTTTGTTTTATTTCTAATGCTTGATTTAAATAAACAAGCGCGGATGGCCCATCTTGATTTTTCCAATACGCAGAACCCAAATTATACGCAGTGGACGCGACATTATTTTCATCAACGACTTTTTGAGCGTTATATAAATCTAAACACGTTTTAAATAAAGAAATAGCCGTAGCGTAATCCCCACTTTTATAACTTGCGAAGGCTCGGGCTTTTAATTCTTTTATTTGCTGTGGAAATAAAGATGACTGTTTTTCTTTAGATGGCTCCATTAACTGAACCTTCAAGTTTTGAGTGTACGCTGCTAACGCTTGAATGGTAGGATGTTGAGATTCGCATGCCTTAAGAGTTTTCTCCGCATCTTGAACCACATCTAAAGCCGATTGCTTTTTACTTTCAGCTGTATCTGCCTCAGAAAATTTAGATAAGTGACTTTCCGCTTGAGTAATTGACTGGGTAATCGAAGGATCTTTTTTCGCCTCTTCCGACATTGACCGTTTGAGTGCCTCCATGGCGTTTTTAGAATCGCCACCTTTTAAATGCCGAAGCATATCCTGCAACGCTTTATTTCGATCTTCTTTCATATCAACTCCTTTTCAAGAAATTATCACTACTTCATTTTGACTGGGTTTATTGAATCGCACAACCCGGTTTTGGTCGAGCGACACTGCTATCTTTTGACACTCCATCTAACTCCACATGACTCTCACCTCGAGCATTTACTATAGGAACTAAAGCAGATGAAAGTCGCGACTTCCGCTTTAAAAAGGTTGCCCTCGTCATTCTAAAAACATCTTCACTTAAATTGAGCACCATTCGTGGAATGGTACGACATCCCATACCTCTTATTTCCCATTCTTTCAAACTTGGTAATGCTCGCGCATTATCAAACACTAACTCAATAATAGGCGGTATATCTTGGCGATGGGGTCGTTGATGATATAAATGTTCTATATAACTTTGCGCATCCCGAAACGTTCTATAACACACTTTATTAGCCTGTTCCTTATAAAGCCCTATAATGACATCAGCAGGAGGCAACAAATAAGAATAACTGCACCCGTTGTCCACTCTCGTGATAGGAAGAGACTCATCCGGAATAAAATAAAAAGTATTGGTGAGCTCTTTAAACACACGTCGACTTGCTTTACAGGTCGTAGACAACGCAAATAAGCTTTGTGAAGGTAAAAAAGTATAAAGGTGCGCTAATACGTCTTTCGAAACTTTTCCACTGAAAAAATCCTGGGGATTTATTTCTGGTTTGTTCTGCATAAAAATTCTCCTCTCATAATAACTTACAAAAGGATTATGGTTTAGAGAGATTGTCTATATTACCGTAATGGTTACGGTAACTTAAAAAGAGGATTTAATTTACAAACATCTGTTCGGATCGAATTTCATCTGAAAGTAGAGTCTCCATACCTTCAACTTCCTGTCTGTTCTGTCTGAAAAAATAATATCGATTCACAGAACCTTTTCTGTCGCGAACCATGTTAAAACAAGGAAGCCCTGATTTTTTTTCCATTTTTTCCGGAAGAGCATTTGTTTCGTTAAACAATCGTACGCTATTAGTATAACAACTTTCAGCGCTTCCTATCGCACATTTACTAAACTTACGTGGCTTCTCTGCATTAGCGGGGATTCTAGAAACGGCTACTTTATCCCGGATCACTTCTCTACTGAAAGAATATTTTTTATGCTCTTCAATGAGATATTCTCTAACACCATGAATAAATCGCCATATACCTATTTCGCTTTCGTCCCCAATTTTTTTAGTGCGTTTATCTCCCATTGGATTAATTTTGGATATTTTTATCTGTTGATAATTTTCTTCAAGGTGTTCTGTTAATATAAAAGCATGATTGTCTTTCTGAGTAATGACGGCTAACGGTTTATCCATACTTAATATATAATCTGGTAAAAGCACACTTTCCACATACGGAGCATCTTGATGTATCACCAAAACATCTAAGGGATTTTTTTTTGCTTCAGCTATATCCTCTTCCAAATGCATCATAAAATTAAAAGTCACATCGAGCTTAGCCTGTTCAAATTTTTCAAAAAATGGAGGGAAAATATTCTGGGGGCAATCTTCTGCTTTATAAAGTGGCCATAAGGGATGATTAGGAGGGCTGTTCTCTTGATCCAGCATACTATAACTACTCAAGGTATTCGCACAAAGATTTAATTCTCTTAACACTGTATTTTTTGGCCTATCGGGCATTTCTCCCATATAAAGACAAAACGTAATAAAAAAACTGTTATTAATTAAATTATTTGATAAATTGAGTTTAACTAATTTTTTAAGCGCCCATACGCGAGAAAAAAATATTTTTAAGCGTTGAGCAGGTTCACTCTGATCATCGGTTACACACTTTACTCCCAATAGGTTACGTGAGAGATCAAGCGATTCGAGATTTTCTGGCAAACACTCACCCAGAATATTTGCAACATTCCATAATAGTTTTCGATCAACTGTAATATTGCGAAGTTTTAATTTTTGAAGCTGCTTAAAATCAGTGAGGGATTGAATAAACGTTAAAGGTAAATCCATATGTGATAATTTTAGATGAAAAATTGCATTCGACATTTTTGAGGAAGGAATTTTATACATTATTCCATTGGTTTTTTTTATTTGACTTAATACTTTACTAATAGCTTCAAAGGGAAATGCTTTTTCTGAACAAAGCAACAGTTTTCTCCATAGCGGTTGCTGTTTCGCAAATGGAATATGCGCAAGAAAATGAGTTAACGTATAAAAAATTTTCCGTTCAAATTCCCAACAGTTGTAGTCTTGCTGTATCTGATTTTCACTACATATAATATGTCGAACTATTTTGGTATGTAAATGAAAATAAACCTCGGCTTCAATATCGGAAGAATTTTCATCACTTTTCAACTTTTCACTGACTTCTGCAAGAAGTAAAGTAAGCGCTTTTAACGTTGGTGTTTCTATGATTTCTTCCATACTTCCCTCATCTCATTAATTAATTAATTATTCCAGGACGTGAGGACTCATTAAGCAAACTTTCTACTTCGCGTTCATCCACGTGAGCGACGCCCTGTTCTGCTAATTCCTCTACAGGTGAACCACAACAAAATCGTCGAAAAAATCCAACAACTCCGGTTGACGCAGATTTAAAAAATCCGCGGGCAGTAGAAATTAAGATAGGAGAAACTATTGCATTTACAACATTACCCGATTCATGATCGAGAATAAAAGTTTCCGTTAACGTATCTACACCCACACCGACCCCAAAAGAAACACCTGCGGCTATCAGCTGAGAGATCATTAACGCCAAATAGAACGGACAGCATCGGTCATCCTCATCAAGACCGGGAACTGCTTGTTTTGCACATTTACGTGAATAAATAATCATCCCAATAACAAAGGTCGCCGCCGCAGAAGAAGCAGACGAAAGCAATGATTTCGTCATCCAGTTATCACTGGTATGGGGAAAACAAAGCTCAAAAAACACCTCAATTACTGAGGCAACGACGCCAGAAGACAACATAACCGCCATATCTGCTCCCGAACAACTACAAACATTTCCTGCGCAGCCGCAAAATCGTGCTCGCCCGCACTTAGCTACCGCCTGGCAAAACCCGCAATCCCTACCTTCACAACACATATTTTTCTCCTCAAAGATAAATAAAACTTACCGCGTATTTAATACAAAAATTACAGTAAATAGTACGGTAAGTTATCTTTGAGCGCAAAAAGAGCCGTTTTATACATAAAGCTAAAAGGTTTTTTGGGGTATTTGGGGCACCTCTTTTTCTTTTTGCTCGAGTACCTGATTAAGTTTGCTTAGCTCTTCGCGTAATGCCGTTTCATCCTGAATATTCTGTAGCAAAGTCTCCGAAAATAATGCATCAGCAGCGCCTACCACGGCAGGATTTAATTGTGAAAACTCCTTCACAATTTCTCGGACTAAAGCACACGCACGCGTTTCACTAAACGCAAATTCTTTTCTGATTTGTTGGCTAATCTGAAGCCGACACTGGATCCACTCAACTTGTTTTTCTCCGGTGAGATTCAGTCCCTTTAGCGCTACACTAAAATCTAAAACTACAGCCATTGCTAAATTCTTAACAGTTATTTCTATTTGCTCCATCTCTGTTTTTAATGCATCAATTTCTGCTCGAGTTTGCAGTGCAGTTTCAACGTCTGCTTTATATTGTTTTAGCGCAGCTTTGTCAGCTTTAATTTTCTGTAGTGTCTCTAATCTAACTCTCTTGATTTCTAATTCGATACAGGCAATACGGTACTTTGTCATTTTAATATATTCCAAACGAATCAACTCTATTCCTGTTTTAAGGACATTTGATCCTGTCGTTATGGCTTCACACATAATCCATTCTGAAGAGGGCACAACATGATGATGGGAAGCATTCACATTCACATGAGGTTTAGGGTGAATGCCTAAAGTTGCGATTGCTTTAGCATCTGAATGGTGTGAAGGTTGACCGTTGTGCGATGTTGTTCCTTGTGAATTGTGTGCAGGATGATGCGTACCAGGCAACTCCTGTGCAGTACCTGAATTTATTGCGTCAACAGCTTCCGCACCTTGTTCACCCACCTCTAAATTAACCTCATCTGTCTCCAGATCAGCTCCAGACATGGGAATAAATTTTTGAGCAACCGTAGAGGCATTCGCAGAAAGCATACGAAACGTTCTAGACAGATGGCTTTGTAAGCGTGGTTTTAAAACATCACCCACAATACGATTTACAATTTCGTTGCTGGCTTTTTTATGTTCATCTTGAATAAATTGCTCAGAAGCCTGCGAAATTTCTGCTTCAGAAAGATGAGCACCTTTGGTTTCAAATGAATTTTCTGCATAATCCATTATTTTATCGGGTAGTGCTTCAAATTTTTCTTTAATCATATCTACAATTTTTTTCGCGCGGTATATATCAAGTCCTGTCTCTATACAAATTCTTGTTAAACGATTCAACAACGCCCAGTTAACAGCACCATTTCCAATGTTGGTATGCTCTAACACTTGAAATACCTGCAGAACACAATCTGTAGAAAATTGAAATAGCACCGAGGAAAAAGTTGACGTCCAACTTTTATCATTTTGAATTTCGCCTAATAATGCTTCAACTTTTTTATTCCCCGCTTTTATTCCTTCCTTGCGATACAATGCGCTCAAACTCTCCGCAAGACGAGTTTTAAGCTCCCCTGCCATTAACGCTTTCATTAAACTTCGTTGAATTTTCTTTCCAAATCGTAATGAAATTTCAGCAGGTAATTGCATCATTAACTGCTCAAGTGCCATGAACGCAAGACTGGAACCCACTGTAACCGCTAAACGACAACCAAACTCAATACCAATTTGTTTCGCAATTTCTTTTCCTGGCATTGCAATCACACCAGAACCCGCAGCAAATGTACCCGAAATGGCTCCACCCACTCCTGCAAATAAAATATTAATGCTCAAGCTCAATGCTTTACGGAAGAAATATTCTTTCCAACTAAACGTTCCTGCTAAACCTGATTGGATAGCATAAATAATGTCACCGATACCTTCGGAAATTAATACAGCACCAAAAAGAGCGCCCACACCAAACGTTGACACTTGAAGAGCAACACCCGCCGCTAATTGGGCCACACCAAACATAGCAACGGCAAACGCTTCCCAACTCCACAAAGACTTATCAAAATCCATTATAATTAATTGATCAAATATCATTTTTTGAAAATCATAAATTTCGGGTGGTATTTCTCCTGTTTCAAAATATTTTTCAATAGCATCAAATTCAATCTTAAACTTCGGAATTGCTTTAATATTTCCTGCAGCCATTTTTATGGCAGTCATAATATTGTTTACATATTTTTTATTTCGACTTGTTTTTTCGACGTAATCAAGGATTTTTACCACTGGCTTACCCAGTGTTTTTTTGACAGAAGAAGCTAAAGACAACTCCTTCTGGTTTTTCTTATCTTCTTCCGCTTTAGCTTTTGCTTCACTTTCATCACGCTCCGAAAAAAACTGCTCTACGATTTTCTCGATTCTTCCCTCAATTTCATCGATTCGTTTGTTTATTTCACTGGTAGACGCTGCGTGCGCAAGGGTTAAATTAGTCGTAGAGTCTTTTACAACCCCTGCTTTATGTAAAGCAATCCACACTTCAGAACCCTCTGCCATTTCTGACGAAGATAAGCTTAAATCTCCCGATTTAATTTTTGACTGTATAACATTCACGACTTTGTCTAATACTTTAAGGGAAGACTGCGGTAAAGACACCGCTTCCATATCAGTGCCTATTTTATTTTTTTTAATAAAAATTTTATTTCCTTCCACGACAACTTTTTGACTGATTCGCATAGGTTTAATTAAACGATCACCCGATTTAATTTCAGTTTTAGCTAATATCTCAAAAAGTGCAGTAGCATTTTCTTCTTTACCTAATTGATTGAGTGTAGACAACAGCGTTTGATCCACTCTCTCACCCGTAATGCGTTTAATGGCATCTAGATGCGCCGTTAACAATTTTGCTTCATTTAGCAACTGTTCATCAATTTCATTGGAAGATAAACCACATCCAAACGAGCTTTGAATATCTGCTGCAATTTGACGTTTTGTCGTTAGTTCATTTATATCTCGAAGACGCTTTTCTATTAATTTCTTTGCCGCCTTAAGATGATGGTAAATTTCTTTTCGAATGATTGGATTATTATCATGATTTTTAAGTAAAAACCGCTGATTCTCCTGACTCAACACATACACTAAGTAAATACGGGCTATTTCAGAAAACTTTGGTTCAAGTTCAATGACCTTTTTAAAACACGCCTCTGCTAACGCAAATTCTTTGCTATTGATATAGATAAGCCCAAGTTGAATGAGCTCATGAGGAAAAGCAATAAATGCTAAACGGGCAGCTTTATTATCTAAACTACGCTTTATTTCTGCTTGCCAAATTTCGTAATCATGAATTACGCTGTCCCATTCTTGAACGGCATTCTCTATTTTTCCTCGCTTCTCATCTAACCATAATGCCCAACGATCTTGTAGCGACTTCAAATAAACGGCTGTAATCTCCGTTTTATTTTTCCCCGTCGTTTCATCAGTCAACGCTTTGCTGACATGCTTTGAGAAAGCATTAAACCGCTGAGAAAGCTCTTCTTCTAACAGCAACGATTGCAAGCCATTTTGCCGAAACTCTTGTAGCCGTTTCTCTTCAATTATGTCTCGTTCTTCGCACGCCTCATCGATAGTTTTAAATTCTGATCGGATAATCATGCGCCCCGTTCCAGGCTGTTCTTTTCGAGCAGCACGTGAAAAATTTTGTTCTTCGATACGGGCATTGGCTGGCATATGTGTCATGACAATATGCAAACCGCCATTTTTTCTTGCCTGATCGTCAATATTAAGATGTGTGCCACGTCCGGCTAAATTGGTCGCAATAATGATGTCACCTGAGCCCATGGGGCAAGGAGCAGATTCATCTAAAAATTTAAGTTTTTTTGTTGTTTTTGAATAACTGTAAATCTTGTCGCGATATGTAGACTTAAGCCTGCGTTTAATTGCTTTAGCGGCTTCAATATTTTCACACAGGACTAAAATAGGACGTCCTTTATTTGCTTTCTCTTCGACATCTTTTTCTATTGCTTGAAACCATAATTCTTGACTATCCTCGGGCACCACAATTGCTTCTTCTTTATGAAATTTCCGAGGTTGACGGCGTGGGACGCTAAAAAAATCTACATCATAGATATTGGATAACAACGTTTGCTCTGACTCGGAACCCAGTGTTCCTGACAAACCGTATATTTTTCCTTTAAATTGCTTTAAATACGCAAAATTAGAGATGTAGATGGACTTTAAACTTTCCATCGACAATTTCTTTTGATGTTTAAGCTCAAGAAATTGGTGTAATCCGTTTTCCCACGTCATGTTGTATTGTTCGACACCCGTATCTTTGTCGATAACAATCACTTTTTCTTTTTTATCCGTAGCATTGTTAGAACCTAACGCATAGGGATCATTTAAGTGAATACGATCAGCAATAAATGCATTCGTAATCCAAAGAGATAATCGACGTTCAACAAAAGCATTAAGTGCATTAGGAAATTGTAAAATGCCCTTTGAAATTTTTTCTTCTATTTGCTTTTGAATGTATTTTTTTCGTTGCTGATCATCTTGAATAGCATGCGTATTTTGATAAAGCGACCAAATTTCAATATAAAGTGAACGCAAGTGTCTAAAATCATTCATTTCATGCGACAAATAGAGGACATGCTCTGCTTTATCGAGCAACATACTGTCTGCTTCGTCAATAAAACAGACATCCGTTTTCCGATTTACCACCATTTGAGCAGTATGCTTTGAAAGTAAATAATCTCGTTCGAAGCTTCCCACATCACCATAGACAACATGCGCTTGGTAAACATTCTGACGTTTGTCGAGATCATCCGACCCACCATCTTTGCAATTACAACTCACCTTTATATTCATCACATTAAATAATGTGTTATTTGCCGTTGCATCACGTTGGGCTAGCACGCTCGAGCTGGAGATAATATCGACATTTTTTTTAAGTAATACGTTGTAAATCGCAAACATCGCGGTAATCAGTGTTTTACCTTCACTTGTCGCAACCAACCCTAGTACGCCTTTTGCTTGCGCACCGCCTTCTATTAAAGATAGCAAAGCAAAATATTGCGTATCATACGGATAGTATTTTTGAGTTAACCAAACTGCTTGACTAATGATTGCCAGCACTTCAATACTATTTTCTTTTATCCATGCAGAATTTAAGTGCGCTGGATCTTCACACCATTTTTTTAGATCTTCTTCAGAATAGTTTTCAATTTTTTTCCGGTATGCTTTAATTGACGCAATTTGCGAGTCAAATCGAGTATTCCATCTACTTTCCAGAGTGTGCTGTTTTTTAAATACCCCTTTCCAGAAAAACAAAGGCCGCTGGTTACATTTACGCAATATTTCTGGCGTCACCACATTTGATAAAACAACCTTTAGCAACACATTTAGATTTTTAGCGGAAAATCGCAATTCTTTTCTAATGGTTAGAATTTCTTCTTCAAGCTTATTATTAAGAATTGCAAGTAATGTTTCATTATTTAGCGACGAACGAAACTGCTCAACATACTGTCCAACAATATTTTCATGTTCAATAAAAGTGCTTAAAAGCTCATGTAAGCGAAGCAGCAATAGTTCTTTCACCCAATTTTTAGGGCGTTTTCGTATAAGCATTTCAAAAACAGCTTTCTTATCTTCAATTGATAACAATAACTGTTCGAACTCGGAAGATAAGTTGATCAATGATTGACGCTTTATATAAGAAAAACATTTCGCTTCGTAATCATCTTGGACATCAAGAGATTGGCGATCAACCTCGGGATCTCTTTCTAAATCCAAGTCATTATTTAGATAATCTTCATACGCATCTATAAATCCTGAAGAATGGGATTCAAAAATACTGGAATACAATTTTTTAAGTGCTATATACTCTTCTGGAGAAGCTGCTTTGCCGATTAATTTTAAATACCAGCTGTCCGCTCGGTGTTTTGTGATTTCACTCACAATTTTATCTTTAACGACATCATGAAAAAAGTTTAATTCTGGATCAGTAAAAAAGCTTTCAATATCTTCCAGCGATAGAGAATGACCCCGAAAATCTTGTAGTTTTTTTAATAATGACTCTTCTTGAGAACGAGTTATTTCACGTTTTTCTGAAGAAATCATATATCCAGCAAAGGCTTTCATACCTCTTGCCATTTTGCTGAACAACCCTGGATCAAAAAGTTTTTTCAGTTTATTTTTCTCATCAACAGAAAGTCTACTCAGCCAAAAAATATCATAACGTAAATTTTCAATAGAATAAAAAAGATTTAAGCGATTGATTTCAAGTGGAGGCGTTTTTTCGGCTAATGACATCAAAAATGTTTTGCATGCCGAAAAATATTCAGGCGCCTCTAGCGAAACGACTTCTAAAATATGTTCAACGCTCGATAAAATAGCATTGTCTTCAAACATTTCAAATTTTTTTAAAATATCATCTTTATCTTTTTCAATTTTCGCCCATTCGGCTTTAGTGGATTGAATGGTTAAAGCTACCCGAGGAAGCGGTTTTGTTTTTTGCTGTCTTAAACTTTGTTTAAACGAAGCCAACGTTTTACTTTTGTTTTCTTCTTTGATTGGTTGCATTCGCACAAAAGCTTTATTGATAAAACTGCACACCTCATCGTATTCTTGTTTTAGCGATTTTGCATTTCGCCCAATTTCAGTACTTTGATGAAGGTCACAATCACTCTCGGACAAAGCATCATCTTCTCTATGAAATGGCGGCAAAATAATCTTGGCTTCTTTTGCAGTAGGTTGTCGAGGTAATTCATCACCTGATTTTCCAGAAATACTTGAAGATGTCTCTTGAGCTGCGCTATCTTCAGCTGCAGATTTGAAACTGTATCGCAGGGGATGTTCTTTAGACGTTACTTCATGTTCAACTACGAGTAAATGATTTCCATACTCAGGACCCACAACTGTTTTAGTAAATATGTAGCCTTTCCAGGCAAATCCTTGATCAAGTCCATTAACGCCATCTTTCCCGCCTTTTCCGCCTTTTCCACAGCGTCCGTCTTGGCCATCTTGTCCTGGGATATTTTCAATATTATTTTTTACAAAATTTTCGCGGTCATTTTTTGAAATTCCTGCACACATAATTTGTACTTGCCCAGGCCTACCGCCTTTCCCTCCACGTCCTGCAAATCCTCCCGCTCCGCCGTCTTGTCCAGCCTCACCTTTTTTACCTTTTTGAATAATGTATTTTGTTCTTAAATCAAAAACACTTGATGGATTATCACTGTTTGCGTTCTCACCATTTTTTCCAGCTCTCCCCTCATCGCCATCTCCTCCATTGGTTCCATTCGCACCATTTCCTCCATTGAGTTTTAAGTTAAGATTTTTTAAATTCTCAATATCAGTAGCCTGAATATAAATATGACCCGCACTTTCACCTGGCTCTCCACATGCTCCGGGCTCCCCACTCAACCCTTCAGGTGAGTTTTTATCTCGTCGCTTTTCAACACCACTGAGCCCGTTTCCTAAAGTTTGAACGGAACTACGGCCCGATGTGCTAATTTCTTGACACCCTCTTACTACCACCTTGGGTGCACACAGCACTATTGATTTACCCCAACACTCTATAGAATCATCTATCTCTAACATTCGAGTGGCAAACAAACGAATTTCCGTTAATTTCTCAAATGACGATTTGAACTTAGGATCTTCCTTAAGTTTTTTAAGTGAAATAACTTCTTCTCGGACTTCCCAGACTGATGGAACTGCTTGGGCTTGTTCAACCTCCGCTTCATTTTTATATTTTTCACGAAAAGCAACTTCTTCTTTGAGCAAAATATATTTTTCGCCTTCTTGCAATAAATGAAATGACGCGTCGAGACAAGATTCCACGCTTCCTGGTATACGGTTAAGATTTTTTGTTCCCGGTATTTTTGTCCAGATAGGAAAAGTCACTATTCCATTGTGCTCGAAATATGTCACTAGCGTGTTTATATTAAGTTTATTTTGCTTAATGTCTTGTTTTATGGAATCACTAAGTGAAATATTGTTTTTTAGCAACTCTTGAAAATAGTCTAATATTTTGGGCTTGGCTAGCTGATACCTATCAAGAAGACTTTGGACAACATCGTCTGCATACTCAGACTTTTTAAAAAAAAATCGCATATTGTTTTTTAGATCCACGGCTTTAAGACACTGATTTTTTAATTCATTTTCTGCTTTAAGCTTAAGTAATGCTTGATTAGCCTGTTCAGCGTAGAAGGCCTTGATGACATTTAAACTATTTACGGTAGTCTGATTTAAAACTGCTTTTGCTTGCTTTGAATCAACCTGGTCAAATAATTTACAAAACTGGTCTATTAAAAAGCTGTTACTACTAAAAATATTTTTCAAATCTGTAGGCGTTCTTATTTGAACCAGCCGATTAATCAATACCTGGCCGGTCTTCTTAAGGGTTAAATTACGTTGTGCTTCACGCAGCATGTTTTCTATAGCCGGTTTTAATTCGTGAGCACTTAAATACTCACCAATCTTTAAAAAATAAGTATTTTTATCCTGGCTAAAATATTCAGCCCCATTCAAAATAGCGAACCTTTCTTTCTGTTTAATAAGACAAATAGAAATCGTGGCGCTTTCGCCCTTAGAGGCTCTATAGCCATAATGATATTCTTCAATAACTTTATCTGTTTCTGGTTTTGGATCTTTATCGTCAAAATAATTAACGATAGTAAATTTGAATTTAAGAGGGCCCAAGTCAGGATATTTTTTTTCAAAAAACTTGCCAATCGTTTTATTAGACGGTTCAGTTTCTCCATGTTCATGCATAAGATTTTTTTCGTCTTCTTGAAGGAGATTAAAATTATAGCGGCCTGTTATTCCCGCTTCGATGCATTTCAACAATGACTCAGCTCTGTCATTCGAAGGTGAGATAGTTGAATCAATCGCATAACGCGCTAATAAAGCTTTAAATTCGGGATAAGGTAAATTTAAACGTGCAGCGTCTATGATAATTTTATTTATTTCTTCCGATGATCGATAAAATTCTTTCATGAAAAAATCCTCATTGAACTTAGAGAAAACAGCCCTGAAGATTCAGGGCTGTTTTGCTGAAGGGCTTACTTGTGCGGAACCATACTATTGCTAGAATTGGACGAAGAATTTGCTTGCGGCATTTCAGGCGCAGGCAATTGAGGTGAAGCAGCAACTTGCCGAGGAGCTGGATACATTCCCATTAAGCCCATTACAACTGCATCTGAGCTTCCATGAATATAAGCTACAGAATGTGATTTACCCTCTTCTAGCCTCTTGCATTCCATTTCATCTTGTCGCTCGAGGTGGTCAAAATAACGGCCAACCATTTGATATTTTTTTTCTATCTCCATTTTTTGATTTTCATATTTTTTATTATTTTTTTCACGCTTGGTTACTTGCTCGTCTTTTGCTTTCTCAGCTTCTTTTTCTATCTCCGCCATAGCGACTTTAGTTTGATTCTCAGATTCATGCTTTCTTCCTTCTTCAAGTGTTATTGTTCGTTTGAGCGCTATTTCTTCCACAGCTACGTCAGCATCTGCTTGCTTAGATTGAAGCCATAATTTTGCGCCTTCTCGCCCAATTTCCGTTAGGCCTTTAAAAACGGTCGACGTAATAACTTCACCTTCAGTTTTTTGTCTTCGATTCCATCTTTCCGGATTTAGATTCCACTTTTCACGTGTCATAAAACTTCTCCCAAGGTTTAAATAAATTAAAAAATCAAATTAACTACACGAGGGAATATAGAGATATTGGAAAAAAGTAATCACCGTAAACATTCCGGTGATTTACATATACTAAAAAATTGGTTTTATGGAAATTTATGAGGGTGCTTTAGTAAAGAAGGTCGAACATTTTTATTATTTTCTGAGGATTTTACTGGGAAAAACAGCCCTGAGTCTTCAGAGCTGTTTTACTGAAACGCTTACTTGTGCAGAACCACACTATTGCTTGAGTTAGATGAAGAATTTGCTTGCGGCATTTCCAGTGCAGGCAATTGAGGTGCAGACGCAATTTGAGGATTGGATTGAGGCGTTCCAAGAAGTCCGATCATGCTCAATGTCATAGCATCTGAATTTATACCTGTATAATTTCGCGAACACAGAAGCTTCATTTCATCTTGTCGCTCGAGGTGGTCAAAATAACGGCAAACCATTTCATATTTTTTTTCTATCTCCGTTTTTGCGTTTTTAAGTTCTGCATTTTTTCGTATATTCGCTTTGTCGGTTTCATATTGAAGTTTTGCGTTTTCTAATAATGCTGCGTTTCTTTCTCTCTCTCTTAATAATAAGTTCGTCTGGCTCTTGTACAGGCATTGGCGGAACGACTGGATTGTATAAATCAATTATGCTGTCAATTGAATCCCTTATACTTTTGACTAGGCTCTGAGCAATGACGGCATCATCTGAAGGTTTTTTTTCAAATCGGGAATGCATATACTTTCTCCTCAAGGTTTAAATAAATTAAAAAATCAACTTAACGATAGGAGGAAATATAGAGATATTGGGGAAAAAAATTTACCGTAAACATTCTCGTAATTTCATGTTTCATTATTTTCTGGAAAATCCGAGGGTTTTAGCAGCAGGCATATTTAGAGCTACGTCAGATTGTTTTAAGATTTTACCCAATGCTTGGAGGACACGACGCTCAATTTCTTCACACGCTTTTTCAGCACCCATTTCTTTGAGGAGGGAAAAACAAGTAGCATGAGCACCCGAAAGTGCACGCAAACAATCTTGAATCAGCGCTGGACGCTGATAGTCATTTATTTTCTGGAGAATACCGTTTAGTTCATAATTTGAACTAAATTGAATACGTTCAAATAACGTCAAACAAATCTTTCTAACTCGCTGCGTATGCAGCTGACCTAATTTACGAAGTCCTTCTACTGCTTCATGGCGCATATTAGACTGTTCATGTTTTAGTGCGGTGTGAAACATTTGAATAACACGGTTAAAACATTCTGGGGACTTTTCTCGAATTTTTGCAATATTTTCATTTGCATCTTGTTTTATCAGTTCATCATCGTTAGAACTATTTTTGATATAAAACCTACATCTCTCCTCCACTGTCTTTTCATCTAACCACCGCAGTGCGCCAAGATAGTACTCATACGTCAAACTACTTTTCGTTAGGGTACGAGGAATAAGAGTACTTTCCAATAAAAGCTGATTGAGATCACCGTAAAATCGTGGGAAGGTAAACCAATCCAATGTCGCTCCTTTAATACAAATCTCTGCGGTATAACTCGGCATTTTTTTGGTCATAATCATTCTTAACAGCAAATCAAATGCTTCATCAACGTTATGACGCATTTTTGCTGAAACGAGCATGCAAGGAATATTTAATTTTTCAGCAATTGCACTAAAGTGAGCAATATTTTCAGGCTGACTTATGTCTGATTTCAAACCAACCATCACTATCGGTATATTGGGAAAAGGCGACTCAAAAATCATTCTACAATAGGTTTCTTCATATCTTTCTGGACGCTTCAAATCTACCGTTAAAAAAATTCCATCAATATCACGCAAATATATATGTGTAAATGAATCTTGCGGTCGAGTTCCGGCGAGATCATAGACACATACCTTGCAGGATGAACCTTCCAACACAACCGTTTTTTGTTTTAGGTCCAAACCAATAGTGGCTTTAAAATATTCTTGATATGACTTAGATACAAAACTATGGGCAAATATTGTTTTACCCGATGCAACTTCACCCATAAGCGCAACCCTAAAACACTGCTCTTCTTCTAGATCGCGGTTTGGTATTTGGCTTCCTCTCGGTGAAACGCCTATCACTTCAACATCATGCTTGAGCATAAAAGGAAGAAGTAAATGGATTCTTTCTTTACATTTTTCAGCTAGCTGACGAAGTGTTTGATAATCTCTCGTATCACTCGAAAGCGATAACATGACATCTTCATTTTCTTGTCTTAACTCAACATCTACACCAAAAAAATTTAACCGCACCGGTGCCAATCTCACGTTTGCGATTTGATTAGATTCACGCGAACATACGGCTACACGCTGTGGTTTAAAAAATAATGCCTTTGAAACAGTACTAAATGTTTCTTCGCGCAATTCTGGATAGGCTTTTTTAAAGATATGTTTTTTCAAGACATCTTTGGGTATTTTCTTAAACACACGCATGGTCTCATGATCTTCTGTTGGATCCTGATATGCTTTGGCTAACAAGGCGATATTTTTATAGCGATTCAGTTGATTTTCTTTTATCTGGGAAACAATCTGATTCTCCCTAACACACAAGCATCTTCCACAACGACATACAAAATCGTGGTTAGCGCCTGTAATAATTCTATTATGTTTAAATGCATTTTCGTAAAGTTCTAACAATTCTAATGTGCGTTGTCTTTGACTGGGCATAAAACCTAATACACGCAATCGCGTATTGTCTGGAATAAATCCAATCAGACTACCCAACGTTTCTTTACACTGAACACTTTCACCTATATCCAGCGAAAACAACCCCACATTTTTATGTAATCCCCCTAATAAGACTGATACACCAGCCAAAGTATAATTATTTTTAGCCATTTTCAGCTCTTGCAACACAGCATTCACGTGTAAAGCGCCGGATAACTCAATCAGACCTATATCCGTCATTCGCGTTTGGCTAAGATCAATAGACTCCAGCCATATGTTATGACGCAAAAAATCCGCAACTAACACTGCTCCTTCATCCAGCAAAGGGTTTTGGCTTAAATTTATTTTTTTTATCCCTTTGTTTATCCGAAGCAGTTGAAGTATTTTTATCAAAAACTCATTCGCAAACAAAGCAAAATTGTTTGCCAGCCCCAAAGAAACAAGCGATTCAATTTTTTGGAGACCCTTTAAAAACGTATCCATTGCTGCATAACTAAAGCTACAAGATGACACATCTACAATTTTTAATTGAGGATTTAATGATAACCCCTCTAATAAGTGAACGACGCCTAATTCAGATATTTTATTTCCGGCAATATTTAAGTCAGTTAAAAATATACCTGTCGGTATTACCTGAAGAATTTTCGACAATTCTGAAAAAGCCAAACGGCTCCGTGAGATGTCTAATTTTATTAACTGTTGATTTTTTTTAATCATGTGTTTTACAAAAGAAACAACTTCCGTGTTTATAAAAGCACCTGATAAATTAACGCTCTGTAATGAAGAATGGGATTCGAATACTGCTTCAAAACTTGCGAATGATTTAATGCGAAGATCAGTTGGCATAGCAAACTTAAGATGCCTCAGCGTTAAACACGCATATAACGCAGCGCCGAGCTTATTTAATTCTTCAACAGAAAGGCTGTACTTAAACACCAGGGTTAAATTTATAAGCTGCTCATTGTGTCGAATAAAATCACATAGTATATCAATATTTCCTGTATCGGGAAAAAGTATCAGTGTATACATTTTTGAATTTACAAATCCTCTGATCTCTACTAATAACCTCAGAATATTTTTAGTTATAAAGCTACCTTGTTCGAGATCATATTGAAATTTTTCAAAAATGGTTTTTCCTAACGGTTCTTTTTCCAGTCGCAAAAAGAATTTTTGCGCTTCTTTTTTGAATAGAATTTCACTACTTTTTATATGTTTTAAATGAAAATTGAGCAATACCAAATAATCGCCCTGACCCTCAAAAAATTCACTTACATAGCGGTATAAATCCAATCTTGGCTCAATATCAGGATGAATTAACTGCGAGGGTGAAAAAGATTCTAATAGTTTTTTATTAAGTTCTTCATAAAAACGAGGGTCAGTAAAATCTTCACGTGTGGCTGTTTTGGAAAATGCACGTAGTGCATAAACTGTTGGTCTTTTATGGATACCAACATCAATAACTGTCTTCAACAATCGTGTAGCAGATTCGCCATCCTTCGTGAAAAATTCTACATAGGGAATTCCTATCGTCTCAGTAAATGACTCTACCACTTCTTGTCGAGGCAATTTCCCTTGCTCTGCTCGCATACCCACAGCAATTAAAGGGACTTCTGGATAAGAAAGATAACGAACAATTTTTTCAAAAATTTCTTTTAGGGATGCTAAGCTAGCGCACGTCTTAGAGGTTGCATTTATATTTAAAATGATAAGATCGATATCCTTGAAACTATCTGACTTCTCGTCCCATCGAAAGTTATATGTATTGATTCTTCTTATTTCAAGGCGAATATTGCGAGCATTTGTACTAAGCCTACTTTCTACAACTTCAGATGCTATATTATGCTGTAACGTCGTCCCCCTAAAATTCTCTTTGACATAGCAATCTAATAAAGAAGGTTTATCAACACTGAAAGCACCCACAATAACTATCTTAAGCGTCTTATTTACACACCATTCTGCAGGAATCTGTTCTACAACAAGTTCTGGAACAACATTATTTTTTTCAAAATGAATACCAAACTCATGCTGATAAACATGAAGGATCCGACGTAGTAAAGATAATTGACCTGCTCTACCACAGAGCTCGAGAACACATCCTACATCCTGCGGTAACACAGAAAGCTCAATCCCAGACGTCATTATCGAAGGAACATGTTCTGAGCTGGATTCCATTTAGATCACCTGCGAAGGAAATTTCGAAGGTGAAAATATCAAACTGACTTAAATGAATTTACCGTAATGCATACCATGATAAGAAAATATTTTTTATCGGATAATTGTTGGCGATAATTACGCAGCAGCGAGTGATGAGATAAAATTATGGGCGGGAGTAATTCTAAGTGTCGATAACTCTCAGCACTTAACCGATTGGTGTACGTTAGCAGGTGCTATCAGCGATTCTCCAAACGCAAACAAACCCATAAATTGTGTAATTAAGAGAAGAATTTCAATCAGAAAAATTTTTGTTACTGTTTGGTTAAGTGTTTGTATAGTTCTTTCTCGCCAATAATTTCTGGGCTAAGCTATTCCGGGAAGTAGTTTTTCAAACAATTGCTGCGAGGTTTTTACAATATAAAATTCGCACAACTTCAAGTTTACTGAAAGTTTAAACTCTTTTTTGCACTCAGTTGAAGTTGATCACCCTTATCCAGTTTTCCCTCATCTGACGATAATACTCTGGGTAAACTTCTCCATTTTCCTCGCAACTCCTCTGATAATGCAGGAGAAGAGTTTTGAGTTATTCTACTTGGCGAAGGCACTGATTGTGGTGATGGATGTTCAACAAAAGCTAAACAACTTTCTGTTTTCTCAGTTTCTATTGTGTAACTGCGCGCAAAACGCTTAGCTACTTTTTTATAAGATGAAGCATCTACATCTGTATCTGATATTACAAAGTCACCAGCAGGAGGAATAATTTCTTCTTCGATAGCTGTTAACTCATCAGAAAAAATTTTTCAAGAAATGGTTCTAACCTTGTTTCACTACTCTCAAGGGTAGCTTCAACATGCCTGTGAAAAAGTTTAGATTTACCTTTGAAAGATTTGTTTTCTTCAGTCGTGTCAGAAATTGTTGCAAGTTGAACAGGTCCTGTAGTGAGGTTAAGCTCTCTCTCAGCGGTTAATTCATTCGGGACAACACTTTCTTCAGTCGCCTCTATAGAAACAACTGAAACTTGTAGTTTTAGATTATTAGGCTCCTTTATAAAAGCTTCTGCAAACCAACCAAACCATTTATTTAAAAGACTTTTTATAGGATGTCTCATGCGAGGATGTTCTTCTCGATCCGGATTGTTTCGAAGAAGAAAATTGTCATCCGTTGATAATTTGTTTAAAGCTTCATTACCTAAATGCAAATCCTCTACAAGATTTGGAAAATCATTAAACAGCGTTTCAAGCTGTCCTGCTTGATAGGGTCTTTTCTTTTCAGCGTAATTATTAATTAAGCCTGTAACATACGGCCGCATTAGTTGCGCAATTTTTGAAGCATTAACTTTGTTACCGACGTTAACGACAATATCTGCAGCTTGTTGGGTTAATATATTTAACAGATGTTGCTGTTCAAGTGTTTGATTAGCAGACGCATATCGAGTCAAATCGCTAAGCAAATCTAAAGGATTGGGCGCAACGTTGATAAATTCTGCTAGTTTAATTTCCCCATTTTCGTTTAGCGGTAGTACCCTTGCAAGCGTTTCGCGAAAGTAGTGCTTTTGATTGTATTCAGCGGTTTGTTGAACCGCATGTCGCAAGATAACTATTTTATCTTCTGCTTTTAGAACAGACTTTAAAATCTGAGAAAGATGAGGATTCATCAGAATAGCTAATGCAGCACCAGGATTTATTCTGGCCAATTCTCGGAGAACTTGAGCATTAGGAGTAATAATCATATTCCATCGAGAGAAAAAACCATAGGCGAACACAATACTTTGAGATAATTTTGATACAAAAGCTGCTTTGGCTTTATCGGAAATTAAACGAACCTGTTGGGTCGCGATATGTTGCAGTATTTGCTCAGCTCTTTCTTTGTTTAATTTTAACCATTCTTTAGGATTACGTTTGTAATTTTGATATTCCTCCAACCCAATATTGGCCTGTATTACTTCTGGTGAAAGCTTTTCAAAAGAGAGGCGAGTTTCGCCAGACAATTTAATATGTTTATTTTTATCGGATAAGTTATTACCGAAAATATCGCGCAAAAAGAATTCACGTACAGCTTCATTTTTTTCAATCAGATTAAGCAAAACGAGTTGATTTGCAGGCAGTTCTAGATCAATTTCATCGTTAGCCAACACTGCATAAAGCATATCAGACGAAAGATTGAGCTGTGCTGGATGAGCCTCAATAGCTTCAAATACTTGCTTTGAACGTTTGCGTTTTGTTCGGCTAGAGCCAAAAAATAATTCGGTGTGTGCTTGCAAAAATGCAAGAGACTCCGCTTTAAATTGATCTGTAGGGTTATTTGCTTCAAGCAGCACTGGGTTAAAAATAACCGCATCAGTGCTATAGAGCATTACCATGATTATTCTCCTTGAGTTGCGCCTCAGTTACAGAATTTGCTTTTCCGTATTTTGATCAGCTTGTGAATTTAGCGTATCGACTGGACTTTTTGACGAGATTTAGCTTCTACAACATCCTCAAAACTCTCTGCAGAAATAACGGCTTTATGAAATTCACCGCTACGCATTAACGCATAGGTTTCTTCTCTTGACGTTCTCAACGACAGAATATAACAACTTCGATCAAACGTCGGTTCTCTTCCTTTATTTGCTTCAAGCAATTTTTCAATAGTCTCATAAACGGGATATCGACCTTCTAAAAGTCCTACGTTTTTCAACGCTTCATCTTTTCTCCCTTCAAGATAATCGTCGATAGGTAATGATTTAACCGGCAAATGATGACGAATTAACATATAGCCTTTTACCTCTTCTTCAGGAGAAGAAGGACTCGTATTTTCTTTTTGCTTTCTGGGCTTTACATGAAACATGTGGGCTAACAGTTCTTTCATAGCAAATGTCCTCGCTAAACGTGAGGGTATTTTATCTGATTTTTGCTGGATAAAGAATCATTTTCCATCAAATTTACAGATAAAATGTGCCGCTCATACTTTTCCACGTAAGGCTCGAGCAATCGCTTGGCCTCTTCAACTAACGCTTTATACTCATCATTAATCGCATTGGAAGCTTCCACTAATTGACGCGCAAGCTCAACCAATGGTGCGGTATTCTGCTCACCCAGCGATTTCAATACAGTTGCATAATCCAACAATCTATAGAGCACAGCGTGAATTTCTTCAAACACGCTCAGCGCCGTACTAAAGGATTTTCGCTCTTGCGCGTTTAAACATTGAAAATGGAGCATGATAAATCGGCGAAGAAAATCACGATAAAAAGCATGCTCGCGCATCATCATTCTATCTTGCATAGCTTGAAGCGGTGAATGTAAAAAATAGTTCACCGGTTGACTTGAATCCAGCACGCGCAACGTTTGGTAATTAGGATCCAATAAATGCCGCGCCCCCACAAACATACGATAGGCAGGAATATCACCTTCGCACAAACAATTAAATACTGTTTTTAGATTATGGTCACCGCACGTAATTAATGCAGAAAGGCCCTCATCCGTAATCGCTTCCGGCTCATTATGAATGATTCTTACAACCTGTTGTTCATCATAGTGATACTCAGGTGTATTTTGAAATTGCTGCAAAAGTACATCATCCGGGGTATGTCCCTCACGACATCGATACCACACCATGACATCCTTTTCCTGTTTAAACCATTGCGTCGCATGCGGAACAATTCTAACGGCTGTTACCTGCATAATAGGATGATTTAACCAACGCACAATTTTTTCATAATTTACGACCAACAACATTTCAAAAAAACGGTCAACGCCTTGTATAAATTCAGGGTCTAATATAGGCAGAAGCTTGTCTTTTACATCAAATAAACGATGTGCAGAATTTTCTTTCCCCATGCCATAAAATCCACCTACGGTTTCGGAAAATAACGCTGTCGTGAATGGATGTGGCGGACTCGGCATAAAAACATTTTCTAAATCAATAATATGCAGCAATAATCGACTGATAATCAGATTTTCACAATGCACATCTTGAAATCCAAATACCGTCGCCATCGCAGCAACCAATCCCGCATGCAAAGAATATACTTGCTGTACAGAGGTCTCGTTAGAATGATCATGCGTCGGCGTACGATTGGGTAAAAAATCAATATAACCATAATGCACAGATAAATCGCTGGGTTCTCCACCTCCTATTTATAGTATAGCCAATTTTTTAAGGCCCAGAATGGGGCTTTGACGCCGTGCACTATAGCAAGGAAAGATTAAGGTTTTCTTAAGAAATGAACAAACGACGGTAATATCGTTCAAGCACATCAGGGGATGATTGAGTCGTGACCAACGCAACATACATATCCGGACGAATTAAATACATCGCATCACGCGTAAATCCTGCTTTTTGATAATCTGACTTCCATTCAATACGTTGTAAAATAATATGCTGTTTTTCACACCACGCACGAAGTTCAGAATTTACTTCGCCGTAAACATGCACTTGCCAGCCACTATTATTAAATGCTGTGTAATTATCGAATCCATACGAACCTGTCCACGGCAATCGATCGCCACCCCGCACTTTCCCTACTTTTCCTTCACTTAATGGACTATTACGATAATTCAATGTCGTTTGAGAAACTGTTTTAAATAAAAATTCACGTATCGCTTTGATTTGAGTCGCAAAACTTAACATAGTCGGAATAATATAGGTTTTAATAAAATCTGCGATTTTGCTTTCGCTAGTGACGAGTGTAAATAAACGATCGGTCGTTGCGACCAATTTTCGTGCAAAGGCTTGTCGTTCTATGGCATACGTTTCAAGCAATTTTTCTGAAGCGTTACCCTTGATAACTTCCGCTAATTTCCAGGCTAAATTATTGGCATCGAGAATTCCAGTATTCATTCCCTGTCCACCGACAGGACTGTGAATATGTGCGGCATCGCCTAATAAAAAAATACGGTTGTGTTGAAATTCATCTGCCATTCGGTGATGCACATGATACGTAGAAAACCAATTGACGCTCTTAACATTTAACCCAAGATTTTTAATCACATCCTGATGAACATCATCAAATTTTAATTGCTCCGCTTTTTCGGCACGTTCATCGCGAACCGTTCCAATCAACCGTCTTTTTCCTTCTTTTCCGTATGAGAATACCAACATAAAATCACTTTTATCCAGTGCAGCATGTATTTCGTTTTCAGGTTCCAAACCACTGGCATGCACATCCGCGACGTAAAAAATATGTTTATACGTTCCGCCTTTAAATCCTGTACCTAATTGTTGTCGAACAGTCGATCGCGCGCCGTCACAACCGGCAAGATATTTTGTTGGTATGGTGGATTCCGAACCATCGGGTAAACGCAAAGCCGCAGAAACAAAATCTTTTTCATCGTGAAAAGAAAGTAATTCTGTTTTGCGTTCGACGGTAACGCCCATCGCAGAAAGTTTTTCGACTAATAATTTTTCGTGTTGATCTTGCGGATAAACAGTCACAAAAGGATATGGGGTAAAATCGGCACCGACGTCAGAAAATACAACTTTTGCGCGATGTTTTCTGCGCGCCCACATATTTATCGAGGGATTTTGATAGCCTGCGGAAACCACTGCTTCTGCGAGATCTAATTGGCGATACAGCTCTAACGTTCGTGCTTGCACAACCATCGCGCGTGACGTTTCACCCGGACCCGCGCTTTTATCAATAATCCTGACTTTTATATTTTGTTTCGTTAACCATAATGCTAATGCAAGTCCTGTGGGACCTGCTCCAACAATTAGCACGTTATCCATGCAGCACTCCTATTCGTGGGCCAAGTGTAATCATGCGCAACAATACTATATTATGACTATCTTCTCCCTTTCGCCTGAACGGAACCATTCTTTTTTTGTTCACCCTGTACTTCCCGGATAGGTTCATCGGCTTCTTCTTTATCTTTAGCAGGTTTTTGAGGGGGTTTTTCCTCCGGCTTTTCTTCCCGTTTTCGTTGGAAAAATGGAAGTTGCGGCGCCACTTTTGAACCTGCAGGCGCAGCTTTAGGAAGAAGCGGGACCTCGGGATTAAATTCTTCAAGCCTTTCCGCCAATTCTGCATCAATCTCGGCTTTATATGCTGTTTCGCACAAATAACCTAACAAATCTTTTAACCGCAGCGTCAAATCGGCTCTTTCGAAAAGCGGATTGCGTTTATATTTTTCCAACAAATGGGTTATCACTACCGCTTTAGTAACATTATCCGTACAAACTATTTTCAAAGCGTTGTTAAGAAATTCCTTCAACCAGTTCTTATTTTCCGCATATCCTCGCACAGCTTCTTCTAAAGCCCTATAGCGGTCTGATTTACCTTCAGGAAATACTTCCGCCCTTATTAAGATATTCATTAATTCTAGGTAAAATGTTTTATATGCTTTCGGTACACCGTTACGGAAAATCTCATCATAAAAACTAAAAATCTTCTCGGCCAAGAAATTATGCCTCTGAGTACTGATTAACTCACACACGGCTTCTTGCAATACCTCATCATTCGCATAACTTACCATCCGCTCAAACATGTTAAATATTTCTACAGTATCTTTTACACTCAACATGTGGTTGCCCTGCATTTTTCCAAATAAGGCCAGTTTTTTGTTGAGCAATACATCTAAAGCGGGCGCCTTCTCTTCTTTCCATGCCGCAATATATTTTTCGATAATTTCTCTTTTGATGTGTTCAGCAAATCTTTCTCTTTTCTGATCGTTTTCAGTCTGTTTTGCTTTCTGTACTTCGTACGCTTTTAAAAGCGCAACGCCTTCTGCAAAATTTACCTCCGCAGACTCTGCTAACATAAGAGGTGTTTTATCATCATCATCGCTCCTCATTTTCGTATTGGCATTAAAGGTTAAAAGTAATTTTAATAAGCGGACACTGCGCCTTCTAACGGCATAATGTAAAACACCTTCATTTCCTTTATATCCAGTTCCAAATCTTTTAGTCGTCACGAACCGGTTAAAGGCTTTTGGGCATTGTATTTTTAAATTTTCGAGTTGAGCTTTAAAAGCCATTAAGCCGCGGTTATCCAAATCAGCTCTATGTCTGTTACCTTGTCTTTTATAAGATTCATCAAAATAAGTCGTTAAACAATATAAAGTTTCACCTAGCTCTTCCGTTACTTCTCCCTCTTCTGTTATCTCTATTACTTCCCTCATTTCTTGAGGACCAGGAACTTCTTGCATACTTTCTATTTCTTCAGTTCTTCTTTCTCCTATCTCAAGCGCTCGCGTTAATAACGTCAAACTCCTGACATCGTGAGACTCTTTAACGGACTCAGCAAAAAGCGCGACGAATCGCTGATGCCCTGTTTTGTTCAATGCAACAATCAGCAAGGATTCTATTAATCCCGGGTCATACGCATTGCGTACGATTTCAATAAAATGTTTTATATTTTCGGTCTGTTCTTCAGAGAGCGGCATATCAGAATTTAAACAGCGAACGACATATTGGCATCCAAAATAGAGCTCCATGGAACGATTATTAAATTGGAAATTCCGATCAATATCATACTGTGCATAATGCGTTGCTTGTAAAAACCCCGATGACAGTACTTTCGCAAAAAAATGTCGTTCGCTACCACAACGCTTCAATAGCGCATTTATTTGTTCAGATGTCAGTTCGCGTGAACCTTCGCGAATACGCTCAAATGCACATACTTGAAGGAATTCAGAAACCTCTTGTGCCATTTCATAGAGCGCGGCATCGGATAGATCATTTAACTCCATTAACTTTACTAATCGCGCGTGCCCTGAGAAACGTCGAAACATATTTTTAACCGTTAAGTTGAAAATATCCAGCAGTTGTTTTTCTTCTGCGATAATTTTTGCTTCAAAACGACTCCAAATCGAACATATCATGGTTAAATGCAACGGATTTTGCACAAACTCGCGCATGACAGGATTAGTTTGTAACCATTTCAGTAATGTAAGGGCTTTTTCTGGTACACCAAGTGAATCAAAATACCCGGGAATAAAAGATTGCGCTAAACTATCCGCTTCAAATAATTCAACACGGAATTTTGCATCGGAATTAAAACCCACCGCGCGTAAGCGTCCTAAGTGATAATTCCGTGTCGTCATAACTACGGCGCACTTCTGCATACTTAACGCACGCAGAGCATTGTCTATCCCTACTTCTTGAGGTATTTCATCTAAACCATCTAAGATAAAACAAATGGGGCGCGGTTCTTTTTTGATATAAGCCCAAAACGCTGCGACTTGCTCAAATGTTACGCCAAAAACTTTAAATATTCCGTGGTACAGTAAACTTTCTATGGCGTGTTCAGCCTGTGACAAAGGATATTCTTCTTCTGCCATTACATTCGCTAACGTATGCAGGGGAATATAAAATATCCATTTTTTCTGTTTCCATACTTTAGAATTCATATTTTGCAGCGTAAGTTGTCGCGCTAAAACAGTTTTACCTACTCCTGCGTCACCCACTACCAACGCATGACGGATCTGTGTATCTTCATCAAACAAAGTATTCAACTGAACGCCTGCTGAAGCAGAAGAAACATTAAATTGGCATGAACGTATATCAAATGGCTTATCATCGTACAAAAATTGTAAACTGCTAAATTCCAATGTCTGATAATGACGCTCAAGATACATCCAAAGCTTATTGCTTAATTTAATTTTTGTAATATTTTCTAATTGTTTGGTGAGTAAGTTTGCCATTTGATCTTTTAATACGATATCAAAATGATTTACCCCTTCAACTAAAGGCTCATCCAGTTTAACTTTAGTGATACCCGCAAAATCATTGGGGTAATATTCAGGTTCAGGTAAATTAGCAGGTAACTCCTCTGCCACATAAACGGTTACAGCCGGAAGTCTATCTTCCTCTTTAAATAACTCCTCTGGATAATACCCATATATTGCAAGATAATTGGCATAGAGCGCCCACAATATTCCTTTTAATTTTGCGTAGCCTTCTATGTCGCGATAATTCTCAAGCTTGGTAAAAACTTCCCCAAAAGCAGCATGAATAAGTGCCTCTTTTTCACAGTCCACATTATTGAACGTCAGCAATTTTTCTTCTTGGAGAGCATCACCCAAAAGCAATCCACTGATATAATTTATATGTTGTAAAAGCCTACCTTTTAATGCTGCTTGATTCAGACTTCGCAATCGTGCAGGTGTTTGGGGATCAATGAGCGCAATATATTTAACTTTTTCCCCGGAAAGGCGCAATTGACGTGCAATTTCCAGCGTCAGCGATCCGCCAAACGACCAGCCACATAAATAATACGGCCCATGCGGTTGAACCGCTTTAATTTCTGCTATCGCTTGTTCGGCTTGTTTTTCCATGGAACAAAAGGCTTCCCATGCCGCTTTATATTCAGGTGAATCACAATTCATTGCGAGAAGCGGAGAACGCCAGACGTAAACCGCTAAATTATTTTTATCTAACACTCTTTTGTCTAATTTTTTGGAAAACTCTTTTGTCTGTTGTGTTCCGCCCATAATTGGATAGACAATAAAAAGGGCACTACGATCTTTATCTGAAGGCGCAACAGCTGCCGCGGGTTCATACATACATTCCACATTATTTTTGCGGGGTTTTGATTCCGCGGGTTTTGCTTGAGGCACAACTTCTACCGCTGCAGGTTGATGATCCTGTTGTGCAATGGATTTTATTTCTTCGAAAATTTCAACGCTTGCATTAACGTGCATGATTGGATTTTCTAAATTATGTATATCTTGTAATCGTTTACGTGCATAAAAATCATTCGGATCTAACTCCTGCGCTTTTTCGAATGCGGCTTTAGCGGATTCAAAATTTTTCAGCGCAAAAAATAAATCACCGCGTTGATTCCACATATCGACGACAATCAAGGATGAAGTTTCATTCTTTAATAAAACCTCGACTTTCTGGAATAATTCCTCCGCTTCTTCTAATTTTCCTTGATGAAAAAGCACAACGGCTTTTGCTTGTAAAGCATATTTATAATCGATCACTAATGTTTCTTCGAAACATTCTAACGCAGCATCATAATTTCCCTTTTCCAGTAACAATCTACCCTTATTGACAAGGGCACAAATATTTTCATCAATTTCTAACGCTTCATTGAAACACTTAAGTGCATCTTCATATTTTCCTAACCGAGTTAAGATTAATCCTCGCATACACCACGTTTGATCATGGTGAATTTCTCGAAGGGGATTTCTCATCATTGAGAAAGGCACGCCACACTTTACTAGTTGAAGGGCAACATCAATCGTTGCAAGCGCCGCGTCATACTCTCCCATTCTCATCAAGCAATCCGCTTTGACTAATAATGTGGGAACATCAGCCGCTTCCTTTTCTGCGGTTAATATTTCGAGTAGCTTATCTGCTTCTTCAAGTGCGGCAGGATAATTTCCCTGCAGTCTCAATGCATTGCTTTGAAGATATCGAACAATACTAAATTTCGGATCATTTTCTAATAATTTTTCGGCATATCGAAGAACATTTGCATAATGCCCCAACATTCCCCACAACATTGTATTGAAAAAACACCATTCCCATCCTTCTTTTCGAGCTTCAATGGTTTCTTTTAAAATTACATCCGTGGACAAACTAAGGCACTCTTCTATTTCTCTGCTGCCAAAGTTAATCATCTCGCCGACGGTCGACAACCACAATCCTTCGGGCTCTGGGAAAATAATCGAGCCGTTCTCTTTGGTTATAATGACATTGGGATTAACCCCCTCCGTATTAGCTGCTTTCTCCTTTAGGCTCTGTTGGGACCTAAGATTTTCAGCGTCCAAGATTTGAACTCTTTCAGAAGCAATCACCCCAGAGTTCTGCTCCACTTCATCTTCTTGAACTAATGCAGTTTCAATATCACGTAACCGTTTTTGTAGATAAAAATTATTCGGTTCGATTTCCTGAGCGTTTTCAAATGCTGCCCGCGCACGCGCATATTCACCCAGGGCAAAAAAGAAATCCCCTTCTTGGGTCCATAAATTAACATTAACAAACGGATGCAGTTCATTGGGAGACTGAATATGTAGTTCTTCCAGGATTTCTTCTGCTCTATTGACTTCACCTTGAGCAAAAAGACATAACGCTTTACCGAGAGAAATAAAACTGTCTGCTGGATCATCAATTAATTCATCTTCAAAAATCGCTAATGCATCGCCATAATTACCGAGAAAAAACAATGCGGCTCCCTTATTCAGTAAAGCCTGAGGACGGCTAAGTTGCATTTGGGGAGCACTTTCTGCATATTCCAACGCTTCCTCATATCTCCCCAGTACAATTAATGCACGAACTTTGAATTCTAAAATAAATCTTTCATAATCGGGTCTTGCATGCGGATCGCTTTTTAAATTCCATAACGCATCAGCAAAAATAACAATATCTTCATATCTATTTAAGCGTTGAAGCGCTCGAACCTTCACATACCAGCCGTCTAGGTCCAGGTAGCCCACAGGTTTTTTTAATACTTCATCAATCCACATCAATGCATTCTCATATTCACCCCGCTTTAAAAAGGCACGTGATTTTGCTATTCGCGCAGGCCTATTTTCAGGCTCAATTTCTAATAAAATATCTGCACAACTCATGGCTTCTTCATTTCTTCCCAATTTCTCAAGCATTCCAATTTTTAGCATTAATGCTTTTATATTATCAGGCTCAATTTTTAATGCTCCTTCAGCGCAAATGAGCGCAGCTTCTGTTCTGCGAGGGTGTGAATTACGATAATCAGCTGAGATACATGTGCCTATAGCAAGCATGACAAAAACATCTGGGATATTTGCAGCTACGAGTTGCTCCGCACATTCAACAATAAGATCATGCCGCTTTGTTCGCGTGAGTAAATCTATTTTCAAAAACCAAGCATCTATATTTTCATTGTCTGCTGCTAATATTGCATCTACACACACCATTGCTTGTTCATTTTGCCATTCCCCTGCGAATACAAGCGCTCTCATAAGAAGAGCCAGGGGACTACGAGGAAAAGTTCCAGCAAAAAATGCTTCAACCATTTCGACACGATTTTGTTGCAAATTACGCCGTCTTCCCAATTCAAGTTTCCAAATAAATGCATCAAGATCGTGTGGGTATTTTGTCAAAATTTCTTCTGCGCACGCTTGCGCTTCTTCACATCGATTGAGGGTACTAAGTACTTTAATTTTCCAAAATTGAAGCTCAATTGCATCAGTATTTTTCGCCAATATTTCATCAACACAAATAAGCGCTTCTTCCAAAGTAAGATCATTTTTAGAGAGAGGCACAGAATGAATGGGAGCAGGAGCACGACAAGAACTTCCTGCTATAGCAGGCAAAAGTTGGTCATAGTGACTCCGTAAGATACGGGATGAACGGAGTAAACCAGACGTATGCCAATAATAATTTGCTTCACCTCGAAGACGTTTATATTCAATCGCCGCGCCCCCCAACCCCATTAAATGACACCTCAAGGAAGAGGAAAATAATAAGTATCCTTTTCGTCTACGAATTTCAGCTACCTTTAGTAATAGTTCTTCTCCTTCATCCTCTTCATCTTTTTCAAAATAACAAAACGCTTTACCTTGTACAGCAAACTCATCGTTAGAATTAAAGGCAAGCGCTGCGTCAAAACACTTTGCAGCTTCATCATAATGACCTGCACAAAAATGCGCGACGCCCATATAGGAAAGACAGGATTTTCCTTCCGGCTGCAGTTGCAGTGCTGTTTCTATCGAAAAAATAGCTTGTTCATATTTTTCTAACTTTATAAGGGATTGCGCTTTTAATATAAGTGCTTCAAATTGTTCAGATTCAAATATATCCGGATCACATTTTGAATTTAATATGTTATCGATTATCTCGACAGTTTTTTCATACTGTTCGAAGTGATACATTAAAATGGCGATAGGGAATTGATCACGTTTTTGCGCTTGCGTCATGGGAGGTAGAGCATCATCAGTTACTTCTTCCAACTCTTCAGGGTTTTCCTCTTCCATTGCATTGTCATCGACTTCATCTTTGCCTTTGTCGTCAACACTTTCAGTAAGTGCATCGGGCTTATTCTTATCTCTTATATATGTTGCACAAGCAGAGTCGGGAGCTGTTTCTAACATTTTTTCAATAATTGCGTTTATACTCTCTCGTTGTAGATTAGCATCCAAATCAGAACTAAAATATTCAATAAATTTTTTCTGAAGAAAATCATTCTGAAGCAACAACTTACACGCCATATTTATGGCATTAAATCTTACACACGTTGTTAAAGCCTCCCATATTAATTTATCACTTTTATCACCTGAATAATTGAGAATATTCTCAAGTACTTCACAACTATCGAGCTCTAAAAGTAATACGGGCAATTGTTGACTTAAAAAGATATACCATTCTAGCCACAACTTTACGTGCGGAAAATTTTCTGAATGTTCCAGCACCGTATAGCCGTAAATTTTCTCCTCATTCAATGAAACATTTTTTTCTTCCACCAAATACTTCACAATATCTAAGTGCCCCATACCCGCCGATGAAAATAAAGGGGTATTACCATCATTGTTTTTTTCAGTGGGAGAAACATTTCTTTCACCAACCAGATATTTCACTATATCTAAGTAACCCCACTTGGCAGCTAATAACAATGGAGTATCGCCATCATTATTTTTTTCAGTGGGAGAAACATTTCTTTCACCAACCAGATACCTCACTATATCTAAGTGACCATTCGCTGCTGCTCGAAGCAAAGTTGTATAATTGTTTTTATCTTTTTCAGCGGGTGAAACATTTTTCTCTCCTACTAAATATTGAACGATATCTACAAAGCCTATCATTACGGCATAGTGCAACGCCGAGTATCCATTTCTATCATTTGCAGTGGGCGAGATATTTTTTTCATCCACTAAATATCTCACAACATTTAAATGCCCACCCCGCACAGCGTACAACAATAACTCTGCTCCATTCGAGAATCCTTCATAAGGCGAGACATTTCGTTCATCAATCAGATACCGGACAACATGAAGCTGACCTTGTCTTACTGCCTCTCTTAACATATCGTTTAAAAGATGATTATTTTCACCTGATAAAACATTGGGCCTTTCTAACCAATACTTCACTACATCTAAATGACCACGCCCTGCAGTTTCACTTATCGCTTCAATACCATCATCCTCTTCAAAGAGACGGACATTTTTTATCTCAACTAAATATCTCACTACATCCAAATGGCCATTGCATGCAGCAAAGTGGACAGGTCCTCCCCACCACGCACCAACTTTCTTATCTAACAATTGGGGGCAAACTTCTAATAAACGTCGTACAACAGCCACATTTCCCATCGCACACGCATAATGTAATGAGGTTCTTCCGCGAGAATCAGCAATATCCAACAAATCTAAAGCATTCGAGAAACAGCGCTCAATATTCTCAAGATCGCCTACTACAATAAACCTGAATATTTCATGTGAAAAATCACACCCTGCTTCTAATAAAAAATCTATCTTTTCTAATTTATCTTTTCTTGCTTCAAATGTGGCAATTTCTATAGCGGTCACACCATTATGTTGTTTTATGAGTGGGTCAACACCATTTTCAACAAACCATTGCATACTTCTTAAATCACCTTCTTCTACAGCTCGAAAGATAGTTTTGGGTGAATTTTTTTTACGCGATGGCTCATCTTTTTTTCGACTTGCCTGGGGTTTCGGCCCACTGGTTGTTGTATCTTTTTTATCTACAGGAACTTCATCAGCCTCTTCTTTGCCTTTATCACTACCACTTGCGGTAGCTCTTTGAGGTGGAGCTTCTGGCACTTCTGCTCTTGCCTGCACAATACGCTGAACCACTTCGATATGCTTATTTCGAATTTCCAAAATAGTGTCGGCTTCACCGCACGGAATTCGACTTAAAGCTGCTTCTAAACTAATTCCATTTTCTTCTTCTGAAATCATTCTTCCTTCACGGATCAGTCTTTCAAACACTTCAAAAATTTCTACGGTATAAGCGCCACAGTGACGTACAAAACCTTCGGTTTTTTCTTTTTGTTGAAAATCAAAAGGATTCTGAATAATTTCGCCCGTGAACCCTAAGCGCGCTTGTAATAACTGAATACAACGAGGAACAGCGGTTTGCTGCGCAGGATCTAAATAAAAAACTCTTTGATTAGGTTTATCAACAACAATTGCAACCCAATGATTCTTTGCATGCGGCGTATCACGATCATAAGCGACACAAAGCGGAATAAATGCATACGCTTTATCTTGTGCAAGAATATTGCCTATAACCTCCTCAAAATATTCCCCCTCCATTTCAACAACAGCGGGCTCCACATAAATAGGAAGTTCACGATCTTGTCTTAAACGGCAACACACTAAAGCATTAATAAAGTCAGCCGTGTAATAGCTGTTTTTATCTTGTTGATTAAATCTAATCTCATCAAGCTGTAAAAGAATATCGTTTACTTCCCTCACAACTTGATTTTGAGGTGCGCCATCTTCTTTTATTTCGTCTTTTTTTTCATCTTTAATTTCACCCAAATATTTCATCTTACTGATTTCTACTAGTCTACCCCTTGCCTTAAAATAATAAATAACCCTAAGGTTTGGGATACTTTCGAATGCTCGCGCTGCCGCTTGATATTCACGCAAACACCAAAAGAGTTCTCCTCTCTGCCATAGTACTGCTGGTGTATCAACATCCGGATTTTTCATTAAACCAATATCGATTCCACCCAATAATTTTTCAGCAGTGTCTTTTTCTCCTTTCTGCCATAAACACAACGCTTTCCCTTGAAAAGCAAATTTTTTCGCACGCGTAAACTCCCCTTGAAAATGAGGAAGCGTATCCCAGTTTATTGCAATATTTTTTAATTCATCGTTAAAAGATTTTTCTGCTTCTTCGAATCTTCCTAAGCAGAAAAGAGAAAAGCCTTTTATGCTATGGAAAGGCCTGTAAGAAACATTTTCCAATCTGTTGACAACATCTTGATGTTGTCCTGCAAATGCTTTCTCTTCTAATTCTCCTCTTACAGCACCTATTATACGTAGCGGAGGCTGACCCAAGGGAAAATTATGTGGCAGAAAAAATCTTTCACAGTCGGCAATATAGGCCAATCGTTCTGTTGAATAAAAATCATACGGAGCAGCGGCTTTTATTCTTTCAAATACTTCTTTTGCGCGCGCATATTGTTTTAGAAGGAGAAAAAGATCACCACGAACTTGCAACACATATTCGTTTATATACGCCCCCAGATTTTTTGTTAGTTTTTCATCTACGTCTAACAGAAGCTTTTCAGCGTTTTCAAGTTCACCATCATAAAATGCACAAAAGGCTTTTCCCTGAAGCGCAAATACTTCGGTGGCATCTACCATTAATGCTTGATGAAAGCACTCTGCTGCCTCTTGTTTATTCCCTTCGCAAAATAAAATTATACCCTTTAACGAATAACTAAAACCCAACGCGGCTTTACCGCTTTTTTCATCTACCGCAATAACTTCGTCACAGCATCTCACGGCCTCAGCATAATTACCTTGTCTTCGTAATGCCTCTGCTTTTTCCAGCCAAGCGAATAAACACTTCGGATCAATTTCCAATAATTGATCAGCAAGCTCAATGGATTTCTCGTAATTTCCCATGCGCCACATTATTTGACTTTTGATCTGCAATCCCATTGGGTCGTTTGGAGCAACTTCAAGGGTTTTATTTGCGCACAACAATGTTTCTTCGTGAGGATTTAACCATTCGAACTTATTTTCTCCCACAGGCGTCGGCAAACTTCTTGCCGGAAAAGATTGCGGTTCGATTTGTTGCATGAATTCAACACACGCAACCATTTCGTCATATTGTTCCAACCGAAACAACGCCATACTTTTGAAATATAAACTCTCAACATCCTGGGGGAAAATTTTTAAAGCTTCAGTAAACTGTCTAAGCGCTTCACGATAATCCTGAAGCATCATGAAAAAAAATCCACCTTGAATCCATTTATTAAAGTTATATGCTGTGCCTGTCACACGTTGAAAAAGATTTAACGCACACAGATTTCGAGGATATTTCTGGAGTGCAGTTTGTATACATCGCAATGATTCTTCAGCGCGATGCAATTCAAAAAGACAGGTAGCTTTTATAAGCAACGAACGTGTGTGATGGGGCTTGTCTTTTAAAACTAACTCTACTAATTCCAATGCTTTTTCATATTCACCGGCTTCGCATAAACAATCTGCTTTGATATTTAATGATCGCCCATGTTCAGGTTCTTTTTCTAAGGCTCTTTCTGCATAAGCTAATGCTTCAGGAAAATTTTTCTCTTCATATAAACACGCCGCTTTCACACCTAACGCACGAACTTGATTTGGATTCTTCTCCAATGCAGCGTCTGCCAATGTATGGGCTTCATCATAATTTTCTAAAATTAATTGTGAGGAGGCTTTAATGCCTAACGTACGTGCATGCATGGGTTTACGGGCAAGTATTCTGTCACAACACTCACTGGCTTCTTGGTGTCTTCCCAGCCAATACAACACTTCTGCGTAATTCGTTAATGCCGTAAAATTTGTAGGTTCAAGTTGCATTGCTTCTTCAGCACTGACTAACGCTTCGCGGTATTTTTTTTGGTCACATAGCGTACGGCATTCTTCATTTAATCTTTTCACTGATCGGGGCGAAACAATAACCTCTTCCATAACTTTTCCTTTTGCACGGTTTATTTAACTGCTTTTCGATAACAGCAATGGGACAGCGCATCCCATTGCCTTATCGATCACCCCAACAGCTTTTATATAGCGTGCTCCACTGTTGGGCTGCACAATCACGGTAAAATTTATTTTGGTATGAAGAGTTTCTCAAAAAAAGGTAAGCGACGTAATTGTTGAGCTTCCTCATTTTCTGAGACCTCCGGGTATTTTGGAATAATAACCGATGGTTGATTAATCGGAGCACGCTATTCGTTCGAGGACCATACGAAAACGCGGAGCGCTTAAAAGATTTTTTTATGGCTTGGACTACTGTTTTCATACCCTCTCTCCTGAATAATGGTGTGTGTTAACACGGGTAGCATTATGAAAAAATACTGGGCCATCCTCTATACGAAAATTTACGGATTTTTATGCTGGTCAGGGATTTACGCTTTTATCTATGTGGTCTGAACTTGTTTGCGTAGCCGCTAAACGGGGAACAGCAGAAGCAGTCCCAAAAAAAGAAAGATGCCGCGGAACCGAAAGATCTTCTTCTTGACCCTCACTTGTTCCTTGCTGTTTCTGAAGCAAATGCCCCAACACTAAAGCTTGGGTTAAATTGTCCGAACACCTCTCTTGCAGAAAATGCAAAACAAAACCGCCCAACCACGCCTTATTCTGCGTAAACGCTTTCATAGAAAGTTTAAGCGCGTCTTGCCAATTTTTAGGGCAATGAAGATTTTTATTTTGTTGCATAATAATATGGGTTAATTCACGCGCCAACGATTCATACGGAATCGGAACACGCGTAGAGGAAAAGAGTTCATCAAAAAAATTTAAAGCCTTTTGCGTCAAAATAGGATGCCGATTGGAGGCAATTAATTCACATAATGCCTCTTGAAAAGCCTCGGTTCCATACTCTGCACTTCTACTATACGAGGAAAAATTAGCGCTTTCCTCAACAGCCGCTTTTACTTCACCCAAACGTTTTTGCGCGAAATCATCGCCTGGATTTACGGCAAGCGTTTTCGCAAATGCTTCTTGAGCACGATGATAGTCTTTGACTTTATAAAAAAACATTCCCCGCTGATTGTAAATTCGTGTTCGTATTATGGTATCGGATTCCCGCGTCATTCTATTATCCACTTCTCCGAATAACTCCCTCGCTTTTTCGTTTTTCCCGATAAACAAATACCATATCGCTTCTCCTTGTAAAGCCGCCATGAAATGAGGACGTGTCTTTAGCACAGCTTGATAACAACTATAGGCGCTTTCATATTCTTCTAACCAAAATAAAATATCGCCTTTTAAACAGAGGTATTCTGGATTGTCTGGCTGAAGCGTTAAAATAGTTTCTAGGGTTACGAGGGCTCTGGAATACTTCCTTAGCAAGTACTCCATCCATGCTTTTCGTTGGAGGACATCAACTTCTCTACAACCGTTTTCGACTAACATTTCATAGCAAACCCATGAATCTTCATGCCTATTCAGGAGGTCGAAAATGGTTGCTTTAAGCTGCAATCCCAGTAAATGGCGAGGGTCTTTCACCAGAAGTGCGTTAGCACATATTAACGCATCGTTATATTTTTTGAGGATAGCTAATGACATGCCTTTTAAAAATAAGGCGTCAGTTTGTTCTCCATCACGGGATAATATTTCCTCTGCACACGCGATGACTTCTAATTCTCGCTTATCTCCCATAAAATCCAGCGCTTTTTGTTTTAACGTAAGAATGTCTAACGAAGAAAGCGTGAGCAACGCGGGAAGCTTACTCATCGTTTTTTCATATCCTCGATACTTGTATCGTATATCCACGATAATTCTCAAGGCAGGCATAAAATTAGGATCCCGTTTAAATGCTTTATAAGCACTTTTTAACGCTTCATGCTCATTATCGAGTTTTTGAAACAGAACCGCTTTTTGAAACCAGGCACCGATATTTTCAGGATTTATTTCTACGATTGTCTCAAGACATTTCAGTGCCTCTCGCCATTTATTCCAGCGTGTTAATAATTTTACTTTTAAGTTCAAGTTTTCAATATTGAGCGGATCAATTCTTAAGGCTTCATCAATACAGCGAAGGGCTTCAGATAAATTGTTTCTTTCCATTAAACCACGGTATTTATTTACCCATTCTTCAGAGGAAAGATTTTTCAGTGCATGTTCACTTTCTTCTACGCGCTTTTTAGCATACTGATCAGAGGAATCCATCCGTACTGCATTTTCAAACGCTTCTTTTGCCCTTTCATATTCTCCTATCGCAAAGAAAAGCTCTCCCCGCTGATGATACAAGATACTGATTTGACTGGGAGGGATTTCTCCGGCAGCAATTTTCAAGTTTACCGTTTCTAAAAACTGCGCTGAACGGTTAAAATCTTCCTCTTTAAATAGCCAAATTCCTTTTCCTTGCCACGCCAATAAATTATGGACATCTTGGGTAATGACCCCTTGATACCAATGAATAGCTTCAGCAAAGTCTTTTAACGAAAATAAAATATCGCCTTTTAAAATATTCGCCCATTCATTATTCTTATGCGCAATCAACACTTGATTAATTATTTTCAGTGCCGTCTGATATTCTCCCCTGCGATATAATAAATACGCTTTGACATATAAAGCATTACCATTACAGGGCTCTCGGCTTAATAAATCTTCAGACCAAATTTGTAAGGCAAGTTCTTCACACGGAATATCCGTTAATTCTCCCAACAAATTCACCCATTGAAAACGTTTTTCTTTTTTATTTTTTACAAAGGTAGGCCCGCTTAACACTTTTTTTTCTGAAGGATTAGCGCTGCCCCAACCAATCGTATTATAAATAATATCTAACATTCGCTACCTCCCATGATAACAGTTGATTTTTACATGGGCGGATTATAGAGAAAGGGAAAACCTCAAAACCATCAGAAGTTTTACGTATATTCAGTATAAAATTATTTAAATTGTGGACCGCTTCTCTCAGCAAATTTCGGCGCAGGTGATACGGAAACGCCTTTGGATTGTTGATAAAATTGAATGTGTGCAGCCATACCTTTCGGTGACGCCTCCTCTTTCTTTAATAAGCGAACGCCTTCGCCAAATCCCAACGATTCGGCAAGCATTAAGGGTGTTTGTTTCGCATCATTTTGCAAAGCGACATTGGGTTTTAACGTTAACAGTAATTTTAAAAGTCGTTCGCTTCTTTTTCTGACAGCATAATGCAACACACCTTCTTTCCCTTCATACCCCTCACAAACAAAACGGGGATCAGTCGCTAATTGTCGAAAAACTTCAGGACATTGTTGCCGGAGTTCTTCCACGTATTTTTTATACGTGAGCAATGCTTCGCTTTCGACATCCGGTCTATCTTTTACATACGCTTCTGAAAAATAACTACTGAAACAATACAAAATTTCCCCCCATTCTGTTGAGATTTTTTCTTCTTTCTTGTCACTTCCTACTGCATCTATTTTTTTAACTGCGCTTAACTCTTGAAGTTTTTTATGTGAATAAAAATCGTCAGGATGACTGTGTTGTGCTTTCTCAAATGCCGCTTTTGCGCGCACCTCATCTTTAACGGCAAGAAATAAATCACCGCGTTGATTCGCTATCTCTGCAAGAAGCAACGGCGATTTTTTCTCTCCCAGTAGGCAGTCAACTTCTTCTAGTAATTCTCGCGATTCTTGGCTTTTTTCTTTATCTACTGAAAGGCAAACCGCTTTAGCTTGTAAGGCAGGAAGATAAAGACCATTTTCGGTTAGCGCTTCCTGAAAACAGGAAAGCGCCTCTTTTATATTACCTTCGGAAATTAAAATTAATCCTTTTTTAACCAGAGCCTCTTTATTTTTTGGATCCTGTTTTAACGCCTGATTAAAACTTTCCAGTGCTTGAGAATAGTTTCCTTGTCTTAACCACAATTGTCCGTGTAAAGCATACGCCATGGATTCCGCCATACATTTTTCGGCTTCTGCATAATTTCCCATTCTTATTAATACATCCGTTTTTATAAGCCGGACAAAATCCTTTTCTTTTGCTTCTCTTATTGAATCGGCGAATTTCAGTGCCTCTGTCGCACAACGCAATGCTTCGGGATAATTTCCCATCAATCGAAAAGTATTACTTTTAAGATACCATCCTGCAAAAAATTGTGGTTCCCACTCTATAGCTTTGTCCGCACATATCAGGGCACGCGTATAATTTCCTAACAGGCCCCACATGAAACCTGTCATCATCAGGCCTCCTACATCGGGATTATTTATCTCGCCCCTTCGCATTTCGTCAAATTGTTGAGTGATGTGTTGATATAACCCTACGCTTAAAGGAATTTCATTTTCTTCTACTATCCACAACTCCTCGGGATTATTAATTATCGACGAAGGAACCATAACCTCCGCTGCCGTTTCATCTTTACTTTCCAGTCCTAACTTTTGAGAAGAATAAAAATCATTCGGATCACTATCATGCGCTTTCTGAAAAGCAGAGTGTGCGAAATCAACCCTGTTAATCGCAGCAAAGAGAATACCCCGTTGATTCCACATATCTGCCACAATTAACGATGACGTTTCAGTCATTAATAATGCGTCAACCCGAGCAAATAATACGTTAGCTTCTTCATGCTTCTCGTGATGGAAGAGCAACACGGCTTTAGCTTGTAAAGCATATTTATAGGTTGAATCAAGCTCTAACGCTTTATTAAAATAAGTTTGTGCGTTTTCAAATTCTCCCGAACAAAAATAGGCAATGCCTTTATTTAACATCGCACTTTTATTGTGAGGATTAATGTCTAATGCGCGTGTGAAACTGCTCCGTGCGTTATGGTAACTCCCCATTCGAAGCATAATGCGTCCGTGTAAACACCATGCGTGATCATGCTGGACAGGAATTTTTTCAAATCTGTCGCTGTATTCAGTAACTTTAAGTGCTTTTGCAATGTTCTGTAGCGCATCAGAATATTTTCCTCGCCTCATAAGACAATCGCTTACGACTAAAAGTGAAGGAAGTCCGGGAACTGAGCGCATCCACACAGAACACTCCTCCGCTTTCTGTGCGGCTTCTATAGCACCATGATAATTTCCTTGAAGTCTTCTTGCATTACTTATAAGGTACCACGCGTCTTCAAAACGAGAATCTATATAAAGTGGTCTTTCTGCACATTTAATCGCTTTTGAAAAATTACCTAATGCTCCCCACATGCTTGCATCACAAATATCGGATAGTACATCGACTTCTTTGGTTTGTGCTTCTTCTACTTGAGGAAGTACTTCTAACCATGCGTTAAATACTCCGTAATCTATTACCTTGTTTTGACCATTTGATTCTAACCATAACATTTCGGGATCAGGTTCAATACTTTTTCCGGTATCGCTAACTAATTTTTTATTTACCCCCTCTGGAAGCGCTTCTTCACAACGGTTAAGGCGGCACAAACAAAATATTCTACCTTGAAAAGCTTTTTGGTTTTCGGGATCCAACGCCAATACTTTATTCGACGTCTCCAGTGCCTCCTCATATCTCTCGAGGACACGCAAATAACTGGCCCGCATTAAAAGTGAAGCAATATTTTTTTCATCTTGCTCTAAAGCTTGTTCAATGGAAAATAATGCTTCTTTATAACGGCCTTTATCCGCGTAGGACAAACTCTCCTTTTCCCACTGCTCAGCAGAAATATTTTTCAACACCCCCCTCAACTCACCTAAACGTTTTTTTGCATACGCATCATTCGGATCGAGGGTGAGTACTTTTTCGTAAGCGGCTATCGCACGATCGTTTTCTTTTAGCGCCAGGAAAAGATCACCGCGCTGATTTAATACTTCTGTTTTAATTAATAGTGAGCCTTCTTTTTCCAACAGCCATTCAACTTGTAACAATAATTCTTCGAACGCGTGAAGATCTTTTTGATAGAATCGACAAATGGCCTTACCTTGTAAGGCATGAATATATTTATAATCCGAAGAAAAATAAAAATACGCTTCATGCGGTTGTTCTAAAGCAGAGTCAAAACACGGTGAAGCCTCACTAAAACGTCCCGCACTAAAAAGTGCAAGACCTTTGTATACATAAAAAACCTCTGTAGATTTATTAAACGAAGAAAGCTTTTCGAGACATTCTACCGCCTCTGCACTTTTACCTTGCATACGATAAGATTCTGCAAGAATAATTCGTGCATAGTCGGTTCCTCCCAGCCTTTTCCATACAATCCCTTCCGGTAATTTCAACGATAAAACTTTTTGCGCATATTTTTCTGCCTTTACAAAATTCCCCATTCTCAAAAATGCTTCGGCTTTAATTAAAAAAGGAGGTGCGTAACGTTCATCGCGATCTCCATCGGGCCACCCTTGTGGAACAAGTGCTATACATTGGCCTGAATATTTAATAGCTTTTTTATAGGCTCCTTGCGCCAAAAATATAGTGCCTATTTGCCATACTGAAAAATGAACCTCAGTGAATAGCTGCACATTTTTCTTATTTTCTTGCACGATAACCTCTAAACATTCCACAGCCTGCGCAAAATTCCCCAGACACATATGGGCAACTGCTTTTCTGATCCAACCTTTCGCATAAAAATAAGGATCTTTTGCGATTTTTGCCTCTTCTTCTTTTATAAGACGTTTATAAAAATCCTGCATTTTCTGATATCTTGTTTCACTACAGAGCGGGGCATATCGATGATCAGGCAAGGTTTTGAGGGCTTTGTTAAACATTTCTTCAGCCGCTTCTTCTTTTTTTACGGCAGCAAAAAGATGGCCGCGTTGATTATAAAAATAACTTACCTCTCCTTTCGCGCTGCTTTTTGAAAGTACGGCATCAATTTTAGCGAACATCCTTTCTGCCAAATGTGTTTCTCCATTTTGGAGATAACACATTGCAATACCTTGTAAAGCGTCTATATTCTCCTCATGAAACTTGAGCGCAGCTACAAAATAATTTTTTGCTTCGCTATATTTTCCGAGACAAAATAACGCTATTCCTCGAAGGGCATCTGCCCCGTAAGGAACCAGCGGAGAGGGCCGTACTTTTTCAAAGCTTTTAATCGCCTCTTCATAACGTCGCAGCTGAAGTAAACACTTCCCTTTTTTCCATGCAATTTCACCCTCACCCGAGGTTTGTTCAAGACATTTTAACGCTTCTTCATAACGTCCTTTCATTTCCCACAAAATACTCTTTACCACCCAGCATTGGTCAATTGCCCTTTCATTTCCATAACGCGCAAGTCGAACTTCTCTTTCTAAAACTGGCAACATGGCTCCAAAACATTCGGAAACCTCTTCATAACGCCCCAGTAGCGCTAACAGCATTCCTTTAATTTCACCATGATAACTAAACAATTTTGACGGCTCTTTAAAAAGCAACTGTTCTACTTCTTCGTATTCTTTCGAATAACTATTATAGAAATTTATACCCTGCTCCAATTTACAAAAAGCGGCAATCACATGAACGCGTGCATTGTTGGGGTCGATTTTAACGATGGCTTCAGCACACGCTTGCGCTTTTGCTAATTTATTTAGCACAAAAAGAGAGTGAGCTTTAATATATAAAACTTCGGTATTTTTTGGATCGCGTGTCAAAATTTCCTTAGAAAGCTTGATCGCTTCCCTAAATTTTTTGAGAAGATAAAATAAATTAGCTGTTAACGCTAACGCTTGAATATTTTGTGGGTCTTCATATAAAACGCGTTCGATACATTCCAGGGCTTCGTTATATCGTTTGAGTCCTTTCAGTGCCTGTGCTTTATAAAGTAGTGCTTCAGGATGTTTAGGCTCATACTTTAATGCTCCCTCCACTTCTTGGAGTGCGTCTTCATACTCTTCCGCTTCGAGGGAAACAGAACTTTTTGCAATTGCAGTTGTTACCACTCTTTTTTTATCCACCTTTCCCAACCTTCCCATGAAGAACTCTTGCATCTCCTTCTCCTTTTAAGCGTTCATTTGCCGACAATATATTGTTTTGTAGTAAATACGGCAGTAGGATATTACCTCCCCACTGCCGTATCGTTTCACCTTACTTCGAACCAAATTTTGGCAATACACTCCAATCTGGGGTCGACAAGGTACTTGGTGTTGGTGCACTTCTAAACATACCTCGTGCTTGTGCCAACGTTGCATCGGATTCTTTAGTATTATTATTTTGTGGTACAGGTGCATGGTTGTCGTTGTTATTATTTCCAGGCATCGGCGCATTGTTATCGTTTTGATGATTTCCGAGTACCGGAGCCGATGGCATTGCTGCTCTAACCTCAGCAAATTCCTGACGCATTGCGTTCACCTCTTGCTGGAACACGGAGAGCATTTCGCGCAACGACGCGTTTTCATCACGAAGCAACGTGATTTCATCGTGTTGACGACTCATCATTAAATACAACGTGTAACGTGAAGTCGGCATTCCAAACTCTTGTAAGGTTTCTTGTAAGCCAGATAATAAATGCGCTTGCAAATACTGAGATGCTTCCGCACTTAATTTTTGGGTTTTCCAATCCGCCAATAGTTTCAAGAAAATGACTTGGCTTAACTCTTCACGATACGGCGTATCTTTGACAGCTCCTTTTTCATAATGGCCTAACACGTTGGCTTTAAATTGCGACGTCAAACGCTCCATTAACTTATCCGACAATTCTTTTTTAGTACGGTATTGTTTCAACAACTGAGGAATGGCTTTATCTAAAAGCACCTGCTTCAATTGTCCGGGAAGCTCATAATGTTGGAATTGTTTTTTAAAATACGCGACCACATCCATCAGCGTATGAGACTCCAACGTTCCTTTTTGCCATTTCTCAAAAAGATTAACAGTAGCTTTTTCATAATACGAAGCCTGATTAGCGACCAACTTACCTTTTAATAAGCTATCTTTTTCAGCTTCCAACGCAGTTTTGATGGATTCCTCATTAATGCTACCGTTAAAAACTTGTTCGAGGACTTTATCTCGAATAAACGCTAATACTGCTTTAGTAAAAGCAGGATCTTCATTCGAGGCACATAATTCCATTGCACCATCAATAACATTATTGCGAATTTGCACCGACACAATGTCTGCTTGATCGGCAACCAAGTGCCAATGCGTACGCAATGCGTGCACAATTACCTCATCCAATGTTTTTTCTTCGGCTTCCTCCAAGGATTCATTATCCCATGCTACGTATTTATGTTCGGTATAACGTTCTTCGGTTTGTTGAACATATTCTTGTAGAAATGACGGAAGTGATCCTTCGATCCATTGAGACGCTAAATAGCTGATTGAATCTAAATTCCAACTATTCTCAACTTCAGGATTGGCTAATTTACCGGTTTGCCACATTTCAAGTGCTTGCAATGTGCTGGTATAAAGGCGCTTGATATACATATCAATACGCTGCGTATTAATAGGGCCAGAAGAACTGCTTGTGTGATTATATTTTTTGAAAGCCGCATCTAAATCATTGAGATCTAAAATCGCGCCTCTCGCTCGCAAATCTGCTTCATTAAAATACTTAGGAACTAATATGTCTTTCAGATGAAGCAGCACCGCTCCTTCACAATCCACCCCTTGTTGTAATAAGAACACAATACGTTCTACATCATTTTTTTTAATAGCCCAGTCTAACTCTTTCATAACTTTCCCCTTTAAAATTGATTAATGAATACTGCGGGGAGAATTGTGAAAAAAAGAGGTTATTTCTACTATCCGAAGATTTACGTATTTTTAACGAAGAATGTGATGGAGTTTGGCGAGGTGTAACATTTCTTGCGTACGTGACACATTAAATTTATTTTTAATATTTACGACGTGTTGCTCTAGGGTACGAGGGCTAATACACATTTGATCAGCGAGACATTTCACAGGCTCTCCTTTGTCCAGTTTTCGTAAAATTTCAACTTCTCGCCGAGTCAGGAAAATTTCTTCTGAAAGATAATATCGCTGAATATTAAAGGGATCATCTTTAAAATTGTGTTCCATCCCTGCAGTACTTCCAAAAGGTATAGGAGGCAAATACAGGGAAGGCTCTTCAAGCAAAAATCTATCTTCATAACTTTTCAATAATAAACCGCGTGTTTGCTGCTTAAAGTAATACACAAATTCGTATAAATAATCCAAAGGAACAAAATAAATATTTGATGTAGCCGATGAAAAACTAAAAAAATCACAATAATTTTCTGTTTTCTCAACAATATCCACGCCTGATTTTAAATTTAAACGTTTGGTGACTTCACTGTAGATATTTTGACACGCCTCAAGACTCACCTGTCTAGCGATATCCCAAAAGTAATACCCTGACTGAAAGTCATTGAAATTCATCCCTGCAAACCACGTCAGAGGGTATTGCCCGTCTTCGAAAAAATACTCTCCCATATCGATGAGGGTAGGCAAAAAAGTAAACGTATTGTCTTGATAACGTCTTAAATAGCAGAAATAAGTGATGCAGGTTTTGTCAAACAGCGGCTTGCAAATTTTAGTAATTGCATCGGTGCTTTTTCTGGAGATATGACTATTCAAACTAATTTTAGTGGTCATGCTGTCCCTGTCCCTTAGTAATTGGGGAAAGGATACCCTACCCTGTAAAAAACCTCTAGAATCGGTGATAAAAAATGGCTTCCGGACGACCTATTTACGACTCCCCGGACCCGCTCTATCTAACCCACTATCATCCGGCTTAAGTTTTTTCTGTTCAGCTTCCTTACCTTGAGGTGGTACTGGCCGAAAAAATGGCAAAGGATTTTTACGCGTTGTAAGAAAATCTGCTTTCGCTTGAACGAGATTTGCCAAACGTTTTTTCATCTCAGGTATTTCAGCAATGGCTTTGTTAGTAGTAGGGTCAATAGTTAAGTTAATGAAAACATTGTGAAGATTACCCCTTATGGCAGAAAAAAGTTCTAAAACATAACTGTGATTCACATCAGAAGTCTTTATAGACGGATCTCCATATAAAAGTGTGAGCAACGAAGTGAAATAGTCTGATAATACTTTCCCAGATACCACTTCATCGTACGTACTTAATAATTGCGAAATATCGCCCTTTTCTTTGTGGGTTCGGTAATTAACAAAGGCTTCCTCGATGGTTTCTTGTAAGCGCCCTGGAAATCTAACCGAAATACTGTGAGGTATTTCTAATGGGGTCTCATAAACTTCTCTTTGGCCGCTTTCATAGTCTTCCTGCATAAAACTAAGCTCATCATGCATCGCATATTCAGAAACTTCTATCATGAAATTTTCACATTCGGAACGATCAAGTTTTGTGAAGCAAATCCACATAAATGTATTGAAACCAGACCACTGATCAATCTGTAGCCATACGTCGCCGCTCAGGCCGACTGCCGAAATCACCATCTTCACACGAATTGGATGTTTCGATACCGCTCAACCATATTTCTCGGACAAGATTGTAGATACCCACGTCAATATCAGCGCTTTCAGAACCCACTTCTAAAAATTTAGTTTCATGTGTCTGGCCTTCTTTCATATTTTATTTCTCTTATTGCCCAAACGATAAAGCTCTTCTCGCTCCATTACTCGGTCTTTGCACTCTTTCTAAATAGCTCTGTAAACTTTCTTTAATATCATCATCAATATCCATCTGGCTATTTAACACTTCCTGAATATCCTCTGCGGAAAGTGATTGATGTCTAAGCATGGACATTACTTGAGGATTATTATTTTCACGCAAATATTCATGAAACAGTGTACGCGCATCTACCTCCTGCAGCACAGACGGTTGTTCTTGAGGAACAATAACCTCTTGCTTATCTTTAGCGATTGGATCACCCGTTTTGCGAACAATTTTCAAGTGTGAAGGAACTTTGCTTTTTCGTGCCTCTAATCCAAACTTAACTTCTTCAGAAGTAATTCGCTCCATTTGTAAATATATATTTAAATAATCGCGTAAATTTAATCTCTGAAACTTATCATACAACCGAACGTCACGAACGTCATAATGATCATAAGACTGTAGCGCATAATAAATTTCTTCCGGAGGACATTGATTGAGCAAAGCGAGCAATTTCGTCGACACAGCCTTTTGTTGTTTTGTTTGTGCGAATAATTGTTTCTTAATTTGACCGGTCGTTGCTCTTAGCATTCTGTTCCATTTTCGGTTGAGAAAATATCGAATGATAGCGTTACGACCTTGATTTTCATGTATTTTTGACTGAATAAAATCTACAATGCTATAGCTCACGTATTCTGTAAGATTAACATTTTGTGTTTTTAACGCTATTTTAAAACCCTCTACATCTTTTTTCTGAGCTGCGGCATACAGTGGAGTATGTTCTTGCAAATACGATTTAATTTCGGGATCTTCTTTACTTGATAAAACCCATTCAGGCTTTATGGGTATTTTAAAAGCTTCTACAAGAAATTTAATTTCTTCGAAGTTATATAATCCACGAATAATTCCAAACTCAAGGGCAGATTCGTTGTTAAGCCTTTTCATTAGAAGAATGTCGTGCCTATCACTCACTGAAGCATACTTCAGTAATGCAGCTAAAACGGAATGCTGTAATAACACCGGATTTGCTGTGGCACGAGGATCACGGAGTCGCTCTAAAAACTCTTTTTTTAATCGATACCGACGAAAGCTGAAAAAATAGGTATCATTTAACTCGTCGATAATATGTTTTAGTGTTCGAACTTTTTGACCGGATTGACCCTCTTTCGGCAGAATAAGCGTATCTGCATTGGCTGTATCTGTTTTGTCTGGAGGTGTTTTAACTAATTCTTCCACAATATTGACCTCATTAAAAATGAAACGTGAACTCTATAGATGCTAATATTACCCTTCTACTTAACGTAAAGATCCTTTTTAACGATGAAGATTCTATCTTATTGGGTTTATATTCTGTATTGTAAAAATGATACTTACTATACTGGTTATACCACTAACCTGCAAAAACGCTATCTATCCCATGTTAATGGTACAGGAAAATGCAAATATACGCGTAGTTTTAAACCCCTTCATATCGCGCAATGCTGGAAAATTCAGGGGGATAAATCCTTGGCTATGAAGATGGAACGCTATATCAAAACGTTATCGCGCGTCGAGAAAGAAAAGATTATTAAGACGCCTTCATCTTTATCCGCCGATCCAAAGATACAAGCAGTTATGGAAGAAGAATTGCGGTTACTTCATGGTGAGGGATGATGGGGAATTTAGAGACGTATGGGTTTAATCCGTTGCCCTGAGGATTTTTGATTTTTCCAAGAAACTTCCTCGAAAAATTTAGCATCCACAATTGCCTGAGAAAGTGTTCCGTTTTTCATAAGGGTGTACGCTTCGTCGGGTGAACAATTCAAAAATAAAACTCCGCAAGTATTATCGCCTTGGGTATGGTTGCCGGGTTTTGATTTATCTTCCATGAGCTTCTCTAAACTATCATAAGCTGTGTGCGTCATTTTAAAGGTATGAAACAGAGTCCACTTTTGTATAGCTTCATCTTCGCGCCCTTCTCTATAGGCTTGAAGATCCAGCGTTTTTCCTGATTCAGGCTGAAACACAAACACAAAGCTCTTTGCCACTGATGGTTCTATTTTTTTTGGGGCTTCACTAGGGGCACTCGCTTCTGCGTGTTTCACACGACGACGAAGCCAAAAATTTAATCGTTCTTTCATATTTTACCTCCCCATGTGAAGCGTATTTTACCGCTTATTGAAAACTTCCTAACAAGCAAAGCAGAAACGGAGCCTAAATAAAGCGAAGCGAAGTCCGAGTTACGTACTAGAGTACTTATCCTTTAGAGATATAAAAATCTTTTTCGCAGCTTCATACATCTTTTCAAAGTTAATAGGTTCAATCGGTTTATTATCGAATTTTGTTTTACTAAACCACACTTCTCCAACTGCAGCATTATGAACCGCCGGATTGCGAAGGCGTTTATAAACAATGGCTGCGTATGTCCCATAACAACAAACCTTTTTGATCTTTACAAGCTCAGCCTCATCTAACAAATTACCTTCCTTTAGCAACCTAAAAAAATCATCCTCCACAAACAGTTTTCCGTCATTTATTCTTTCTCGGAGAAATGGTTTTATTTTATGAAAAATATCTTTTAATTTTTTCGTTTTTTTAGGACGCGACGAAATTGTTTCATCTAAATATGCCATAAATTGAAGAGGATGAATTGCTGAAAAAATAGGATCTCCGCCCCATTCCATTAAGATAGCAATAAATTTTTTACTGTCACTATATTTTTTTTTGTAATATAAATTTGCCAAAGCTGATATATAGCATAAACATAATATAAAACCTTCATCCTCGAAACTTATTTTCTCCATTATCCCTTCGCTGTTTTTCAATTCAATATTAATTTTTTTTTGCAAACATTCTAAAGCATGTAACTTCTTTTCATAATATTTCAGCTCAAAGTTTTCAGAACTAAACTCCATTTTCATATATCTCCATAATTGAACATCTAAGATGGGGGAATCACATCGTTTTAATCATATCCTAAGATCCTTCGACTCGCTCCGCTCGCTCAGGATGACATTAGTGGGAATTGCTATATATAAGGTATGGGAGAATTGGCTCCCCGACGTGGACTCGAACCACGGACCCAGTGATTAACAGTTGGAGCCATAAAAATTAAGTGTTTGATTTTTATAATGTTTTACTATCGGTGCGCCCACTACTTTAGCACCGCAGGGCATAGTAAAGCACAACCCATCTCCGCAAAATCCCCACACTCAGTTAAGAGTTAGTATTATTTCTCAAAAAATTCATCGATAAATTTATCAATTAGCTCTGACTTCGTTTTACAATTTTTTTTAACTTTCATCCTTTCAACAGAATTTTAAATTGTGCGGGGAGAAAAATGCAAAGATTCTCCAACTTTCTTAGCTGCTTTACCTCATATTAATTGTTGCATAACCGCAATTTCTCGCGGGGAAAAATAAACGGAAAGGGGGTTTTGGTACACGCTTGCAAGGCTATGTGAATGATTTCTTTCAAACCGACTATCAAGTTTTATAAGCTGAATGCTTTTTTGTAACAACAGATATGCAAATCGCCATCGGTATCATAGATGATAGGCCTGCTGCATTATTCTCATACCTCAACCATAAAATAATTCATATACTTACTGATGAGCTGAGATTTTGACCCACAATTAGATTTAATTTTAATATTATTGATATAATTTTCGACTGTGCGCCGAGAAAGGCCGAATGTTTCTCCTATTTCACGCGCTGTTTTTCCTAAAATCATTTGCTTGAGTACTTCTGTTTCCCGTGTACTAAAAGGTAATGAAGGTTTTTGAATCCGTTGCTGAACTACAGGCAATACGTGTGACGCGGAAGGAAATAAATCGGCTGCTATAACATGAGAAATTGCTCGTGGAAAATCAGATAAAAACTGAGGACAAATTCGTATAGAACAGCCGAATAAACCAATCACCCTGTCTTCATGATACCAGGGAAATTTGAACCCTAGCGTTTGAACAAAAACACTTGCGCGATTTATGCCTGATTCTTCGGTAATCTTTACAGAAGCTTGAGATATCACGTACTCATTATTTCTTCTCAATATTTTAGCAAATATTGCTTTCTCAAAGAAATTTTCCGGTCGTCGACCCAATATATCTTTTCTATTTTGAAGGCCCATTGATTCGATATTTGAATCATTAAAATCAACTACCTTTACATTCGTGTCAAAAAAATAAACATTCAATGAGGAATGAAATAGGCTTCCTATACTTTTATTTAAAAACTCATCCTCTGACCTTCCTGGTCTCACAAGTTGAATACCGTTTTTATATCTTTTTACCAGGAGCTCCGTGCTTGTATCAAAGGGTTTTATCAAGTTCATATGGCTACCTTACGATTATCACCTGGCATTATTTTAATGCCGAGGAAATTCCAACGGAAGAGGGAAAATCAACTACTCACACACGGCAAGTTGATTGAAAAACGCGGGCGTCTAACAAAATTAATTGGACTGCCGAAAATAAACCACTGCCGTATTTCTTTCGTCATCCACTGAAGAAAGCGCTTGCTCAGAACTTGTTCGAGAAGGCGGATGATAAAAAAAGCTATTACGATTTGCAGCTTGATCAGATGGCTCAAATACTGCATCTACAGTCTCTTCCGAGGAAGTACTCATTACCTGATACCCTATTGAGCCTCCCGCCGTTACACACAGTGCACGTACAAAGGATGGCCCAAAAAAACAAAAACGTAACCCTAACTGCGTTCCATAACTGGCGCCATATCTTCCCGCAATTGATTGGCTCGTAACTTTAGCGATTTCTCTTTCACTATTATCATAATCTCCTGTTACTTCACTGATACTTAACTCATAACTTAAGGTATTCAATTTATCTGCTTTTGTAAAATGGTAAAGCCCATGCCCAAGAAGATGATTAGACACAAAGAGAAATTGACTTGAATCTAACATGCCACCATAGTTTCTTGCCAAAAAATATCCAATGAAAGCGAATCGTAAATTGCTCGACGTAGAACCTGTAGTATTTCCGAAGGTATTGCCCTCAAAGAATGCAGGCGATAGGGCTATGGCATTATTGTCATTATCTTGGTCAAGAGAATTCACATGTCCATAACCTATTAACATATTTATCGCTTCATACAACGGTAATTTCCATTGACCTATATAAACTCCAGGATTTCCAGCAAACTTATCACCCAGCTTATGATCAAATTTTCCTGGAGCTTCGGTAAAACCATGCTTTACCAATACTTTCGTGCCCATTTGTTCTAAATGCTGACCATAGGGGAGATAATTGCCGGAACCTGCATCCCATTTAATTAATTTTCCTTCTTTAAAATAAAATTCCCCTGCAAGCACAACCGGTTTAAATTTCGTTATCATCGGATGGTGTAAATCCCTCGCCGCAACTGAATCTGCCATAATCAACTTACCCTTTGGAGTTATGATAAATAGCGCTGACCCGCTGAAATGAGAATCACGAATCTGTTTTACCGTTAACGCGTAGTTTTCCCAATTTTTTTCACCGTTAACAAACGGGTGATTCTCACAATCTATTCGAGTACTTGAAGGTTTAAATACAGGAGGGTGCGAACCCATTCCAAAGGTTCTGTAATTTTTAATCATTCCAAAAAATTTAAATTCAATCGCTGGTGACAAAATTTCAGCAACCACATGAACTAAATCTGGCCCACTCCGATAAAACAGTAAATCTCGCCCATACTGGCGAACAGAAGCAATACGTCCATCTTGACGTGATTTAATGGCTAAATAGGCTTCATAGTAAAGACTACTTTCTCCACTCTTCCAGACCATCAAAAATAACGCGCATTGTCTTGCTTCATCCCAAGCAAAAACCCCAATTCTTGCAAAAGGTGTATTTGCTAAATATGTCAGAGCATCTTCATAATAACCCTGGTCTATCAAAAGCAAATTCTTTCTTATTCCAAATACCGCAAGATTAGTTTGAATACCCCGTAAAAATAAATCACTCCCTACAATAACAAGTGACTCAATGAGATTACATATTCCGTACCCGCTGTGAAGCAAACCAGTAACAACTCCCCAAAAAAAATCTCTTCCAGAATAATGCCAAGGCATTGTGTGTGTTAATTGACCATGATCAGTTTCTACATTCGCTTGTTGCAAACCACCGTAAACCGTCATTGAAACTGAATCAAATACTGCAGGCAAACAAATAGGAGGTGGAATTGTTTCTAATTGCTTTAGTGTAAGCGGGAGAACATCTCGAACAAAACGCCCTTTTATATCGCTAAATCCATATGTGGAAAAGGTGTGTTCAACAAAATTACCCAGATGCTCACCACGGGAATAATAAAGAGGGTTTTCTGGCTCCAGCAACTCACCCACGATATCGCCATCTTCAAATTCCACTGCACCCTCTGCTAAAACAAAAGGCATTTTCATCCGTTCACTTGATATCAACAAATGACCTTCCGGAGAAATATAATAATTAAACTCTCCTGATACTTCATTTTCTTTCAGCGCAGATAATGGAAGTTGGGTTGAATGAGGAGCCGATGAATATACTTGCGTTGATTCACTCTCAACGTCGCTGCTGCTATGAACAAAATGTTCTAAGATATCCGGCAAGGGTGCATCTGTGAATGTTAAATTCGATGGAACGACTAAAACACCGCCATTATCATATTCCACCAAAAACTTCAGTGTTTGATCTTCGTAAATAGGTCGAACGGATAAGACATTTTTTTCAAAAGCACCTGGATAAATATTTCTCAATAAATCATGACAGGGTGTTCTTTCTACATTCGGCATTTCTGTAACCACAGCTGTTGTTATTGTTACTTCTGCATTTTCAATATACGGAAATAACAAAGGTCTTCCTTCAATTCCAAACCCCGCCATATTCATCATTCTTTCAACTTTAGAAAATACTGCCGCTGGCGCCCAAAAAGCAACCGTGCGCTCTACCTGTTCTGGTCCTGTAATATCGTATACGAAATTGTGAAGACCTAATCGTTCAATTACATCATATTGTGCTTGGTTATAATTTTGCTGAAAAAAGGTATTTCCCGATAACACCATTCTAGCAAACTCACCTACACCCAAAATCGATATATCTTCAACAACACTCGGCGCATTCATCACAACATTTGTCGCGAGATTACTTGCAAAATAAAATAAACCAATTGCACGATGCGCCATTCTTGTTTGCGCCGCATCGAAACTTGCTTGTGATACATTCCACAACCCTGGGCTTATTTGTTGGAAATTATAAATCGCAACTGTACTTGCATCGGTATAAATCGAAACAGCCCCCTGCCCAAACATTACTAATCCCATGGCAACATCGCCTAAACCTCTGGCGAATCCCATAATAAAATCGCCCGCAGGATAATCATATTGTTCACACTGCGTTAGTTCGTGATGTGAAGTTTCAGGAGGTGCGCTTGCAAATGAAAATGAATTATTCCCCATTCCCGCATCTGCAAAAGTATTAGCAGCATCCAAAGCAAGATCAGCAAGAGGATAAGCAACCTCCAGAGGACCAGCCATTTCCTGAACTAACGCTTTTCCAAGATTTTCAGCATTAGTTTTATTTTTATCATTATTATTTTGGTATGGTTTTTGATCCGTCGCCTGACTAGGATTTAATTGTGAACGAACATCAGGAGACATATATTTTTCCAAATGCTCTTCAGTAATTGACATTCCATCATCTTGCGTAATCTTTTGTTGTTTGTGAGCAGTCTTAGGATTCGTATCTTCAGGTTTAGCGTGACCAGGTAAATTTCCTAATTGGCTGGAGTAATTCGGCGAATTATATTCTTCTAATCGATTTTCATTGACTGAAATTCCATCATCTTGTGGCATTTGTGGTGGTGGGGGATTTTCTGAAAAATGTTGAGCCACCGTTTGACCTAATTTTGTCAATCCTATCGGTGCATCTAACTCAAGGTCTGTTCCTGAATGTGATATGCTTCCATCGGCATACGTTGTATCACAGGTATTGGTATATCCTCCTGTTGCACCTGATAAGGTATATTCATTATTTTTATGTTTACCATTTTCCTCGGGACCGAAACTTACTGATAGAGCCCCCCCTATTTCTGTTCGTACACTTCCACTTTCCGTTTGTTGATATCTTCCTTCTCCACCAGAAACACTTTTCACAGACAAAATCGTGGGCACTTCTGTACGTTCTTCGACACGATCTACCGCTGCACTAAAACTATTTGTTCCCACTGAACCGGCGATGCTTCTTTGGTGTTGTTCACTGGTTGCGCCTTGCATGCTTACATTTCCAATAGCGCTCGACTTTTCGCCTGTCATAGTGGAATTTTTTAATGAAATATTTAAAGGCTTATCCGCTTTTAATTCTCCCGTAATTGTAATGTGATTCGGCGCAGCAGTTACCCCTTGTGAAGAGAAGTAAGAACCTGAAGCGGTTCCAGTAACAACAGAACCTGGCCCAACTTCACCACTGACTCCTACAGTGGTTTCTTGAGCAGAATTTTTCAGCATATCTCCTTCAGAACTTAATTTTGAACTTCCATGTAAGGTGACATTCGTCGCATTTAGATTTTCATGACTGACCGTAACGCCGTCCCTTGTGGTCGCCTCAAAATTTTCAACATGAATTGAATTTCTGCCTTGCATTTCATAAGACACACTTCTATCTGTACCAGATACACCACCTCCAACAGAAGCTATACCCAATGCACTCGCATAATTTCCTTGTAAAAGTTTATTGCCGATGCCCGCTCCTGCTTCAGTTGCGTTATAAACATCACCGTTACGCCTATCCGGATTTTCATCGGTGAGAACACCGTGGAGGGCTTTATATAAAGGATTCACTACTGAAACATCCAGAGGATCTTTTGCGCTGGGACTGAATGAATAAGAAATATTAATAGGACCCAGTTTTAATGAAAGGGTTACATATCTCTCATGTATTTCAACTTTAATTTTATCCTGAGAAAAACTAACATCACCATTAGGTGTCATCAGAATTAAATCTTTCGTATCGATATTAATATTAGGGAAATATAAATTTCCATATTCCACTACAAATTTCATCATCAACGGTGAAATAATCAGTGAATTAATGGTTTCCCTAATTTTGGTGGTCGATTCATAAACCGGAATACCTAAAAAGGAACCGGAAGTTTTGACAACGGTATGCGTTACAAAATCGCGAAAAATGGGCGAAAATTTAAAACTGCCTTCAAGTGAGGTCGCGGCTAAAAATTTTGCCGTTTGTGCGTCTAATGTTCCAGAGGACGCAATTAATTTCAACGCACCATGAACCGATTGAAATACTGCTGAAAGTACACGTTCTACCCACACTTCTTTGTGATGAAACATATTACCATTAGAATAGACGCATTCACGATAATGTTCCATTGTCGCGACAATATTATTCCCAGCATTTAAAATAAGGTCACCGAGCGCTTGCATATAACTTGCATGATTTAAAATGTCATGCCCTGCAACTACCGTTAACCCTTGTTCTCCTGCTACAAACATACCAGGAATATAGATTACTCTCGATTGAGTTTTAACCGCTTCTTCTGACGTATTCCAATGATAAAATGCTCTTATAATAAAATCATGACCGACGTGTACTGATGCTCCGCTTTTACATTCATTTGTGGATGCATCGTCAATAAAGTCATTTCCTGCTGTGAATTGTGCCGTATTTGCAGTATTTTTGGATTGTTTAATTTCAACAAAATCTCCCATATGCGCGTTAACACTTAAGGTTGTCGCCGTTATTTGAGAGGCTATTTCTAAAACATTTTTAAATGCGCTTATCATTACTGTCGCCGCATCTACTTCTGCATTATTTAATGTAACAGAACCTTGATTAGCTACAAGGCCCAGCAATCCCTTCCCTGCTTCGGCTTTCACAACCACCCCGTCAAGCGTTACACAGGAAGCATCAACAATTTCGTTGAAAGGAATATCTAAAACTGGCTCTACTGGTGCCGGATGTTTTTTTGTGGAAACATGAGTATTCGACTTATCTTTAAGTTTTGGAGATTGTTCATCCGCCTTATGTTCCGAACTCGTAATAGCCACGCTATTTTGCGTTTGAGATGCATTGCTTTTACGTGCAATTCCACTAGAAGGTTTATATCCTTTTTGAGCAGGCGCTGTTGTAACGCGTTGACTTGTAAGGGAAATATCATGACCGAGATGCTTAGGGTCAAACACAAAAGTAGTTGTATCGCCCTGAGGAAGAAGATAACCATATTCCCCTTTTTTATCGAGCGTTACCAATGCTTGTTCAGATGATGGACCTCCTACGAGCTTATAGTGTGGCAAGGTTAATGATCCGTATCTGTCAACATAAACACGTGGGTGGCCCAATTCATACTGTGAAATTGTAACGTTATGCCCCGCAACCATGCTGCGAGGTACTTGCTGATAAATATCTGAAGAAACACTGACATTCATCCCAAATGTAAAATTTTGCAGAACGTAATGTCCTGATAAACTTTCATTCCACGTAAAATGTGGGCTTACATCATATAATTGACCCATACCCATTTCGACGACATTTAATGCAAAGGGTGAAAATGCGTTTGCCGTTACGATCCCGCGCAAACTTTGTGTAAAAGTAAAAAAATTTGCCAAATCCAAATTAATAAATGCATCAGCATATGTGGAAGGCAACGCTATACTTAACAATGCAACGAGCGCCGAAGCCACATCCATTCCGCTATTGAAATTCACCCACGGTGTAGCATCTTGAAAAAATGAAATACCTCCCAGTATCGCAAACAAACCAGAAATAATAATATTTTTTAGGATCACCAAATAAGGCAAAGCACCGGCGAAAGAAAGATCTCTTTTCTGCGCTTCCAGATAAAACGCATAAATTTGTAGCCCAATAACAAGGAACGTCAACGCGGCATACAAAAGTAAAGCCACTTTCGGGAATAAAAACCTACAAAGCGTATACAAACTTTGAAGTCCATAGGTTAGCTTATTTAACCCATCCAAGAAGGTCATATCTTTAAGACTAAATTTTTTATCTTTAAGTAGTCGAAGTGTTTCAATGATTTCTGTTAAATTTAAAAAACGTGGTGCTAAAACAAGTCTGACAAATGAATTCCGAACATCCCAATTAACTAATGTTTTCCAGGTAACTCCAAACTCAAAATAAGAACTGTAGTTAAGAGAATTTGCTTCAGTTTCACCTAACCAAGTAAAAATAAACGGTGCGTTTAATTCAATTTTACTGACGTTAATTTTTCCATAATACTGGAAGAAGGTTCGATAGCATCTTACCATTGCCTGTTTCGCTTCAAGTATACCTTCTAGTGTGAAATTATCTGCATTGATGGAAACTTTAGAATCCTTAACCCCCACACGCCCAAATGTATCCACTAATAATTCTTTTATTTTTACCTCAATCTCTTGTGCACTTAATGTTCCACTCACAATACATCTTTCAACATTTTTAATACGCGCGATTTTACTTTCGATTAAGGAACCATAATCGATATTCACGACAGATGATGCCGAAGCACCCTCGAAAATGACTGTACCGGTATTTTTAGACACATGAAAAGAGGAAGTTGCTCTCATGGCATCAGCATGAACTGTCAGCGAGGGCCCATTAAATTCACCACCCAACTTAGCTTCTCTGTTTATTTTCTTGCCTTTTAATTGCTGCTCAAGGACATCACACTTATTCAGCCCATCTAAAAGACGAGCGATTATCTTTTTTTCTTTAGCAAACGGTTTCAAACGTTTAACATACCATTTACGTTTTGATAAAAAATGTTTCTCAAGGCATGAGAGTTTTTTTAAACCCTCTTTTTTATCTTCCGAAGATAATTCCTGGTATTTTTTATAAAGCTCTTCGTAATCTTCAGGCGTAAATGTAAAACGGTCTCGTTCTGCCTTAAGATCATTCAAACGTTTTTCGAATAAACCCTGGTTTTTTTTATTTTGTTTTTTATCCGTGGTTGGTTCTATCCCTGACTTTTCCTCAGCGAGCTTCTCTTCAATTGCATTAAATAGTTTCTCAACATACCTATTATGCTCGCGAAACACATCCCCTTTTTGTTTTTGTAGCGTCAACCACAACGGATCACCCAGATATACAGGCGAATTAACATTGAAATGAGAATTTAATCCTGTCCGAGCCATTTGCGCATCAACAAAAAAACCGCCTGAGCTCTGATTACTCGATTTATCGCTCTCTTTATTATCACTTTTGGGCTGGATCACAACACTGTCACCCTGAAAATCTTTTGTTTTTACACGCACTTGTTCTTTATACGAAACATTACACTTTACTAAATGAACAGATTTTTTATTGTCGAACTCAGCCTGCCTCACATCGAGCGCACTTGCCTCTGCATTACAATGATCGTGATCTGTTCTCAGTTTAGAAGCGCTTAATTGTGCGTTCTTTAAATTTAACTCACTATTTTCACGATCACTATTTTTACCAAACACACACTCATCTGTTTCAGCCCGGCCTTGAAAATCGACTGCATAGGAAGAAACAGTTAGGGCTTTGCTTAATTTAGCCTCTCCCGACGTAACATTTGCTGAATCACCCGCAACTAACCCGGCAGATTCACCCTTAACGTTAAACGGACCTTCAAATGTATATTGTGAGTGTACTATCGTCGTATCTGTGAGAAACGCATGTGTAGATAACGTATTAATCTTATCCGTTGATTGTACTTGTGATTTTTTGCCTTTTACGCCCCCTGCAAGCGTTACCGCATCACCCGCTATATCATTCAAAGCCGAATCAAATGTTGACGACGCCGCATTGTAAATTTCCATGCCCTCTTCTCGAACATAGCCTGAACCTTTAACCTGACCAAATTGATAATTCCGCGGCGCCACTAATTTGACACCATTACTATCTATCGCTGAATTTTCCAAACCTAGCAAACTGCCATTAGACATCAACGTGGTATCACCTTTATTTTCTACCGTTGCCTGATTACATAATCCCCTTTCACCTTTCGCAAAAACTTTTGCGCACAAAAGACCTTGTAATAAAACCCAAGGAGCAAGAGATATCATCCAATCTGCATCCACTGTAGTTAGAGCATCTATCTGAAGAAACTGGGAGGCATTTTGCTTAAATTCCTCTGTTACAGAATATGTTCCTGCAACATGAATAAACGCTGAAACAAAACCCACCTTCCTCGCGTGTGTCACAGAAGTTGTTGATGTAGCAACCGAAGCTTGTCCATGAAAATCAACAGCTCCTTTAACAGCCATTTTCCCTTGAGCTTCGATAAGCTTTCCTTTAACCTGCATTTTTTCAGTGTTTTCAATAACTGAACTTTCTGTTAAATGAAAATGATTAAAAAACTCGGGGGTCTCGACATTTCCTCGGAGCGTACCTTTCAATGTTGCATTCGCGCCTTTCACTTGAATTTTCTGAGTGGCCTCAACAACAGACGCCTCTGATGTAACAATCTCTCGCCTTCCATTTAGAAATATTTCTTCTACAGGAGGCACTGAACATTCAAATAACAATTGCTCTGCTTCTGCGGTAAGCTTCTTTACTTCATCAAATCGAATTCCCTGAGAAAGTTGAGCAACCTTTGTAGCATTAAAAACAAGCGAGTGATATTTTTCAAATGATGCGGTTGAAGCAACAAATAATTTACGCGATTCTATATCTATAATTAAATTCATCGCTGAATCACCAGAAGCCGACATTTTCCCGGCTAAAAACGTTTTTCCCTTAGAACGACACTTAATTTCATTAATAAGGCATTGCGCATGCTCATCAATAAGTAGATTTTTTTCAGTATTAAGTCGTGTACTTTTCCCATTAAATACACCAAAAATATAAATACTGTCACAATCAAAAACAGATTGCGTCGCATCAAAAAAATTTCGGGTAAGAAAGCTTCCGTTTTTTTGCTTATATTCTTCAGAAACCCTAAAAACACCTTCATTCGTAAAACCCACAGAACCGACAAGAAATTCAAAATCTGCTTTACGTGCAAGAATTTTTCCATACAACGTCAGCGCACTTGCCTTAACGATGAAACGACCTGATTGGATAAGACTGCCTTCTTCTACTACGACTTCTTTAGCATGGACTTCTATTTTGTTACATAAAACATGGGTATTACTGATAATAACTTCTGCATCCGGGTTACCTAAAATCTCAATACTTTTTGTGCGTTCTCCCGCTTTACCATACTGAATGTTATAAATTGATTTTTCTTTGCTGAGTTTAATACGAATTTTATCTTGAGTACGATATACCGTGTAATAAGGATGCTCAATAATAGGTGTTTGATTGTCACTTAAATCTATAACAATCATTTCATCGTCTATTTGCACAAGTTCGGCGTCTCTCATACTTTCCCTATTTTGTAACCTCTCGTCTAGCCGATTTACCCTGTAGCCCTTTTAAAACAGCATTTTCCGCCTCTAATTTAGCGATTGTTTCGTCACGCTCAGAAACTTTTTTGAACAACGCGAATTTTTGGCGCTCGGCTTCACCGAGTTTTTTATCCCTCTCTCGTAACTGAACCCATTGCTGCTGATTTTGCTGTTCTGCATAGCTAAGTTTTTCTCTGCATACGGTTGCTTCTTTTTCTACGGGAACCACCTTATTTGCAACAAATTGTCTGAGATTTAATTTTTCGCGGAGACAGGTTTTCCATAGACTATTCACATGGATTTCCAAATCCCTGGTGAGATCAGAAAGCGCGATTTCAACATCATTCACGACTTTATCGCGAACCAATTTCACCAGTTCTGCACTTGCAGGTGTGGGAGATAACGCGTAAAGCTTATAATGCAAAAGCTCCAACGATTCTTCAGGTGCAAGACCAGGAATAACGCCGTCAAGAGAAATAATGGTTCTTTCCTTTAGACTCTGTGCAGTCACTTTTTCGACTGCCAGTTCACTCAAAAATAGAATTAATTCTCTCAACGTCCCAAGAAAAGAGATTTTGTGGCGATTAAATGTTTCTTGTAATTCGTCCTCCGCTCTCGCCGAAAGGCTGAATGGAATTTCACCTTCTTTAGGCTGCAATGTTTCTAACCGATCAAAGTGATCGTTATTAATAAATAATAAATGGATTTCTCGCTTAGGATTTTCTGGTTCAAAAACAGAAAAATCACCTTCAGGGGTACGATGGGGAACCAATTGATTAAAGCTACCTCTTCGCCATATACATAATTTTGCTTTTTGAAGATGGGCTAACGCTTGAAGCATAAACGGGTGAATCCATCCATGACCCGGTTCATCACGTTTAAGCATGACATCGTAATCAATAAACGCTGAAACAATATCACCATTTTCTGATAATGACTCGATGTTTTGTTCGACATACTCCAGTGATAATGCTTCCGGTAATCCTGCTAATTTTTTTCCCTTCAAATAATCAACAAAACTCTGTAATCGTAAAGCAACGATTACAGGATTTTTGAGTAAAACTCTAACAACTTCATCATGAATATTTGCTTTTAATAATGCGTGGGCATCTTTTCGTTCAATACCGTAAGCGGTATAACCGCAATCGCCATTCGCTAAAATATCTTTTATTTTAAATCTCGTTCCTATGGGAGATTTTAAAATTTTTTGGGTGGGCACAATTATTTCGAACAAAGGACTCCTGACCCACGCCATAAAACCAGTTAGCAATTCCCATGCTCGCTCTACATCAGTCGTCAATCTATGCAAATGAATCACATTTTGAAAAAGCTCATATGGTTGACGGTTATATAAAGACCATGCCCATGTGCCCCAGAAATACCGACTCTCTGCCTCTAAACTGAGCACAACCTGAATGTAACTATCAAATTTCGTTTTTTTTGGAAATTTTTCGTGCACATACTGAAAATGTTTTTTTACAAATTTGGTGCAAATATCTCGGGCACCTTTTAGCAAAAATGCGAAACGCTCTTCGGGAGTACGTGGCTCCTCTGTAGATTGTGGAAAATCCCCAGGCTTAGATTGCTCTTGGGACTTAGGAGATGCTTGAGATTCAGCTTTATCTTCTTCTGCAGGAAGTTTGGAATACTTAACGTTTCCGAGTGGAATAGAAAGCTCATCAAGCGCTTCTTGAGCATTTACTAAAAGAGTTGGGGCAAGTGAGAGTTTAAGATCCATATGAGCGTTTACCAAAAACAAGATGCTTATACGGTACTGTTAAAAGTAAGGGACGAACAAGAGTAAAAAATACCCTATTTTACATGCAACCACATTTGAATTTGGCTCCCCGACGTGGACTCGAACCACGGACCCAGTGATTAACAGTTACAAAAACCCCTCTTTTAACTATTTTTAAGTACATCGAAACATGTCTACATAATATTAGACAGTTGATATTTCCTTTATTTTATATCATATTTTTAACTTAAATAGTTAGAAGTCCTTTTAAGCAACTTTTATTTAACTGTCTACATAGCGTCTACATGAAACTGAGGGAAATTGCGATGCGATTGATTAAAACAACCATAGAGCAAGCTGAATCTCCAATAGAAAAAAATCAAATTTTTTATCGTGATGATAGTTTAAAGGGGTTTGCTCTTCGTGTTACTAAGGCAGGCATTAAAAGCTTTATTATTGAAAAACGTATTCATGGGAAAGTAAAAAGAATAACTTTAGGCAAATATGGTGAATTAACTGCTGAACAAGCCCGAAAAGAAGCATTAAAACTACTTGGGAAAATCGCAACGGGCGGAGATCCTCTTAGAGAGAAAAAACGCGACCACATTCATCGCATTACACTGGAAACAGTTTTCAAAGATTATTTAAAGGCCCGAATAGATTTAAAGCCCTCATCCGTTTATGGATATACTCGGCTTATAGAAAATGCTTTTGCTGAATGGAAAAACAAACCCCTGCTGTCACTTAAAAAAGACAAAATTTCTGCATATCATACAAAGCTAGGAACAGAAAATGGTCAATATTATGCTAATTATGCAATGCGCTTATTACGCGCTTTATTTAATTTCGCAAAAATAAAATACGAAGATTCCCTAGGCAATTCTTTTATTGCCGAAAATCCCGTTTCTCGACTTTCAGCTACTCGCTCTTGGTATCGAACAAAGCGCAGAAAAACATACATAAAAAATTATCAACTTCAAAATTGGTACAATGCCAACATAAAACTAAACAATGACATGATTAGTGATTATTTACTTTTTGTATTACTAACAGGATTAAGAAGAAATGAAGCCGCCCAATTGAAATGGTCCAACATCGATCTCAAAGATAAAACCTTGATATTGCCAGATCCTAAAAATCGCCACGAGCACAAACTGCCTTTAAGTTCACATGTTCATGAAATTCTAGTTCGAATGTAAAGCCCCCATTTTTAGTACAGTGAATTAGTTAGTAGTATTCCCGTGTTTCATTGCATACTCATGTGGCGTCATACTTTTTAATGATTCATGGGGTCTTTCATGATTGTACTCGTGTGACCATTTGTCTGTAATTTCTTGTACTTCTTCAATGCTTTTAAATAAATACATATCTAAAACTTCTTCTCGGTAAGTTCTGTTAAATCGTTCAATATACGCATTTTGTGCAGGCTTCCCGGGTTCAATATGATTCAGGCTCACATTATGTAACTTCGCCCAATCTTTTAACACGTGGGAGATATATTCTGGGCCGTTATCAATGCGTAAAGACCTCGGATAACCCCGTACTTCTGAAACCTCATCCAAATACCGTGTAACGTACTTCGAGGGTAATGAGCGTCCAGCCACAATTTTTAATGCTTCGCGATTAAAATCATCAATAATATTCAACGTTCTAAATTTTCTGCCATCCATCAGCGCATCGCTCATAAAATCCATCGACCACATTAAATTAATCTCATTAGGTTGTTCCAAAACCTGTTTTTCTCTTGAGGGAAATCTCTTTTTTGGTTTTTTTCTTAGATTTAATCCAAGCTTGCAATAAACACGGTATACACGCTTATGGTTCCACACATGTCCATCACGCCTTATCGTGTCATAACATTTTTTAAAACCTCGTCGTACATGTTTTTTGACTATATTTTTCAATGCTTCTTTTAATTCAGCATCATCAATTTTTTTTGGGTGATAGCCATACACTGTTCGACTTATTTTGAGCAGCCGGCAAACACGATGAACTGCCGCGTTATTATTATTCACTGCATAATTCACCAATTCTCGTCGCTCTGCCGGCTTCAGAGCTTTTTTTCCACGATATCCTTTAGAATTTGATGATCCAGGCTCAAATTTGCATACATTTGTTTTAATCGCCGATTTTCTTCTTCTAAATTGCGTAATCGTTTTAATTCTGTTTCTGTCATACCACCATATTGGGTTCGCCATTTATAAAATGTTGCATCGCTCATTCCGTGTTTTCGGCAAAGCTCAACTACGGAAACACCCATTTCAGCTTCTTTCAAAATGGATACAATCTGTGCTTCATTAAACCTTGACTTTCTCATAGCAAATCCTCCGTTAATAATTTATCGGAAAATTCTACTATTCGCTTGTACTATTTTAAGGGAGGGTTACCCGAAGACAGCAAAAAACAGATGGGGATTATGTTTTTCCTGGCAAAGGAAAAAATGGTTATTTAATTGAACCAAGAAAACAAATAAAGCGCATTGCCGAAACAATTGATATGCACTTTAGCATTCACGACTTAAGAAGAACATTCACCACTGTTGCTGAAAGTTTAGATATCTCACGTTATGCTTTAAAACGGCTCTTAAATCATTGGCAACATGACGACGTCACTGCTGGCTATATCGGTGAAGATATCGAGCGTTTACGCGCCCCTATGCAACTTATCAACGATATAATCATGAAACGTTGTCGGATAATGACTGAACTATCATATTGAAAATTTTTTCTTTCTTCTTAGGTTATAAATTACTGAAGAACTCCTCCCAGTATCTCAACCATTACATTCATATTTTAAAAGACGTTAAGCCTTTGTCCCACCTTCATTTCATCTACGGCACTAGATAAGCGTTGCGTGGCAGATTGATCCAAAAGAATCATCAACTGAGCAAGCTGTGCCTGTTGCGCATCAAATTGAGCCTCCATTACACCCAATTTTTCTTCCTGCTTCCCCACCCTCGCCTGCACTTCGCTCAACCCTTCTTGGTTAGCCCCAGTCTGCGCCCTTACTATCTTTAATTCTTGCCTTACTTCATTCAACTCTTCTTTCTGAGCATCAAACTCAGCTTTCATTTTGGCTAGGAAACGAACAAAATTTGCCTCTATATTTCGCTGCGATACCTTAAATAATAGATCACCAAATAGTGAACTCCATTGCTCATCGATTGTTTTACTACTTTTATTTTCCGTTACAGTTCCTTCTAATTCTTCTAGTGATTTTTCATATAACGATTTTACCGTTAAAAAATCTGCATGGGCATCAGATGTTCCTGCTTTATCGGGGTGATAAAGCATCGCCAAGGACTTGTAAATTTTCGTTGCAATTTGTTTTGCCTCACATCCTTTTTTTTGTTTTTCTTCAGCATTCACTTTACAACTTATTTCTTTATACCACTCTCGATTTATGGATAATAAAATATTACACAACAGAAAATCTTTTGTTTTATCTGATGTCCAACATCGTTTTAGATAAGAAAAATCTTCTGCTAACATTTTTTTATGTTCTTCTTTAAGAGTATCATCGCTCTCCGCGGGTCTATTATCATGAATAACCTTACAACAGGTCTCAATACGACTATCCCAATAAGCCTCAAATAATTCCACTTTTTTTCTCAAAAAAAGCACTTTATACGACATGGAGGGATCATCCCAAAAATCACCCACCATCAATTTCTTGAAAGCCATATTGCGTAAATCTTGTTGAAATTCTTTTTTAGACGCAACAAGAATATTTGCTCTCTCTAAATTCTTGCTCACCATATCAACAAAATTAATCAAATATTCCTCAAAGCACTCATACACTTCTTCGAAATGTGCATCCTTTTGAGCAAAGATTTCCCGTTCTGCATCAGACATTTTTTTTGCTAGCACTAACATTTTTTCAAAGTATTCTGTCCTAACCCCATCAAAATAAGCCTTTTTATCCAACATCTCATCAGGAATATTAAGCAGGAACCGAGAACGCTCTTCTTTTAAGAACTTCCATTTTGCCTCAACATTTTCAACAAATTTTTCAATTGAAGAAGACTGTGCAATGTGTGAGACAAATGAATTAATGCATTCCTCACGCCATTCTTTATCTTGGGCCGCCCACTCCTCAAGCTTCGCTACTAATAACGTTACCTGAGGTATTATTTCTTTTATTTGACGTTCCATATATGCTTGCAAATAAGCAAACTTTATAGCAAAAGTTTCATTAAGTGATTCAGACGGCAATGAAGCAAAATGTTCCAGTAAATATCCACGCCCAGCATATTGCAATGCATGAAGCATATCATCATCAGATAGGGTATTCGTAACTTTTCCACTTACTCTATTTTGAATTCGTTCTTTTGCAGCTTCAATTATTCTCGCCTTTCCTAGCCGCGCCAACCTGTTTTGTCTGGGTGAAAATTCAGGTAAAACGGATTCAGGGCTCACTGTTTCTCTGAGTCTTTCCTCAGAACGACGAATAAATTTATAGTAATACTCAGTTACAAATCTAATATATCTATTACATTTTTCTTTTAGACTTTCTTTGTTTTGTCTCGTCCTCTCTTCTTTCTTCTTAATGATAATTGCTCCTCCCGCTCCAGTAATGGTAGAAGCTAACATGGGCGCTTGTATTACGTTCATTATCTGGCCATCACGATACGACTCTAGCTTATTTTTCACAGTTCTAGAATTTAATGATGTTTTATAAGCTTCATTACCTAGCACTTTTCCTTCAAACAAACTTGTAACCAACAGAAAACAATGATCGACAAAACCCTTAAATCTTTCTTTCACAAAACCTTCTTTCATTGTTTTCTCCCTTTCCTGAACGAGGTTGCTTACGTCCAATGTTCTTAACTGCTGTACTCCATCAATGCACCGCATAAACCATCGATGTTGCACGGGAGAAGAAACAACCTGTTGTAATACTTCATCAATATTCCCCTCATTCAATTTTCTTTGAATAGAACGAACCAAGAAAATATTGTAAGCATCGCGCATACGTCTCGCCCGATAAACAGACCAAGGTAACCACCTTTTCCACCAGGGAGATTCGTTATAGACAGTTAAAGCTTTATTTAAATTGACTAGCGCTTCATCTTCACTTTTTGCGCCCAAGGAAATTTCTTCCCAATATTTATATTCCGGCATACCAGCATCATGCGGAACTTTTTCAAGTAAAGTTTTATAACTACAAGTAGTCGCAAAAAAAGGCTTCTTACGTGAATATAGCCCCTCTAAATTACACAAAAAAATATCTATCTCTTTTTTAGAGTTAAGATATTCACTTTGCTGCATTGTAGTTTGCGATATACCCATCTTTATAACCTAAATTTAAAACATCTCTAGTTTGTATCCACCGTTATTTGCTTTAGGGTCTGGCGGTCGATCGCCTTGCCCCTGATTACCCTGGCCAAATTTAGCCATTAATAGGTCGATTTGCTCTTGCTGCCGAGCCAATCTCTCCTCATGTTTTGCTGTTAAACTCTCTTGTGCACTTAATTTAGTTCTTACATCATCCGCTTCTTTTTGATGTGCAGCAGCAATAGTTTTTTGTTCATCCAGTTGCAATCTTAACCCGCTTATTTCCCTTCGGGATTCTTCTTTTTGTTGATCAAGTTGTACCTGAAAACGCATTTCTCTAGCAGCGCTTTCTTTTTCTTTAGCCACAAGCCTTTCTTTTAATTGCTCATTTTCGGCGAGTAAACGCCTATCCGAATCCGTTGCGCCTGCAGCTACTGAGTTTTTAACGTGTTCTTCATGCGACTCACGAACTCGCTGATAATAAGCACGCTGCTGCAAAACTAAATCTACTTCTTCAAAGAGCGGATCGGTCTCTTCAAGAATGCTTTCCATACCCGACAAGAAATCACTGCCCCCTATACCACGAATTGCACTAGTTTTTGCATTCCCAACCAGCGATGAAAGGCGATGCCGAAAAGTTAACACATCAAAATATAGTGAAACCTCTACCAAATCTTGAATGGTGCTACTAAGATTCTTGGCTCTTTCGCTTAATAAATTAGCTCCAAATAAGAATAATATAAGTCTTTTAAGCAACCCCCTTTCTTGGGATAATTTTTTAATCATCTCTTCGGCGTACTTAATAGACAATTCTTCTACGCTTGTGCAAAGTTTTTCCCCACTCTCTTTGAGAAGAAGCCCTTCGATTAAGTCGACTCTCTGAGGATAAAAAATCTTTCTTTTTTTAACTATGTCTTCAAGTATTAATTTATGAACCGCCTTTTTATAGGCATCTTGTTCTCCCCCCAGGCTATTTCCACCAAAATCCGCTGCTTCTTCAAGCGCACTTCGCTGGTCTAAATTGAGCGTCCAATCACTTTTTTGAAAAGGGCTACACTGCATTTCCAACAATTTCTTAATAACATTAATATCAGCTCTGATTTCCACCCCTATTAATAAAAGATTTTTACCTTTTTCATCTAAAATTTCATTGATATCTAATTCAAAAGACAACAACAATTTAAATTCGGGACACTGATCACGTTCAGCAGCTTTAGCGGGTAATTTAAATCGTTGTACAACAAATTGTTTCATTTGTTCAGGAGCTTCATTATATTTTTGGCGTCTACTTGAAGAAATGGGTGACCTAAATGCATCGAGCTCACTTCTAAGTACTTCTTCTTGCTCTTGAACTGGCTCTCTTTTCTTTCTCACCGTTTCTCTTTTATCTTCCAACTGATTATTTAAATCTCCTAGCTTTTGGGATAACGTACGAACCGTCAAACCTGCTATAGTTTTAATATTATTCCAAATCTGAACCAACTCCGCCTGTACAAAAACCTCAAATTGTCTCTTTAAATCTTCTCGATATATATCCCCATATTCTTGCGTTAATGGAACTAATATGTTGTAGTGATTTCCGTTCACAAATACCACATGAACAGCTTGCTGTGCATGATGCACCGGAATTTCGACTGAAAATTCCGGATTAAACCTGACTTCTTTTTTGTCTGCATTCTTGCTTCCAGCTGGAGCTATTAACATATCATATGCAAAAAGTGGTAACCCTTTCTGTTCCGCATACAATTTCATGGAGCGTCTTCCTAGCCAGCTCTTTTCATTTCTTTTGTACTCTTTAATATATTTATTACAAAGTTTTTCGGAAGCACACATTTCAAGTAGCTGCTCTTCACATTTTTTTTGAGCAGACTTTAATTGGTCTAAAATATCTGCGGAGTTTTCTAAATCTATCCCACGAGATGAGTGCCATGTGACAATTGAAGGCGAAATATTTTTAAAATCGTTTGTTGAGCCAAACAAATCGACTGCTTTTTGAAGTTCGGCATAAATATCTAGAAGATCGAGAACATCACTAACGGTTTCACCTTTCGAAAAAACTTCCCTTACCCCGGGACTTCGACGTGCACCAATTGTCATTTCATATAAATAATTCAAAATTTCAGGAGCTAAAAACTTTCGATTTTCTTCCGATTTTATTGCTTCTAAGAGCACCTCATAAAGCACCTCTCGTTTAACACTCGCGGCCTGAAATCCACATTGATTATCTTGGGCCAAAACTTTTTCTTGAAAATGCGCATAACCTTCGTCGGTGGCCATTCTAATAATCCGAGGAAACTCTTGGAGCTCCTCAACTTTTTGGACTCCAGGAACTTGTCGCAACTGCCCGTCCACCCAAACTACAACTTTTTCTTTCCATCCAAAAAACACCCTATCGAATTCTCCCGCTTGAGCAGCAGCTATTTCTGATAACTGAAGATTAATAAGTGTTTCTTTGCTTTCGTCCATTATCCGAGAAACATTTTCAAGAATTACTTTAAAGCTTTCTCTGTCTTTCCTTTCAGCGTCTATTTGCACACCTGCCACTCTATTCTCGTATATTGAAGTAACGTCTTTTAGGATGGCTAGGGCGAGACTAAACATTTTCTCTTCAAAAATATTCGCATGTTTTCTTGCCATTTCTTTTAAGATATCTAATTTAATTTCATCCTCATTTTTACGCGGCGCGGAACTTTTCCTATGACGTTTTATAAAAAGATTAAGAAAGTAAAAAAAAGTATCGTAACTATTTTGCAGCGTGGGATTAGCATAAATAGAACCTAGCGGAGAGGGATCATGAAATAATTCAACTATTGTATTAATCAGCTTGTGCTTTAAAGCGCTAACCTCTACTTCTGATAAACTGATTGGAGCACTTGTTTTTGAACTATTATCTACTACTGACTCACTATCACTCACAACAATTTCACTCTCACTAGCCACCACTTCCACACTCTCAAGTTCTTCCATGTAATACTCCGTAAATAATGAATTAAAATACAACTCCACCCAACCAAAGTGGCATCAAAACAAACTTGTTTTTTCCCAGTAATATTATCCATTTTACCTCTTCAAAGAGTTTTACACTATTCAATACTCATTCTTACCGGCCTAACAATAGCTTATTATTGAGGAAGACAGATATCGGCTAAAAACCACATTCTTTGTCAGCATTTAGCTAATAAAAACGTAGGATATCTGACATACTTAAAAAAAATTTTTTATTCGTAGATTCTTCTCTCAGCCACCAATTCTGTCGTCGACAATACACCGTTCAATTTAAATAACGCTTTTCGCCAGTTATCCGCGTTGCTTTCTGCTATTTCAAGCCAAGGTTGGATCCAAGCCAATAATTGCTCTCTTTTGTTCAGTTCTACAAAAAAATCGTGCTTACTTTCCCAAGTAGCGGCCTTAAAGCTCATGACAAACCATTCCATATCATCAAGTACATGATCATATAGTCGATTTAATTTAAGTTTAGAAATTTCGAGACGCGTTGCTTCCTCACAAATTTTTGAAGTATGCGCATGCGCAATCTGCCATGTACTCGGATGCTCCAAATCGCAGCCGCACGCTAATCGTATTTTTTCAAGCGCTGTCCGTATATAAGGCAAAAGCGCATCATCAACAAATTCACAATAAGGCTGAATACGTTTAAGAATAAAACATAATTCAAAAAAAGATTTTAACCGCGGCAGATAATTCAACAGATTTTCTTCATAATAGGGTTCTTCAGACAGGATATAAGACATAGTGATTTAACGAGGGGTCCCTCGCCGCGCTCGGGATGACAGTGAAAAATTGGCTCCCCACAAAAATCCCGACTATCAAAACATAATTTTTTCGCCGCAGAGATTTTTATTTGGATGCTTTTGTGCTTTTAGTAAGATCAAGACCGATGGATTCACTTATATTCTGCACAACATCATCTTCTCGAGGAGACCCCTCATTGGGTGATGAACCAGTGGGCGAAACTTCCTTTTTTTCGTGCCCCCTTCCTTTTGGAGAACTCATATGTGGAGACTTAAAAATTCCGAGCGTTTCCGCTTCTTGAGATTTTGTCAGCGAAGAGTTGCCTTGTTCTAAAAATTTACTTTTTTGCTTGTTTCTTTCTACTACTTCAGCAATTTTTACAAGACTTTGACGAGACATTTTTCTATTTCGCTCTAAACACAAATAAGTTTGTTGTGCGTTATTTGCAATAAATTCAGCACAACTATCAGTTATTGCATTATCACTTATGTCTAATTTTTCAATCGCAGAAGCAATAAGCACTTTTGCTCCTTCATCCCCTACATTGTTATATCCCAACTGAAGTTCTTGCACATTCTGTAAGGTTGCGAGTAGTTTTGCACCTTCAGGATAAATATCGTTACGATATAGACTTAAATAAACTATCTTTTTAGTGGGATATCGTTTCAGCATTTCTACTAAAACTTTTACCTGCTTATCCCCAATCCCCTGGTCGTCCAACTCTATTTTTATATCTCCCTTCTCTGTCTCGAGAATATTTTTCACTTCATCTAACCATTCTGCACTCATGATAAACACTCCCAAATAATAATTAAAAACCTTTTCTCAATGATAAAGAGGTTTTTTGACTTTTTTCCTCGACTAATACCCTTACTTCTCCTAACTTCACGCTTCGTACTTTGTTCAACAAAGCCTCTATTTGACTAAAACTTGAACTCATTCTACCTAGAGCATCTTTTAACTTTGAGTCCACTCCATCTTAAAAATCTATCGATAAAATTGAGCCCCTGTTCCATACAACTCAAAATATCTAACATCTGCCACTTGTCGTAATCCGTTCTTAAAGTTTTTTCTTTAATAGACTCCAGCACTCTTTGCATAAGAAAATAACTACCCACATTCTGAAGAATAAGCATCTTCGCAGATTCGAGTGGTGACAACAGACCTGTATCGTCCATCAACTCCTGCTTCTCACAAAAAACCAATACTTCAGGATGTTTAAAAATACATTGAGTCACTAAATCCTCTTTCAACTCTTCATGTTCTTCAAAAAGAGTTTCAACTTCTTTTATTAATCTTTCAGCAATATCTTTCGAAGAAAATTTGTAACTCAACGCACGCTCAACATCGGTAATATGATCTTCCAAGCGGAAAATATGAAAATTTTTCATGGGTGAAACAAAAACTTTTAACCAATTTAAAGTGTTTTCGAGTGGTTCTGTTAAACAATATTCTTGAGTTCTTAATGTCTTAACCATTACAGGCACCTCATCAACATTTAATTTCACCGTATTGAGCCCTTGCTCAAGCACATCGAAAGATCTCAACACTAGTCTTACACAATTAGGACCCGTCATTCCTATCGTAAGAAAACGTTTATCATTATTTCCATAAGCTAACGCGAGTTGTACATCAAAAGGCTTTTGTACTCCTAAACACTCAGCTAAAGAAGCAATACTTTTATAGTTTTTCAAGGCTCTTTTATAAAGAGAATGCACGAGAGGATTATGTTTTGAACAAACAAAAGAGTCATTTCCAATTCGTTTTTCATCAAGAAGATTATTAGCACTTAACTGCTCAGCTTTTACTTCCTTATTAGGAAGTTGAGTCAAATGTTCAATAAACAGAAGATGATGCTCATTTGTAAATTTAAAACGTTCTAAAAAGTCCTGTAATTTAAAGTTCTTTGCGGGGCTAACATCACTATCAAAATAAGCTCCCCCATATTCATAGAGAATTCGATAACGAAGAATATCGCTTGAGGCACCGTAATTGGGTCTTAATTTTTTAATTTCATAGCGAGAATATTTATCGCTTATTCTTTCTATTCGAATATCCTTTATTTTTAAATGCTCGAGATTAAATCCTTTTTCAGAAAACTTTTTATAGTATGACTATTTCAGATCTTCGAAATTTTCACCGGAAGTTAAAGTATCCAGCCATAAGTAAATATCATACTGGTCATTTTCTACAGCCCACTCCGCTATAACTTCTTCACTATCATTAGGTAACGCTTTTACCCCTCCCGCCCATATAAAGTGGATAATCTTAGGAATTTCTATGACATTTTCTTCTTCCATAACAACCTCCGATTCGTATTATTTGTCTAATAAGTATAGCAAAATAACACCATTTTAGAGGCAAGTTCTCGCTATTCCAGACTAAAAACACCTCAGGTGTAAATGACTAAAAATCACTGGATTTCCATTCAAAACATTGGAAATTTTCACATTTTCCAAAAAATATCCCGAAAAAGGGCATTTGAGTCCCGAAAAAGTCCCGAACGAAAATGAAAACCAGAGAAAAGGATTTTTAGCAAAAACGCTTGAAAAGCTGTCAGAAGAACGTTTTGAAGTGGCTCCCCGACGTGGACTCGAACCACGGACCCAGTGATTAACAGTTGGAACCACAAAAGTTAAGTGTTTGATTTTTATAATGTTTTACTATCGGTGCGCCCACTACTTTAGCACCGTAGAGCATAGTAAAGCACAACCCATCTCCGCAAAATCCCCACACTGGGTTTATGCATATATTCCTCTAACGAGTTGTAATAGCATGTATCAATCATTTGTTACACGCATTATCTTGATAACAATCTTATCTCAGATGAACAAGCTATTTCAGTGAGGGATATACTCATGGGCTCAGAAAAAATATTTTTCTTAATGCAAAAATTAAAAGTCATATCTAGAGTTAGCTATATGGCATTTATAAACCAGAACAAACTAGATCGAGCCTCTTCAATTTTAGCTTGGTTTTTTGAAAAGACTATTGACCTAGTTGACGGAATCATTCAGTTACACAAAACAAATTTGGATGAATGCAGCCAAGCATTGGTTAGGATCTTATTTGAAACTTATTTAAAATATATTCATTTTGTAAACCTTATGAACTCAACTTCCATAGAAGAAGCCTCAACATTTGTGATTGATTCCATTTATTTAATAAGAGGGAAAAATGCACTAGAACAAGATAAAGTGATGCCTGATTCTAAACTTGCTGAGCAATTTAACCACTTAAAGCGACTTGAAAAAAAATACAATTCTGACTTAGAGAACATTAAAAAACATGGATTTCTTAAAGAAAGCGTCCTAGAAACTTCTAGAAAATATAATAAAATTACCGAATATCAAATCATGTATCGAAATTTTTCCAGAAACGTCCATGTGAATGACTTTAATGAATACTTTCTTAAGCAGGGAAACTTTGAAGCAAGCAACCATCTTGAGATAAGAAATAACGCAGTCTTTAGTTTTGTCTTGGAAATATTTATCGAGACGATGACTCATATGAGTAGCGCATTCGACTTAAACATGGAAGAAGAATTAACGCATATAAAAAACGAATACTCCCAGATAGAATAAATCGAAATTCAAGATTTAATAATTTTCTTTATCTCGAATTTCGCTAGATACCTTGGAAAAATTTTTCTATTTTATTAATTTCTGCCCTTGTACGTCTGCAATAACAGCTTTAGAAAACTGTTCAACTTCTTCAGGAGAAGCAGTTTTTTTAAACTCTTCGAAAGTCGCAAGCATTTCATTCAACTCTATCTTGCGTGGAGAACCTTCATTCGAAGATGCTTTTTTATTTCCTGCAGTAACATGAAAGAAATGCGGGTAATGCGTGCCAAGAAAATTTTCAATAACTCTCTTGTCCAGATTCTCAGAGCTAAGCAAAACAGTATCAACATACAAACCTTCGCTAATCTCTTTACTTCTTAATCTAAGAAATCCAACACAGATGTCAGATCCTTCATCAGCAGTATAATCGTATCCCAATTTTTCTTTTATTAAACCAGTCAAAGCAATTTCTTCATTAGAATTTAATTCCTTACCTGCTTCAATAAACAAATGTAAATTCTTTTTTCTTTCACCCGCGCGCTGGGGTACACACACGCTAATTGTTCCAGACGATTTCTCAGCTACTAGTGCAATTAGTTGATTAACTATCTCTTCATTCCGAAGCAATCGCACAAACTCACCAAGGTTATTAGGCTCGTTCATCATTTACCTCCTTCATTCGCTCTAAAATTAATTCTACCTATTTCATAAGCTCGCGGTGACTCATCATCCGCTACTTCAGAAGTTTCTCTTTCATTATAATAAGCTTCTAAATCAAGTTCATTTTCAGCATCGCTTGCTTCTTTTGTTAATTGAACAATCAATTCCTGAATATTTGTCTTACCTACAAATGCTTGTAATTTATCTAAATCATAACCTCTTTCAAAAAAATGAGAGAGAACAGCTCGAACATCGGTTAAAAATGCCATAACCGATCCCACTTTCACAGGATTCAATGTCGAACGGTTAAAATCTCTTGCACATGTTCCAGCGGCTAATAAGGCCATACACGTCTTTTCAAAATCTCCCTTTTCACTAAAATACTGAGCCTTCATTAGAAAATATCCAATCTGGCACATCAACTTATTAACTCTCTTTTCTCCATCATCTAGGTTCGAAAGATAAGGTTTCATTGCAGGGCCTTTGGTACCATCATTCCCTGCTTTTAGTAATCTTCTCAAAAGAACCGGCTTACAAATTCCTCTACAAATAGCAGAAAACGCATCTAAGAATTCCGCCATTTCTTTTTCGTATAGAAGATGAAAACAATCGGCAGCAACATTTTTGGCAATTAAAAAAACCGATTTTTGTTGATGCGGAGTTATTGCACTAAAATAAATATTATCACCACAACCCGCTAGCCGTTCGCCAGGGTTTTCTATTTCAATTTCTTTGGTAAGAAGTTCTATATAATTTACAATTTTAATGATGTTATACGTCAACTCATATTTCCGAGTTGAATCATAAACCCCACCTACCCACATTTCTTTAAGCAAATAAACCAAACTTCGGAAATGCTTATTTTCCTCACTCAATTCACGCAGTATCGGAAATAATCTTTTTACACGCGCAAAGTCTTCTGGATTCAGTTTTATTCTTCCAAACTTAAAAAACTGAGTTTCACCTTTTGGTTGCTCTTCCATTGTTATGCCCTCTCTTCTTAATAGTTTCACCACCTATCCAGTCAGTGGTTTAGTATAAGTATAGCGCAAAAACACAACAAAAATGGCCAAAACCATCATTATTCAAGCATTTTCAACCTACTGTAAAATAATCACCGGGTTCTCTGGCACAAACCCATGAGCCCCTAGACAACGAGCTTTTCAGGAGAAAATAAAGTGCTAGAAAGTAATTAATAACTCGCTTAAGATTTCTCATCCCCACAAAATCCCCACATTGGATTTTTTGGAGATTGCGGAAATGGCTTCAAATGCTTGCTAAATTTGGCTCCCCGACGTGGACTCGAACCACGGACCCAGTGATTAACAGTCGAAAGGTCAAAATCTAAGTTATTGTATTATATGACATTATACGCCTGGGGACCATTGCAAATCGGCGTACAGCGTCTAACGAATGCTTACTCATTCACGAAAAATTCACGAACGATGAAGAACTCAAATCCTCACTTGAATACTTCAGCCTATCAGATTTAGCGTCCATTTTTTCCGTTCGGGACACGCATCATAAACAAAACAACTATGAACAATATTCAAAATTTTTCTGCTAACTATGGCACAAATCCTTGGCATGATTTTTTCAGCGCAGGCTCACGCGCTTCATAACTACTGGAATCATTATCAGTATCATGCTCTGGCAGGGCATTATAAAACGTACCTTTTACATATTTTCTTATTGGTGGTTTCTCTGCTTTTATTTGTTCATAACTTAAAGCAGTTTTCTCAAAAACATATTCTCTACTATCTTCAGTCACATCGACTGACACATCCGCTCCTGTTTTTCTATGCTCATACCCTGGATATCTTTGAGCACTAAACTTCCTTTTTTTAATTAGCCTATAGCCTGCTCTAGCACTTGCTTCAAAAATTCCATACAAATAGGCTTCGCGAAATTGTCTTTTTCCTGGATCTCTATCTTTTGGTAATGCCATATGAATCCGATCACCAAGTTCTTGCTTTAGAGAAGCGCTTTTAAAAAAATCGGCTACTATGTTTTGTAATATTTTTTCACTCCCAGGTTCGATCTTGGGGTTTTTGTGATAGGGACAATTAAAATGAATTCGCGGATACCTTGATAATGTCAACCTTGGATCGTCGTGAATACGCCTCGCATCAAAATTAAAGAACATTGTTGCTCTGTTATTATGAAGATACTGCATATTTCCATAAAATTTTTTATACGTTTTATAAAGCTCTCCACTAGATTCTAGCTCTGTCGCAACAATCACTCTCCCTAAACTAGGGCGAATATCTTCATGTTTTTTAAGAAGTGCTGCTGCGAAGCTAAAATCAGCCTCTCCCAACAACAATCGAGGCTTAAACCGTCGGATGGGTAATCTGTCTAAGCTTTTAGCTAAACTATCAACATCCGTATCAATTTCATATGGAATCCGACATCTGCTACATCCGCAACCTCTTACTTGTGCCACATCTCTTTGAGACTGTTTTAAATAATCTAATGGGGTGTCCTTTTTTGAATCGACAGCGTTAAGATCTGCACCTGCTTCCAGTAATGCATCTACAACACTTTGCTTACCAACACGAAATGCTAAGTGCAAAGGTGTCACTCCACCGATACGCTCAATTCTTGTAACGTCACGACTAATCCACATGTCAGCTATACATCCATGACTATCATAGTCATCAATATCTACAGTTTCTGTAGTATCTAAGTATGTATCATATTTGTAGAAGAGGTGTTTATTTGGCACAACATTTGCACGTGCATTTACATTTACTCTTTTTTCCTTACATAACATCCTTACTACTTCTACATCACCATCAAGTACAGCCAAATGAAGCAATGTCATTTTTTCAAGAAAAATACCATCACCTCCCATATCAAACCGGATATCTTGAGATCTACCATCATGGAAAACGTGGTTAGGATCAACGTTGGGATCCTGCAAAAGGTCAGAAAGCCTTGCATAATCTTTTGCAAGATATGCGGCTTGCAATACTGTGACGCTTAAATAGATAACCTCTGAAAGATCTTCTGTATCTTTTTCATCAGCTTGTGTTGATTCATCGCTTTCATCCTTATCCCAAAGCTCATCTCCACGTGCGACATCAACCACACAACTGAGATTATTTTGGTGAGCAATATAACGTCGTAACTTTTGCATAGAAACAGTATCTTGCATAAAACTCTCCTTAAAATGACGCCTTCTTATTGATGCCCACCAAAATAATAACTTCCATAACAAATCGCTACAAATACAAAAATAAAACCAGGGATTACAACACATGAAAGCTTTCTCAAAAAAATGCTCCTTTTACGAATCCTTTCGTCTTTTATTTCACGGCAGTATTTAAATAATATATTAAACGCAAATTGAGTGGAACTTATTTTATCCATATAGCAGAGTTTTTCGGCATTAAAGAATTCTGACTCAACCTTTTGAAGCTCCATATAAAGCATATTCGAATACACAGAAATAAAAGCCATGAGGATAACCAGGGCAGGTAATAATAAAAAAGCTAACCCACATAAAGTTGTCAGAATTTTTAAAAACATGCCATCAGGAATCATAATTTACATCTATACCATCAATACAAGTACTAAACATGCATCTCACAAATGCAACAATTGCTGTCTCGCAATTTGAATATTCTTTTTTTCCCAATATCTGAAAATTCATATATAAAGCTTTACCTTTTTATATAAAAACACTATATTTTTATCTACTTGAAACTCTAACAACGATCCTTGAAATGACGCTTCAGGCCTCCAATCACTTGGATACCAACCGACGGCTTTCAACTTTTTTTCAATAATTTTTTTATGGTAGATATTTTGACTTTTCCTTCAGGCAAAAGCTTTCTCTCTTGAACACCAAAATGAAAAGTGTCTAAAAGCTTTTCAGTAATTTTTTCCTCAATTGACACTGAGTATGCTTCTCATCAAATTTAGAAAATTGCTTTTTTAATTATTCCCGGATTGCACCGCATTCTACTCAAGCTACAGATTTAAAACCTTCTTCAATACATTGCTTTTCATATGTGATTTGAAATCCAGCACTTCAAAAAAACAAGGTTGGCCATAATGGCCAACGTGACAATTTAAAAGATTTGATAAACTTCCTTTAAATTGAGTATCTAATAGATCAAACCATGACCTCTGAATCGCTATAACCTCATTATTGTAAAAAAAATAACTAAACAATAAATTAACCACTAAACTTTCACATTCTTTTAAAATAGATTCTAAGAAAATTTTATCTACGTTATTATTTAGTGATTTAACGGTCGCAATAATAACATAGGTAAATTTTTCATCAGGAAGAACGCTACAAACAAATCCATGCATTCTTCTCCTACCATCTTGCAGTGGTGTTTTAAAAAAATCTTCGCATGGAAATATGACGCCAGTAGTAGCTATTGGAAGTTTATTAAATTTAAAAATAATATATTTTAAATTAGCTTTTCTTTTCAGTTGTTCGTATAGGTATCGATGCTCCCTAGCCTCTTTAGTCACTTGACGCAGATATATTTTGAAATCAGATGACTCAATATAATTTGTTAATGAAATATCGTTAAAATATCCCTTTATCACACCTTCAGAAAAATCAAGCTGACACTTTTTTTTAAAAAACTCTCGAGCAAGCGCTCTAAAAGTTAGATCGCGTATCTGACTCGCATTTTCTGGATCGAAATTTGTCTTTTCAAAGGATTGAAACAACTCATTATCATGAAACGTGCAAAATCCTAGAAAAGTAGTAGCATTATTAACCCCTTTTAATTGAAATTCATACAAACCAGAAGTATTGTATGAAGAATAGCAAGGGTAATATATGTGCCCATTCTCTGACAGATTATTTAAAAACTTTTTACTTATCGTATGTGCCTGACAAATATTTTGATTGCATTCAGATTTACTTTCCGCCATACAATTTTTTTTTGATTCATAATATTTCCTGATCAGATAATCAGAATCCCTCATACAACGTTGAATCTCATCAATTTCCATACAACACTCCATTAAGAACTATGAAATTCACCAAAAACCTACCGCTCGAAATATAATACTACCAAGTCAGTGCACAAACATCACTGGCTCCCCCACCAAAACATTGGAAAAATGAATGTTTTTTTGAAAAAAGTCCCGAAAAAAGACATCTGACTCCCGAAAAAGTCCCGAACGAAAATTCAGATGAAAAGTTCTTTTGGATGGTGTAGCCTTGAAAAGCTGTTGTGGCGGGCTTAATTTGGCTCCCCGACGTGGACTCGAACCACGGACCAAGTGATTAACAGTTGGAGCCACAAAAGTTAAGTGTTTGATTTTTATGATATTTTACTATCGGTGCGCCCACTACTTTAGCACCGTAGAGCATAATAAATCACAGTCAATCTCCGCAAAATCCCCACAGCGTTCTTTTTAAATCTGAATCAGGCAAAAATTTAGTCTCGCGTCATATGCCAAAGAAACTACTTTAGTTTGGGTTGATTACTTTTTAGTCTCTTACTATCACTTTCTTTAGCCATAGTATTTTCAGATTGTAATTCTTGATTAGAAAAAAGCTTCGCAATCTTGTCCAAATATTTCTTTGCACCCATCCCTAATGCATGCTCAACATTACTATCGTCTCCAATTTTAGCGAGGTACACCATGGCTAATTTAAGTGATTCTACCTTTTGATCACTCACTTGAGCTTTTGCTTTTTCAAAATAACAAATCCCTAAACCTAGCAATGCGGGAGGCGAATAATAAACCTTTTCGCTTTCTGCATCGCACGCAAGCCCATAATTTGCAGACTTTTCGCCCGAATTTTGAAAGTACTTTATAGCGCTATTAATTTCATTTTTTTCGAGCGCTAAATAACCCAAACATAATTTTGAAGAAATTCTACCCAATCGTATAATCTCTTGAATTTTAGATGCATAATCTCCTACATAACCAGTTCCATCAAAATAATAAATACGTAAAGGCTCATTTGATCGATAAGGGCCAATATTAGAAATAAACTCTCCAGCCGTCTCAAGTGGCGGTGATAATTGTAGCAACAATAGTGGAGAAACACTCTTTAACTTTTCTTTATAGTTTCGTAAATGCTGTTCACATTCTTTATTCAAACAGAGTCGAAAACACAATAGAGCTAAACAATATTCAATCTCAGGAAGGCATTTATATTTTTCAGACTCAGAAATTTTCTTTAACTCTTTTATAGTTTGATCAACAAATAAATAAAAGTTAACATCAGGCTCCTGAAAGAAAGATAAAGCGCATCTAACATAGACAATTAGAATATCTAATGACGCTAAACTATTCTCAGGTTTTCGCAAAAGTTCTTCTAAATTTTTTTTCAAATTTATTACATTTTTTGTATGAACTGCTTCAAAACAATTTCGAAAAAACGTGAGGGGAGAATTCAAACTTTTATCTTGAAGTCTGTTTTCTCTTGTAATAAATGTCTCTATACCTTTCAAAAAAATATAAAATGGCTTATGCATGCAGTAAAAAAAATACTTGGGGAATCTAAATGTCATATCATCATAAGTCCAAAATCGTTCTTCTTTGGTCCCACTCAATGCTCCTTCATTTCTTTCTGCTTGAAGAATACATCTCTTTTCTTCTGCAACAAGCCATTCATAAAATCTTTTACTGCCACACCGATGCAATAAACCTACCTGATGACTGGTGGCAACACACGTATCAGCTTCCTGTTCATCCATAGCTATATGGTCCATTGAAGAAACTTCCACCCAACCCAAGGTATTGTTATCATCATATATTTTTGCGAGTATATTTTGCTTTTCTTGTTCGCGAGCATCATTATTTTCTCGTGGAGGTGATTCAACACTTTTAATAACCATTAATAAAGACTTTATATACTTAATTAAATCATTACGGTCCATTGAAGAAACTTCCACACAACCAAAGGTATTGTCATCATCATATATTTTTGCCAGTATATTTTGCTTTTCTTGTTCGCGAGCATCACTATTTTCTCGTGGAGGTAATTCAACACTTTTAACCATTAATAAAAACTTTATATACTTAATTAAATCATCTTGTTTAGCTGAGACATTAATCAAGCGAACTAATCTAGACATCCACTTGCCGTCTCCGTTACGGGGATGTCTTGGAATTTTTACATCTGGATTGTTCGGATCGGATTTTCGCTTACCGCTTCCTAAGTTATCGTAACGTATAATTAATGAATCACGGGTTGCCTCATATAGAAATGCGCAATAAAAAGTATGCCCTTTATAACCACCTACAAGCATCCTCTCTTCTATGCAACCACGCACCCCGGATACAAATGATTTAGCAAGAGTAAAATATAACATTTTAACATCTTGCTCTGATACCCCTGCGATTTTTGAGATCGCTAAAACCGCCTGTCGTTCTTGTTCACGCCTTAGTGTTTCAACTTCGGATATTATCTCGCTACAAATAAGTTCAATCCACTTCTCTTTTTTATCTTCTGGAATTCTAGTTATACCTTTTTTAATTTTTACTAAAATCTCAAAGAGTGAAAATATTCTTAAAGGAAGAAATTCATCGGCGTGCCACCCTTCTAATTCATCGCCTTCTTTTTTGGCATAGCTATATTGACATAAATGAACCATATAACGATCTGAATTATGTTCGCGGTTTAAAATATTGCCGACATCACAACCACAAAGACGACTTACATAATGAGCCATTAGAGCAAAATCATCATGCGTAAAATGATGGCTAGTTCTTTCGACACAAATATGCAAATAATGATAAAACAAATCCTGATTAAAAATTTTTCTTTTTGCTATTAGCAAAGATATTATTCTTATCTTAACTGCAATTTCCAAATTATTTGATTTTACAACCATATCCAGAGGCAATACAAAATTTTTCCCAGTTAAATTAATATCAATTTTTTTACGTTCATTATTTACAAGTAAATTAATAATATTCTCTGTTTGCTCACCACCGTATTCAATTGCAAGCTGAAGGCCATTTAACCCGGTTTTCTCGTGAATTTCGTTTGGGTCATGCTTGCCTTCAGTGAGCAGCTCCTGTAGATACCCCAAACTTGCATGCCTTATTGCACCCAACAAAGGATTAGTACTGCCGCTTATAGTGCTACGACTAGATTCTTCCATATAGCCTCCTAAATACATTAAATAAAAAATTTCAAAAACTTAATGAAATTTAGAATACTGATTAATAACGTTTGTTTCAGCGTGGATGTTGCGTAATATTTTAGAAAAATTTTACATCTTATGAGACATTAATTAAATTACCATACTTAAATTTTCCAATATTCACTTATCCCATTTCATGGAAAGTTTATTATTTCGATGGCAAACAATATTAAGGTTATACCATCGGCATATAAAAAGCAGAAAAATAATTTTTGTGGCTTCAGAGCTTACATCTTGCTAACCATTACACATTTGGAAAGCTAAAAATTAAGCGTTTGATTCATATGATGCTCTAATATCGGTGCGACCGCTACTTTAGCACCGCAGAGCATAGTAAAGCACAGCCAGTCTCGGCAAAATCCCCACGTAGAAATTTACACAAATAAATTTAACTTTTATTTACCCGTATAAAAAATAGTGCTTTAGCTGAACACCTATTTTTTACTTGCAGACATGCTTGCGTTAGAAGCTCCTGAAACTTGCGGATAAGCTTTATCAATTCTATCCTGGTAATAAGCTAAAACATTGATGTGACAGCCCATATCTCTGGACTCTCTTTCCAATTTTTCTACCAGGTCATCAAAAGTTACTCCGCCTAACAACTCTGAAAGTTTTTTTAAATCAAAATCTTCTACCAAAATATTGCAAAGTTTATTACTGGTAGTATTCAGAAAATGCATTACAGATGCTGAGCCTTCATTCAACCCAATTTTTTTAAAATTTCTTCCACATGTTCCAGCGCTAATTAATGCCATACACGTGCTATCTAAATCATTATTAGCTAAAAAATCTCGCGCCCTTAGTAGAAAGTAACCTGCTTGGCATAATAATTTATTAGCTCTATCCGATAGGCGAATATCAGTACCTGATTTTTTATTGAACCTTGCGCTAAGACCTTCTTTCAAAGTAGTTTGTTGAGATTTATGCGTTGGTGAAGAAAAGATTCCCACTTTCTCTAAATTACTTCCCTTGGGTGCTTTTTCTAAACGAAGTGATGGAGCTGGGGGCAAAGTTATTGGGCTATCAAAATCATCAATTTCCGCTCGCTCAATAAAATCTTTTATTTCTTTTTTAGGTTCATCTCCACCTGTAATTATTAAAGACTGAAAATGTAGACCAACCTCGTAACCTAAATAAAGTATACCTACAGAATTTTTACGTCGTAAAATATTAGGTTCTTGGGCATCACTTCGTATCAAAACAACCGTAACATTCAACACTCTCGCTAAGGCTTGAATAATAATATGGTCCGCCCATTCTCCCTGTTGAGACATTTTTGCAATAAACTCGTCCATGTCTTCAATAGAATCTTTGTATAAATCAACATAATCGATAAGATGCTGAATCACACATTGGCGAAGATATTCTGCGGTAAAATTTTCACTATCAGCATATCTTATTTCCTGTAGCTGATCTAAAGTTCCATGAAAAAAACAATTTCCATCTCTCTCTATCTCTTTAACTATAAAACCAAATGATTCCGCTCGTGAAAGCAAAACAGCTCTCATCTCCTGCAGTTTTTCATTTTCTAGCAAAGAAGCCTCCCTAGCTTTTTGCATATCTCTCTTATCCCATCCGTCTTGAATGGCGCAAGAGAGTTTTTCATAAATATCTCTTGTCTGTGTTTTCTTTTCATCAACATAGTTTAAAATTGGCTCATGCTTAATCTGTTGCCCATCTCCTTGAACCTCCTCAAAATTATCCAATTTTGCCGCAGGCTGACCACTGTTAAACAGAGTTAAATGATTTTTTGCACGTCTCTTTGATGAATTATTAGGACGAGAGCTCGAACTTAACTGAGATGACGAAGATACAAATAACGGATCTTCTTTAGTCTTATCGCTTCGATTAGGTGACACGGAAAGCTGGGAAGATTTTACTCTTAGTGAGCCTCGAAAACCCCTACTAGTCATTGAAATTTTCCCCTCAGATAAACGGGGCTTACCGCTAGGAACAAAAACAGATCCTGGATTTAGTATACGTGGAGATCTAGGGCTTCCCCCTACTCTATGAGGAGATAGAAGTAAATCATGTGGATTATTTGATATTCTGCGTAATGATACGATGCGCTCCCAAATACAGTGCACAGAATATACGCCTGAAATAGTTAATAAGTCAGATGCTTCTACCAGTAGATTATTTCTATAATATTTACAGCTTAATTTAATTTTATTACCATCAGCAGAACTTTCCTCAACACTGCTGGCTGATACGTCTTGCACATTAGATTCTTTTATTTTTTCTTCAACTCTACGCATCCCAGGTGATAATTCTCCTGTAGCGCGTTTCTCGTGTCTAGGTGACAAAGGCGTTTTGCGTGACTGTTCCAGAATTTCATTTAACAATATTTTTCCAGATAAAAAAGCTGATTTATATGCCCCATTATTATCAATCAGCATATTCATAAACTGCTTAAACCCTAAAGTAAAACCAATTAACTGATCACAAACCTCTAAAATTTTCTCATCGTAGCTATTTAATTTTTTTAATCTTTCAAATTCCTCGATTGTACTTTCACATTCCAGAAGACGACCGTCTATCGTAAGAGACAAAATCTCATCGTATCGCACAAATTTAGTTATAGCATCAACATTAGCTTTACTCTCTTCTTCATCTTTCCCTCCCGGTCGTAGTATTTTTTTTGAATCAAATTCACTAAAAATGTCATCTTTACTATACCAAGTAAGTATTTTTTCAACTATGTCTTCTTCGGGCTCGCCTAAAGAAAAATTACTTATCCATGCACACTTAAGTTCTACGTGAACAATTTTAATAATTTCAAAAACACAGCATAAGACTTTCAAATAACCCTGTGTAGCTGTACTCAAATTAAGCAGACACTTTTCTAAAAATAAATACCGCTTAGCTTTATGTGAACTTAAGTCTCCATCTTTCTTAACCTTCTCCTGAAAAATATTAAAAAAATCTTCATAAGTGCTTCTATTCACAGTACTTTTACAACCTGGAAGCTTATAACCATTTAATGAAAACAAGTACTCTAGATCTTCCATATTCCTTAAAGCTTCGACAGTAAGATCGCCATTCTTATCATAAGTATCCGCATTTTTAGGATTTTTCAAAAAAATTACACCATTTGTAATTTCAATCTTATCTTTTAAATTCTCCAAGAACTCTTCTAATGCTTTTCTTTTAAAAAAAGAACGAATAAATCCGCCCTCTAAACGTTTTATTTTTTCCACGAGCTCAAAATAAATGCTTGACGTATACTCAACAGCAAGCTTATCAGGTGAGTTAACCTCTGATTTTGATTGAAAAATTTTTATCTTAGTAGGCTTTTCAACAACTTCTAGCCGCTCAAAATGCACATAAGAGCTTGTTAAAAGAAGATGAATAACCCGAGTGTCCTCTGCAGTCTTTTTTGGGATAGCAATTTTGTCAGGCTCAAAATCTAAAGCATTGTTTCCGTCACCACTAAAATGTTTCCACCCATATAGTTTTATCCCAGCTTCCACGGCATACAAAAATACACTGCGCCAACCAAGACTCAAATTCCCCAAATAGGCTTCTACATATGCACGAAAAACATTCTCACGTGTACAATATACCCTAAAAAAATCATCTGGCTTAGTTATCTCACCTTTTTGACGTTTCTCACATAGATCCTGAAACTCAGGTGTTCTTGTAAATGCATTAGTCTCAAATGCATCATAAATTTCTCGCCACAAAAATCTTCTCGCATCTTTATCCGACGCTAATGGTAATAAAATACGAACTAATTCATCTCGAGACAAATCTCCAAATACTTTAAACCCTCTATCGCAGTCTCTCTCGCTTCCTAACTCGACAGAGGTGGGTTTAAAATAAATAGGTACATTTGTTTCAGGCATAACACTCCTACATATGCCAATATCGTTATCAGGGCTGAATTGTGACAATACTTTTTCTAAATGAGAAACTAACGCTGATAGATTTTTTGTATATGCCTTTTGCTTCGAGTACAACGGCCAAATTATCGCACTAACACCCTCAATCATAAGACACCCTCTTTTTAAACAACCTAATCTTTCACGCAGAGCAATGCTACCTAATAACCGCGAAAAAGAACTCCATATCATTGGAAAAGTGCATATCTAACAAAAATTTATACATACATATTGGCCAGAAAGCTGAGGTAGATTTTTATAGAGGGTATGTTGTACATAGTATATCGAATCCTGGCCGCGCGAGAACTCTACCAAATGTTATTTTTTATAATATCCGTACTAATTACGGGTATTCACAATCCAATACTTCTGACGAAGTCGCCCTCAATCAACGCTTCATAAAGATCTGACCGATATATCACCCCAAGCTTGTGTTTAATTTTAGAAGGTGTTTCTTCCACCGTTCGACACGATAATGATAAACACGTCGCGATTTGCTTTGAGGTTTTTCCCTGCAAGAGCAAATAAGCACACTTTGCTTAAGAAAGCGTAAGGTAGATTTTTTGATAGCGTCCATGTAAATAATACCGCTGTCGGTTATGGTCACATGCAAACTGCCCCGATAGTATAAGTGGTCCGCATGTTTTTATGGCTGTAATATCTATCGCAACACCTGTAATACCAATATATTCTCCCTCTTTGTCATAGAGTGAATGACCTTTATCTAATATCCATCTAATCCGACCATCCGGTCTAATAATCCGATATGTTTCATTGTAACGCGCCAAAGGCCCTTCTTCTTTTATTCGCTTCACCATTTCAAGCAATGGGTGATAAAATTTCAAATCTTCAGACAGCACATAAGTATCCCAAGCACGGCTATTTTTTAATATGCTTTCGCGTGAATAACCCCATGTTTGTTCAAAAATTGGACTGATATATTCTGCATATTTGAAATCTCGATAAGCTATCCAATGAACATCTTCACTATTTTTATAGCATTTAGTAAAAGTTTTGACAAAGCCTTGTATTTTTTGTGAAATCCTATCCATGCTGCTCTCCAGTTCAATTCAATAAGTCCACAACCAAACTTGAACCTCTCCTCTTTAAAAAACACCACCTAAACTTATTTTCAATGCCTAAAAATTTTAAAAACTTTTACTCCGCTTATGATGGAAGGCTCCTGTTTCTTTGGAAGAAACTTTAATAAGCGGGTCAGGCAGAAAAAAGTTAGGCTTATATGATTTCCCCATATTCCATAGCAAAACCCTTGCCTCCTTATTATCTTTGCCTGCACGCTCCAGAAAATAAACCGCAACATCAGCTGAAAGGCATTCATTTTTTGCTTTTTTGTAGAGCATTTCGCCCATATATAAAAACAAATTTTTACGTATAAATAAATCAGCTATGCTCTCAATGTTACTTGCGTAAGAATCTTGTAAAGAGCTACCCCATTCTCTATCATTTAACATCATTTCTAAAAGTTCTGCTTTATATTCCATAACCTCAATTCTCCACTGTTCTTCTTCAGAAACAGAATCGAAAAGTTCTTCTGAAGTCTCCCCACCTGCTGAAACAATAGTGCGTAAACCCATTAGTCTTCTACAGACTTGACAGTAAAGCTTCTGAGCAAAATCGCATGAACATGTAATAGCTTTTCTTAAAAACAAAACAGCCAAATCACTTAATTCATTTTGCTTACCCCAAAGATACATAGCTATACTAAGGTAAATTTCACCCATTATTTGTGAAAAATCTTGAGGGACAGTTACATGATAAAAAATTTTTAAAAATAATTTAAGTCGATTTTTGTGACAATCGTCTCTTATAAGTTGGCACACAAAAAGCTCCAATGGCTTTATAGAATAGCCTACGGAAGTATCCAATAAACGTAATAACTCTATTTCATCATCACAATCTTCGTTAATTTTCTCTATGGCATTTTCTAAATAAATCTGAGATCTAATCTCATCCAAAAAAAACTGTGATTCTTTATCTAATTCAACATCACATATTTTCTCGCCCCAGAGCCGCAATAACTCTTTTGTCAAAAATTCTTGTCTTTCCTGAATTGCAATTCGGAAAATTTTTTCTGATGCCTTTTCATCGAAATCTAGCCTTGACTTTGAAAAAGCGTTTTCTTCCTGCCTTCTTATAGCAAGCCTCTCTAAATTTGGGGATTGAAAAAGCAAGTATCCAAGCATAACAGTGCTTATATTAACATTTATCAATTTGATGCTTTTCAAGGCAATAAAACAATTTGTCTTAACTCCATCGAAAGTAAATACTTCATCACATCCTGAAAGCTCTATTTCTTCTAAGTTTGGCGACATTGAAAGCAAATCTATTAAATCAACATATTCAAAATCAGACAATTTTAGTCGCTTGAGGCAAGTAAATTTTTTTGCTGTTTTGTTGCAAATAGCACGAAAATATTGTTTAGTATCAGCCCACGTAGAAATATATATCTCTTCTACATTGGGACAGCGCTGAAGAAAGTCTCCAAACCCATCCAGTTTCATAATATTTTGAAATAAGCTAATTTTTTTCAGGTACAAAAAACACTCTTCTTTTTTGACGAAACCACCTGAAAATCCTCGTGATAAATTTTCGCAAAACTCAACTTTAAAACTCTCCAAGTTTTGACATTGATGAAGCAAATTCTCGAGTTCTGCTATAGTTATATGGCTATCAAATACTTTTAATTTTTTAAGGCATGAAAGACGACCTTTTTTATCGTTGAAATCGCCAGAAAAATCATGTCCAACATTATGACAAAATTGAAGTGTTAGCTGTTCTAGCACTGGAGACAGTTGAAGAAAAACTTCTAATTCATGAGTAGAGATATTGCATTCAATTAACACAAGTTTTTTCAAGTGCCTAAAATTATTTTCGGTGTTATTGAATGAAGCTGAAAATCTTTGGTCCAGATCACTGCAAGAACTAATAACTATTTCTTCCAGTTCAGGACATTTTTGAAGAAAATCCTCCAACTCAGAAATCGTAATATCGCATTCATGTAGCGACAGTTTTTTCAATTGACTAAAACTGATTGCTTTATGGCGAAAGTTGTATGGAATAAGATTTTGGCAATATCGAATATTCAGCTTTTCTACCCGGGACCTGTTGTCATAGAGAGCTTTAAATTGTTCTGTATCGTGTGTTGATACAGATTTCAATAGAAACAGCCCATCATCTTGCATATTCTAACCTCCTAAAGCGTTTAATGCTTCTGGGCGCCATGTCCTTGACTAATATAATTCGCAACATTTTATTACTGAATGATCAATGCTTCTATAAAAATCTGCCCTCTCATTCCACTCGAAATCAAGGTCAGCTTTTTCAAGCATTAAATAAAACGAGCCCGCATTAGCAACCTCCGCAAAATCCCCACATAAAGAAATTGCATTCAAAACCAAATAAGGAAGATGTTCGTCTGAAAATAGAGAGCTTATAGTGTATAACTTATGCCTTACTATGCTTCTTTTGGACAGGAAGATTAGGCACTATCATTCCAAAACTAGATACCCTTAAGATTAATCCAATTAAAGACGGAGAAACCCACGCCATTGTTTTTTGGCTAAGATTAAATACTGGAACCGAATTTAAAAAGGAGAATTTAATATGCTTCACATTATTTTAGACACCTGCTGAGTTTGCAGCAAAAACAACCGCCTGCTTAAGCTGATTTGCAATGAGGTGTTTCCGGGGGAGGGCCAACTTAAGCTGATTTCTCTACTTTTGCAATGAGGTATTTCAGGGAAAGGGTCAGCGCCGTATCCTTCGTGGCCTCCGACATTCCATATCCACCATTCGGCATTAATTTTTGTTGTAACACATATCCTATTCCTTCCGAACCCATCTGCTCTAATACTTCTTTCAAACTAAAATGACTCCTTTTGACTAACGCCATTAAAACTAACTATTGCGCAACATCTATCGCTCCCGCTTTCATCATCGAATCGACCAAATCACCACCTGGGTGCAATTTAGAATATTCTGCAAATGCCAATTCTACTGACATTTGCACCACTTCTCGCCAACTGAAACTGTCTCGCATTCCCGCTTCGTATTCTATGCCTTGTTTTGCAGCATCCAATATTGCACCCGATGCGCTTGCCCCTCCAGTCGCCCCTTGTGCGATACTCTCAGAAGTATCATCGTTCTTCGCTTGGAGAAATGAAGGTTTGACTGCAAAAAAATAATGGTGATGCGACTTCGAGAATTAAAGTCGCTATGCCTATCTGAAAACTGATTTTTATATTGTATCAATTTCTTTGACGTCATTATTTATATATAAACCTAATAATTAAGATACGCATTCTAACAAAATATATTGCTAGCTTTTGTAAGCATTTGACTACAATTTGATTAAGACATTGACGTTTTGTTAATTTTTTTCAGTGTTTTTTGAGTTTTTTTGGCGTCCAGAAAACAAATCGCATGACGAAGAATCTTGCTTTAAATTTCCCGGATTTCGCTACGCTCTAACCGGGCTACGCTTGCTGATAACAAAATCAAGCCCATCTCTGCTAAATAACAAAAACCAACTTGATTTTTTTATCTCCTGCCAACTTTAACTCTTCGTAGATATTCTCGTCAGTTCTAACCGCTCGTTTAGTGGTATCATTTTTTTCACCCGTTCGAACAAAGCGATCTTCTCCTATTATGTGAATTAACTTTTGAAACTCATCTTCAATATACAAATGTGCGTTGCAATCACCTATAAAACTCTCAAATCTAGGTGTTATCTCACCCACAAACGCAATATGTCCAGAAGAAATCTTAAAGTATTCATTCACTAACATTTCATAACTTTTTTTCATGGCATATTCCTCACAAACCGTGGCTCTGGCAATCTATTAATTTCTTCGATATGCAATTGTTGCAAAAGTTTAACATCAGACGGATTATTTAGTCCCAGCATGTTCGCATGTCTTAACATAAACTCTTTAACATGAACTTCAGCACCCTGAGGCCCTAACTCATCCACAATTCCAAGTTTGTTTTGTGTCCCATGCAAAAACTCTTCTAATAGTGCTGATTTATTTGCATCATACTTGATTAAAATATGATTTGGTAACGCAGTGTTAGTGCTTGCTTCAGCATTCATAGCCTCCAAATATTTATAATCTTCGCTACCTTGTGAAGCAACGACAACTACTCTTCCTTTCAAGTTCATTGCATTCACCAGCTCAGGCGTAATTTTCTCAGTACCTTGCAACATTGATGCGCTTGTTTTACCTAAAGTTAGTTCCGCTGCACTCTCAGCACTAAAAAAACTACCCACATAATTTCTACCGGCATCTAACATAGCTGCTGTTAACGCAACTGGTGCATCAATCGGAAGCGAAGCAGCAAATCCTATAGCCCCCAACATCTGTCCCACCGCATAGGACGCTTGTTCCGGGAAATTCATTTGCGACACGCCAATATGTGTCATTCCTAAAATATCCGTCGCACCCGCTTGCATAGCAACATCCATCATTGCTAACCCATGCACCACAGAAGAATTGTTTAACTCTTGCAAACCTTGCATTATTACTGATGAGCTACTCTGCGTCGTCGGGGCCCTACTCACCCCACTACCACTCAAAGTACCATCACTATTCGGATCAAAATTATCTATCGTCGGATCATCTGGTAACCCCAATCCCGTACCAAGGTAACCATTCGCATCCGCATGGTTTAATACCACAGGTTTCGAATATATCCCATGCCTTGCCATCGCTTGTGCTTGAGATAATTTTCTTTGTTGCTGTGATTGTTGGGTTTGTGTTTTTGCAGACGGTTGTGCATTAGGTTGAGTTACACTCGGATCAAAGAAGCTGACAAACCCTACCACTTCTTCTTTTATTTCATCCCAAAATTCAGTGATATCATCTTCCAATGTTCGTGTTGATGAATGCGAACCCAAATTTTGCGAAACTTTATTATTTATTTTCGATTGCTGCGTCTTGGGTTCCGGATTTATTTTATCGACAATTGCTTGTCCTAACTCCGTCCCTACAAAATTCGCCATTATTGACATGATGTCATTTAGATCAAATCTTTGCTCAAATACGCCTCGTAATATCCCACTATAGATTATCGTTCCCGCATTTATTTTTGTTCTAGCGATATCTTTTTCTGCTTCCGACATCCCGTCACCATTATTCGGCATTAATTTTTGTTGTAACGCATAACCTATTCCCGCTGAGCCCATTTGCTCTAATACTTCTTTCAAACTAAAATGACTTCCCTTCACTAACGCCATTAAAACTAACTGTTGCGCTACATCTATCGCTCCTGCTTTCATCATCGAATCGACTAAATCACCACCGGGATGCAATTTAGAATATTCTGCAAATGCGGATTCTACTGACATTTGCACCACTTCTCGCCAACTGAAACTGTCTCGCATTCCCGCTTCGTATTCTATGCCTTGTTTTGCAGCATCCAATACTGCACCTGCTACCGCCGCAACCGCAGTTTCTGCTTCCCATGATGTCCACATCAATGCCGTTCCGGCCCAATTTCCCACACCGACTGCTACCGCTAAAATCACAACATCTAACATCTCATCAAAAAATCCAAAATCTTGCTTTGGCTGTGGCGTTAGTAATTTTGGATATAATTGCTGAGTCATCGACGTGATCATTTGATCAAATTCTTCCGTCGTACTAACGCGATACTTCTGCTGTATCCACTGCGGTATCTTGATCACATTTCCATTCTTTAATTGTTGATCATCTATTCCACCATTCGCGGCACTTAATGCGCCCGCAGCTTGTGTCGAACCACATGTAGCTTGGGCGATACTTTCTAAAGTATCACCGTTTTTAACATCCCATATCCCCGCATTCATCGGCGGATAACTTTTATCAATGGGATTTATCATCTTTTCGCCAATGGTGAAATCGGTAGTTACATTCGGGTTTTTTCCGCGCGTCGCTAATATCCCTTTTGTACCCGGCATCGCATAATTTGTTCCAATGCTGTAGGTGCCGGGGTTATTTAAATCTCTCCATACATTTACACTTGCGACTAAATTACCTGAGATATCTGTTAAAAATGATATGTCTGTCATTTTATTAGACAGGTTTAAAGGAAGATCACCACTAAAATTTCCACTTAGCCCGTCAAAGTCCCTTCGTTTTAGTATTTGGCCCTCTAAACAATCTTGCTCAATATAAGAGGAGGTAAATAAAGGTATCTTTCCTTTAAATATAATCCATAACGCCAAAGGTTGATTTTGTCCGGTTAATTCTCCTGGATTGGGGCCTTGATAATCATAAGCAGCGTTATAAGGTGAAGTCCCATTCGAATCGGTTCGTGTCCCACCAATCGTAGCTTCTTCTGGTTGCTCACGATTCACGTATGCCAGTGCTAAATTATCTGTGACATTATCTTGATCCGTTTGGGTATAGATTGTTTGTTGCGAAGTAGGCATTCCGTACGCATTTAATCCACCATAGGTCGTGAAGGCTTGAGTAGTACTGGACTTCCAACCAATAATTGGCCAATTAAACCACTTCACACTCGTCGAAGACGCATTAGTCAAATTAGAATCATCATCCCAGGTAGCAGTTTGTGCTTCACTATTTCCATGCGGAGCATTAGGATGCGTTAGTGCCCAACTATTGGGTCGATTGGCATTATCATATCCACGCACTGTAACCGAACCATCTGTACTGGTTGAACCCCCTAATAATTTATCAGGGTTATACGTTAATGTTTCTGTAACTGTTGTTCCATCAGCTGTTTGTTTCGTTTGTGTTTTGCGTAATCCATTCGCACTGGTATATGCCGTTCCTTTATTGGGCTGAATTCCAGTTTGTCCATTTGCCAAAACACCGCCATAAACTGTTGCACTATCATTTTGATCAAATGCATTCCGTTCCTCATTCACAACTGGGTCACCTTGCGGTGGATATAATGTTGTTTTGCGATACATAATATTTTCTGTGGCATCGTATCCTTGTATAACAATTTCTTGTGTACCATACGTAATTAACATACGACTCATCGGATCGTATACACTTGAAATTTCACGAATAACAGCGCCTTCGCGTTCCGCTTTAAAATAAGTGCGGCGTCCTTCAGTATCAAAACCCAGTGTGGTTCGGCGTGCTAAAGATAAATCAACACCTTGATTTAATAATCCATCTTCACGATATCCTAAGCGCATATTTTGAGGTAACGTAGGAATGAGTGACAATTCATAATAAGTACCCCATTCCCAGGAATTAGGAAGACGTCCCGTTTTTTTAACGTACACTAATTGAACGCCATGATTCCCTCCCTGGCCTTCAATACTGGTCGGTTGCATCAGGAAATTATATTGGCGTGTCACTACAGCTCCACTGAGATCCGTGTGATTTTGTGTATATCCAAAATTATCTAAAACCCAGGCTAAAAATGATCCATCTGAATTGGTTTGCCGAGTGGGTTGATTCGTTAATAAATCATTAACATATTCAGTAATCTTACCCATCGCTGAAATAAATTTTGTAATATTATCGTTGATATCGCGATGATAAAATTCTGTCTTCCCTGCAGTATCGGTATAACTACCTAAACTGTTTTGTTCGTTATACCAAAATAACTCCACTTTCTTCGAAGGTAATTTACGCCACACTAAATTATTTCGATGATCATACTGAAAGGTATATTCTTCTTGAGTGCTATCTAAAAATTGAACCATTTGTTGCAATGCATTGAATAATTGTTGTTCTGAAATAGTGCCATCCGCTAAAACAGATTTAATGACTTGTCCTATTTCATCGACTATCCAACCTCTTGTGTGATTGTTTCCATCCCGCACGCCAATTTTGTGTCCGCGGATATCATATCCCCATTTTGTGACCGGTCTCATTTTTACCGTAGCACCATTTGAAAGTTCTACTTCGACTTCCGGATGTTCGGTTTCAACTAATTTACCACGCGCATCAAATTGATTGTCTGTTGAATAGCCATAGGTATCCGTAACTTTGGAAATATTGTCAAAATTATCATGCTCCATTGCACGCACGGGTTTCTTCGATGTTAGGATGGTTAATACAGGCACGCTTGTAAATACCATCGAACCCTGACCAATTGTAAATATCCCATCTATTTCAGGATCAGCTGTTTTCCCTTCAAATTCTGCCAATAAACGTCGACTCTCATCTTGGAGAGAACGTTCTTGAAGTTCTAATAAAGTCTTTGCCATTTTGAAAGGATAATTTCCGGGGAGTAGTAGTGTGGCATCCACAACAATTCCCTGAGCCGTTTTAGCTATGGGATCAATCACCGTCCACGTCCCAGCAACTCCAGAACTCGTATCAAAATATTGCATCGCAGGTAGTTGATCAAATTGCGTAATCGGCGCGAAATAAATTATGGTCGTCGGTCGAAATGAAAGTGAATTAATAATCGTTACCCCCGACCCTCCACTTGAGTTTTGGAAAGGATAACCATTACATATCGGAACTCGTATATTTCCGTCTAACACCAATATAATTGTTAAACTTTTAATCGTTATCGGAGGTACTGGCAAAGGAGAATTTGGCTCCAGATCAAGAACCATATTTACATTAACTGCATTGCCTTTCTCATCATAAACCTTACCTTCATTGGTCTGATGCGTAATAGCAAAAACATTACTTTTTTGCGGATTTTGCGTACCTTCTACAATATACTCAAACGACACCTCAATAACTGAATTATCATAACGTTCGTCTGATACTGTCCAATCTAACTCAAAATAATACTTCCTTGGATCAGACGGTTTTCTCATCTTTGAATTAGATAAATATTTTAATGAAAATGTTGAATCTAATTCTAATGCCAAAGGTTTTTCAGATAACGTATTTGTAAAAATCGTAAACGGTAAACTTTGTGGTAAATTATCTTGGGCCGTGACAACAGGTTGAACTGTATACACATCTGACTGATATACGCTCAAATCGATTAAATGATTTGCAGGCACCGGAATGTCTTGTCCTACTTGTACCCCATTTTTTAATAATTTAATGGCTGTCAAATTAGTTGTATTACCTGTTAAAAATAATGTACTGCCATTTTGAACTTCAACCACTAAACGTGTACTACCTTGGACGATACCCGTATCACACTGAAATGTTCCGATGGTTTGAAATAAAACTCTTTGATCATTACCAATTAAATGATCTTCTATTTCGTATTGATAAACATCGGTAGGCAAAGCAGATAAGTCCACACCAAATCGCGTGTAGGATTTTTTGATCGTAACTAATGCTTTAAAATCGGGATTTGATGCAGGCCAAATGGTCATACGTGGATCAATGATCGGAACGGATGGGTGTTCCCATGAAAGACTCACCGTTCCCATATCCGGGTATTGTTTACCAACAACCATACTTAACGGAATATTTTTGAATTGATTTGGATCATTTTCTGAAAACTCCGGCAAGTACCGCTGCATTTCGCGATTTGCAGAATCTCGCACAATCCATGCTTGCATTAAATCTTCCATTTTGGCAGTTCTAACTAAATTGGGAATATCTGCATATTGAACTTGGCGAAGATCTTGCGTCATTGAAGTTAATTGCAAACCAATATGGCCGCATAAATTTCGAATCGTAATGGTGGGAATTCCTTTTCGATTATGTCGCCAGGAATGTCCCGTCACATCCCAATCCGTAAATTCAAAATATTCAGGCTGACCTTGTGGATTTACAAAACCTTGGGCAATATTTTCATTAAATGAATTGTATTGCGCTAATGTCACAAGCTTTACAACACCGTCGACTAATTGTGTTTGTGAAATGGGTTTCGGATGCGCATCAAAACCAAAACGGGTTTCCATCATTTGAAGTAGGGGTTGCGGATTAGATGGATGATCTTTATTCGTCAACCAGTGGAAATTTCGAACAATATTGCCCGTCTCATTCACTGCAAAACCCGCAAGATTAGAATCTCCATCTTGCACAACCAATGGATGACCTCGCGCTATATCTAAAAACTTTAAGGTTAATTGATCTTTATCGGGATTCACTACAATCGGTTGAGGCGGTAATAAGGTAGGTTGTGACGTTGCAGCTCCACTTTCAAATTTCTGCCTACCCACTTCTTCTTTAAATGCATTGGTAAAATAAAATGTCAGCGGAATACTTTTATTGCCATCAAGACGACGTCTAGGAAGCGCTGTTTCCGCAATTTTGGTTTGACGCGCATCATAATACTGACACGCCATTCCCCCTTCGATATCTACAGTTGCAACAATATTGTCTAACGCATTCAAAATAAAACGCGTCATAATAGTTTGGGGAGGAAAATCTTGTAGATAATTACCGAGCTGAGGATTATCAAGCATTAATGCTTGAACAATTATATTTGAACGACCTCGTCCTGTTACCTTTCCACGAATATTGTATTCAATGACATGAAAGCGATCCGCAACTTTTGGATCAGCTTGATAATAACTTAATAACTGACGATACGTTGTTGTTTGATCCGGTTTTTGTTTTAACGCACCACCCCATTGAATAAGTCCTGCGTAATCATGAAAGGGATTGGTATAGCCGTATAAATCTACACGACCATTCGTATTACATACGGCTAAATCTTTTCCTGCTTTGTTATACCATTTAAATTCTTCGGATAATTGTCCAGGAGATTGCAATTTACCTGTGTAAGTCAATTCGCCAAATGCGTTATAACCAAAATTGGATTCTGGCGACATTTTGTCGATAACTTTCTGATTATTTACAATCGTTGCATACAACACTTCACCGACTGTCATTTGCTTTGTTAGATTACCGTTACGATCTCGCCCACTTTGTACCGCACGATTTAAAGGATCAGACAATTTATTTGCCATCGCTTGCTGAACCACATCTAATGGCACACCCGTTTCTTGATATGGCGTTAAATCAAAATCAATTGGCTGGTTATAAATAATGGTATTTTCAATTTCACCAAACGCATTGCGTACTTGTTGATGAACAACATTGGTATCCAAGATCTTATAAACCTCTTGGCCTTCACTGTCATAAACCGTAAATGTCCATAATCCTCGCTCATCACGTTCAGCCACTTTTTGATTACGAACGTTACTAACCGTTTTTTTCTCGAGGGTTTTTGTAGTAATCGGAAGAGTTGCAAAACTTGCGGGTTTTGTTCCATCATCAACAGGAACACCTTCTGTTTGCACCGATTCCAATTGTTTATTTTTGTTATACGTTGAGGTAACTTTACGCGGATTTTGCGTATTAACACCTGCGGTAACGGTTTTCGGCAAACCACTGCCGTAATATTCTGTTTTAGTTTGAACCGCAATTTTTTGAAGATTTCCTAAACTTAAGCTTCCATCAGCCGCGCGATTCACATCAAAAACAGCGACTTCCGGATCGGTCGCTAACGTTTGACGTTTTGCACCATCGTAGTCCGCATGCCACTGATTACCCATTTTATCGGTACGCATTTTGGTTAAATTAATGGAATTAATTTCATAGTGTTCCATGAAACCTAAACCATCTGTTTTTAAATACAGACGATTTGCGTTATCAAATCCTTGAGTATCAATATCATCTTTGCTCGGATCGGGAACCAACGCATTTAGAGCAGTCACTAATGCGTCATAAGTTGTGGGTATTGTAAATTTGCCAGCAAACTTACAGGTTTGTGTTGGATTGTTATTTTGATCATAACCAAATTTCGTCACTCGGCCGTTGGCGTTATCAACATCAAATGTCTCAACTTCAGCTATCTTGCGATTTAAATTGTCATAGACTATATAAACTTTACGGTCATTGTCGGGATTCAACACCGGTATTTGATTAGGATCGCTGACTTTATTGGCATATTTTGTAATAACAATAGGCTTACCCACATCATTAAATTCATACCCAACGACATAGCCTTCTCCATCAACTATGCGAGCCGCCTGACCTTTTGCATCCCGAATGTAATATTTATTTCGATCTTTCGCCGGATCGGGTTGAATTAATGCAGCTAATTGTGCGGTCGTTAAATTCGGGTTTAAAGTTGTGGGATCTATTTTATTGCTGTACGAAATGGTCTGAATAACTTTGGGGGGATTGGCTGCATTAAAAATACTATGCGCTACCGCACCTAAACTATTAACACGATAAGCCTCATTTCCATCTTCATCATAAAAGTAATACAACAACGCATCTTGTGTTGATGCCGCTTGCGCGGCCAACTGCTCTAACTGCTCCAATGTCGTGCTGTCATCAACAGTCACACCATTGCAATAAACACGCTCATATTTTAAACGAAGGTCATTATCATAAAACCGCTCTTTCAATCCCCCTTCAGGTGTAACCGTAAAACGATGCTGGCTTAACTTCGTAAAATAATGTCGGGTAATATTTTGGTCTTCATCCATTTCCCAAATAATATTATTTGCTGCATCTAATTTTTGCGTAGTTTGTAAATTCAATCCATTAGGGTTAATAGCTTTAGGGTCAACAATTTTGCCATACGTGCGATTAAATCCATCGACGAGATTCGTTTCGACATATTGATTAGGGTTTTTAGTATCGCCTTCAGCATATTGTGTTTGAGTGCCCAGCGCGTTGCGCCCATACGTCTTAGTTAATTCTAATCCGCCGACATCCGTCACCACCTGTTGAAGGTTATTATTCTTGGTAAATACTTGTTTGGTCTTGATGGTTTTCGGATCAACAATCAGTGTCGGATTATTAAATGCGTCTGGTGTGTAATTTACGGCTTGGGGATTAGCACTTTGCGCATCATTGGCAATTTTTTGAACTGCACCCGTAGGGCTATATCCAAATTGTGTTTGAACGGCTAACGCATCTGTGTAAGTTTTTTTCTGTGCAATCAAATCAAACTCTTGAGTGGTATCCTTCTGTAATTGATCAGTATGAACATGCACTTGCCCATCGGGAACATGCGTTTTCGAAACAGAATTAGTTAAAATATCTGTTGTTTTTACCTCTTGATTAAACACACTCAAATTCATCATCGTGACGGATTTACCGGTCGGGGAGGTAACCGTATGCGAATGATCAGCTCGATACGTATGTTGAGAAGTATTTTTATAGGCGTCCGTCTCTGTCACAATGCGATTTATAAAATCATACGTGTAAGTATTTCGCACAACACTTTCGGATTTTTTAGTGATGACATTACCCACTAAATCATGGGCTTGCTCTTCAATCCCACCCAACGTATTTGTATGTATGGTTTGTTTATTCAGAGGAGTCTTAAATTCCCATGATTCTACAATAGGAGTAGCTGTAGAACCGGGTGTTAAATCTGTTTTAGTTAAGGAGGCTTGATTACCTCGCGTATCGTAACCGTGCTGAATTTGTAAGGTAGGATTAGCTGAATTAACGGGTAACAGTTCAGTATCGATTTGACTAAAAGCATTGTAAGTTTTTTTAGAGATATTACTTTCAGCATCCGTAATCGTAATAACATTGCCACGTTTATCACGTTCATAAACAATAATATGATCTAAGTTACTCTGAAGACCTGTAATTTTTGCTTGGAAATCTGGCGTTAAAAATCCACCGGTTAACGCTCCTAACGACACGTCATAAAAATTAGCGTATTTACGATTTTGAATTTCTTTTCCGAAACTGTCTAACGTACTTTCTTCAATACTCAAATTGGCATTAATTTTTAATATGGGACGTCTATTGGCGTCATAATAAATATACGTTATATTTCCTAAGGGATCAGTCGTTGAGAGCAGTAATCCCGTTTGATCATATTTATTCCGCTGACTTTGTGTATCCCAAATAGCTTTTATTTTAACGGGATCACCATTTGCTTCAGCTAATAACTTTCCCACATACACGTTGGCTTTATTAACCGCTTGGCTCCAACCATCATATTGAGTTTGCGTCTGTCGCAAACTATCCCCATCCGTTTTGCCATTCGCGCTATTATCTAAACTATTATTTAAAATAATATTGCCCATCACATCAAACTGGATATTATCAACCCGATTAAAAGGGGCATTTGTTTTTATTTTGCGACCTAATAAATCATATTCATACGTCGTTAATAAATCTTTATCCTTGTCAGGCTCAGGTCTTAACGGAAATTTTCCTGTCGGTTTATTGGCATATTGTTTTGCTGTTAATCTCAAACCGTTTGGGGAATAGGTATATTCTGTGTAATATTCATTGGGATTTAATCTTGCAATAATTTGACCACGCGCATCGTATTCAAAGAAACTAACTCCAACATCCCCATGTGATACCACATCGAGCAACTGATCAAATGTTAAGGTTAAATCGAGATTACCTTTCGTGTAATACACGACTTTGCTTGCAATACGCCCACCCACATCACGAACCAATTGCGTGATATATCCTGCCGCATCTTGCTTGCCAATTAATAATCCATCATTGTCATAAAATGATCGCGTGAGCCTATCTTTTGTAAAATCTTGCGCTAAATTAATTACACCACCACTTTTTAGCGTATTTAAATCCGTATCAGATAACTTAGCTGCATATTGGATAGTTCCTACTCTGCGATCTAAATTGTCATAAATATATTGAGTAATATAATTATCTGTGTCGACGTCATATTGTTTGCGACCCGCTTTATCAAAAAATGTATAGCTTTGATGATCTTTAATCGGATCTTTTATTTTATCGACTAAGCTTATTAGCGTACTTGCCGGGGGAATTAAAGGGGGTGGAACTTGAAGCTTTGTCATATCAATTGGATTTGCATAAGCAATAGCCGTATTAAATCGGTTCTGCTTATCGAATTGATATTGGGTCACAATACCGGTTGCCGAAACAGAATACCCTAGTCGATTCTGTCTATCATAAAAAGTGTATTCTTGCTTACCATCGGGACGCGTTGTAACTTCAATGCGACCACCGGTATCGCGTGCATATTCATATTCTCGATATTGTTGTTGATTATCTAGAGTGGATGCAGAGCTTGACGATAATTGGGTTAATCCATTATTTGCATTATGCGCAACGGTCACTTTTCCATTGGCATACGTTGTCGTGACCTGCATTGTATCATCATGATATTCAGTCGTTGTTGCATTTTGTAATGCATCAACAGATCTAGTAAGACGATTTACCCCATCAAAAGCTTGTAGCGTTTTTGAAGTATTTTGAGCATCTTGCTTAACATCACGCTCCGTCAAGTTTCCGAATAAATCAGAAACAATGACTTGATACCCCATAAATTCATCTTCAATACCATTACCATTCGCATCGACATTTGCAAAAGTTGTTTTTACTCTCACTTGCCCGTGCGGGTCATATAAATATGTTTCTAAGCTTATAGCATTGGACTGTTTTTTCTTTTCTTGTTCGGTAACCCAGCTCAACATAAAAGAAATATCAGGCGAAGTTTTAGGTGTAATTAAATTCTTTGGGAAAGCTGTCTTTAAGTAAGTTCGTTTTGACCCAATATTTCCCCGCTCATCGTGACGATACTCTGTAACGCGACCTTCTGGCGTAATCACAAACCGCAAAAAAATATTCAGATTGATGCCATCATTGACGCGCTCATATACATAACTTGTTGTAAGTGGCGTGTTGGGATTTAAATATTCGTTTTTGACTAATAGTATGCGTGTTTCAAAATCACTGGTATAAACATATTGTGTACGCTGACCTTCGGCATACACATGATTATTTAATAAATTACAATTTTCCGGATCATACGTTCGATGATCAATTCCACCATTCGGCAAAACAATGTTTTCTAGCTGGTTTGTAACTGCATTATATGTATACTGAGTTACGTCTACTTTTTCATCAGGAATGTTATATCCTTTTTGACGCGTAACGTCGGCTAGATCTCCATTATTATAAAACCTAAGTGTTGTCTGACTTTTAAAACCATCTGTAATAAATGCACGATTAGGTTGACTTGCATCCGCATAGGTAATACGAGACGTTAACGCACCTCGTCCATTACCTTGTTTTATCATGCTGACACCAAAACGCGGATCATGCGTGAAGCTAATAGAAGTTCCGTCTGTCTGCGTAACAGTATCTAATAATCCACTATCATTGAGATAAGTATATTTTGTTTGATAACCACCATGTGCGGTACTGATGCTTAACCGTCCCAACGCATCAAATTCATAGGTATTTAATGTTATACTCGTTGAGGCATCATAAATTGCAATGGCATTCGGGGCATAACGAATCTCATAATCATTTCCTGTAGGCCCCACAATGTGCCTTAATTGCCCATTTTCATATTTATAGGTAGTCGCTCTTCCCCAACGATCGGTTTTTTTAGTTAAAAATCCATTCGTATCGTAATATTCAACATTACCTGTTTCCGGATCATGCAAAATCCAGCAGTTATATTCCGGACGCGAATCAAATCGCATGAATTTCGTACCACCCACCGATTCTTGTGCAAGATAGTTATTCGGATTTTGGGGATCTTGTTTATACGTTGTTAAGTGGCCATCTTCTTCTTGTAAAGTTCCCACATTATTTCCATTAGGCAGTGTTACAAATTTTTTATGGCTAAATTGCCATGCTCTGGAAGGCTCTGTAATTCGACTGTTATACGTAAATCGTAAATTTAAGGCGAAATTGGCTTCTTGAATCGTAAGTACACGATCTTGGAAAACTAAATTGCCTGTCACCAAATTCGGCCAGCATTTTAATTTGGCTCCGCCAAAACTTTTTTCTTTAAGTACACTACCCACTTTTTCATAGGAAGAATAACTTAAGCCCAGACCATTACTGGTAATAGGAGAAAAAGGATAGGTTACTTCTTGCATGACGGAGTTCCTTCTGAATTAAAAAAGTTATAAGTAGATTTAGACATTCGATAGATAAGATAGACTGCCAATAAAAGTAAAATTGCGCCGGGAATAATAGCTGACAAACCAACTGCACTTGCTGCCATATTATTTGTATCACTATTTACACTTCGTGCTGGTGCCCCACCGCCTAATTGCGGTTGAATATTAGGATTACTGTAAAATTGAGACGAACTATTTGTTCTAAACGTAAAATCTCTTCCAGACAACACTTGCTCTGCTGCGCGAATAGTGGGTCTTTCAATAGCAGTACGTTGCAAACTCACTTCTTTTAATTTCACAATTAATTTTGCATTTCGAAGCGCGCGTGCTTCATAACGCCCCACTTGTTCTTGGCCAATCGTATTAGCCTCTTCTGTAGGCTCAACCAATGATTGAACCAGTGGCACACCACCTGCATCAGTAATCCCAGGATTACTATCAAACACAACTCTTTCAAGACCTGACCGTGGTAATGTTTTTGCTAAAACCGTTACACTGGCATCTGTTAATTGATTTAAATTAACATCTAAAACTACAACACCTGTATTCGGAAGTGCTGTTGCGAATGCAATAAGAAACGGATCTTGTAAATTGTTATTTCCCAGAATTAATGATTTAAACGTAGAGCCAGGTAAAACACCCACTAATTTAATTCCTGCATCTGTATTTAAACTTGTAGAGGTTAAATCTAATTTTTCAAGAAAAACTTTATTTTGCATCAACATATTCACAACATCAGGGCCAATGGGATTATAAGAAGAATCGATTGATTTTACTTTGCCGCTCTGCCCTAATAACTTGATACTTTCAGGTGTAATGGCTGTATTTCCCAATCCCAAATGGTTAAGCGCTGTTTCAGGTAGAAATCCAATGCTGCTAGTTACGCCATCGTCATCGATCGCATTCCCATAAAGATCAATTTCCGTGACAGTTGTATTTCGACAATTTTGCACGGCACTAAACAAACCAACATTCGTCAATCCATTATTGCGCAATTTCCATTTTTTCATTTTTTTACTTTGTACACTTGTTAAATCATTAACCTGGTCATCTACTAATTGTGTACCTGAAAAGTCTGCTTCCTCCATATTTGATTGGGCAAAACCTTCAGCAACCGGTTTCATATCAGTGCCTTGGAAATTATTATTGGCAACTTTTATCTTTTTCATTGTTCCCGGTAGTTGTTGAGAAATCGAAGTAATACCTTGTCCTGTCATACCCACATCTGATACATCCATATCTTCAACTTTACTATTTTGTAAACCCGTGAGACCAGTATCACCTAATAATGTATGGGGAGCACTAAAACGAGTAACTCCCGTAGCATTTAAAGGAGTAGGAACTGCTTGAACATTATTCCCACCCATTTCTATTTCTTTTAATTGAGCAACAACTGCCTCCCATATTTCTTCAAAACCGGTTTGCCCAATTCCTTGATTGATTCCCGAGAAACTTATGGTTGTAACATTATGTAAAAATTCCACAACATCATCGAGTCGACCATCATCGGGAAATGAAGAATACTGAATAGGAGAAGAGATATTAAATCCCTCTAAAGACTTAATATTAGCTGATACTTTAGATAATAACGCTCTAAGTTTCAAACGAGGCCAATCACGCCAATTTTGTCTAGAAAGATCTAAGTTGCCAAAAGGATGTTTTAATAATTCATCAATATTTTCAAGAATAAAATCGGGAACTCGGGCATAGGCAAGTAATCCATCTAGGGCTTGTTGGCTAGTAAATTTTTGATAATCAGCTAAATATCCAGCATTGGTTACAACACATTCAAAATTTCCCCAATCATTTAAATATGCCCACAGTTTATTTTGATCATGGCAATCTGTTTCTGCCGCTAAAAATTGCACAAATCCTATAAATTTTAAAATACATAATTCAATAAATCGTAAATCCGCATATTGCACACCTAAAATAATTAACCAGAAAGGCATATCTTTCCAACTAATAGGAGCAGTACCTGCTTTCCATTGAATAAAATTTCGATAGACAGAAGATTGCAAAAGCAGTTTTTCGTGAAATGCTTTTAACTCCGGTTTGAAGCGTTCTCTAAATCTTGGCCACGTCCATAGTCCTCCACCGGTTGCAATTCCCGAACCAATTAATACAGCGGGACCGTAATACATCACCACATCACCTGCAACGTCACTTCCCCAAATCGAAGTAATCGTAACTGCATTATCAGCAACGCCCCCCATTATTCTTCCAAACGAAACTCCATAAAGAGGATTAGCTAATGCTAGACCCGGAAATAAATCCCATAAAAAGAATGACCAAAAAATCGGAGCCCATATTTGATTCGCAACGAAGGAAGATCCTGCAACAAAGTGTCTGAAATTTTTCCACTCAGTTTTTGCTAAACGAAAAGGAAAATCGGTATTGTGATCTTGTAGATCTTTGGCCATCCAATGAACAAAACGATGATAATATTCATTGGCTTTTTGAGCACGACTCATTACAACAACATCTTGATCTTCGTGTTCTTGTCGTTGTTCTTCTAAATCATCTACAGCTTGAATCGATGTGGATGACGCAGATGGTCCGGCCACTGGTATAAGCCGTGCTCGCTCACCTTCTTCGCCACTGCCTTCATCGACTTTTTCAAATGGAGAAAAATCAACGACTCTATCACCATCTCTTGTATGTATGTGTTCATCTTCAGAGGGTTTAGTTCCTAAACCTGATGGAGGTAAAGGTTGTGCAGGTGCTGCTTGATATCCAAGTCGCACCTTCTGTAATTCAATATCTCTTTCTCTTTGCTCATCTTCCACGTTTATATACTCCTTGTATTAGACATTTAAAACGTCCAAACGTGTTGTCCTAAAATTTATTGAGCTGAATTTCTAAACACAAATCCATTCTTCTCCAGTGATCTTAAAAAATCAATGGTTTCAATAAAAAATACAGGCTTTTTGATTATTACATTCCTTTGCCCGGCGAGATCTTCTTAGTATTTATACTCAAGAACACGCTTGGATGCGCGCTTGAATCTTTACAACCCTTTCGAAGCCATGAGCTATAGTTTTCGTGCTCGATAACTTCAAATTTACCACTCTACGTTAATGAAAAATTCTTGGTGTCACTTCATATCGTGCATCTAAAATTTCTTTATTTTTAGGATCAATTAAAAGCCATAAACTATAATCACCCATCATCTCCTCACCATTTTGAGGTGGTGAAGCATGAGGCTCGAAACTTACTATTTTTAACAAAAATAAATTTGGCGGGCATATAAAATCGTTATCTTTTCTCGGCAACTCAAAAGGAGTTGTCAGTTTAGAGAAGTCGGGTTCTTTCCATCGCCCATAAGCATTCACAATACTTATCGCCTCGTCCGATCTTTGAAAAATACTAACGTAGTAATAATTATCTATACCGAGCTTCTGAAATATTTCATTTTTTTCTAAAATCTCGTGCACAATTTCTTCCTCACTTACAATCACGTCTTCTATTTTTTTATGCTCCATTTTTATTAAAATCTATCACGATGCCCTTTCATTTATTTATGCTCATTTTAGCTCTGAGTTCGTATTCTTCTTTTGTCAGCGCAAGCGCTCTTAATCTATCCTGCCTATATTCTGGTGGCGTTAGACCAATAACTTTACCTTTGTCGTCAAAGAAATACATGATTGGCCATTTTTCAGGAGGATAATGATGAATTTGATATGATAACTTCCACTGAGGAGGGACCAATGGGTCTTCTCTTTCTTCAATAACTCTAAATTTCCTTTGTTGGTTAACGGTGCCTAATTGATTTTCAGGAGCATTAGATGCTTTAGTTTTGTTGCTCCAATAGCTCGCCCACGCACGTTTTTCTGCTTTCCATTTTTGTTTTTCTGTATGCACCTTATGTAACGCCGCGAACTCAAAAAGTTTATCGCCAATCAATTCATTAAGAATATTGTTATCGAGAACACTCAAATAAAAACGGCCTTCATCTTCATCCCATAGATCAAAAAGCCGCTCTGGCTTCCCACCCAATGCTGTTGCAATTGCGGCATTCACTCTTTCGGTATATCCATTTGTTCTATTGGCAATAGCTATAAGTTCTTTAACTATCCATTGGGTCGGATAGTCAAGGTAGTATTTTTTATTAATTTTATAGGTTCTATTAAGATCAAGCACTAGTTCTTTGCTTCTACGCGAATCTTTTGTGAAGCTTGAATCTTTTCTATCATTTTTTATCTCAATCATTTTTTATCTCCTTATGAGTATAGTGAATATTAAAAAACTCGATATCTTTTAGAAAACCTTCGATTGCTATCACAATGAACCGTGTCATTTTTACATGCGTAGCTTTTTGCAACGCATACAGCTTATCGTATACTTCTTCCGGCATTCGTACTGTCTTATACCTCGTTTCTCCTTCGTATAATCTAGGCATGTTTCGCCTCATTAAAATCAATTATCATCAAATCCTCAGGAGATTTTTTTACTTTAATGCGAGTCGGTTTTTTAAATGTTTCAATGCCCATTCTTTTGAGCACATTATTAATATACATTTGATATCCGCCACTTTTTGCTCTAGCAAGTTTCAATAAATTTTCTTTCCCGTAAATATCTTTTTTTCCATAGAATTTAAGCGCCATTACTTTGTTTTCTTTATCCATGTGAGCACACGCAAAAACTTCATTCTCTGTAGATACATAGCCATTAACTGCGAGTTTTGTTATGTAGAGCCCTTTTGAATTAAGAGCGACTTCATTGGGACTGTAAATCCTTTTTCCGGGTTTATAGGGGACAAAATTATATTTAGTACTCATCGTATTACTCCGTTTTTTACCTAGAAAATCTAATACTGCAAGGATCTTGGGCTTCTTCCTTGTGTTTTGGTGGAAGGCTTGGTAATAATTTTTTCCCATCAAAACACACACGTTCGCGTATCGTGTCATATTGCGCACTCAGTAATTCGTGGGTTAATTTCTTAACGATAAGACCTCTGATTTTTTCAGAATTATCCGTAGATTTTTCCCCGACAAATTCTGGATTTAATAATTTTCGTTTCGGAAGTACTGCTTCCAAACCTTTTTGCTCACATAAAGACACATAGACATTCAATATAGATAAAAGTGGTTTTAACATTTCGCTCGCCACTGATTCCGCATCGTCTGTAACTTCATACAAAGATGTTTTAACGCTTCCATCCTTAAAGAAATCAACATAGTGGCCCGCTGAATCTTTTAATCGGAAAACATCCACTGTCTTTTCAACAGCATTGAACCCATGGGGAGAAGTTTTTTTAAGGATCTCCCCAGCGTCAGCTTGGAGGCATTCGAATACATTTAGTGTTTGTGCAGCGGGTTTAAATGTAAAAGAAGCTACCTTTTGTGTTTCGTTTGAGTGCGGTTTTTCATCACTGACCTTTACACCATCATCCATTGGAGGACACTCTTCTACCTTGCTCGGAAGTTTTGGGTCATCTTCGGAAACTGGACTGGATTTTTTAAACAGGTGAACGGTTGGTGTATCTCCAAAGGTCACTTTCTTTTTTCTGTTGGCAGATTCCCGGATAACTTCTTGAAGGTAGTCAGGGTCGACTGTTTCAATCTTGTAAAATAATTCAATTTTTCTTGTCCGTTTCGCTTCCATCACAAGAGCAGCTTTAACGATAGGCTTCATCTCAGCATTCAATATAGGCGGCTGAATGGACTCAAATCCTTCCAAAGAAAGCACTTTTGCACTTAGCATTTCATAATTATTTTCTGCAATAACACTACGCGCATAGCTTTCCTTGCGCGCTACATCTTCCCTTTGCATATTTTCTGCTGGCGTTTGTTCTTGTGTTAACACTTCACTATAATCTGCAGGCTCTACGAATAGTGCTGCTATCTCTTCTTTAGTGAAGCGCGCCAACCATTCTGCAAAGCTCCGATGTCCCTCATTTTCTGGACTCATGTAGCGAACACTATTAGTTTTGATCTCATTCATGTTCTGTAATTCTCATTGCAGTAATAATATTTTTTACTCATAAATTCTTTTCTCAACTGCCTGCTCCTTTGCAGCCAACAATTCAATTGATTTAAATAATGATTTTCGCCAATTCGGCTCTTTCCCTTCAGCAATTTCGAACCATGGCTGCATCCACGCCAGCAACTGCTCATCTTTATTCAGCTCTACAAAAAAATCGCGTTTATTTTCCCAGGTAGCTGATTTGAAACTCATGACAAACCACTCCATATCATCAATCACATGATCATATAGGCGGTTTAATTTGAGTTTAGAAATTTCTAGGCGAGTAGCCTCTTCACAAATTTTTGCAGTATGCACATGCGCAATCTGCCATGTACTTGGATGTTCAAAATCACAACCACATGCTAATCGTATTTTTTCAAGTGTGGCGCGTATATAAGGGAATAACGCTTCATCAACAAATTCACAATACGGTTGAATACGTTTAAGAATAAAACATAACTCAAATAGAAACTTTAATTGTGGTAGGTACTCTACAAGGTTTTCTTTGTAGCAAGGCTCTTCGGATTGATTCTCTGTCTTTTGAGTAACCAATCGATTAATTTCATTAAATTCAACATCTGCTAAAACAACGCCATTATTTGTCATATTAAATAATTCGTTTTTGAATGCTGAAACTTCCTTTTCTAAGTCTCGTACAAAAAATGTTCCGCGCTGTCTTTTAAAGCGGACTTCGCTGCTTCCAACACTTTTATCACCACTGTTTCCTGCCGCACCTTCGTTCATATTAGTCTCCGTAATTTTTTTAAATCACAAATCTCTATACTTCAAATCTTTTCGTGGGTTGATATTGCTTAGGACGTCCAATCTCTCTGAAAAATGTCATTATCCTTTGCAATCTTGTTGTTTTCATTTCAAATTGATAGGTATGTCGTCGCTTATTTTTTGAGGTATTGATGTTTTCACCATGTTGCTCTTCTCTGTCAGAGACGCGTGAAACTGGAACAGGTTTCACCTTTAAACTTTTTTGATATTGTTCTCGTCCTCGCTGAGATTTGAGAATTTGATACGCAGTTTTTGCGCGAGATAAATGCTCTTGGTTAATCCCTTTTTCTAACGTCCCTATTTCAGGGCTTTGATTATCTGTCTCAATGGCCTGCTTCTTTTCTTTGTATATTTCTTTAACTAATTTCGCTGATTCTCTTTTTTCAGATGAAAAGAAATCTTTTACTCTACCGAAAAAGCTCTGGTTTTGCCGAGCTACTTCTTCTCTTTGTATGACTTCTTTTAAGTGATCGCGATCAACGGTTTGATAGAAATTATCGCTCTCATATAAAGCATTAAAAGGATCTTCGTCTTTCATATCTTTGATTGCTTTATTAAGCTTATATTCTTTTTGAATAAGCTTAACTATGGCTTGAATCCCCAACGTTACAAGCACTGCTCCACCAACTACTACTACAACTCCAGCTATTATCACAAACATACTTTTACCACCTCTTTTCCTTAGAATAAAAAACTTTTTTAATTAATTACACTCTGCACTGCTACTTTAAAATTATTAAAACTGGTTCGTCCTGACATCACTTTATTAATGCCTGCTTTAAAACATCGCGTTCTCATTCTCTCCCCTTTCGGCGCTAGCGCTAAAATAGGAACTTTTTTGCCACACGGCATTTGTCGTAATTTTTTGCATACCTCAAACCCTGAACTGCCCTTCAAGCTTACATTTAAAAGTACTAAATCAAACCCCTGCACAAATTGCTCTAACGCTTCTTTTGCATTTCGTGCGACTTTGACATTTGGATAACCACAGGCATAAAGAAATGAATCTGTGACGCAAATATTGAACACATCATTATCAACAATCAGAATTTTTTTCAAACTTCCGTTTTTTCCGTTTAGCATATCTATCTCCTTATATGTTTTCATTTCGAATGACCTAATATGTTGAGCCTTTAGAATAGTATTCTTTCAACTTTTATTATTATGTGCTCAACGTATTAAGCCAACTTACTAACGCTGGATCGGCGTTAATTCTTTAATTCAACTCGTACATTAATTCTTCAAGCATTTCAGGATGAATGGGTTTCATTAAAACTTTATTCATACCTGCGGCCATACATACATCCTGAATTTCAGAAACATCATTTGCACTGAGACCTAGAATATAGGTTGGTTTTTTCTTATCAAATGCCTTTTCTTTTTCTCGTATCATTTTTACAGCTTCACTTCCATTCATGTGTGGCATGTGGAAATCCATCAAAATCACATCAAATGAAGCATCAAATAACTCAACAGCCTCTTCTCCACTTTTTGCAATTACGGTCTCATGCCCCAATCCTTTAAGAATAAATTTGAGGCCCTTTTGAGCTACGGGAGCATCGTCTACTACCAAAATCCGTAACACCATGCTGCTACCTGCTAAACCTTCCATACCCTTTGCTCCTTCTTTTACAACCCCCTTCAAATACCCTATCATTGGAGCCTTTCGGGGGCATAAACCACCAAACTCTTTACAATTGTAAATAGTTGGATGCCCAAAGTCAATAACTTTTTACAATTGTAAAATTTATGCTTGAAAACGATGACTCCCTAGTCTCAGTAGGAAAAAGATTAAGCGTCTTGAGAACCATGGCTGGCTGGAGCCGTGAAGGCCTTTCAACAGCAGCTAAAGTTAGCGCCCAATCTATAAGTTACTGGGAAAACGCTAACGGCGGGGTCGTTAGCGCAAAAAGCATGGAAAAACTCATTTCAGCTTTTTTATCAAAAGGGATTATTTGCGATGAGGAGTGGATTAGAAAAGGAACGGGTGATGGCCCACTCCAACTCAAGCAAGGTAAATCCTCACGTAAATTATTAACCCAAAGCACTAATGAGTTTGGAAATACCGAAATAAATGAAGAAATAGCTTTATTTCTAGCGCTCGAAAAAGAAAAAAATCAATATGAGACAGTCATAACAAAAATGGAAAATAATACGATGACACCCGTTTTTGAAAAAGAAGACGTTCTCGGTGGAGTTTTAGTACCTGCTCATACTGTTAACTTAACAAAAGAACAACTGTGTATTATCAAGTTTGAAGATAAAATTGATGTCCGTCGAGTAAAACGAGGAATAATACCATCAACTTTCAATCTCTCATATTTTTCTTATGACCCCACGTGCGATCTTCAACTTGAAATGAACAATGTTCACCTGGAAAAACTGGCGCCAATAATTAGAGTGTGGCGACAACTTAAAATTTAAGACAATCTTGAAATTGTTCAATCGTGATAGGTTTAGTTAAAACTAACGTTGCACCTATTTCCTCAAACCGTTCGACATCCTGAGTATTTGCATGAGACGTAATCACTATTATTCTCATATCATGTTTCATTTTTCGAATTTTTTTCATTACATCCATACCACTCATATCAGGAAGCGTAATATCCAAAAAAATAATATCATACTCTTTTTTGATTACTGCATTTAATGCCGCTTCTCCCGTAGAAACTGCCAAAACTGAATGCCCCATTCCTTCAAACATCATTTTTTCAGCTTTTTGAAACAACGCATCATCTTCAACAATTAAGATCTCGCGAATAATTTTATCGCTAGACTGAATATTTTCATCAACAGAAAATTCTTCGAAGGCCGTTTTTTTCTTTTTACGTTTAGTACCTTGTATAGATTTATACGGAATCAAGAGAGTAACGCAAGTTCCTTGCTCTTCTTTCTGTATTTTCAATTCACCTTTCGAAGCCTCAACCATCATCTTAGCTAATGTTAATTTTAATGATGGTTTGCGGTAAATTGCTGCTTCAGGATCTTGTACAAAATCTTGGTAAGTTCCAAATAGATCATTAATTTGTGAAACTGCAATCCCGACACCAAAATCTCTAATCGTGATCTTGAGCTTATTCCCTGCATTAGCAATATGTATTTTTATGAGCCCATTTTCATGGCTAAATCTTATTGCATTTATAAGAATTGTCTTCAGTGCTTCATAAACATTGCTATTGTCAATTTCAATCCGGGGAGGAACAGAGGGATCAACTGATGATTTAATATTTATCTTTCTAAGATTATAAGGACGCGTATCTTTGATTAAATTCGGAATCAAGTTGTCAGTAATAATAGATGTAAATCGACAATTAACGCCCGTTATCTGAAAACGATGTATTTCACCTAAACTTTTCAAGTAATCCAGCGTTTTAGTAGCCTCTTCGCCAATGATTCCAATATTTTCTTCAGCCTTTTGGATTACTTCTTCAAGCTTTTCCCTTTGTTGTGGCTCAAGCACCTCAAACACTTCTTCAATAAATAATTTTCTTAAAGATTCTATATTCTTTTTAAGAAACCCATCAAACATTACGATATTTCCAACAGGATTACGCACCTCATGTGTTGTAATAGATAAAAATTCTGTTTTTGAACGATAAGCTTCTTCTGTTTTTTCCATTTGCTCAATCAGAGCCGTTTGAGTTTCAGACAATTCAGTAACATCATGAAAAACACCTAAAATTCCTACTACTTCACCTTCATCATTTAACAAAGGTGCCTTACTCACTCGAATTACACGATCAATCCCATCTGCTCCCGTCAGCGGTACTGCACGCCTTTGCAAAGGAAGCTTACTTTCGATGATGAGCTTATCTTCTTTTAAATAAACGTCTTTAGTGAATGGCGCCCATGGAAGGTCGTAATCTGTTTTTCCCACAATGTCTTCAATTGAATTAAAACCTGCGAGAGTAGCAAAATTTTTGTTACATCTGACATACACAGAATCCAAGTCCTTCCAAAAGACGTATTCTGGAATATTGGATAAAATATTATCTAGATAGTAGCTATCTGAAGTACTGTTCACGGATTGTGCTTTCCTAGGCTTGCCCATATGACCAAATCCTACTACAAAGGGAACTGAAGGCCAGTCAATATACTGTCTACCCCCCTTAAAATCAATAAATAGGGGCTCTTTTCATAAAAACTGGACCAAAGGCATTTTTTTCATAAAAAATAGCACAAATAAGAGTTTTTCTATAAAATATTCAAAATATCAGCGAATGCTGAAAGTTGGGTGGTTAGGCTTTATTGTACAATTCACTACTAATCAAATATCTAATCAATTTAATCCGCCTTAGTTATTCAATTCACATTTTGATGTTTTGGGTCGCAAGACAACCTAAAAAAATTTTTTAAAGTATAGGGATGATATTTATGCGTATCGCAATCATCGGGGGCGGTGCTGCAACTGTGTCTTTGTTGCATCAACTCATTAATAAGCTCTCCGAAGCCTCTTCAAAGAAAGAGCTTCCTGACGATCACATTGAAATTTGTATTATAGAAAAACAAAATGACATCGGCCCAGGACTTGCTTATTCAACAACAGACCACACCCACATTCTAAATCTACCCGCAAAAGTTATGAGCCCTATTCCAGAAGACCCCAAACACTTTTTTAACTGGGCTGTTGCAAACAAAACATTATGGCAAAAAGATTTTCCTCAGATTGATATTGAAAAATGCGATTTTCCTCCTCGCGCTCTTTATGGCGTATACTTAAAATGTCTTTTTTCTTCTTTAGTGCAAAGAGCAGCTGCAGAAAGAATTACTGTTACAACACTCGTTGCCCATGAAGCTATCGATATCAAAAGAGAAAATCATTCAAACAAACTCAGAGTTGTATTTGCTGATCCAAGCACTGCTCCTTTGTTGTGTGACGATATTGTTTTAAGTATTGGCCACTTAGACTCTGATAATTATTGTGAATTCAAAAAAACTCCTCCTTACCTGCATGCTCCTTGGCCAGTCGAAAATTTAAAAAGAATCCCTCCCGATAGCAGCATTTTTATTGCTGGCACCCGACTTACAGCTGTGGATGTTTTACTCTCTCTTAAAACCAATCGACATGCAGGAAAAATTATTTTGGGCTCAAGATTGGGATTATTGCCTTGCGTTATTGGCAATGTAGATTCTGCATTCAACAGAAAATATTTAACATTAGAAAATATTTTTGCCTTATCAGATTACGGGACTAAAAAACTAGAACTAAACCAGGTTATTGAATTATTTACAAAAGAACTTGATGCTGACACGACAAATAATGAAGCGGGTCGAAAAAAACCTTTTGTTCTTGATACTGCTGTTAATCCTAGAATCTCTGCTGTTGATTTTCTCAAAAGCGAAGTTGAAGAAGTTCGCTCAGGTATTTCTCGACATTGGCAAAATGTTTTATTTTCACTATACAGTAACATTTCTGTAATATGGGATGCATTATCTGAGGATGCAAAAGAACTCTTCATAACCAAATACTACAGTGCTTGGATGACTTATCTGGCAGCATTTCCGTTTGAGAACGCTGTAAAAGTACTTGCCATGTTAGAAAGCAATGAAGTCGTAGTAAAAGGTCAAGTCCAAGACGTTTCATACCGGACGGAGGATAATAAATTCCAGATAACCTTTGGAGATGGCACACCACCTGTAATATGCGATTACTTTATTAATGCAACAGGAGCGGGACACAATCTTGAGCGAACACCTTCTTTGCTTCTGCAAAACATGGTTAAGAGTAGGCTTTTAATTCCTTACCCTCTTGGAGGAGTCAAAGTAGAGTTCAAAACGTTGCAACCTATCTCAGATGAATGCGTGGATGGTCTATATGTTATGGGAGACAGCGGCACTTATGGGGCTTGTATGGCTACAGCTGATTTAGGCCAATCGGGAAAACAAGCTTCTCGAATTGCTAACACTATCGTTGAAAAATTAAAAACTTCATTGAACTCTAAAAAAACTAACAGCTCAAAAAGACATGCTACTGACCCCTCCCCCTTTATGTTCAAAACTGCAGGACGTAGCTTATCTGCAGGAAACATTGAGCAATTACGAGCCGAGCACATGCCACAACAACAAAACTCCCTAACTACTCCACAACATAAGTAGCCTTGAAATTACCAGATTAATTTCATCCGAGCTCTAACGCGGTTAGGCCAAACATTTTTTCATCCTGAGTTTGCAAAGGCTCTCCTCTATACATACGCATCGTTTTAAAAACTTTTTGTAAACCAAGGCGCTTCGCAAGATCAACAGCACAGGAATTAATTTCTGGAGTATCGATATAAAGAGCCATAAAAGCGTACTCTCTTGTATATCTCACACTTAAAAGGCAGGCAGCAGGAACATTATTAATAGTTAACAACATATATCCATTAGGATTTATTGCATAAAAGGCTTCCGCCTCATATTTTCCTGGATTCCATCCTTCTTTTGCTGACCAAGTAAAAACCATTTCTAGCTCTTTTTTACACATCGGTTTCACACAGATTACCGCTGGAGCCGAGAGAATTCTTTCATTCTGATTACCATCCATGATTACATCCTCGTCAAATCTATACATTAAAGCTATTATAGCTCCACTATTTCATACCAATCATCACCTTCTTAAATTTTAAAAAACCTGATTTATTAAAGGGACACTTTGTGTTAAATAATACTGGTCAACTAACTCTACCAATCCATCACATTCATCAACTTATCGAGTGGCATTCTAAATCAACCCCCAATTCAATTGCCATTACTCATAATGACAAAACAGTCACCTACAAAGAACTAAATGAAAGATCAAATCAAATTGCTAATTTTCTAATTGAAAAAGGAGTTCAAAAAGACACTTTCGTTGGAGTTATACTCAAAAAATCTATCGAAATGATAATTGCAATTTTAGGCATACTAAAAGCAGGTGGAGCTTTTCTTTTAATCGACTCAGAACATCCGACTGAACGAATTTCTTACATGCTAAACGATGCCAGCATCTCATATATATTGACACACCACTCTTTATTCAAAGAAGTATTTAATCAATATGCCGAGCAAATCTGTCTAGAATCTCATCAAGAAAATACAATTACTTTCTCCAATGAAAATCCCGAATTATCAATTAAGCCAGAGAACTTAGCCTGCTTACATTACACTTCTGGTTCAACTGGCACTCCTAGAGGAGTAATGATTACTCATGAAAACTTAATAAATGCTTACCTCGATTGGATGACTGTTTACAAGTTGTCTTCTAACGATTGTCACTTACAGATGGCCAATTTTACTTTTGATGTTTTTACTGGAGACTTAATTCGAGCATTATGTTCAGGAGGGAAATTAACACTTTGCCCCAAAAGAACATTGTTAAATCCGAAAAAACTTTATGAACTTCTTCTTAAGGAAAAAATAAATTGCGCAGAATTTGTTCCAACAATTTTAAGAAGGCTTTTAAGTTATGCTCATTCAAACCAACTTTCTTTAGATTTTATCCGATTATTAATATGTGGCTCAGATAATTGGTCAATGCACGAATATCGGGAAACACAGAAAATATGTGGCGAGAATACAAGGGTAATTAATTCATATGGCTTAACTGAAACGACCATAGATAGCACATATTTTGAGAATCCAATTTCTACCTTAGAAAAATTTGATCTAGATCAAACCGTTCCTATTGGAATACCTTTTCCACACACTGAATTATTTATTCTAGATGAAAATCTACAACCTGTACCCGAGGGAAATATTGGTGAAATTTATATCGGGGGGCCTGGACTTGCCAAAGGTTACCTCAACAATCCTGTACTCACGACTACAAAATTTATTGTTCACACCACTCACAAAAAAAACTTTTATAAAACTGGCGATCTCGGAAGCTATGCGCCTGATGGGAATATTAATTTTTTAGGTCGAATTGATAATCAAATTAAAATTAGAGGAATGCGCATAGAATTAAGTGATATTGAAAATACGCTCAACCGACACAATTCAATTGCAGATAATCTTATATCTGTTTCAATTGGTAAAAACAAAGAAAAAATTCTGGTCGCTTATGTTGTATTAAATAACGGTTTTGAACTGAATATCCCTGAACTTCGAAAGTTCTTACAAACCAAACTTCCTCAGTACATGATTCCATCTACTTTCGTTAAACTCGACGCACTACCCGTGACAGCTAGTGGAAAGCTCAACAGAAAACTATTAGTTATTTAGCTTTTAACCAAAGCACAATTATTTTTTTCTTAATTTTTCAGCATCTTCAGTTCTAACCCCTGTTTTCGCAGAATAATTTTTTATGACTTCTATTATTTCATTAAAACAGGCTTCTTGTTCTGTACGATCGCAAATTCCAAACTGAACCATTAATTTTGCAGTACTCGCATAAGCAAGTAAATAATCCCCATCGATACTAATAACTCTTTCCCCACCTTCTTGAATAACTTCATTTTGAGGACGAGTGATTGGTGAAGCTGGAAAAAAATTTAGCGCAATGGAAATCAGATTTTTATTAGGCACTGAAGAAAGCTTATTTTTATTCTTAATAAAAACGATATACCCACAAAAAATCAGATCTTTATTGTAATTTTGGACAACAAATTCATTTGCAGCATTTAGATGCTGTCCCGGATAGCACACAATCCCCTTGTAAATCATGAAAAACGTATTTTCTTCTAACAAATATGATTTGGAGCTTTCTGCATCAGCTTTATGAGAATGCCGATTTGACAATAATTTTACTTTGGTACGAAATTCTTCACTCTCATCATACAATCTAGTCAAAAATTGAAGCGCACACTTAAACTCATCAGTCTCAATAATTGTTCGCCAACCTACGACTTCCAATTCTATATCGGGATCCAACTTCGACAAAGCATCTTTATTTTCTCCCTTCCATTTATCAAAGAGAGCTTCTGCAGCCTGTTTACCTATGTAATGTCGTTGCAAATAACAACTTAAAACAATCTTTAATCTTTTTACTCTGTTTTTATGCTGATTAACTAAAACTATAAATGCTTCCAAATCTTCGCCAGTCTGTTTTTCATTTTCCATGCTGACGGCCAAAGTCAAAGTCGTACGCTCTTTTGTGTTTAACCCTTTGATGAATTTGGCTTTTTTACCAGCTCTACCACCTTCGTCGACATCATCTGAATACATATAGGCTCCCCTTTTGTATTTTCAAGTCTTTATAAGGTCACTAGGAAGAATAGTGTTAATTTGCTTTTTATAAACTAGTTGAGGAACAGGGGTATTTAAAAAAACAATATCATCTGTTAAACCAATAATTTTGCCCGTAAGCCTTACGCCATTTTTAAGGTAAATAGAAACATAAGATTGGTTTTCGATAAGCTGCTTAAGAAACCTCGATTGACAGTCCATAGATATATACATCGTTAATCTCCTTATAAACGATTCAAACAAATTATCTCTGTAAACTGATCCTATCAAAATATATGTTTTACGCAATATTTCATCTTGAAAAGGCTCAATCATTTTCGCATCCTAAGCCAAGATGTATCATTTTCTTCCAGCGAAAATGAAAAAATTGCACTTTTTACAGGTTCGATTTGGGGCTCATCTCCTTCACTGACTAAAAGCAGCGGAGATACAGAATCAAGATTTTTTTCGGCTTTCAGTTCATTCAGTTGGCCCTTCACGTCGCACAAACTTTCATTCATCGCTGTTATTTGATCTATCAGATCTTGTGTAACAGGATTTTCATAGGCTTGAATTATGGGCATTATGGAATTTTTTAAACGGCTCCGCCCTGTTTTAAAAATCCACCATCCGGTCTTTATCTGAGAAAGATGCCGTTTAACGGCATCCATATAACTGCTTAAGTTGGGATAGTACTCATCGAGAATGACACGAATACTTATAACATCCAGAGAACGATGTTCAGGCATTGGATTCTTTTCAGTAAAAAAGTTTTCATATTCGCGTATCGCTCGATTAACATGCGTTCTAAAATTTTCAATGTGATCGAACATGACTTCTCCTCTCTTTAATGATTTGTTGTATCTCAGAAGTACCATATTTTTCGAGATAATCGTAGATGCTTGCCGTTACTTTTTCAATTCGACTGTTTTGCTCAATCAGATCGCTCAATCTTTTAACGCATTCCTTTTCTCGATGCAGAAGAACAATTGCATTTAAAGCAAGCCCCAAAATTTGTCTGTCATCGCTTGTATAAAAAATACTAAAAAAGTCTTTTTTATGAAGACCTAAAAAAGTTTTGTCTGTCATCGTAAGGCTCGGAAGTACTCTTACATCTACCACATTCGATGCGAGCATTTGCTGTTTTAGCTTCATAAAATAGTCTTGTGCTTCACTACTTAGATTAAATCTTACGCAGACAGCGCTTAGTAACAAATTTTCTAATTCGTTAATTTTATCTTCAGGACTATTTACCAGCCCTGTTCCTTTTTCTTCAATTGTTTCGGAAACATCAAGTGCGCTGACTGCTTCACTCTGACTGTCTGCATTTTCATCTTTATGAACAAGATGCTGCTGAAGAGATGCACGATAATCCTGAACATACTCTTTTTCTTTTTGAAGAAAGTACTGCATTTTCTCAATACGAATAAGCGTATTTTTATTAAAAAATCGACGCCACCATTTAGACAAAAATGCTTGTCTTTCACTCAATATTCTTTTGGCCTGCTTAATTAACAGCAGACTCGCATCACTAACTTCAAGTTGAGTATTAATATCTTCATTTTTTAAGCGCTGCTTACGTAAAAAATGAGAGGCAATTTCAAGTCTTGCTAAACTGTAAATTAGATAAGGATTATTCAATATTGGATTTGCGGAAAGCTGAAAAGCCGTAGTAACCCAGGGCAAGAGTGATAAACGCTTTCTCGCCTTTTCATCTGAGGAGCTTCGAACAATATTATAAAAATCATGGAAATGAGATTGGCTGAATTTATCTTCGACTAAATCCGTTGAATTCAAACGATATAAGATATCGCCATGCTCCAAAGAATAATCTTTCGATGCTTGAACAAGCCTTTGCAGCATTGCCCGAATTATCTTTTGTCGTTCCTTATGTATAAGACTTAATTGATTCTCTATATAGTGAAAGTAAGTTGTTCTGACAAATGAAGGTACTCGACGAAAGAGTCGAAATCTTGAACGTTTTACTTCATTTCTTGCATAACTAAGCACATTTTCAAGTAATCGCAGCATGTCATGCGCTTCCAACAAAGCATCATGACTAAAATGCGCAAAACCTTCGTTTATAAGCGGAGCACACTTCGCTCTCTCCTGACGCAACAAAAAATTTCTTGTTGCTTCACCGTCTCTCTTACGTTCAGCTACTAGCTTTCGCAATGCGACTAAACTTCGAGAATTCGCAAGTTGTGACTCATATTCATGAATACGTTTTCCCCGAAAACTCTTGTGTAAATAATAGGCGCCGCGGTAGGAGGCAAACCCTTTGAAAAGAAAGTCATTAAATTCACTCGAAAATACTTTCAAACCAAATGTGGTATTCACATCCACTTTCTGGGAGGGAAGCTCTTGGTTATGCGCAACAAGCAAAGAAGAAAGATCAAACAACTCAAAAGCCATTGTGTGTTCCTTTAATTATTCGTTATAAAAATTATTGGCTTAATTTTTTGATTCGTCAAGAGACTTTAGAAAAGTATATCGCGCTCAAGCTTAAACAGTATTTGCTTCCGCTCTACTCCACCCCAATACCTAGAATCCCAGCTATTAGGATCATTGGTACCTATCAACCAGTATTTTTGAGTATTGAGATAAATACCCCTCGGGAATACTTCAAGCGCATGACCATGACTATCGATATATTTTGTGGCGTAGTGGAATGTTTTTCCGTTCACGATGATCGCGTTATTTTTCAACTCAACGATGTCCCCCGGAATTGCAATGACAGTTTTTATGAGCGGAGGGCTTTTTCCACATCTTAATCCAGGTAAAAGATAATTGCGCTTTAATCCCAAATTCTCAATATTAGGCGTTAAACATAGCGCTACGATATCTCCACGCTTAATTGACGCCGCACTGTTAAAACGATGGATTTTATAAATACCTAAAGGCTCACTGGGTGTAACGTTGAGAATAAAATTTTGATACAAAAAAACTGAAGCAAAAATAACAAACACTAAAATAATTATTTTGGTTTTCATTTACCGCTTGCACTCCTCTTTAATATTTTATTTCATTTTCTACACGGCGAATATTGTTGATTCGGATTTCTCGGTAATTCTTCATAATAAATTTCACTTAACTCTTGAGAAATTTGTGCCGCTGTTGGACGAAGCAGCGCACCCTGTACCCAACTTTTTTCAATTAGTTTTGCTAAGCTAGAAGGTATACCCTCTGGAATTTTTTCCCGCCGCTGGTTGTTTCCCACCTCCATCATTATTCTAAAATTATTCCACCCTTCAAATGGTCTCTGGCGCGACATACATGACCATATTAATACTGCCAATGCAAAAACATCGTTGGGTGCACTATAACGAGTTTTCCCATCAGCCTCTGTCGGGGAAATAATTTCAGGCGCTATAAAAGCGGCTTTTCCCGCAAGTGGAGAGCTTGTCGAACAATGCGTATGCTCTGTTTGCAATTCTCGAGAAATTCCAAAATCAGCTATTACTGCTCTCCAATTATTATCCAACAAAATATTTTCTGGTGTTAAATCTAAATGTAATAAACCGCGCATATGTAAAAACGCAAGTCCGCAACTTACTTGAGCGGCATAACTTAATCTCAGCATAAATGACATATCCCAAACTTTTGGGAAATAGATGTAGTCACTTAAAGAACCATGAGGATAGAAATCCATCACCAGACAGAATGAACCACTATCATCTAAAGCATATCCGACTACGTTGACAACATTAGGGTGACAAAGGGTTCCCAAAATATCGTATTCTTTCCGGATTGCCTCAACTAATGCTTCATTATTTTTTTGAAGTGGTAAAAGCATTTTTACAGCGACTTCTTTTGAGCTTTCACCTTCTCGCTGAAGTACTCCTTTATAAATTACTCCCATGCCTCCACTGGCAACTGGTTTATTATTTAATGTAATTTTTTTGAAATCAATCTGTGGCGGTTTAGATATCTCGCGTAAATTAAGTTCTGTTTGCTCTCCAATAACAGGAGCACTTGGTTGAGAATTTACACCTACACCATCATGCAATACCGGAAGAGGTTCTGTTAGAGGGGGTGCGGATGGAAGACGAATAGATGGCGGTTCCCTAAATACTACAGTATTTACAATTTCCCCGGCTATCTTACTAAAATACCTATCGACTTCTTTACTTCCAGATAAATCCCCCAATTCCTCAGGAACTTGATTTTTATTATTTCGACTAAAATAAGATAATCCATTTTCAAATAAAAATTCGACTGCCTTCGCATGCCCACCTCTAGCGCTCAAATGCAAAGCAGTATTGCCTTCTACATCACGCGAACGCGTGCTTGCTCCTCTTGCCATAAACTTTTGCAATAATTCTACATCCCCTTTAGTCGCTGCAGTCAAAAACCCACTGCTTAAAAGCTGATTGCGCTTTAAAAGTTTTGTCATAGCTTGTATTAAAGACCCATCTATTGGATTTTCATCCAAATTAAGATAGGTTAAGGCAGCACAACTTGATATAAGAGATATGAAAGCTTCCCCTCCATGGTGACCAATTTTATTATCGTGTAAATCAATGTAAGTTAAAGCCGGACATTGCAGGAGATTAATCGCCAACGTTTGGCCACCCCCATCTGTGATATTATTACCACTTAGCACCAACTTTGATAAATCCTGCCATGCAGACATGTCTCGCGAAAAAGATACAACTAATCGGTCCCCTTCTTTACACGCCGAGGGATGACACCAGGTATCACGCTCTCTTTTTAAATCAAGCTTTCTCATTTCTATCCATCGTCTTGTGTGCTCAGCCTTTTTAGCTTCCTCATCTTCCATATCTTCCCTCCCAACCCCAACACTTCACCCAAAGAAAATTTCGCAGTTAATATAGTGCTCAAGAAAAAAAGTTTTTGATTAACCAAAGAATTTTAACTTGGAATTAAAGGAAATTTTAGAATAAAAAACTATTATCGTGGTCTGACGCTCGACCTGGGAATGGGATTAGTATCAGACAAGGTTTCGCGATCATCATCAGACAGATTATCCTCTATTTCCCCCGCAGGCTTCAATGGACTTGAAGAATCTACTTTATTTTTAACCTCGGGTTTAAAAAGATCCTCACCATTAAATGAGAACCTCTCTTTTATTGAATGAAGTATTGGCCCTGCAAGCTCTTTTTTGACATAGCCTTTCACGAGATTAGTTATTTCCACTGCATTTTTAGACTTTCCAAAATCCATCTCCATATTTAAACCCTCTGGAGGAAAGACTTTCTCTGGTCCTTCTCTTTTTGCCGCTTCATAGTAGATCATAATCATAGCGATAAAGGTATCCGCGCACATTCTTGCCTGCGCTTCATCATCACCTTTCAAATTAACTTCGCCTCTAATTTCTCCATTTGGATAAATCTCAAGTGAGGAACCATCCTCTTTCACAAATGCACGCGAGTCTTCTGTTTTTTTATATATTGTATAACCATAAGGTTCAAACAGTTCTAACATAGGCTTTTCTAATCTATCAATGATGGAATAAAAGTTATCTTTCCCGAGCTCCCCTATAGTAGAGCGAGGCATCATGGCAAGATGCTTATTTTCTTTTATAGAGGAAGAGGATGGATCAGCTGGCTTTTTATTTTCTTTCCGATCGGAAAGATCTTTTTTAGCTGATTCATCTGTATTTACTTTTACGTTCGAACCCTCGTTTACTTCCTGCACTGCATTTGCAATTAATAATTTTAACTCTTCATTGAGAAGAGGGTGTTTTAATTCAGGAAATGCACTACGTGCTAACTCACTGATTTCCTGGAATAATTCTTTCCCTCGCATTGAGCGCGAATTATTTTCATCTCCTAACTGAAAGTGTCTTTTAAGGTTTTTAATTTTTTTTAATTCTTTTTTTTCTTTAGGGGAAATAACGAAAATTTCTGCCATTTCTTGTTCTGATAAAAGGAAGGTTTTTTCGATAAAAGAATAATGCGCAACATTTTTAGAGTCCAGTTTAGGAATTTTTTGAATATGGGGTGAGGCGTTAGTTGAGTTGGTTGGTTTTTTTGCTTCGACTAGCAAGTTGTAATGAGAATATCCTTGCGTAAGAAGCAGGTGAATAATTTGTCCATCGCCTTCTTCTACGTGAGAATCCAGTATTTTAAGCGCGTTAGTAGTGTTGTCTTTTATCCAAATGTACACTGTAATTTTTTTCTCTTGAGCGAAAAGCAATGCGCTTTTGTAACCCAACCACAATTTATCGCGATACGCCTCTACGTACATTTTAAAAACATCTTCACTCTTGCAATATTCTTCTATCGCGTTTCGTCTTGCCTGGTAAAGTTGCTCGGGAAGATTAGGCTCTTGATATAACTGATAAAGTTCTTCAAACCTATCCGTTCTTTGAAGCCGATTCGTTTCAAAAGCTTCAAAAATTTCTTGCCACACCTGAGCGCGCTTATCGTCAATAGGAGAAATTTGAAGCAATACATCTACTACACTGTTTCTACTTTGCCCCAGCGCAATAAAACCGCAGTCACCTTTATCATCCACTTTTTCTTCAGTGAAATACACGAGCTTATCCGTATCGGAGATTTTTCCTTCCAGCACAGTTCCTGGCTCTTGCCTAACTGGTCCACTCTTCTTCTCATCCATGGCGGCCTCCACCTTAGTTCTACTTATCATTAAGTATAGTAAGGATTTTGAAGTTTGGAGGTTTGCTAAAAACTTACTAGAAAGCCGTCCCGACGGCATCTCAACATGACAAGCACCGCGGCGCCTTATCAAAATCGGCCGTTTGAAGCGGTAAGTCCCATTCGCAAAAAAAACATATGCGCGCAACTAATCCTAGTTGCAAATACAGGCACAATTCACTTTAATGGCGTGATTACTTTACTTCAAAGGATAATAAAATGATTTTATCTACTATCGGGTTTACTTTAACTATTGGTATTTTTTATTGCATACTTATCCTACGTTACGACTTTAGTTTAAACGAAATTATTTGGTTGAAACGCGCCTCAAAAATTATTGGTATTTTATCAACCATTGTTTGTTGTTGGCTTATTATTCAATCTTTTATTGGTATAAAAAATATTGTGTTACATAATAATATTTATGGTGTTCATTTTTTGAATCTTCTCTCTTATAAACTTAAAAACCTTGTTCCCACACTCATCCCACTTTTTATTGTTAGTATTTTTTCAGGAATTTGTGGTTTATTACTTAAATTAAAACAAGGTATGCCCAGCAAAAAAACCAGCGGATGCTTTGGTTCTGCAGAGTGGGCAAATAAAAACGACTTAATTTCTTTAGGAGCTTATTCGCCTAAAACAGGCCTTTTCATTGGAACCGATGAAAAAGGTCAAAACTTATATTTACCGCTGTGTAACAAATTAACAATCTCACCACCGGGTGGTGGTAAAACAACTTCATCAACAATCCCCGCACTTTTATCACACAATGGCCCTGTTTTTATCTTTGATATTAAAGGCGAACTCTGGGCAACAACAGCACGATATCGAGCAGAAACCTTCGGAAGACAACTTATTGTTATTGATCCTTATGGCGTAACAGCAAGCAAAGATTTTACTAAAGACAAATCGGAGGTACTACGCAAAAAATACTACTTCAATCCATTCGATTGGGTACCTGAATTTCAAGGGGATAGAGATAGAATGATTAACGCTTTTGCCTCTTCTTTCATCATCAATGAAGGCGGTTACTCAAATCACTTTGATGAAAACGCTAAAATCCTCATTCGTGGATACATTGATTTTATTATGAGCGCTAAATCTAAAGAAGAACGCACGCTTTCTACACTCTATGGTTTAATGTCGGAAGATGTGGCATCTGCAACTAATACTTTTAATCAAATGCTCACAAGCAGTGGTCGTGCCGAAGCTGCTGCTAACCAAATTAGCCGTGTAGGCAATGACGAAAAAGGCAGCATCCTTTCCACCAGTTATCGCCAAATTGACTGGATGAGCGACTACAACATTCAAGCAACTCTCTCGCACAGTAATTTTGATTTACGTGATTTTCTCAAAGGAAATATGGATATTTATATTGTTCTCCCCGAAGATCAAATCAAAGAACATAGCCGCTTAGTCAGAATGATGCTTTCTTTATTAATGAGTCTTATTGTGCAAGCAAACCCAAGCGAATTACCTAAGCAAAAAATATTATTTTTATTAGATGAGCTAGCACAGCTAGGATACTGTCCTGATGTAGAACAATGTATTGAAGTATTGCGCTCTCGTGGCGTCGTCGTATGGACAGTTTTTCAATCGTTAAATCAAATTGAGCTATTTAAAAAACCGGATTTATTTAAGGGCGCGCCTTTAAAACAAATTTTTACGACTGATGACACTAAGACCATGCAGTGGATTCAAGCAATTGGCGGTAAAAAAACTGTTGTCACTCAAACAGTTTCTACGAATAAAGGAACTTCGAGACAAAGCAATAAAATTATCGCTGGAGGAACGTCTTCTCAGGGAGAAAGTGAAAGTGCACATGAAACAGGTGTTGATTTAATACCATTAAATGAAATTCGGGAATTACCTAGCGACGAGCAGTTTATTTTTTTGCATGGTGCAAAACCGATTCGATGTAAAAAAATACGGTATTTCGAATGTAAAGAATTCAACGGGAAATATGACAAAAACCCTTTGGAATCCTGCTAAAGACAATCTCAATCAATTATTTTTTCTCGGACTCGTTTCGCCAGAAGAACTATTTGACAATGCTTGCGCTTTTCCCTCACTACCATGCTTGCTTCTTTTTGTTGGGGAAGCGTCATTAGAAGATAGATTGGATAAGTGCTTTTCTGTTCTTTCTTTTTGCCAAAATGAAACAGGTGACTCGCTACGAGGACGCTCTTGTGAGTGAAAACCCATATAATAGGAATAATCGTTGAGAAACTTTTTAACTTTTTCCAAATTTTCAGGATCAACTAATTCACACGACGCATACTTACCCACTCTGAAATATTCATCAAAAGCTTCCTTAGAAACAATCCTAACATCAGAATAAGAAAGTTCTCGACGAAGCGCTTTAGATAAAGCATGCACATTATTATCACTATCTAGAAGGACGTCCTCAGAAACATGAACACTGAAATAAAGAAAATGCTCCATTCCTCCCACGGTAGAATAAGTGAGACTCATCAGCGCTTCTTTCCCCAATATAGCGATAGCTAAGTCTTTTATAATTTCAAGTTCTTCACGGGTCGCAAGTTTGTTCAGGGCATGCCTGAAACCAACTTGGTCAAAAATTTCACCTTCTTCCTCACTCATGAGAATTTTCTCCTCTCAAATATTTCAACATTCGTATTATAAAGGATTATAGCATGCTCTCTTTTTTAGTGCCCTGACTTAATTTTTGGCGATCCTTATTTAGGTGACCTCATTCTTTTTTGTTCAGGCTCCTTTATTTCTTTGTCGCGGTTCCTATCATCTTCATATGGCTCTCTATTTTGATAGGGGTCTCGATTGTCTTTGCCTTCCCCCCGGTCGTTATATCTGTCTCGAGTGTCCTCATCTCTTTTTTTGTAATGGTCTCTATCCCGGTCATCTCGCTTTTTATCTTTCTTCCAATCTCGTTCATGGCTATCCCTGTCTCTCTTCTTGTCCTGATAGTGGGAGCGTTTGTCATCATCTTTTTCTTGGTAAGGGACTCTATCCTGCTCATCTCGCTTTTTATCTTTCTTCCAATCTCGTTCACCGCCCTCTCTGTCTTTCTTCTTGTCCTCAGAGCGGGGTCGCTTGTCATCATACTTTTCTTTGTAATGGTCTCTGTCCCGGTCATCTCGCTTTTTATCTTTCTTCCAATCTCGTTCACCGTCCTCTCTGTCTTTCTTCTTGTCCTCAGAGCGAGGTCGCTTGTCATCATACTTTTCTTTGTAATGGTCTCTATCCCGGTCATCTCGCTTTTTATCTTTCTTCCAATCTCGTTCATGGCTATCCCTGTCTCTCTTCTTGTCCTGATAGTGGGAGCGTTTGTCATCATCTTTTTCTTGGTAAGGGACTCTATCCTGCTCATCTCGCTTTTTATCTTTCTTCCAATCTCGTTCACCCCTATCCTTGGGTCTCTTATTGTCCTGGTCTGCCCTTCTGGAATCTCTGTTACCTTTCTCACCGTATGGAGGTATATCACCTCTTTCTCTCTTTCCTCGGATTTCTTTACTTTTATTACCCCCTGAAGCCTGTTTCTCTACTCGTGCCTCGACTTTTTTACTCCCCCCACTTTCATTCTGCTGTATGTCCTTAGGGGGCCTTTTTTTAATAATTTCCGGATCAAAACCTCGAGGAGAGTCTGGTTCATATTCTAAATCTGTTACTCCATACTTTTCTTTTAAATAAATATCTATTCGTGGGAATAATTTATTTACAAATTCATCATCATATTTATCATGTAGATTTTTTCTTAAGAACATGTGCATCTTTTGTATTGTGTGACTTTCGTACACATGTGCCACATGTTCTCGATGAACTATTTGCAACTTATCGAACACATCAATAATATTTTTTATATGCTCTCTGTCTTTATAAAATTCTTCGAATTCTTCAAATGTCAATTCTCTTCCTCCTTTTTTCACTTCATCTTTCTTATTCTCTGTGATTGTAAAAGCCTGATTGAAATTTCTGACGCCTGAACAACCCGCCAGATAAGCCATAGCGGAGGCTTCAGTTTCACCGAGGTCAAAGAAATACTTGGATTTCGCAAAAAAATATTTTATTTGCTTAAAAAGTTTTGTTACAAAGTCTTTTTCTTTTCCTAAACGTATCTGGTCATTCAGCAAAGACCCAATTTTTTTTTCATTCGTAAGACGTTGAAAATTTTTCTTGAAATTACTAACTAAAGTGGGGAGAAAAAAAGGTGCTTTCAAGTACTCAATAATAGATTTAATTATTTCGTCGGTATCCTTTTTATCCACACCGTGAAAAGCATCCGCTATTAAATTTCGCAACAATGATAAATTATCAAAAAACTTTATTTCGGTAGATGTCAAACCTAATGAGGCTCGTATTCTTATTCCCTCCCTATCGTCTACTGGCCTCCTATCTTTAGAAGATTGTTCTTTTTTAGGGACCAATTTCATACCTTTTGCTAGATTACCTAGAGCGACTATTTTAAAAGCGCACTTATAGCGGACGAGAGTATCAGGCACAGGATTGTATACCTCTCGGCAAAGGGAATTAAAAGCGCTTAAAAATAGCTCAAATTCTTCTTTATAAGGAAAATCAGGATTAGTACGGATACGCTGAAAAACAGCTTCAAGATCTAAACCCCCACTTGAAGGATCGTTCATGGCCGCCCCCTAGAATTAGTTTCTAAAACCTCTATACCTTATATTTATAGCTCATTTTTCATAAAACGCAATTTTCACTCCCCTTTTTCTGACAGCCTCCGCACGCGAGAGGCGCTAGAAAGCCCCTTTTTATCCTGTCTATGATGTAATGCGTATTAAAGGTGATGATAGTGAAGTTAGCTTTTCGCCATGAGCTCTTTCCACCTTATTAACAACGGCTTTTGCTCGTATTTGAGCTACTAGTGCAATAAAATCTTTTGCAGATGCTTCATTTTTATCAAATCGTTCAAAAATCGCTTTAAAGCCACCCAGTTCGTATATTTTGAACACTTTACCTTTTTTAATTTTTTCTAATTCTTTTTGAATAGCGGTATGAGAAATAACTTCTTTGGCTAATTTTTGCATCTCATTATGGTTATCTATAGCCTGGTGGGAATAATTTTTACTTGCCTGTAAAGATTCCCGGCGGACAATATGCGCTAAATTTACGAGTTGGGACTGTTTAATTTCTAATTCCACATATCGTTTCAATATATCAGTAAGCGACTCATGATTTTCAGAGTGATTTTTATTCACGCTCATAGCCAATGGATCATTTTGAGTAAACTTTCTTCTAATTTTATCCCGTACCTGCTTAAGTTTTTCTCTAATAAGAGTAGGCAATTTATGTAAAAGACTTTCATTATTAATTCCACGTCTCTCACAAAATGCTAAGGGATAATCTAACACACTGTCTTTTCGGGGCTTTCTGCTGACACTATTTTTTAAGACCTCAATATTCTTATACGTATTTCTATCAACATACACATGACAACTTTCTCGATGGCGACTCATGGCCACATAGGTTAAAGATTGATTCCACCATCTCCCGCCTAAATAAACAAAACTGTGATCAAGTGTTGCACCTTGTGATTTGTGAACCGTCGACGCATACCCATGCGTAAAATCTTGATAGACTCTTGGATCAACAGTTATTACCTCACCGGGAACATCATCCAGGATAGTTGTAAATGAAATAACTTGTCCTGCCTTATTTAATTGAATGTTTTTAATTTCTCCAAAATGTCCATTGCTCACATCCATCTCTTTATCGTTAAGTAGAAATAACATCCTGTCGCCCACACTGATCTTGATTACTCCGCGACTCGTATTTACCGAATGACCGTCAGCAATTTCCTTCTCATCAATACGTTTTTGTCTTAACAAAATATTTAGCTCATCCACATCTTTATTGCGATGTGCCATCACAAGATAATCTTTTAAATTCTGTGGTTTGAGCCGAGATTGTAATTTACGTAGTCCATCCCAATCATTCACGAGCTTTTGTTTTGCCTGTCGTTCATTGGATATAAGATTGACAAAGCCATTTTGGTAATAGCGATCAATAGCTTCTCGGGTGAACCCTTTTGAAAATTCACTAGTCGCTTTGCGCTGCCATTCATAGTTCTGGCGATAAACTATCTCAAGTTTTTCGTGCTTTAGTTTTAATCGCTCTAGCATTGCACGAAAGGCACTTCCAGGCCCCACAGGCAAAAGCTGTGTGTGTTCACCAACTAGAACTATTTTTGATTTTGCTTTGTTAACAGCACGCAACACGGATTCCATCGCAATTGAGTCAGTCATTCCAGCTTCATCCATCACAATAATATCTTTAGGCGTTAAATTAATAATATTGTTTTCCACACAAAAGCGAAAAGATTCAATCGTTCGACTGGGGATTTTTGATTCTTTTTGTAAACTTCGAGCGGCTTTTCCGGTAGGCGCGATTCCATAGACCGTCAATCCCTTTCCCTTCCATACCGCATTCGCTGCACCCATCGCAAAGCTTTTACCCGCACCAGCAATCCCCACCACACACGCAATCGAACTGTTAGAAACCAAGTGATTGATAGCAACGCGTTGCTCAGGAGTCAGTATTTTACCTATTTTTGTCTGATACTTTTGGACGATTTTATTAATTTTATGTTTTGGAATTCGAATGTGGTTACGCTTTTGAAGCTTTTCAGTAATGTCCTGAAGACTGTTTTCAACATCAAACATCCGTCGTGTAGTAAATCGTTCTTTTCCATCCTCACCTATGCCTAAAGAAATTAACTCTTTTGATTTTGTGAGCGCCTTCATAGCCGAATCAAATTCAGCTTTATCATCCACATAGGTTAAAACTGCTTTTGCTAAATCTCTATCACTGAAAACAGATTCGTGCTGTTCAATCGATTGAAAAATCTTTCTTGCCAACACATCAAGATTTTCTAAAATCTTTTTTAAATTTTCTTTTTTGATTTCTTGAAACTGAGTTTTTCGATCAGAATATTTTCCCCGTTTATGAATTTCTTCACTGGCACGTCCTCGATGTATCGTCGGAATTAAGTCAATGCCTTGATCTTTGTATGAGCGATGATCAATACGAACTTTATGTTGATGAAGTTGCAAATGAAAATTAGCATATTCAGCCCACTTTTCTCGCCACACATATAGCAAAGATTTATTATTCCATTCGCGAACTTTATTTCCAAAACCAGACTGTGTTAGCTCTCGGGTAGTCAACATCACGTGAACGTGAGGATTATCGGGATTGTCCGAATGAATACTCCAGTCAGCTAACATACCACGTGAAATAAATTGATCTTTAATAAATTCTCGAGCCAATACGATAGATTGTTCTTGGTTTAATTCTACGGGCAGCGAAAACTCTACTTCTCGAGCTGTTTGTGAATTGATCCGAGCTTCTATTTTTTCGGCAAGGTTCCAAAGAAATTCCGAGGTAGTTTTTTTACTCCAACCAGGAGCGTTTTCTGGAAACGTTATTTCAGAATAAATAACACCGGGCTTATTTTCATAATTCCACGTACGATTACATCGCTCATCATAAAATTTAGCTGCACGACGATAGGCAGCAGCCGCAACTGCGTTTCTGCCTTTGCTTCGAGAAATCATTTTTACATCAAAGTGATAAATCGCCATCGCGATTAACCTCATTTTGATTATTGTTTGAGCACAACAAACTTTGCACCGCAAAGTTTGTATAGGTGCGCCTTTGGACGGTTTGAGAGTTTTTCAACTTATGTGCATTTTACAAAGTCTCTTGTCAGAAAGAAAATACTTTTGTATTATGTGGGAGAAGTAATTTAATTATTTCATAAATGTTAATAACTGACTGGAGAAAATGACTATGCCTGACTATCATAAAAAACTGACTGCGTTACAGAAACAACGTCAAAAGCTTATTGAAACCGAGAAATTCTTAATTGAGAAGCGCAAGAAAGAAGTTGCAGATCTTGCCGAAACACACAACCTTCTCATTTTCGACGACAATATTTTAAATAATTATTTTGCGCACTTTAAAGATTACCACCATGAATCTTCCGCAAAAGCTTTTCACCATCCAAGCCACTCTTCATCGTCTCAATCTGAAATATGCGAGGCTACGCATGCAAGAACGTAAGCAAGATACACGTAAGAAAATCCAGCTAGGTGGACTGATCATTAAAGCGGGACTGCAAGAAGAACTCCCTGCAGTATTGCTAGGTTTATTGATTGATGGGAAAGAGAATTTAGAAAACAAAAGTGGTAAAATTGTTCGCGAGCGGTATCGATTGAGAGGGGATATAGCGTTTACTCAATGAAAAGGAAAAATCAGTGATGGAAGAAATATCAGACCATGAGAGCACCGAAAAAGATCAGGAGAGCCCAAGAAGAAAATTATTTCCAGACAGTCCTCAATCAAAAACGAAAAGGAGATTCTTTCGGGATCTCGATGACTCTTCTGATGAGGAAGAGTTAGAAAAAAAATGCACTCCACTTAGCTATGAAGATGAATGCCAGCGAGTATACTCACCTAATGTCATCAGCGATTTAAATACACGCTCATTTTGGCTCATTCATACACTTTCCAATCGATTACTCTATTCACGCGAAGTCAGTAAAAAATATTACGGTAAAAAATTATTGCTGCTTAGCAAAAGTGATTCAATAAAAATTAAATTAAAAAATGTAATATGCGAGGTTATTTTAGATGGCGTTAAAAAAATATCAGAGCTCTTATTAAATCTTTGTGATAAGTCAAATCTAACAAATGAAGATATAAAACACTTACAACAACAAGCTTTAAAAGAAGCAGAAAATCAAATATCAATAGCAATGTCACAGCTTGAAGAGGTTGAAGAAAAAAATGAAGCTTTCAGTATTCACCAAATAACCGAGATTATTTCCAACACCCTATCACAAACAAACTTTAGCTGCTTCTTTGATAAAAAAAGATATGTCTATAAAACTCCTGCTCAACCAAATACACTCGCAGCACCAGACAAACATGCTAAGCTTCGAGCCTCCTTTGAAAGTACGATTGTACAAACAGCCTTGGATAGCATCAAAGAAAGAATAGTTTCCCCGACTAAAACGCTCCCTAAAGACTCACCTGATCGACACGCACCGCTGACAACAATTTATACTCAGCTATCTAATTACATCTGGGTACAGCATTTATCCCCTATAAACGATGGAAGGTGCAGCCCAGCACCCTTGCTTCGAGGAGATTCCATAAATCTGACAATACGCTATCTTTGGGACCTTATTACTCATGACAACCAAAATTTAAGTCTTTTCAGTGAAATTTGGAAAAAAGTTACAGATCTTCAAATGAATTGTTATTGGTTAGTCGATTACTTAAATATAAATGATGAGCGCCTTCAGAATCTAGTTTGTTTTTGGATGAAAAGAATAGCTACAGAAAAAATCGAACGTTATTTTCTTACGAACCGCCCCACACTTGGAAACACACATGACTTTACATCTGAGGGTGCAGTTAATTTTTTAGCTAACGTTCGCTTAGCTCATAGGTCAATGCGTAGAGAAATAAAAAATATCAAGAGTAATGCAGTAGCTAAAAATATATTTGTTGGAAAATGCAAAAAACCATTTCATTTTCAATGGCAATTTCTAAAAGGTTCCCCTGTCTTTGCATTAGAGACTCAATCTATTCATGGAAATACATTATTGCGTGAAACCAAAGTTGATGGGGTTCGAACATACGAAAACTTGTATGAACAAATTCTAAATTTTAGAACCAAACTTGGAAGTGATATCGATGACAAAAAAATTGCTTCGTGGATAAGAAAACTTTTTACTGGCACATTTCAAGAAGAACTAGATACTATACCTTCGGAATACCATGAAACCGTCCTGGAACATATTACTAGAATCACTTACCTTCTACTTGGATGTGAACCTACAAGAAACCCTGGATGTTTAATTATTCACCAAATGGCAATCGACTTAGTGACACAAGGCGAGAAAACATGGCATGCGCTATTCATGGGAGAAAACTCTAAATTACCAATGGCAGCAACAGGAAGTATCGAACGCGCGAGAGCACTGAATATGTATTTCACAAGAATATCAGGCACAGTATCTCCATATGTCTTTGATGAGTCAATAGAGTGGTCTTTAAACTTAAACCTGCAATTCGCCGAATTATTTCAATCTGAATGCAGATTACTCCATGAATGGTTTGTATGGAAAAAAATCGACCCCAGGAGCAATTTAAACCATATTGCATCCGAAATTTGCAAATCGTTTGAAACATGGTTTGGTAAAGATAGTTTTGACATGAGCCAGTTTATACTTCAAGAACAACAGAAATCAACCAGAGAAAAATTTACAAGCATGCATAAATAACACTTTTTGGGGAAACTCACATGAGTACAGAAAAAAATTTAGATGAGAATGTCAGCGAATTGTTAAAAGAAGTGTCACAGAAAATAAAAGAGAACAATTTTCTTACAGCAATCGCGTTATGTTCAAACATAGTAAATAGTCCTACAGTCGAAGATGGCGATAAAGCGACTGCCTTTTTGCGAAGAGGCTATTGCTATATGCAGACAAGTGAGCACACAAAAGCAATCACTGATTTCAATACAAGTTATCTTCTCGGATCCCCAGACACAAAGGTTAAAGCAATGGTAAACTGTGGTTTAACCTTCCTACGTTTTCCTATAATAGGAAATATTTCCTCAGCAAAACATTGTTTAAATCTAGCTTTAGATGTTGATCCCCACTGTCTCCCCGCGCTTACAAATTTGAGCTTAGTATTTAGTATGGAAGAAAACTTTCATGAGGCAATAAAGTATGCGGAACTAGGGCTACAAATTTCTAAAGGCAATCATCAAATTCTGAAAAATCTTAGTACACTATATTCATTAACGGGCGAACATCTAAAAGCTATTGAATACATCGAAAAAGCTCTGCTGATTTTTCCAGCCGATGAGGATGGCGAGTATCACGCTACGCGAGCGATGATTTATTATGAGGCAGGAGAATATAAGAAAGCATTTGAAGATGAAAAGATTGTTATGAGCAGGAGTGCCAGACAAAGACATTTTTTTGAACAATTTCAACTTCATGCTCTTATTGAAATAAACATTGCATTATTAGGGGAAGAAAACGGTGGCCTTAAAGCAATAAATCAAATGGGTATAGGGACTAATGGTAAAACCGAATTACTTAGTATCATTAGATCAGCAAATAATGAACCCACCACTGAAAGACGTGCCGCTCGCTTAGCACTCGGTATTTATGTCGATCAACCTTTCAAAGATGGGAATTCCCGCACAGGTTGTTTAGCCTTTCAGTTTGCACTACTTGAAACAGAAGAAACCTACTGTCGAAAAAGAGCGTATGAACTCTATGCAAAAATACATAGTTTAGGAGACGATTATCACGATGCTCCCGATAAAACTGTTAATGCTCTTATTAACTGGGTCGAGGCCCCAGGCCAAAAAAATAAAAGTGGTGATCCTCTTTACAAAAAATCAAAAAAACCTAAATCAAAAAAAATGGAGATCCTAAAAGAATACCTGGAACTTCCGGGACTATTAAAAGAAATTGGGGAGGTTCAAGAACCCATTGAAATTCCAGGAAAAGGTAAAGTCAAATTAATCAACTTCAGGGGATATGTTTTACCAGAAATGCAAGATATTTATAAAAAAACTTTCTCTCTAACAACAAGATTAAAATTCAACCAATACTTCAAAGATTCATCAGAAAATGATCATGACACCTCTCAGCCAAAAAAAGCTCTCTCAGAAAACTATTTTGCGATAAGTTCACCCACAGACACCACAAACTCAAATCAATCATCAAATATGATCAAAATTTATCCGGTCCCTGAGCCTGAACTTGATACCACCCCAAAGATAAGTGCCCTGGTAATAAAAGAAGCTTCTTCGCCAATTTTCACTCATGCGAAGCCTTCTCATTCTGAAAAAAGCTCTATAGATGCCGCTGTGTATTTTAGCTCTGATGATAGTTCTAGTTTTTCAGAAGATTTTAAGCATCGCCATACTGAAACCGAGAAGAACCCAAAAACTTCTGACATTACTCCCGGAAACCCGCAGGCCGGAAAATAAGGATAAAATCGACATTAGAAAACCTAAACTTTTTTTGCTCTTTTCTCAAATATTTCGTATGTCCAACTAATATAAAATTTACCTTCGTCATAATACATAAGATGCGACAGGAGAAATCGCACTGATCGCACGTTTATAAATCATCTTTACACTACCATTATCCTGCCCTTTTTCTCTAAGATATACGGTATCTTTATCTGCCCAAACTAACGGCCCCGCAAAAGAATGCCCTCCATGAAGATAAATAATGCAATCAATTTCATCTTCAACCAAACAACCAATATAATCATTTTCATAAAACCTTTGATCTACACTCATTTCATACACTCCTATTGATATAATTAATGGAAAAAATTTATCTATGCATAATTACTCTGAAACACCATGTCTTGCGTGAGGCTAAGATTAAATTGATACCCCGGTCGTATTTCTAACGTCGGCTGAATATTGACGTTCTTCTGGGTCATCATATTCCCGGTATTAGCAAGATTTGTGCCTAAGCTTTGAGCAAGCATTTGATTCACGGTAGGCTGACTGTTTTGATTACTGTTATTTTGCGGCTGACTTAATTGAGCCCCTGCACTTAAAAAACTCATAAGAATAACTGAACCAAATATTTTACTGTAATGATTATCAACTTGATCATTAAATCCCGCATATCCGCTAACATCAACGCCCGGCATTCCCTCTAAATCTAAACTTTTTCCATCGGGCCAGATTAACCGCTTCCACGCGATTAAAACTCTTTCTTGTCCATAGGAAACTTTTGAATCATAAACACCTATTACGCGCGTTCCTTGCGGAATTAAAAGATTATTCCCTGAGATACTGTCATAAACATTTTCAGTGACTTGCGCAATAATTTGTCCTGGCAAATCAGAGTTAATTCCCGTAATTAATGTCGCAGGAATAATACTTCCTGCTTGTAATTCATAATTACTTTTAGGTGCTTGAACACTACTTTGCAAATAATCATCGCTCTGTTGAGATTCCGCTAAAAAAGCTTGTTGCTCATCTTGTTTAACTTTAGAGTTTGTTGGATTTGATTGCGTATTTGGACTTGAATTATTTTGGCTGACATCCCCTTCCATAGTTTGACCCGTCGATATTGGAGCTTCCATCGCCTTTTGAATATTGATTTGCGTTGAATCAGAATTTTCAGCGGCATGATTTTCATCAGTTTTTTCTAACATTAAACTTTTAGCAATTCTCTCTTTTGGAACCATGGGTTTGTTATACCAATCAACATCTTGTTGTGTTGCAAGCATCTGAATTTTCTTTGTTCCCTTGTCATTCTGCCTTTCTTGACTAGCTGAGCTTTTAGAACCTGCGAGATTAGAAATAATTAATAGTACAATCAGAGGAATAACAATACTTATCACAACCACCCAAACCTTACGCGCTCTTGTTGTAATTGGGTAATGTTTATTAAAAATTTTCTTGATGGATTCCATATTAAATTGCTCCATTGGTTATCGTAACTTTAGATTGATTACTTCCTACACCCAAAATTAACACTGCCTTTTTGAATATCTTATCGACCACAAAATAAGGTTTTTTGTAACGATAATTAACCAATGACTTATTTTCACTGTTTGGGTCGAGAACAAATAAAGCAGGCAAATCCGAACTGCTAACATCATCCGGCACTTGAATATACGTATGCACTCCATCATCAAATACTCGACTTGGCTTCCACCTCGGCGTATTAAAAAAAGGTGCATCAACTGAGTAATTAAAATTAAGATTCGTTAAATGAATATCAGGTAAATCTGAATTTATTGAATCATTGTTTGCTGCTTGTCCTTGTTGATCATTATAATTTTGCCAATATTGCTCTATTTCATCTGGATACCAAAACATAACATTTCGTAAATATTTCCCATCTGTGGTAGATACAATTTTCAGCGTATACATTCGTTTATTAGTCGCAATAACCATGTCCGTGCTTATTCCAGGCTGCGAGGGCTTTAACATGATATGGGCTTGCCTATCTTTATCTATGCCAGAATACGCTATGTCATAAGACCATCTGAGTGGATCACCTGTCCTTACCTTCATTACATTCTCTGATTTCTCTAAGGTAATTACTGTTAACTCAAATGGACTTGCATTAATAATGGGTTGCGATGCGCCATACGCAAATTGTTCAAATCCATTCGTGATTATGTTGGCAGCCTTCCCCGTTTTTAGGTATTGCTCATACGCATGTTGAACCTTATCATCGTTACCATATATCAATTGGTAATCTGGCTTAGGTAGTGTCGCTTGAATCATGGCGGGTTGTGCATTAGATACATGATGTGTTGATGCGCACCCGCTACCACTTAACAGTACCGCTAAAATAAAAATAACTTTGTTAATGATTTTCATTTTTTTCATCGTATTATTCTCCTACGCTTTGAGACCAGGTGAGATTAGTGATATACAAACCGAACGGATTCTCACTCATGAACTTCGAATTGACTTGACCATATTGATACGCTAAATCTGCCATCCACCGTGTCTGTGAAATAACAGACCCATCTTGCGCATGTTTAATTTCATCCCAAGTGACTTGCCACATGCTTTTACCTAAGGGCATGGAATTCACAATATTTACTTCAACAGAACTTTTATCTGTATTTTCAAGCGGATTATGCTTTTGATAATAATCATGCAAAATCCCAATCGCATCATTACCCGCAAACGCATACACCTTATTGAGTAGTATTTTTTCAGCCTCCGGATCATTTAATATCGTTCTGGCATTTACAATAAATTGATTGGCAATGTAATTCACGATCTTTTCACTGTGAGTGGATGTTTGCGTTAAAGGTTGAATGGCATATGGCATACCTTGATTGGTATCAATTACATACGGCTGTATTCGACTTGTGGTTGCAAGCACTGCGATAACAACGACTAAAACAACACTTGAAACTAACGAGCACAAACAAGCGATTTGCCAATTCTTAATGGATTTTGCCATATTCATATAGCGGTCATTCCATTCTTTCTTGCCTGCACTTCCCACAATATACGGATTATTAGTCATCTTAATTTCCTCATTTAACTAAACCTATCAACAAGTGATTTCACTGCATTCGTTTTTATACTTGCATACTTGGTGGCGTAATTTGTGGCTACCGTGGTTAACGCAACGCTATCCAAGTGAGAGTCATTCGATACTGCAATACCTACAACACGCGATAATAAATCTGGGAGCGTCTTAGACAGCGACCAAAACAATAAAATAGAAGATAACAGCCACCAATAATCATCAAAGGTTGCCTCTAGCGGTGGGATAGAATTACCAATTTGAACCACAACATGCATACCCGTACCAATCACTAAATAAAGCCCCAACAATTTCGCGCAATTGGCAATAATGAGCTCTAACATATTGTGTGCAATCTTTTCGGTGGCACTTAATGCTGCAAACCCTAAAAAGAAACTTGAAACCGTAATCAACGCCGTTATTTCAATAAGCGCTGCCGCTAAACGCAGTGCAATACTTAAGAACACAAATATATTAATAAGATACACAATCAGCACTATGATTGAACCGAATGAAATCTTAAATATATTGAGGGATTTAATCGGCGCTAAAATAACATTTCCCAGCGCTATACCATCACTCACAATAGAGGAAGGATCGCTAGGCGCATGTGTTAACGTTTGCCCCATCGATTGCGCACTTTCCAGTAAACTCATGAGCCAATCATGTTTAATCATCAACGTGTAAAAAATAAGGGTCGTCAAAAACTTCTTTAAAAACTGAGCCAGTGCTTGATCAAACTCCCCTTTCTCAAAAGCTAACCACAACCAAAACCACATCATGTTAATAACCAACAATCCCGCAAATAACCATTGACCCCATTGTGTAAATTGATTTATGACAGAGCTAAATGCAGATAAGTAACTATTTACCGATGTCGTTAGAATCCCAGAGAAAACCTCATGCGCACCATTTATTCCTCCGCTCATTGATTAAATCCTGTTACATCGACTGCATGCCCCGAACCTCCATAGGGAACAAACTGAGTGTTCCCATTTTTAATCATTTGGTTGAAGGCTGCTTCATTACTGGCTTGTGATTGAAGTTCTTCTGCGTAATACGCATTTTGAGCATTTGATGCCGTCATCATGGTTTGTCGAAGTAACTGTAGCTGAGAAATAACTTCTGTTGAGATTTGGGCAGAGGCTTGAATCGCTTGCGTCTGCCCTTTTGCATTCTGAAGTTGGGATTGTAAAAACTCGATACGCTTTGGCTCATTAACAAAATCTTGTGCGCTTTCATTCATGGATTGTAAACAACCATTAATGGTATTCATGGTCGTCGTGATATTGTCTTGATACTGCTGATTAAAATCTTGAGCGGGATGATAACCAGGATATTTTTTTTGAAATTGTGCTCCAATATTTTTAGCACTGTATGAAATACCATTCGCAGATTGAATAACATTACCTAACGCATTAATTTGTTCAGAGACATTGCTCCATTGATATTGCGCATTACCCAAGGTTTTAATCGCATTGAGAGACTGCTCCAGGTACTCCGCTTGCTGTTGCAGTATCGTAATCTGAGAGAGAAGCTGCAGATAATTTTGATACGTTTGCTCATACACAGCCGAATCAAATACCGCTTCTTGTCCAAAAGCATCTAGCGAAACAAACATCAAAACAAAAAAACAGCTTAACCATTTAAAATAAGTCGACATTATCATTACCTTCTTTCTTTGAATTATCGTTTTCTTTATCTTTCTCTTTAATCCAATCCTGTATCTTTCCGCCGTTTAATCCTAATTCAATTAAACGATTCCCCTCTGGCGTTACCACGTAATAATGTTTTTTAGGAATCGCCGTCGTATGTAAAATTTCAATCTGCTTTTCATTTAAGCCTATCTTTTGATAAAGCGATTTCATCTCAGATTCCATCTTGGGATTGGGGAGATAAATTTTGGTGGGACAGGACTCCAATAAAGTTGCCGTTAATGCTGTTAAGGATTGCGTCGCAGGATCATACAAATCAGCTAACGATTGGGTTGCAAATATCACACGCGCATTTTTCTTTCGAAGTGTTTTTAACCAATCACGTAATTTATTCGCAAAAAGAGAATGTTGGATATAAAGCCACGCTTCCTCCAAGACAATCAGCGCAGGACATTTAGCCTCATTCTTTTCAAGGCCGCTTTCGATGGTATCAAATAAATACATTAAAACGGGCAAATAAATCTCATGCTTTTGACTTAACAACCAACCCATCTCAAATGTATTAAGATAATTCGACTCACTCACGTGAAGCGTACTTTGTTCTGCATCCAATAATTTAAATTGACCTTTGAGTGTATAAAACTGTAATGCTGCTTTAACGTCTCGATGCTGCACAATGGAAGCAAATACCGTTAAATTGCGATGCTGAGTTTGGTCCGATTCAACTAAGCTGTTAATAGCTTCTAAAATTGCTTGCCTTATTTCGGGTGTTATTTCAACGTTTTGTATAATCACTAGATTTTCAACAAAAAGTGCAGCGCGTATTTTTTTAGATTCCGACGATAAATCCGAAAGCGGAGAAAACGCTAATGTTTCCGCATTTCCAATATCATAATGATTTCCTCCTAAACTTTTTGTTAACTCTCGATGCGAATAGTCTTTATCAAAGACATAAATACTCGCATTTTCATAGCGTAAAAACTGCGTCATTAAAAAACCAAGCCAGGTTGATTTACCACTTCCCGTTGGCCCTAAGATCAATTGATGTCCTACATCACTCACATCAAGATGAAATCGAAAAGGCGTATAGCCTGTGGTGGCTGCATAAAAAACTGGAGGCGAATCTTTCGGTAATAACGATGCACGTGGCGTTAGCGTATTTCCTGTCCACAACGTATGGAAAGGCAATACGTGGGATAACGTATAAGAGTTAATAAAAAGGCGTCTCACATTAGCACTTCCATGACCCGGAATACTCCCAAGCCACGCATCGAGTACATTTACATCTTCCACATGTACCGTAAAACCTTTTTTCTCCCAATAACGCTGGAGACCTTTAATAGCTTGCATAATTAGCACTTGGTCTTCGTGCATAATGACAATGCTGCTTGTCCAATAACCAAAACGCGTGCTGTGATTACTGTTTGAAGTAAGCGCTAATTGTGTTTCATCCACCATCTCAATAGCATCGTGATTCACTTTATTACTTACTTTTGAAAATACCGCCTCTTTCACAATTCCCATCAGCCCTTTAATTTTATTGTGCCAATGCTTCTGAAATCGTTTAATTTCACTGTCTGCAGTCTGTTCACTTAGTGGAATAAATCGATTAGACCAGCGGTACACCAAAGGGTATGTGCTCATTTCTTCTAATAATCCCGGTTTTGTATGCTCGTTTACATATCCAATAACAGATAAAACATAGATATATTTATTACCTATCTTAGGGATATAGCCACCCACCAAAGGTTTTCGACCTAATAGGACACCTACAAAACATAACTCATCGGGTAAATAACGCGGCAGATTCACAGGCAGTAATTCACCTGTAATACAGATGTTTAAAAATCTCAATAATGATTCACTGTCTAATTTCACGAACTTTAATTGGCTATCTAATAACCCTAAACATCGTTCAACGGTTTCTTTAAATTGACTCAGTAATTTATTTAAATCTTGTGAGTCTTGAGTTGCAGGGAGATTTTCCACAAACCAATGCTTGGTAGTTTTTACTAATGGCAACGGAAATTTCCACACAAACGTGATATATTTAAGGTTTTCATAATGCGCGCCTTCTAATTGATATTGCTTGCGTCTTTCATCATCTACACATTTTGCTAAATCACTTTTAAAATAACTTGATTCAGGCAAAGGATAATCATGGCTGGGTACACGCATTTCATCGACATGAATCATCCAACCATCTTCAAGTGTTAACATTGCACGATTAACCGCATTCGATAATGCTTCTAATTCGCCTGGTGTTGCAGATTGAATATCAGGTGCTTGATAGCGATAAGTCGTTAAAAACGCCCCGTCTTTATTGGCAATAATTCCTTCATCCACAAAGTGAGCATAATTTAATAAATCCGAAACGCCTTGTTCTTTACTTAAATGTTCTGACAATAGCATTACACTAATCCTGATTTACCTTGATAAATGGGTACTGAGGGTTTAACTAATCGAATCGCTGCATGTATGCCTGATATCGGTGCGTAATAACTTTTATAGCGAATATGACGCAAATAAATTGGCATAAACTGAGCATCAGCACGTGTCATAAACACGCCACCAATAAAACCCGCTACAAATACAACAAATGCTAAAAAATCCATCTGCACACTAAATCGTGCGGAATAGGCAATCGGCACACATAACCCCAACAATAAAAAAAATAACTGCCTATCAACACCCATAATTTGAAAGTGGCGATTTAAGGATTTGAAATACAAGGCTTTCATTAAAATGTTGCTCCCGTGCCAAATAGCAATGCCACGGCCGTTGGCGCACCCAGCGCAAGAGAGATAAAAAACGCGATGGTAATAAAGCGTTTTATCCCATCGCCCCACTCACCAAATGCCAACATTAAACATGTCGCCATAAATAAAATAATCGCACATGCAAATACTGCTGAAATAAAATTGGATTTGAATAAATCTAAAGCTGTATTAAAAGGTAAATTACCAACAGAGCTTGCATAGGAAGGTGTACAAATTAAAAATAACCCTAAGCCCAAAAAACAATATTTGAAAAACTTCTTTACATCATTCTGCCAAACCCAACTGCGTGAGAATAAATTTATCATTATTAATTTCCTTCACTGATACAATTTCAGAAATAAAACCCTTACTCGAATCTCGTTTCGTAACATGAACTATTGCATCAACAGTGTGTCGAATAAGAGAAAGTGGCGGATGAGATAAACCTCCTTCCAGAGCAAGATCAGAAATACGCTGAAGTGCTTCGAGACATCCATTGGCATGCACTGTGCAGACACCACCCGGACATCCCGTATTCCATGCTTTAAGCATGTCTAATGCTTCAGCCCCACGCACTTCTCCCACAAAAATTCTATCGGGTCGCATACGCATAGCCGTTCGCAATAAATCGCGCATAGAGGTGCTATTTGAGGTTAAAAAAGAAACTTTGTTTCGCGATACGCATTGAAGTTCGAGGGTGTCTTCTAAAATAATGATGCGAGAACTGGGATCGACTCGCACCACTTCTGAAATTAATGCATTCGTAAAAGTGGTTTTACCTGAACCCGGGCCCCCACACACCAAAATATTTTTACGCGCCTCAATTAAATCTTTAACCACAATACATTGGTCTTCAGTCATACGTTCGGTTAAAAAATAATCATCCAGTGTGAAAACCGTTTCAGATTTTTTACGAATCGTAAAACAAGGTTGAGATACAATAGGTGGGATTTGTCCTGTAAACCGTTCACCACGCAGTTCACGATAATACGGAAGTTCTGCTTCTAACCGAGGATTTTCAAAAGAAAGGACTACACCTTGAATCCCTGCAATACAATTTAAAATCGCCTGCGCATGGATGGAGGAAATACTTCCCGCATGCAAAAGACCATCTTTAACACTATCCACCCACAAAGAACCATCTGGATTCAACATCACTTCGTTAATATCAGGCTCACTTAAAAACCCAATAATCTTTTCGCCTAAATCCTGATATAACTTACCAAATAACCGCTGCTGACTTTCAGTCATCATATTATTAAATTCCCCCAAATAAAAAACCCAGTGAGGGGAGCTATGCCCCACTGGGTTTAGGTAATAAAAAATCAGTATGGGAAATTTATACCTGATTTGTTTTTACAGTGCAAGAGACATTAATTTATCATTTACATTCTTCCTTTTAGCAATAGCACACAGGGAGAACATTCTGTTTTGCCATATTGATGCTCCATCACAAGTGCTACATCATATGGACGCCAAAAACCACAATCTCTTATCTTGGGATTAGCTCCTTTTTCTAAAAGAAATCTCACAACTTCATGACGCCCCTTTTCAGCCGCAATAAACAAAGGTGTTTTCCCTCTGTAAATATGAACCTCACCATTTGATTGAATATTTTTATTTGTATGTTGGCTGTCTATATCTGCTCCCAAACATATTAAAAAACGAACTAAATCTAGATTTCCATGAGCCGCAGCATCAAATAGGTCACGACTAATGTGCGGTGAAATCGTAGTAAGTTCACCCGAAAAGGAACCATTGGAGTATGGTAATTTAGGTAAATTACACTCGGATTGTGAGGAAGAATGAATCCAACAATATTTAGCGTGCGGCAATCTATTACCTACGGAAGCAGACAAAATTAAATGAATATCAGGACGATGGTCTATTATCTCACCAACACCCGCGATCATAATACATCTAGCGCGTTCTTCCGGTGTTAAATCTTTAACATAGCTAGGTGGGGCAGGACAACACATCTCGCCATTAATGTGCAATGCGGGTCCATACTCAATAGACAGAAATGCATCAAACTGAGGGATTTTTTCAGTGCTAATAGATATAAAGCCTGTTTCTCTACTTATATAAAATAGCTGATCACGATGATGACCACCGTTCCTCTCAATAAATCTTTCCACTTTCGCTGACGTTAAAGTAAAACAATTTGCATCGCCATAATCAGATCTTTCTCGTGCAATCGTATTTTCCAGGAATTGGCGATCTGTTATATTAACTATCTCAATTTTGCCGCAATTTATATAATACAAGTTGTCGGGACAGAGAATATAATTACCTTCATGCGCTTTTAATTCCTCAGACCTAGGTGGTGTCCCCATTATTTTGAGCTTACAATTTTCACTTTTACGAACTCTTACAAAGGCTTCTGCAGCTTCTTGTAAATAAAAATCGGGGTTTTCTTGAACGATATCTGGAGAGAAGAAAACGCGACTTTGCGATAAGTAATTCTGCAAAACATCACAAGCGTGATCAAGGCATATTTCGACTCCAAACTTTAATCCCTTTATATTTAGGATGGGAGATTCTCTTGTTAAGAGAGCAACTGTGAGATCTTGATAGGCAGCATCAAATAAAACTTCTTGATAATCCGAATGTTTTGAATATTCCCCTACTTTTTTGCCATCCAGATAAAAATAAGCAGTATTAAATGCCAAACCAAATTCGAGTTTTCTTAACTCTTCTATATATTTTTCTGGTTGTATTTCTCGGGTTCTCACAATAAATTTTTTATCATTAACATCCAAACCCGCACCCCCATATAAATTCCCCGCATCTTTTTTTAGAAGTGCCTCACCTATTAGTAAGTGTCTATCAGGAGCTTCGTGCGTATAATCCAACCAGCTCCTTTCGGTTGGAGTTTCTCCAAGACTTTTCATCCAATCATCATACTGTTGTTTATTTTTTCGAGAACCTGCAGGCCATGCTGGCACGGGTGCATATCTATTAGTTCCTGGAATGGGGTTAGCCATCCTTGGAATGGCAGGCTTTTTCCAAGCTAACGTGCCTGGTATTAATAAAATTTTAGGAAATTCTAAACTTAATTGTGTTAAGCCTTGTCTAATAGCTTCATAGTCTCCATATTCATAATGTCGACCTCTTCGATGTTCTGGTACCCCTTGCCCTCGCCATAAATAATATTCTGGGAAACTTCTTGCAAAAAAGTATTCGGGAGCGACGAATATGGCCCGAATCGGGTGATCTGCTGTGTCCATATAAGGAGGCGTTTCAAGGACCGCTTGGATCTCAATTAATTTTTGTCTGATAATATTTAATTTTTCATTAACACCGCAATTAATATGAAAAGTATCGTCATTTGTGTCGATGGCAAAGTTGCAAAGATAGATTTTCATATGAATCTCCTGATAATAGAAATATGCCTTAGCTTGGATTCCCCAGTGATAGAGGAAATGTGAGAAGGTTTGCCACGTATCGAAGTGTGTAGATATATATTGCTGTCAGTTGCCATTTGTATCTCCTTATACAAAATTAGAGGGAAGCTTGCGTAGTTTAAAGTTTATTCTTTAGGAAAAAATAAGTAAACTCAAGTTCAGCATCATGTGCATAAAATGGGTTTTTCACCTTGCCCAAACCATAACCACTCAAACTCGCAGTTAACGACGTTTTATTGAGTTAAGTAATCGTTGCGCATCTGTTTTAGAAGCCTCACTTTCTGCACTGAGTTACCATTTCAAAATATTTTGAGGCAAAAAGCCTGTTAATCGACTTAAGCAGAACTGGCTAAAGTTGCACAGCCAACGTAAGATTTTTAAAAGATTAGCACTTTTAATTAAAGCAAGCGAATTTCCCATCTAATTTCTCTTTATACTTGGTTTTTATAATCTTCACGACTTTAATTATAGTCGATCAATTAAAGTTAAGTCTAATTTTGAGGTATTAGTGTAAAGTCCCCATTTTTAGTACAGTGAATTAGTTAGTAGTATTCCCTCACTTTTTATTTATAAAGCCTTCCCACCAACCAATGCCTTGCCATCTGCAAATAGGCCCCATACTGCACATGGGAAATACCGAATTTATTCGCACTCGCTCGCAAACTTAACTGATTCAAATAATAATTTCTCAAACAGTCTGCCATAATAGGCTTATAGGTCGCCATTTGAACAATCATGCGCTCAATTTCCTCGGCATCTTTATGAGTGGTAATGGTGGATGTACTTCGTGCTTTAGGGCTAATGGTTTTTCCTTCCTGAAACATCGCAATCGATGATTGGCGCTGATATCCAATGTTGAGAAAATTTCCTGTCTTTAACCATTCCGCCCATTCTTGAAGACGATTTTCCAAATATGCGTCAAAGGTATTTCCATTATTATTGTTATTTTGAATCAACATTTTTGAGTTCCTCTATGAGCTGCTTTTTGATTAATCGATTTTGATCGTGGAGATGCTTAATGGTTTTTATCATTCGAAACTCATCTTCAGTTGTACGAACATACGTTCCGTATTTCGATGGTTTCGGTCGTTTATAACCCATTGAGAAGTTCAACATATTCTCAAGAGCCTTTCGGTTCGCATTAAGATTAAATTTAAGCAATTCACGTTTATGAAAAAACGAAATCAACTCAGGCGTTGGCTTCACTTTCAATGCTTTTTTTAATAGAACTAATTTTTGTCGCATTTCTGCTTTGCTGAGTTTTGTAATCTTTGTCATCATTATTTTCCTCTTCATGTTGTGCTTCAGATAAAAACTGTTTAAAAACTATGGGTTTTGAATAACGTCTTCCGCTTAAGCCTGCAAAATGCTCCTCCATCCCTATTAATCGCTTTGTGTCTTTTGGTCTTTCATAAATTAAACACGCCAAATAAGAACGTTTAAAATCTTCAGCCAAATAATGCAAATTCTTGTCCAATGTTTGACAGAATTTTATCCAACCACCTAATTTATCAATCACTGCATGAATTACGGGATCATCAAAAATAATGCTTTCATACATTCCCACTACCCTCATCGCATTAAGCACTTTGGCCCATGCCAAAAATGCTTTGTCTTCATGCTTTCCCTCAATCCACCTGACCAAATCTGCAGGCTTTGGCATAAATTGCCCGACATCCGGATTAGAGATGTGAATACTTATCGCGCAATTAATTTCTTGTATTGAATACTTTTCAATTGATCGCCAATAAATTTCTAACAACGTGGATGAAACGCTTTTTCCGTACAGCTCTGCAAGTCCCGTCAATAACTTACAAAATTCTGCTTTTTGTTCAACTCTCACGGATAACTTCCCCTTCGATGATGGATTTTTCATGATGCTCGCTTTTTTCAAGCCATTGTTTTGCAGCAAAACAATTGCGCTCAAACAGTGAATTTGATTTTGGGGGCGAACGACTGTGATAACTTTGCTTCGGGTTATTCTGCGCTTTAGAAAGCCATGTGTTGATGTGCTTTAAAATTCCTGATTTCGTTTTGCGTTTTGTGGGATTGGCTAAATTCCATCCACGAAGATTTCGAAGCTCTTGCATGACATCCACAGCAGGATATAAATTTTTCCACTCATCAACTCGTTGCTGAGAGAGCTGAAATTCTTCCCCCGTGTTCAGTGGAATTCCAATCACACCATCCGAACAATCTTCACAACCAGGGGACTCAATTACGGGAGGCTCACCGCTAGCAATAAATACTTCCTGTTCCTGCTTCTGTTCTTGTTCCTGTTTCTGTTCTTGTTCCTGTTTCTGTTCCTGTTCCTGTTCCTGATTAGGCATACTCTTTCGAAAGACTTCCGGCAAGGCTTCCTTAAAACCTTGCGAAAGGCTTTCGACAAATAGCCTTGTAGAATCAATCAATTGCAGCTTTAAATAGCATTCAGGTAAATAATCCAGTGATTGTTCCCACGACTTCACAACATTCGGTGATTCCGGAAAATTATATTTTAGGAAGTTAGGTAACCATAACAAGAGTGATGCTTGATCATATTTCACCATGTTTTTTTCTAAAACCTGACACAAAGCCTGTCGAAGTTTGCGGTCACTCCAATTTAGTTCTCCCGCCAAACCTAAAACGGATGTACGCATTGCACCTAAAGCAGTTAAATTAGGATGAGTTAAAAGAAAGAAAAAAAGAAGTTTTGCATCATCGGTTAGAGAATTAAAACGCTGATCATTCCAAACTCGTGTTTCGATTTTGCGATAACGCGCCATACTTATTTGTCTCTGGATTAAAATCAAATCATTTAGATATCTTTACAGAAATGAGCTCTATTGCGAGTGAAGTCATTTTTTTTCTTAGACTTACCGTCATGATTCAATTCTGGTTTGAAAAAATTAATCAACTTCCATCCCAGCTTAAAATCAGCACTTAAAAAATCTTTTTCCATCAGCTCTTGAATTGCTCGTCGGATAGCGCGCCTATCTAAGGAAAGCGTATCTGCCATATATTCTTCAGCTGTTCTATGACCTTTTGTGTTTTCTCCATGGGGACAGCTCATTAAATAACCGCCAATTAAATGAGCATTCAGCGATAACGAAAGATATTTAGGATTAATCCAAAACTCGGTTTGTAACGAAACATATTCGTGCATAATTATTTCTCCTTCAAGAATGTTTTGTATGACACAATTTGTGAATTCGCATGCGGAGAAAGTTTTTCAGCAAGAATTTGTCCATTTGTTAGTCTTTCAATAGACATAGCATGCTGCACCGGCACACGAACACACATGTTCAACCAGTTATTAATTACTTTTCGGCTAACACCCAACACTTTTGAGAGCTTTTGTTGGGAATTAAAAAATCGAATCGCTTCCATCAGCGCTTCGTTTTCCATAACTCTATCTCACCATTCTTATTGATTTCTTATCAGGGAGCATAACGAACTATTTGTCCAAAAGTTTGGACAAATAATCAGCTAGACTGCAAACAGTTTAGATAGAAAAATTTTTACCATTTAAAGGAACAGGCGGAGAACAAAGAAAGAGTAAAGAGGGTTTAAAAAATGAAACGAATAACTTCGAAACTGTTTTTTTAAGATTGTTCATAATCGTATCCTTTTTTAATTGGTAGTATCGACAAACTATGTACGCACATTAGACCTGCTGCTCATTAAGAAATCAAGTCACTATTTTTAATGATTTTTATGGATTGTTGTGATTTTTAAAATACAAAATAGCTAACTACTTTGGAAAAAGACATGCAACCCAGACTGGTACGTTTACGAGATATCCCAAAGTATCTCGGAATGGATATACACCGCTTCAATGATGAAGTCAGACCACACATCACGGAAATTCCGATCGGAAAACAAGGCATAGCATTCGACAGACTTGATTTAGAGCGCTGGGTTGATCAATATAAGACTTGCAATGGTCGCCCGGGTGCCAACAGGAGGCACAAATGGGAAAAAAGCACGTACCAGGGCTTCAAAAACTCGGCGGAATATGGCACATCGACAAAAGAGTCCATGGAAGCAGAATTTGCGAAAGTACAGGGACAGGTAACCTTGAAGAAGCAGAGCAATATCTAATAAAAAAACTTGAAGGTATTCGTCAGGCACGCATTTTTGGAATTAGGCCAAAGCGAATATTTAGAGACGCTGCGATTAAATTTGTAAAAGAGAATCAACACAAGCGAAGCATTATAAGCGATATCAGAATGCTAAGAATTTTGGATGATTTTATTGGCAAGCTATCGCTTGAATCTATTCATATGGGGACATTACAGAATTATATCCTCAAACGAATAAAGCAAGGTGTAAAAAATCGTACAGTGAATTACGGATTACAAGTTGTGCGACGAATTCTAAATCTTGCTGCAAGCGAGTGGATGGATGAATATGGTTTAACGTGGTTAGCGACAGCTCCAAAAATAAAATTACTGCCTGAGAAAGATAAACGAAAACCTTACCCTCTCAATTGGGAAGAGCAACAAAGGTTATTCACTGCATTACCAGAACATTTACGTGAAATGGTAACATTTGCAGTCAATGTCGGTTGTCGAGATCAGGAAGTCTGTCAGTTAAGGTGGGAATGGGAAATACACACGCCAGATATAGGTTTAGTATTTATCATCCCAAGTGAATTTGTTAAAAATGGAGAAGATCGCTTGGTAGTATTAAATAAATTAGCAAGCGAAGTCATTGAACGACAAAGAGGTAAACACCCTGAGTTTGTTTTTGTTTACATGGGAAAACCTATCAGTCGAATGTGTACGGAAGCATGGAAAAGAGCCAGAAAGAGAGCTAATTTACCTTACGTACGAATTCATGACTTAAAACATACTTTTGGAAGAAGGTTGCGTGCAGCAGGTGTATCACTAGAAGATCGACAAGACTTACTAGGACACAAATCAGCACGTATAACCACTCATTATTCTTCAGCAGAGTTAGCACATTTATTAGACGCTGCAAATAAAGTATGTGAACCACAACAAATACAGACCATGACACTGCTTAGGTTGTTAAATAATACGAAGGGGTCACGAAAAACTCACGAACGCAAAGACAATGCGTTACTTGAGAATTTGACGGGAACGGCTGAGAGGCTTGATACAGAAGGCTTTCAAATGGCTCCCCGACGTGGACTCGAACCACGGACCCAGTGATTAACAGTCACTTGCTCTACCGACTGAGCTATCGGGGAATATAAGAAAGGCCGCTAGTCTAAACGCGCCTCACGGTTTCGGTCAAGCAATTGCCGCGCAAATTGCATAAATCGCTTTTCCTCTAAACTCTTGCGAATTCCAGCCATCAATGTCTGGTAATACCGCAGATTATGTATGGTATTCAACTGGGCGCCCAAGATTTCATGGCACTTATCCAAATGATACAAATACGCCCGCGTAAAATTCTGGCAGGTGTAACAATCACAATTCTGATCCAACGGCTGTGTCGATTTTTTATGCGCACTATTTCGAATTTTGACCACGCCTTCACTCGTAAACAAATGCCCGTTTCGTGCGTTTCGCGTGGGCATCACGCAATCAAACATATCGACACCACGCAACACACCTTCAATTAAATCGTCCGGTGTTCCGACACCCATCAAATAGCGCGGTTTATCTGTCGGCAAATGCGGCGCTAAATGATCCAATACTCTAAACATATCTGCTTTCGGTTCGCCGACAGATAATCCACCAATCGCATAACCATCAAAACCAATATCCACTAATCCGGCTAACGAAATATCACGCAAATCTTCATACATACCGCCTTGAATAATGCCAAATAATGCTGAAGGATTTTTTTCGGTTTCGTGATGCGCAATTTTGCAACGCTTCGCCCAACGTAATGACATTTGCATGGATTCGCGCGCCACATCATGGGTTGCGGGAAATGGCGTGCATTCATCTAAAACCATGACAATATCGGAACCTAATGCACGTTGCACTTCCATGGATTTTTCCGGCGAAAGAAAAATCATTTCGCCATTCAACGGCGATTTAAAGGTCACCCCTTCTTCGGTAATTTTGCGAATATCGCCCAAACTAAAAACTTGAAATCCACCGGAGTCTGTCAGTATGGGACCATCCCATTGCATAAAATCATGTAAATCCCCGTGAGATTTAATAATTTCTGTTCCGGGGCGTAACATTAAATGATAGGTATTGCCTAAAATAATTTGCGCGCCAATCGCTTTAATATCTCGGGGCAACATCGCTTTTACGGTGCCGTACGTTCCGACTGGCATAAATGCAGGTGTTTCAACGACACCGCGATCGAAAATTAATCGTCCGCGACGGGAGAAATTTTCTTGGCCGAGTAGTTCAAATTTCATCGTTGGAGATCCCTCGCTACGCTCGGGATGACAAGCATGGCATCCCCATAACTAAAAAATCGATATTGCTTTTCAACCGCTGTTTTATACGCTTTCATCGTATTTTCATATCCACCTAACGCGCACACTAACATCAATAATGTCGACTCCGGTAAATGAAAATTCGTGATCATCCCATCAATACTTTCAAAGGTATAACCCGGCCGAATAAATAATTTCGTTTCACCATAATACGGCTTATTTTTTGCCGTTTCTAAAACTCTTACACTCGTGGTTCCAACGGCAATGACTCTTTTATTATTTTTCTTAGCCTCTAAAATTAAATCACAAACCTCGGGTGATAATTCAGCATACTCACTGTGCATAACATGATCATCTAAATTATCCACACGCACAGGCTGAAATGTTCCTGCGCCGACATGCAATGTCACATAAGCAATCTTTATACCCTTCTCAGCTATCTTAGAAAGTAGCGCTTCATCAAAATGCAATCCTGCTGTCGGCGCGGCAACTGAGCCATCATGTTTAGCATAGACCGTTTGATACCGAACTTTATCCATCGGCTCATCATCGCGATCCATGTAGGGTGGCAATGGCATATGACCCGATTGAGAAAGAACCTCTAAAACCGGGGCTGAAAACTTTAACTCCAACAAACCACTTTGATCATCCACTACTTTTGCGGATACTGATGACTCAAATAAAATTTCTGAACCCAGCTTGGGACGCTTACTCGCCCGACAATGAACTTTCGCCGTAACCTCATCCGTTACCTTCTCCACCAAAATCTCTACTTTTCCGCCTGACGGTTTTTCGCCAAACAGCCGAGCCGGCATGACCTTGGTATTATTCAATACCAGCAAATCGCCGGGACTTAAAAAATCCAGAATATCGGGAAATTGGCGATGCTGAATTTGGCCCGTCGCCGGATCTAAACACAATAGCCGACTCCCTGTCCGTTCAGCTGTGGGATAGCGCGCAATGAGCGCCTTGGGTAAATCAAATGTAAAGTCTGTGCGATGCATGAACATGGTTATAATTTATGCTAAGCTTACCGAGTTGTACCCCACACCTTAACATAGGAGAGCGACGATGTGTAACAAGATGTTTGGAGGAATAGTAGTATTAGTCGCCATTGGATTAGCTCTAATGGTTAATTTCGTCTCTATCGACAATATTGATAACGTTATGCGGGTCTTCAAGTTCTTTGATGCCATGATTCCCGTATTGGCAACCGGCGCATTAATCAAATTCTTGTTCTGGGGCAAAAAAAGCTGCTGCGGCAAAGAAAACTGCGCTTGTAAGTAAGAATATCGCATGTTCGGGATCACCTAGATCCCGAACCTCTGACTGAACAGTTTCATTCTCGACACGAGCATACTCATGAAATTATGTGGTTTTGAAGCAGATTTAAAAAAACCTTTTTTTTTAATTGCGGGTCCTTGCGTTGTTGAGTCTGAACAACTTGCGATTGATACAGCCGGCACCCTAAAAGAAATCACACAAAAATTAAAAATCCCCTTTATTTATAAATCTTCTTACGACAAAGCAAATCGTTCCTCCCACAAAAGCTTTCGTGGTCTTGGCATTGAAAAAGGCCTGCAAATTTTAGAGATGGTCAAAAAACAATTTAATTTGCCTATCTTAACCGACGTGCATGAAGACACACCCTTTGATGAAGTTTCCAAAGTCGTTGATGTATTACAAACCCCTGCATTTTTATGTCGCCAAACGAATTTTATTCAAAAAGCATGTTCTCAAGGTTTGCCCGTTAATATTAAAAAAGGCCAATTTTTATCACCGTGGGAAATGAAGAATGTCGTCGAAAAAGCCAAAGATACAGGTAATAAAAATATTATGGTATGTGAACGCGGTGTTTCGTTTGGATATAATAATTTAGTGTCTGATATGCGTTCTTTAGTGATTATGCGCGAAACTGATTGCCCTGTAGTATTTGATGCAACACATTCTGTGCAATTACCCGGTGGTCTGGGCGGTGCAACCGGCGGACAACGTGAATTTATTCCTGTTTTAGCACGCGCCGCAATGGCAGTCGGTATTGCGGGATTATTCATGGAAACCCATCCGAACCCTGAAAAAGCAATGAGCGATGGACCAAATTCGTGGCCGTTACATAAAATGGAATCGCTTTTAACTCATTTAAAAAAATTAGATGACCTTACTAAAACTGGATTAAACCATGACAATGATTAAACACATTATCGCCCGTGAAATTTTAGATTCACGTGGAAATCCTACGGTCGAAGCTGATGTTATTTTAGACAACAATATTATGGGTCGCGCCGCAGTACCGTCGGGAGCATCCACGGGATCCCGCGAAGCGTTAGAATTACGCGACAATGATCCGAAACGCTATAACGGCAAAGGCGTTTTAACCGCCGTTAAAAATATCAATACAGAAATTAATGCTGCTCTGAAAAATCAAGATGTTACGGATCAAAAAAATATTGATAACATCATGATTAAATTAGATGGCACGCCCAACAAATCTCGCTTAGGTGCCAATGCGTTACTAGGCGTTTCGATGGCATGCGCACGCGCAGCTGCCCTTTCGAAAAATCTACCGCTGTATCAATATTTAAAAACCACTGAATTTAAAATGCCTGTCCCGATGATGAATATCATTAATGGCGGCGAACATGCGGATAATAATATAGATATTCAAGAATTTATGATTATTCCGTCCGGCGCAAAAAGTTTTCATGAAGCATTACGCATGGGCGCAGAAGTTTTTCATGCACTGAAAAAAATATTATCTGGCATGGGATTAAACACAAATGTCGGTGATGAAGGTGGATTTGCGCCAAATCTGCCGTCCAATCAATCTGCGATTGAATATATTTTAGAAGCCATTATGAAAGCCGGTTACAAACCCGGCCAAGATATTAATTTGGGTTTAGATGTCGCCAGCTCTGAATTTTATAAAGACGGAAAATATCATTTGGATGGCGACGGGAAAGTTTTAGATTCCGCTGAATTTACAGATTATTTTGCTAACCTCGTTGCCCAATACCCTATTATTTCCATTGAAGATGGCATGGCAGAAAATGATTGGACAGGATGGAAAATCCTTACAGAAAAATTAGGCAAAAAAATTCAATTGGTCGGCGATGATTTATTTGTGACGAACACGGAAATACTAAAACGCGGCATTTCTGAACATATTGCGAATTCGATTTTGATTAAATTAAATCAAATTGGAACACTGACTGAAACCTTAGCCGCTATCGAAATGGCCAAAAAAGCAAACTATACAACGATTATTTCGCACCGCTCCGGTGAAACTGAAGACAGTTTTATTGCCGATTTAGCCGTCGCAACTGGCGCAGGGCAAATCAAAACCGGTTCGCTGTGTCGTTCCGATCGTGTTGCAAAATATAATCAATTATTACGCATTGAAGAAAATTTAGGTTCACGCATTTAGGACATTATGAAAATTTTGATTGCTGGTCTTGTCATTGTATTAGCAACCCTTCAATACGAACTTTGGTTTTCGAATAATGGTGTGCGCGAATATTTTGCTTTACGCAATGCCATTCAGATTCAAGAAAAAGAAAATGCTGCGATGATTTTACGCAATCAACAACTTTCGCGTGATATTCAAGGATTGAAACATGACCGACAAGCGACAGAAGAACATGCGCGCAATGATTTAGGTATGGTGAAATCCGATGAGACTTTCTATCAGATTGTGCAGCCTACGAGTTAATACCCAACATAAACCAAATACAATCCGTCCGGCGGCGCAGTGACAGCTGCATATCTGCGATCTTTTTTAGCTAAGACGTCTTTCGCCCAAGCCATTTCTTTTTTACCTGAGCCGATTTCCAATAACACCCCAACTATATTTCTGACCATATGATGTAAAAAAGCATTCGCTTGAATTTCAACTAGGACAAACATTCCCAAGCGTTCGATCTTGATATGGTGAATATTACGCATCGCGGTTTTGGATTGGCATTGGGCGGATCGAAACGACGTAAAATCATGCTCGCCAATAAATACTTGGGCTGCTTCATGCATTTTATGTTCATCTAATGGCGTATAAATTACCGTTGCTTTTTGGTGCCAGAGCGCACTTCGAACGGGTGAGTTAAAAATAAAATATTGGTATTTACGGTACGTTGCCGAGTACCGCGCATGAAAATCATCGGCAACACGCTTTACCCATTTGATGCTGATATCTTTCGGCAAATTGGTATTAACGCCCATCAACCAAGCATAATCTTCACGAATGGCATCCGTATCAAAATGAATAACTTGATTAGTGGCATGCACCCCAGCGTCAGTACGACCGGCAGGAATAAGTGAAATCTTGTGATCAGCAACACTCGAAATAGCCTCTTCGAGTTTTAATTGAATAGTTTCTAGCGCAGGATTGTCCTGTGATTGAAAACCATAATAATTTGTCCCATCGTATTCGACGCCCATGGCGTAGCGCATTTAATTGACCTCTCTATACAGGCACGTAGGGGCGACATATTATGTCGTCCCGGAATAAATCACATTACATCATTCAATTTCACAATGTTCAGATGTATTTTCGGGTCGACATAATATGTCGCCCCTACAAGACCCTGTAGACAGTCCGTAGTCTGGATGGAGGGGAAAAATAATTAATAACACACCTTAATATTCTCCGGCCCTAATTCCATCCTCAATTTGTCCAACAAATTATCATGCAACTTCACTTTCCAGTCTGAACCCAATGAAATTTTCGCGCGTTTATCCGCTTGCTCATATTCAATGTAAACCGGACAAGTTCCGGATTTAAATGGCTTCATCGCTGCCGTTAAATTATCAATATTATTTTTCTGGTTGTGCTTTAAATTCAGCAATAAAGCTTTCGCAAATTTTGCGCGGAAGGTTTCTAAATTATAAATATTTCGCGCCAATAATTTCTGCCCACCCGTAAAATCATCATCCGCCATATCACCTTCGATAATTAAAATAGTATCTTTAACCAATAATTCTTTATTTTTCTCAAAGGCTTCTGAAAATATGGTGACGTCTAAAATATTTTGGCCATCGTCTAATCCTAAAAATGCCATGCGATCGCCCTTCTTCGTAAACATCGTTCGAAAATTCGCCATCACACCCACTTTTAAATTATCTGACAACAACGCACTTAATTCTTCCCGGTAATTATCAAATGGATGCCCCGAGAGATAAAACCCTAAAATATCTTTTTCATATTGTAATTGTTCCGCTTTCGCCCATTTTTCTACATTAATCACATCGTGATGAATTTCTTCATCGCCACCAAATAAATTCTGTTGTTTTTTCGCCGACTGACTTTGCTCAGCAAATTGGACTGCCGCATCCATATTCGCCATCAATTGCGCACGATGCATACCCAAACTATCCAATGTCCCCGATTTAATTAACGCTTCTAACACCCGCTTATTAACCTTACGCGTATCAATGCGTTTTATAAAATCATACAAATCTTTAAAAGGACCGTTTTGCGCACGATCTTCAATAATAATACTTAACGCCGCCTCACCTGCGCCTTTCACTGCACCTAAACCGTATAATATTTCACCCTCGGGCGTAACCTTAAATTTAAAAAAGCTTTTATTAATATCCGGCGGGAGTACTTTTAATTGCATGTTTTTACATTCTTGTAAAAAATTAACGACTTTATCAGTATTGTCCATATCCGATGACAATACTGCTGCCATAAATTGCGCAGGATGATGCGCTTTCAACCACGCGGTTTGATACGTAATTAACGCATAGGCCGCAGAATGTGATTTATTAAAACCGTATCCCGCAAATTTTTCCATTAAATCAAAAATTTCACCGGCTAATTTAACTGGAATATCGCGTGCTTTCGCACCACTCACAAATATTTCACGCTGCTTTTCCATTTCTTCAGGTTTTTTCTTACCCATTGCACGCCGCAAAATATCTGCACTACCCAACGTATAGCCGGCCAAAACCTGCGCAATTTGCATAACTTGCTCTTGGTAAACAATGACACCGTACGTTGGTTTTAAAATAGGCGCGATATCATCATGAAAGTAATGCACTTTTGCTCGGCCGTGTTTACGATTAATAAAATCTTCGACCATTCCCGATTGCAATGGACCAGGTCGAAATAAGGCAACCAACGCAATGATTTCTTCGAAGTTATCTGGCTGTAAACGTTTGACGAGATCTTTCATCCCGCGAGATTCCAGCTGGAATACCGCAGTCGTTTGACACGCTTTAATTAAATCAAATGTTTTCGGATCATCAATCGGAATTTGAGTTAAATCGACATTTAATTCTTCAAGCGCCCACGCAATAATCGTTAGGGTCCGCAACCCTAAAAAGTCGAATTTAACTAAGCCGACTTCTTCAATGTCATTTTTATCAAACTGTGAAACTAAATTTTGGCTTTCAGGTTCGCAATAAATTGGCGTAAAATCTGTTAATTTTGATGGCGCAATAACCACACCACCCGCGTGTTTTCCAGCGTTTCGTGTTAACCCTTCTAATTTTTTCGCAAGATCAAATAATATTTTAACTTCTTCTTCCTGTTCATATCGCGCACGCAAGTCCGCTTCTTGTTCTAAGGCTTTATCTAAAGTTATGCCTAATTCAAACGGAATTAATTTTGCCAATTTATCAACAAATCCGTAGGGATGACCCAACACACGTCCGACGTCTCTCACCACCGCTTTTGCCGCCATGGTACCGTACGTAATAATTTGCGATACACTTTCGCGCCCGTATTTTTCGGCAACGTATTCAATCACCCGATCACGGTTATCCATACAAAAGTCGATATCGAAGTCGGGCATAGATACCCGTTCCGGATTTAAAAAACGCTCGAACAATAAATCATAGGGAATGGGATCAATATCCGTAATACCTAATGCATACGCGACAATAGAACCTGCACCGGATCCCCGACCGGGACCTACCGGAATATTGTGATCTTTTGCCCACTGAATAAAATCTGCGACGATTAAAAAATATCCCGCAAATCCCATGGGATTGATAACATCCAATTCGGTTTTTAAACGGTCTTTATATAATGTAATTTGATTGGGATCTTCTATTTTATTTTGTTGCAGTCTCTTTTTTAAACCCTCGGATGATTTTTCAGATAAATAACTCTCAATGGTATAAGTGGAGGGAATCGGAAATTGCGGCAAATACACTTTGCCTAAATTCAACGTCAAATTACAGCGTTTAGCAATTTCTACCGTATTTTCTATTGCTTCGGGAATATCCGCAAACAATTCCGCCATTTCTTGCGGTGAACGTAAATATTGATTGGGCGTATATTTTTTAGGGCGCCTGGAATCATTTAAAACATACCCGTCGTGAATACACACGCGCGCCTCATGGGCCTCAAAATCCTCTTCCGTTAAAAATCGGACATTGTTGGTCGCGACAACAGGTAAATTATGTTTTTCTGCAAAATCAATCGCATCTTGATTATCAACTTCTTCATTGGGTTTCCCAATGCGCTGCAATTCCAAATAAAATCGGTCTTTAAATAATTCCGCGTACTTATCTGCATTTTTGAGATGCGCAATACAAATCAATCCTTCGGTATGATTTTCCAGCCATTCAAAATCAATTTCCGGAACTTCGCGGGTTTGTCCTTCTAAATAACTGCGGGAAATTAATATGGTCAGATTTCGATAACCTATTTCGTTTTGACATAGCAACGTCAAACGCGCGCCGTCTTTAATATACACATCGGATCCCAAAATAGGTTTTATTCCGGCGGATTGTGCGGCTTTATAAAATTTTACGGCAGCAAATAAATTAGACTGATCCGTTAACGCAATCGCAGGCATACCCAGTTTTGCACAATCTTCGACTAAGTTATCAAGCGAGATAATGCTATCAATTACAGAATATTCACTGTGAACACGAAGATGCACAAACATAATATTTTAGTTTCCTACTAAACGTCGATGTGTTTGTATTGACATTAATAATCCAAATCCAGCAACTAAGGTCAGCATGGAAGTTCCACCATAACTGACTAACGGTAATGGCAATCCGACAACAGGTAATATTCCCGTCACCATTCCCATATTAATAAATACCGAAAAAAAGAAGGTTAAGCTGATACTTCCCGCTAATAATCTCGAAAACGTATCTTGCGCATGATAGCTGATCACAAATCCACGGATAATTAAAAATGCATAGAGGCTAATTAAAATTAATCCGCCCATTAATCCTAATTCTTCACCACACACCGCAAAAATAAAATCCGTCGTATGTTCGGGTAAAAATTGCAAATGGGATTGCGTACCATGCAAATACCCTTTTCCAAAAAATCCGCCCGACCCAATGGCAATTTTGGATTGAATAATATGATAGCCCGTACCCAGTGGATCACTTTCGGGATGAAGAAAAATTAACAATCTCGCTTTTTGGTAACCATGCAAATGGTGTAATAAAAACGGCATAAAAATTGCGCATAAAATTACGCAAATTAAAATGGTCGTCCAGCGTAATCCGGCTAATAAAATAACGCCTAATCCAGCGCCAGCAATAATTAACGCTGTGCCTAAATCTGGCTGCTTTGCGGTTAGAACCGCCGGAATGGCTAATAAAATAAACGCAATAAATAAAACCGTTTTACGAGGTGGCAATTCATGCTCACTTAAATACCACGCTAGAATTAAGGGTACACCTAATTTCATAAATTCAGACGGTTGAAAACGAAAAAATCCTAAACTCAACCACCGTTGCGCACCTTTGCTGATTTCACCCAATCCTAAAACAATTAATAATAAAACAATCCCGAGGGCATAAAACCACGGAGCAAACTGTTTTATACGCTGCGGCGGTAATTGTGCTAATAAAAACATTAGTCCAAACGCCAAGCCAAATCGAACGACTTGGGCAAACACCATGGTAAGGTTTTGATTTGCCGCGCTGTATAAAATAATTAAGCCCATCAAAGACAGCAGTAATAATCCGATGAATAAGCTTAAATCAATGTGTAGTCTCATATTGGTCCAATATCTTCCGCGTAATAAATTGTGCTTGGCCTTCACCACCGTGTTCTAAAAATACCACCATCACCATAGTCGGTTGATGCGCCGGTACAAATGACATAAACCAGGAATGATCACGTAATTTTTTCGGCAATAATCCGGCTTTATCTTTTTGACCTTTTTCTAAGGAAAACACTTGCGCCGTTCCACTCTTTCCACCAAACGTATATTTTGCGGTATGTCCTGCTATATACGCCGTTCCATGTGGATCACTCACAACACCGCGCATCGCATCTAACACTAAATCAAAATCTTTTTGAGGCAAATCAATCGGTGTTAATGCTTTTGGCGTAACTGTAGTAATGACACCCGACGGCGTTTCTGATTTCAATAATAAATGCGGCACAAATCCGCCACCCCGATCAACTAATCGCATCGCGGCTGTCGCTAATTGTATAGGCGTCGCTAAAATATAGCCTTGACCAATTCCCGCGGAGATCGTATCACCCGGATACCACGCTTGATGTTTTGTTTTTTCTTTCCAGGCTTCCGACGGAACTAATCCAGCTAATTCTGTATCGGTATCAATATTCGTTGGCTGACCAAACCCAAATAATTTCAATGTATCACCCATTTTTTCAATGCCAACACGCTGCGCTAATTTAAAAAAGAACACATCGCACGATTGGGTAATCGCATCACTGACATCAACCCAACCATGCCCCCCTTTTTTCCAATCATGATAAATATGCGTTGTATCCGGCAACGTAAATTGACCGGGATCAAAAATATGAAACGTCGGCGAAATAAAATTATTTGCTAATGCACCCATTGCATAAAACGGTTTTACGGTAGAACCTGGCGGAAATTCACCTTGCAATGCACGATTATATAAAGGACGCGACGGATCATCACGCAAGGCTTGATACGCTTTCGAAGAAATTCCCGTAATAAATGGATTGGGATCAAAACTGGGCGTACTCACTAACGCCAATACTTCGCCATTTCGTGGATCAATCGCAACGACTGCCCCGGCATAACCTTTTAATTGATTTTCCGCAATTGTTTCTAATTTACTATCAATCGTTAAATATAAATTATCTCCCGCAATCGCTTGTCGACTTTCGCGCGTGCGGACCACTTCACCGGCTGCACTGGTTTCAATTTGTTGAATACCGACATTTCCGTGCAGTAATTTTTCATAGTATTTTTCAACACCTTCTTTACCGATATAATTTGACGCACTGTAATTCGTTTGATCCACATGCGCTAATTCTTTGGCATTGATACGCCCCACATATCCCAAAACGGGCTCCATCAATGCCGCATCGGGATAATCGCGAATCAAACGCGCTTGTACAAAAAATCCCGGGAATCGATATTGATTCACCGCAAACGCGGACATTTCATCTTCGGTTAATTTAACTTTTAAGGGTACTGCATTGAATTTACGGTTTTCCGTAAGCTGTTTATTAAATTCATCCCTATCCGCTGTAGACAGTTCAATAATTTCACCCAGTTTTTCTAATTGAAAATCCAAATGCTTTATTTTGTCCGGAATCACATCCAAGCTGAATACGGGCGTATTTCCCGCTAACAAGACACCATTGCGGTCATAAATCAATCCGCGACTGGGATCGATGGGCGCTACGGTCAAAAGATTTTGCTTAGATAAAGTGAGATAATATTTATGCTGGACGATTTGCAAATACCCTAATCGAATAATTAGCGCAAAAAGCAAAATCACCATCCCCACGCCTAAAATGACAATACGATGCCGATAGTGGCGAATCTCATCTCGGGGGTTGTGCAAAGTGAAATGTTTCATAGCCTATAGTATATTAACGTCTGTACTTGAAAGGGAGACTTATTTGATGAAAATGCGATATTTTTTGTTGGCCGCTGCATTCCTGGGAAGCGTAACCTTAACGGCGCAAGCACAATCCGCTCCAACTTCACCGCCAGTTCCGACGGTGAATCCCTCCGTCCCCATGACTGCCATGAACTCCAATGCCAATCAATTTGCTGAGCAGTCCGGTGTGATTGCCGGAACCGCACAAGCCTGTGGTCAAAATGTGAGCACCTTGACCTCCCGGACCATCGAAGTGATCAACGCATTGACCACCAATCCCGCTGAACAACAAATGGCGCTTCAAGTGTATGAAAAAATATTGGCACAGAGTCAAGAGAACCAACTCAAAAACAATGTTTTAAAATGCAGCGATGTTTTAGCGTCTTACAATTCACTCCCATTGCTTCAACCGGATTACAAAGAGAAGGTTTTGCCTGCAATGGCAAAAATGGGAAATCTAAATGGTTAAAAAAATACTTTTAAGTTTAATTACACTGGTTTTCATCCATTCTGCGTATGCTAATCCCTCAGCAAATGCTGATTTAACGCAATTATTGCAAAATTTAAAAACCTTTCAGGCAAATTTTTCGCAAGTCATTCAAGATAAACGCGGCAATCCAACTCAACAAAGCAATGGAAAAATGGCGCTTCAACGTCCCGGCCGTTTTCGTTGGGAAACGACCACACCGAATCAGCAATTAATTATCGCCGACGGTAAAACGATTTGGGTATATGACAAGGATTTACAAGAAGTCACAAAGAAAAAGCAAACCGAGAATGCCCAATCGCCGGGTTTATTATTAAGTGATTCCGTAAATCATTTAGCTTCACGCTACGAAATTACGTCGACGGATAAAAACAGCTTTACGTTAACCCCGCGAAAACAAGATTTATTCAAATCCGTTGAATTAATTTTTGATGATCATGGAACGCTGTCTGAAATGATTATGCATGATAATATTGGTCAAACGACGCAAATTCAATTTACGCATGTTTCGACCAACCAATCCCTTTCCTCGCATTTATTTACCTTTCGACCGCCCAAAAATATTGATGTTATAGAAGGATAACAATGACTGCACCGCTGGCTGCTTTACTTCGCCCCAATAATTTAAATGATTTTTTCGGTCAGCCGCATTTACTGGAAAAAGATAAACCGTTACGCCGTGCGATTGAAACAGGTCAATTGCATTCCATGATCTTCTGGGGTCCTCCAGGCACGGGAAAAACAACCCTTGCGAAATTATTAGCACACAACACCAACGCAAATTTTATAACACTTTCTGCGGTACTGGATGGCGTCAAAGAAATTCGTCAAGCGATTGAAAACGCAAAGCAACATTCGTCTCAACCCACGGTATTATTTGTTGATGAAGTTCATCGTTTTAATAAAGCCCAACAAGATGCTTTCTTACCATTTGTTGAAGACGGCACCGTGACATTTATTGGTGCAACAACCGAAAATCCGTCATTTGAATTAAACAATGCGTTACTTTCACGCGCGCGCGTATATGTTCTTAAATCACTGACCGAGCAAGATTTATTAAAAATTACCCAGCGGGCCGTTGATTATTTAAAAATGGATTTTCCCGAAACCTTACAAAAATTATTACTGGATTTTGCCGATGGCGACGCTCGACGCTTATTAAACTTAATTGAAATATTACATGACTTAGATGAACCTGTTACCGAAAAATTAATTCAAGATGTCTGCGTACAAAGTTTTCGGCGCTTTGATAAGCACGGCGAAATTTTTCATGATTTAATTTCTGCGTTACACAAATCCGTACGCGGAACCGCACCCGACGCGGCACTCTATTGGTTATGCCGTATGTTAGACGGCGGATGTGATCCGTTATATATCGCTCGACGCATTGTTCGCATGGCAAGTGAAGATATTGGCAACGCAGATCCGCGCGCACTTGAATTAGCCTTAAATGCCTGGGATGTTCAAGAACGCTTAGGTCATCCCGAAGGCGAGCTTGCTCTCGCTCAAGCCATTTTATATATGGCGTGTGCCCCCAAAAGTAATGCGGTTTACACCGCGTATAATAAAGTCATGGCAGACATGCCAAAATACGGCACAGCAGAAATTCCGCTACAATTACGCAATGCGCCCACCAAACTCATGAAAAATTTAGGCTATGGAAAACAATACCGTTATGCGCATGACGAACCGAATGCGTATGCTGCAGGCGAAAATTATTTTCCGGATCCCATCCCTAAAGATACGCACTACTATTTGCCAACCGATAGAGGCTTAGAAGCAAAAATAAAAGAAAAGCTGGCTTATTTACGTCAACTTGACAAGGAAGCAATACCCTCATGATTTATATTTTAAGCATTTTTTTAATACTGGTTACGGGTTTTTTGGGTTTAATTGCGTATAAATTATTTGAAAAAAAAGATTCGCATCTCGACAGTTTAATTAATCCGTTGAAAGATTCCCTGGAAAAATTTAATCTCAAAATTCAAGACATTGAAAAATCGCGCGTAGGAGCCTACGAAGGCTTAACGCAACAAGTGAAATCCTTATTAGAAACACAATATCAATTACGTCGTGAGACGACCAATTTAGCCAATGCATTACGCAAACCTCAAGTGCGGGGTCGTTGGGGAGAAATTCAATTACAACGCGTGGTTGAATTAGCCGGCATGCTAGAACACTGTGATTTCTTTCAACAACAATCCGTTACGCAAGAAGAGGCGCGTTTACGCCCTGACATGATTATTAAATTACCCGGCGGTAAAAATATTATTGTCGATGCAAAAGTTCCCCTTTCAGCTTTTTTAGACTCACTGGATACCACGGAAGAAACCCAACAAAATCAATGCTTAATTCAGCACTCTCGATTGGTACGTGAGCATATTAAAAAATTAAGCCAGAAAAATTATTGGGCGCAATTTAATCCCACACCCGAATTTGTTGTATTGTTTTTACCTGGCGAGACTTTTTTTAGTGCGGCATTAGAAAACGATCCCAGCTTAATCGAAACAGGTGCTGAAGAAAAAGTGATCATTGCAACACCCACGACGCTAATTGCCTTATTAAAAGCCATTTCGTATGGCTGGCGACAAGAAAGTCTCGCCAAAAACGCAGAATTAATTTCACAATTGGGTAAAGAATTATCTAAACGGATTACAGACATGCGCGATCACTTTGGCGTGGTTGGAGAGCGATTACAAAAAGCCGTTGAAGCGTATAACAAAACCGCGGCCTCCTTTGAATCCCGCGTATTAGTCAGCGCCCGCAAATTCCAAGCGTTAAATCACGCGACAGAATCTGAAAGCGTCGAGCAAATTGAAACGCTTCCCCGCAGTTTACTAGATCAACCAGAGAGTGAAAAAATATGTTAGACATTAAATTATTACGTGAAAATATTGATGCCGTAGCGAAAGCCCTTTTGCGTCGAGGCTTCAAATTAGATGTTGAAAAATTTAATCAGTTAGAAAACAAACGTAAAGTTTTACAAACTAAAACGCAGGAATTACAAAATCAACGCAACACACAAGCTAAGCAAATTGGCATGGCCAAATCCAAAGGCGAAGATATCTCTGGGCTGCTAGCACAAACGAATTCTATGGGCGAAGAATTAAAAACCGCCGAAGCAGATTTGGCTATTATATTAGCTGACTTAGATGAATTTTTAGCGGGCATTCCCAATATTTTGCAAGATTCTGTTCCAGACAAACAAGAAATTATTCGTACCTGGGGCGAACCCAAGAAATTTGATTTTGAGGTCAAAGATCATGTTGATTTGGGTGAACGCTCAGGCCAAATGGATTTTGAATCCGCGACAAAAATCACAGGCACGCGCTTTGTTGTTCTCAAAAATAATTTAGTCAAATTACACCGGGCGTTAATTAATTTTATGATAGACGTTCATACCAAAGAACATGACTATCAAGAAATTTATGTGCCGTATATTGTTAATGCGGATAGTTTATTTGGAACGAATCAACTTCCCAAATTTAAAGAAGATTTATTTAAATTAGCTGTAGAGCAAGAATATTATTTAATTCCAACCGCCGAAGTTCCTGTCACCAACATGGCGCGCGGAAAAATCTTTGCAGAAAACGAATTGCCGCAACATTGGGTTGCGCATACACCGTGTTTTCGCAGTGAAGCGGGAAGTTATGGAAAGGATACGCGCGGCATGATTCGTCAGCATCAATTTGAAAAAGTCGAACTCGTCCATTTATGTAAACCCGAAGATTCCCAAAAAATACATGAAAAGTTAGTGTCTGACGCAGAAAAAATATTACAGAAATTAAACTTACCTTACAGGGTAGTCGTATTAGCAGCTGATGATACGGGATTCGGTGCCGCAAAAACCTACGATCTCGAAGTCTGGTTGCCATCACAAAACACCTATCGTGAAATTTCGTCTTGCAGTAATACCGAAAGTTTTCAGGCGCGTCGTATGCAAGCGCGCTATAAAAATTCACAAACCAATAAAACCGAATTTATTCATACGCTGAATGGATCTGGGTTAGCAGTCGGACGAACGCTTGTTGCCATTTTAGAAAATTATCAAGATAAAGACGGGAAGATTCATATACCGGAAGTGTTGTGGAATTATATGGGTGGAGTGAAAGTAATTTAATTTCTTATGCCATCCTGATTTCCCCCACTCCTCCGCTGCCGCGCGCTCCTCTCCCACACGTGGGGAGAGGAGCTAAGTACTTTTTAATGTCCTGCCACAAAAACAGCTTGAGATGGGTGAGACGCTGCCGGCAAATTAGAGCTTCTAGGCCCCGCAAGTGGATTGCCATATGCCTTTGCTTGTAATGCTGCATCTAGCAACGCTTCTTCACTATCTTCTTGAAGCGCACGCGTATGTTCCACTGGCTTAACTTTTTTGTTTTCATATTCTTCATACTTCTCTCGCCCTTCACGAACCATTAACATATTTAAAACGCGTTTAGCTAATTTTAATTGCTCAGGCGTTCTTTGTGCTTGCAATATATATTCTTCATATTTTTTATGAATAGCGCTATTTATTGCTTCGATTTCCGGTACCAATCCAAAAAACCGTTTTACACGTCCTACGGGTTTTTCCAAAGCAAGCCAGTTTTGTCTGTCTTGAGCCGTAATCCCCAAAAACAGGTAAGGATCTGTTCCCAAACCATTTAATTCTTGAATAATTTGAGGCCATTGATGTCGATGCAACACTTCACGACCACGCGCTTTACGAATTAATTCCGCATAACGGGATAATTTAGCAATTTCAGCTGCATCTTTAATTTTATCCTTACCTTCAATCGCCTTTTCCAAACATTCTTTCACATAACTGCTCGGTGTGTGTTTTTTCTTAAGCGCTTCTTTTTCTTCCTCTGTACCCAATAACGTTGTCTTAATGGCACTAAACATGTTTTTTAACTTAGTAAAACCCGTCACTGTTCTTTTGTCTTCGATGTATTTATTTAATTCATCCTGATCAATACCCAACGTCTCGTAGGGATCTTCATTTTTTTCAAGTATGTCACCTATCGTCTTTGTCCATGCTTTTGTTTCTTGCCGTGTTTTCCATATTTTCATCACCACTACCGTAGTAAGTACTGCCGTAATAGCAGCAGCATACAAAATGGCACCAAACGGATTAGTGAGTGTTGCCGCCATAAAAAATGGCATCATGCATGCCAATGCTGCCAAGGCTAATGTTTTAGTCACACGACTGGCTAAACGAATTTTATGTGACGCCGTTAACGTTCCATTTTTTGAAGCGGCAATACATTCACGCAATGCTTCAAAGGCGCGTACTCCATTCAGGATCGCAAAAATCGCTAATGCTGTGGCAAAAATATACGATGCGTTTGCCGCAATTACGGCTAATCCACCACCTGTAATGACACCAAACCGAACCAAATCCACAAGAACCATGGTTGTTATCATGGCGATTAACGGAAGTACGACGCTGAAAAAAATAATTAAGGGCTTTTCACGACCGACTAATTTTTTCATGACGATTAAGAAATTAGCGACTTCGACAGGAATCGAAGCAGAAGCCATATAAAATTTTACTTTCGCATTAAGAAAGCGGGCCATCCAAATGAAACCGCCGAAGGTACCTTGATAGGCAACATTCCAACCGGCATAAAAATAACGTCGCTTTTTATCGGGGGCATCGGTGGGATAATCAGAAAGTTCGTCGTGTTGAACGGGTTGATCTTCCAAACGTTTATCTTGCATAACTTACTCCTTTCTCTTATTGAGGCAATATTATAATGATTCACTTGGTATTTTACCTCAGTTCAAGACAAGTGTAGAGCTGCTTTTAAGGAAAATATATCGATATATAGTCAATGATAGTTAACTTTAAGTTAACAGAAGCCCTTTCTCCGTCAAAACCGCGTCCAAACGGACATCATGGCTATGCGGCGCTAAAGCCTCCACTTCCTGAAAGGCATACCCCACACCTATATATATAGGTGTGGGCGTGGATAGGCGATCGACACTTCCCAGCGTACGGTCATAATACCCCTTCCCCATCCCCAACCTGTGGCCACGTTTATCAAAAGCCACCAAGGGAATCAAAATCAAATCTAATTTATCCACTGCAAGGGAAGAAGTTTCAAGAGTCTCTAAAATACCAAATTTATTTAAACCCATTTTTGAATCTGAAGCATATTCACAAAATTGTAATATTTTATTTTCTGGCTGTAATTTAGGTAAATACGTATTTTTATTATTCTTCCAACACCAATGAATAATAACATTAAGATCAACTTCACCCTCAAAAGCAGAATATACGCCAATATTTTTATAGTTATGAATATTATTTAGTTGTCTAAAATAATTTAAGATTTGAATAGAGACTTCTTCTCGAAAAGAATTTGTCAATCCTTTTCGCTGTGCACGCATTAATTTTCGCAACTCATTCACATTGCTCATAAATTCGCCTATACTTGCCCACCTCTTCTACAACAGTAATCATTAAAATACGATAACATTATTTCTATAACACGCAAATTGTAGCAGTGATTTTTTTTGTTTTTAATATAATACTCTGCAAGGTGGACAATATGAATGATGTAAAACCTGCTTATCTTTTTCGCCAACACCCTAATGGCGCGACGCAACACTGCTTTACCGTCATCACCGAAAATCACGGACCCATTTTACGCCCGATCGAAAATACATTTTATGACTGTAATGATATTCCTGCTATTCTAGAAATGTTTTACCATGCCGCTGAAATATCACCTGTCATTAAATCCGTAGTATCCATTGATATACCGCTCCACATTAAAAAGCACCACTGCACACTTCGACTCACATTAAATCAACAAAATAATATCGATAATATTGAACTGTGCCACTATCCTGTTACGCTTGATACACCTGAAAAAGTCAAAGCGCTTTTTAAAAAACCCATTGAAAAAAATTTACAGTACTTTGATAAATCTATTCAATTGTTGAGCGATCCCTATGTGTTAGACAACAATGCGTTGCTCACTCCCACATGGACAGACTCTTGCCTGCTTCGCGAAAAACCGCAGCTCCCGCATAAAACCGAATTGCAAAAAAATGAAATTATTTTGCCGCCCGACTTGAGCGCATTTAAATTAAAAGACTTAACAGATAAAACATTAACGCAACTGCACTATCAGTATAAGAATCTTAAAATTCAGCGATTATGGAATAAAGGCCGCGGAAATTACTATCAACAGTGTACAGCGCGTGAACGTTACAGCGTCCCGTCTAAATTATTTTTAGCGCAACTCGAAAATATCTTAATTGCACAAAAACCAGTCGGATACGGCTTCATTAAATTTTTCATAAAAAATGCTTTTACAGATTTTGATCGCATCTCAAAATTTTACACCCAACTTGATAAAAATTATGGCGCCAAAAAACAGGCGCAAGAAAAACCGGTTAAACGGCTTAAATTGGAAATTCGTGATCCGATGCGTCATGGACGAGGTAATATTGCGCGAAACTTAAGCTTAAAGTCCTATCAATCGTTTTATTCCGCGTTTAAACGACGTTTTAAGAAAGCGTCGGATACACTGCCGGACAAAGAAGAAGCCATCGCGCATAATCGTGCACATATGCATGCGATTAATCGCACGGAATAAAAACGGACAGCATGGTGCGTGTGGTCGTTGCCTTGAACCCAGAGGTCAAGGTGGAATCAGACATTTCATCTTTAGGCTTCTGGGTCGAAACCAGCTTGCACACCAACGAATATAAATCCAACTCCCTGCTTAAAGCGTATCGGTTCAAGAACGCAGCACGTCACCGTGTGTCCGTGGGGAAATTATAATTCAAATCCAGGACAACATGTATATTCAGGGCAACACATATATCTGGAACGATACGTATTTCCGGGACGACATAATATGTCGCCCCTACGTGTCAAATTAGACACCTCTACGTGTAATTGTAGGGGCGATATACATATCGTCCCGGACATATTATGTCGTCCCGGAAATCCATTGGAATGGCACAACATGATTTATTTATGAGACAATAACGTCATTGTTTTCTATATAAGGACCCCAATGACAAACGCGCCCCCTGCCGATATCAGTCGCGGACAATTCGCCGAAATTAAAGGCTATCTGTGCGGATTTATCTGCTCCGGCACTGCCAGCGAAGGAAAATTGTGGCTCGAAACCCTCGAAGCCAATCTCAAATCCTTTGACAGCAGCATCGCGCTTCAACGCGATTTACTGATCGAATTATATAAACAAGTCGCGGACGATATTCACCAAGAACATTTAGGTTTACAACATACCCTCTTCGAAAAAGAACAATCGCTTAAAAATCGCGCGTATGCGCTTAAAAAATGGTGTGTTGGATTTTTAGCCGGATTACAACAAGCTGGTTTAAATATTCAAAATCCTGAATTAAGCCATAATTTTCATGAAAAATTGGATGAATTCGATGGCCTTGCTAATCTGGAATTACATAAAATTGAAATACGCGATGAAGATGAAAATGCATTCAACGAAGTCGCGCGTCATATCGAACAAGGTGTACTCACTATTTATCATTTGTTTCACCTAGGAAAATCAAAACACTAGAGGATCTCCATGACCATTGTAACTCCCGCCGAATTTAAAACGCGTCGTGAAAAATTTGTGCATTTTCTTGGAAACGATGTTGCTATTCTTCATGGTGCAAAAGAACTTATTCGTAACGGCGATGTTCACTTTCCGTTTCGTCAAAACAGTTTTTTCTATTATTTAACCGGCTTTAACGAACCCGACGCGATTGCGGTATTTAAAGACGGGGAATTTATTTTATTTAATCGCCCTCGCAATCCCGAACGCGAAATATGGGATGGTAAACGCGCGGGACAAGAAGGCGCCATACAACATTTTGGCGCCAATCATGCTTATCCGATTGAAACCTATGATGAAAAAATTAAATCATTCACCAAAGGCAGAAAAGTTCGCGATGAAAAAGAGATTCAACAATTTTTATCGGACTGTCGTTTAATTAAAAGTCCTGATGAAATTAAAACCATGCGCAAAGCCAATGAAATATCCATAAATTCGCATCTAGCGGTATTACAGCATGCAAAATCCAGCCAGTATGAATTTGAATTACAAGGTATCTTTACAGGCCACTGTTTACGCCAAGGCAGTCAATCCATGGCCTATTCGCCGATTGTTGCGGCAGGAAAAAACGCTTGTACATTGCATTATGTTGAAAACAATCAAAAAATACATAAAGACGATTGCATCTTAATTGACGCGGGCTGCGAATTTGAAAACTATGCATCGGATATCACACGCGTATTTCCGATGAGTGGAAAATTTACGGGACAACAAAAAGCAGTATATGACATTGTGTATGAAGCACAGCGTGCAGCCATTGATCATATTAAGCCGGGCATAAAATGGCCCGAGCCCCAAGAAATGATTTTAAACATTCTGGTTCAAGGTTTAGCGGATTTAAAATTATTACACGGTAATATAGAAAATTTAATCGAACAAAAAGCATTCTTACCCTATTACATGCATAATTTTGGACATTGGTTAGGCTTAGATGTCCATGATGTCGGCGGTTATCGGATGAGCAATTCAGAAACCCGACAATTACAACCTGGCACGGTATTAACCATCGAACCTGGTCTGTATATTTCAGAGTGGAATATCGGCGTAAGAATTGAAGATAATATTTTGGTGACTGAACATGGCTATGAAAATCTTACAGAAAGATTACCGCGCAAATCGTCTGATATTGAAGCAGTCATGAACTCATGACCGATTTTGATATATTAATTGTTGGCGGCGGATTAGTCGGCACAACACTGGCAATATCCCTTAAAAACTCTAATTTTAAAATTGGCCTGGTCGAAGCATTTATTCCACCGGAACATAAACAATCTACCGAAGATATGCGGTCTATTGCCTTAAATTATCAAAGCCGAAAAATATTTGAAAAGTTGTCTATTTGGCCTGACATTGAACAATTCGCGACGCCCATCAAAAAAATTCATATCTCTGAAAAAGGCTCGTTTGGTCATACCTTATTAGATGCTAGTGACTTGTCACCTGATCTCGAAACCGATTCTTTTGGATCCGTTGTACCAATCCCCTACTTATATAATTCTTTGCAAAATCATATAAATAATATGGAATTATTACGGCCTGCCAAATTATCTAATCTAACTCAACATCCTGATTATTGGGAATGTGAAGTCAACAACAAAATATACAAAACTAAATTTCTTATCGCCGCGGATGGGGACAAATCCTTTATACGCGAATTTTTAAAATTGCCCACCGAAAAAACGGATTTTTATCAAACCGCCATAGTTACAACACTGCTAGCATCAAAATCTCATAATAATACAGCCTATGAAAGATTTACCGATTTGGGAATTTTAGCCTTATTACCCTTGCAAGATAATCGCGTCGCCTGTATTTGGACATGCGACAATACTAATATTGATCAAATCAAATCTAACCTTATTGAAATTACTCAAAAATCTATTGGCCATCGATTAGGAATATTATCCAATCTGGCCAATATACAAACATATCCTATTTATGAAATTACGGCACAGACACAAACCTTGCCGCGATTTATTTTATTGGGAAATTCCGCGCATGTATTACATCCGGTTGCCGCGCAAGGATTAAATTTAAGTTTACGGGATGTAGAAGGCTTAGCAAAAATTCTAATAGATGCGAAAGACTTATCTGATCCTGCCATAGAAACACGCTATGAAAATTCTCGAAAAGCGGATCAAGATACAACCTTAAAAATTACCAATGGAATTATAAGATTATTTAAATCCAAATTTTTCCCGATGAAACATTTACGATCAACAGGATTATTTGTGTTTAATTTAATTGCACCGCTGAAAAATAAATTTTGTGAAAAGGCGATGGGGTTATAACACTTCTACCACAACTGTCTCATTTCAATTTGAAAAATCCCTTGGGGCAGTTTTTCAAGATTTTCAGAATAATACTAAGTTTTATTTTGAGATATTATTTTGGGTTACTTTTTTGTGATGTTTGTGTTGTTTTGCTATGCTTTATATCTGTTTATTTTTTTAATTTTAAGGAGATTTCCTCATGGAATCAGTATCTGAATTATCCCCTCGCGAAGTAGAGCCCTCACTGACAGAATTATCAGAAAGTATTTTATGTCCGATTTTACAAACGCCGATGCGAGATCCGGTGATAGCAGCGGATGGACACAGTTATGAGCGAGCAGCGATAGAGCAATGGATAGCACAACGAGGGGCGCGAGCGGTAAGTCCGTTGACGGGCGCACGATTAGCGCATTTAGAATTAGCGTCGAATATAACGTTAAAAGTGATCATTAAAACGTATCTTTCTTCATTACCACTGCGACATACAAAAGAGCTGAGTCAAAAAGATTTAGCGTTAGCGATACAATTACGAGAAGAAGAATTATCGAATCAATTAGCGAAGCAGCATAAAAAGTTAGAGCAGCTGTCTTCAGTAGAAGAACGCTTAGGTCCGATGGAAGAAGAAAATCAGCGATTAAGAAAAGAAATTGAACGGCTAAATTCAAAGCCAAGTAGAAGGATGAATGATAATGACAATATTGTACCTACAGTATTGGCGCAATCTGTTGTAGATGAAGCTCCGGAAGTAGAAAAATATTTGTCTGATATTAGATCATTATCAGTAAGACTCTCAGGCTTAAATCAAGCGCATTCAGCGAATATGATAAAGCGAAAATTAGGGAGCTATATTGCGCAAAAGAAATTAAATCAGACAAGATTAATTAAACAAGAAGAAGATGTATTGCATCAATTGGAAGTCAGTGAGCAACAACTTCAGCAAAGACAACAAAGCTTGTTGGCAGAGAGGGATGCTGGATTGGGGGAATCAGAACAAACTTTGAAAATGGAGCTAGCAGAAATACAAAAAGAAATCGTTAAACACTCAGGTGAAGAAGGAAACGATGATGCGGTAGAAAAATTGGTTGCGCGTCGACGTGAACTTAGGAGTTCGCATGACGTTAGGCAGCAACAATTGAAGCAAGCGCATGAAACTAAAGTAAAGCAAGAAGCAGAACGAACAGAAAAGGAGAAGCAGCAGAAAAAAAGTCGATTGCAAGAAATTAGGGGAAGTAAAAGTGGTAAGCAGCGAGAATTAAATCGATGGAGTGTATTTGTCGAAAAACAGACGCAAGTGATTGAACTACAGCGAGAAAGTTTATCTAAGATTTCATTAGAGCGAACCTCAAAGACAAAAGCACTGAACCGTTACTCGGAAGAAAAAGAAATTCATGTTTCGAAACTATTGATAGCACGTCGAGAGCAGGACGCAAAACACCAAGAAGCAATAGCAAGAGAGACAGAAGCAAAACGATTAGCAGAGTTGTCACCTGCCAACCGAGTCAACCAAAAAGCTCAAAGCGTAACGGGACGTGTAACAAAAGAAGAAATAAGCGAATTATTCAAGTTCACTATTCGGGGCCAATTAGAAGAAGTCAGAGCATGTTTAAGACAAAACAGAGATTTAGCGCATGTCCAATATGATCTTACGGATTTGTCTGAACGAACCTTTCCACAAATCACCGGATTTCAATATGCGGTATGGTGTGGTGACTGGGAATTATGGGACGTATTTCTAGAATTTATGACTGAAGCAGAAGCGTATGATCAATTAATTACATTGCTGAAAGAAAGGCCAGATATTACACAGAAACACGGAACACTCTTAAGTTTCTTCGATCCCTTATTAACTGCCTATCAGCGTTATCTAGATTTTCTTAACCAAAAAAACTGGCAACAATGTGGAATTTGCTGGATTAGAGAAGTGGGAGGCGCCCAGAGAAATATGCCGGCATGGTTTATCTATATGTTTAGTGAAGAAGGCGAAGATAAGGCGTGGCCTAAACAACAAATGGACAGAGGATTCAGCCGAAAGAGTGAACATATCAAAACGTGGTTTGTTCAAGAATATAATAACGGTAAATGCGGCGTTACGTTTGCTTTTTATCGGTCGAGTTATGATGCGTGCGCGGGCAAGCCTGGGGGCGGGCCTGGCTGTCTCGCGCCGCACGACCTTCATTATTCCGATAGATTGAAGACAGAATGCACCAAGAAGCTTGCGGTGCTTACAGAGCGGTTATCAAAATCAGTGAAAAATGAGTCAAACTTACCTCCTCCACCTGCGATGAGAAAGAAGAGATATATCTGAAGAAAAATTTTTATATTAACCTTAAGGAGTTAAATTTATGGAAGCATCGATTGAAAATTCCCCTCGCGAAGTTGAACCCTCACTGACAGAATTATCAGAAAGTATTTTATGTCCGATTTTACAAACGCCGATGCGAGATCCGGTGATAGCAGCGGATGGACACAGTTATGAGCGAGCAGCGATAGAGCAATGGATAGCACAACGAGGGGCGCGAGCGGTAAGTCCGTTGACGGGCGCACGATTAGCGCATTTAGAATTAGCGTCGAATATAACGTTAAAAGTGATCATTAAAACGTATCTTTCTTCATTACCACTGCGACATACAAAAGAGCTGAGTCAAAAAGATTTAGCGTTAGCGATACAATTACGAGAAGAAGAATTATCGAATCAATTAGCGAAGCAGCATAAAAAGTTAGAGCAGCTGTCTTCAGTAGAAGAACGCTTAGGTCCGATGGCTGAACAAATTGAGCGTTTAAAATCGGAGAATGAAGCTTTACGGAAAAATAATAGCAATAATAAAATCAACAGCAATAACAATAGCAACAATGATAATGGTCCAACAGTTTCATCAGATACAGATCCCCTCATCGAAAAACATTTGTCTGATATTCATTCATTGTCACAACAATTATTAGCCTTAAATAAATCTCACGCAGCCAACATGATTAAACGACTATTCACAAGCCATATTAATCACAAGACACTCAAACAAACTCGCTTAATCCAAGAAGAAGAAAACGTACTTCATCGAATGGAAATATTGGAACAAGACTATCAGAAAATTCAATCCGAATTACAACAACGCCTTAAAGTATCACTTCAAGAAGCAGAGTCCCGATTAAAATTCAATTTAGCAGAAATTGGAAAAAAAATAGCGGAACACAGCAACGAAGAAGGAGATGATGAAGCATTAGAAAAATTAGCGCTTGAACGTCGTCGTTTAAGAGAATCTCATACAAATATTAAAACGCAATTGGAAGCCGCACATGTTGTAGAACAAAAACGTGAAGAACAAAAGCACATTTTTGCGATTCAAGAACAAAAAAATAGATTACACCAGATCAGAGGAAGCAAAGCCAGTAAGCAACGTGAATTATCGCGATGGGCAGATTACACAAAAAATTATACGGATGTTATTGAAATCCAACGTCAACAATTAGTAGACGTTTCATCAAATCGATCATTGCAAATAGACCAACTCTCGAGCTATTCAAAACAAGCCGAAATCAATGCTTCGAAATTAATGATAGCGCGTCGAGAACGTGAAGCACGTAAAGCAAAAGAAAGAGCCGAACGAGAAAATGCTGAAAGGTTACTGGCTGAGCGTCAGGCTATGGAGCGCGA
>CAZLGL010000002.1:0-220462 GCA_964559315.1 uncultured Coxiellaceae bacterium
GTCGCCACCACCGGATTTTGAGTCCGGCGCGTCTACCAGTTCCGCCACCCCGGCATCTTGAAGCGAGCGAGTATAGCAGAGAGTTTTAGTATGAATAAACTAGTTCAATGGATTATTTTTGGGATGTTTTTTGCGTTGCTTGCTTCATGCGCAACGGTGTCTACGATTCATCCGGTGAATCCCAAGGCATCTGAACACTGGCGTGCACAGGGAAAAATATTAGTCCGTTACCAAGATAAAACGGAAACGGCGTCATTGGATTGGCAGCAAGAAGCGGGGCAGTTTGATGTTCGCCTCCATGGACCGTTGGATTTAGGTGCGACGGAATTAAAGGGCCATTCGACGGATGTACTGGTTTCCAAACAAATTTTAGGTGATTATACGTTGCTTGTAAGTCAGTTGATTGATTGGTTGAAAGGCATCCCCACAAAACCGGTTAGAGGTTGGACGGTGCAATACCAGTCGTATCATGAAGACGGGATGCCCAAATTAATGACAATTTCCCATCAAAATCTTTATCTTCGGATTTTTATTGATAATTGGCAGTTTTTTTGATTGAATACCGCTCCAGTCTTCATCTATTGGGGTGTCGCCAAGTGGTAAGGCACCGGGTTTTGATCCCGGCATTCCTAGGTTCGAATCCTAGCACCCCAGCCATTGATTCTTATGTTTAGGAACTATCGTGTCTAACATGATGATTTTTAGTGGTAACGCGAATTTGCCATTGGCAGAGAAAGTCGCGGAATATCTAAAACTTCCCTTAGGTAAAGCAATGGTAAGCCGTTTTAGTGATGGCGAAACCATGGTGGAAATTTTAGAAAATGTTCGCGGTCGCGATGTATTTATTATTCAGCCAACGTGTGCGCCGACCAATGATCATTTAATGGAATTAATTATTATGGCGGATGCATTACGTCGTGCATCAGCTGCGCGAATTACAGCGGTGGTTCCATATTTCGGATATGCAAGACAAGATAGGCGTGTGCGTTCTGCGCGTGTGCCGATTACCGCGAAAGTGGTTGCAGATATGATGTCCAAAGTTGGTATCAATAGATTATTGACCGTTGATTTACACGCGGATCAAGTTCAAGGTTTCTTTTATATTCCTGTTGATAACGTGTATGCGACATCTTCGATGTTGGCAGATATTCGCCAGCGTAAATATAAAAATTTAATTGTAGTATCACCGGATGTTGGTGGTGTTGTTCGTGCGCGTGCTATTGCAAAATTATTAAACGAAGCTGATCTTGCTATCATTGATAAACGACGCCCACGTGCAAATCATGCTGAGGTGATGAATATTATTGGTGATGTTAAAGACCGAACCTGTTTATTGATGGATGATATTGTGGATACGGCCGGAACATTATGTGCGGCAGCAAAGGTATTGAAAAAGGAAGGCGCGAGTTCAGTCAAAGCGTATTGTACGCATGCGGTGTTATCTGGTGATGCCATTAAAAATATTGAAGAGTCTGAATTAGATGAAGTGGTTGTGACAGATACAATTCCATTGTCTGCAGCCGCGAAAAAATCCAAAAAAATTCGTCAATTAAATATTGGTGAAATGTTAGCGCAAATTATTCGCCGTATTAACGAAGAAGAATCTGTGAGTTCTATGTTTCTAGAATAGCGTAGGGGCGACGCTTGCGGCGCCTGTCAATGCTTCGGTGTACTTCTCGCTTTGCTATAGATCATTCCAATTCCACTTAACGCGAAAAATACACTACCGACGAAAATAGGTAAAAAGGCAGCGTAATTTGCTAAACATGCACCCACAAATCCCATGATGGCGAACGCGGCTGAACCAATTGCATTTGAAATTCCCATCACCCAGCCTTGAGAATTTTCATCCACTTGATTTGAAAATACCGCAAGCATCGTTGAGTAGGGAACTGAAATAAAAATTCCTACCGGAATAGCCATGACCCACACAACCCATGTTGCGGATGCAAGCGCCGTAATTAAAGTGGCTACGCTTGATAATAATAAGGTTCCAATAATGGCGTGTTTCGCTGAAAAATGATGAGTTACCCAGTTCACAATAAAACCAAATCCCACTCCAAATCCCACGGCAAGTAATGCCATAAATAAATTAAGGTGAACGGCATCAAAATTAAATTGTTTGGTGAGAAATAATGAAATAAACGAGTAGAAACATGCCCACCCTAATATCATTAAGAAAAAGACAATGGATAAGTAACGGACCTTTTCATGTTGAAACGCGGAAATAAAAATTTCAATCGCGCGGTGAAATTTCAAATGAATTTTAGCGCGGTTATGAAACGTTTCTTCAAATAACCCATATAACAAGGCGGCATTCAGTAATGAAATTAATGCAGCAAAATATAACGGTGTCGCCAACGTAAAGCCAGAATAAATCGCTGAACTGGAGAAAAATCCACCGCATATCGGACCAAATATAAATCCTAATGACGCAAACAATAAGATTAATCCAATATTACGTGCCTTCATGTCGGGTGTACTGATATCAATTATGGCGGCTTGTGCGATAGCTTGGCTACCCGCGGTAAATCCTGCAATCACGCGTCCAATGATTAAAAATACTAAACTGTGAATTCCCACAGCAAGGCCAGATACCAAATATCCAATAAAAGATCCGATTAACGCGATCAGTAACGATTTTTTACGGCCAACGGCATCAGACAAATCTCCTAAATACGCGGCGCCAAAAAACCACGCCAACATAAAAATAGCGACCGTCAACCCAAATAAATAATTGCGTGCGTCAGACGACAAATTGCTCGGCAGAAAATGGCTGCTCGAATTGATAAATAAAATATTTAAAATGGGAAATAATAACCCTAATCCCATGCCATCTATAAAAATGGCTAAAAACAAAGGCGATGCCTTTGCAAAAAAATGTGATGTTCTAGACATGTTGGAATACTCGTTTATAAACGGAAATTGCTCGATTACGACTGGCAGACAAATCGACTATAGGATTGCGGTAATTTATAGTCAACGCTTCGGGGCAATATTTTTTTATGAATAATAACTCAGGGTCAAATTTTTCGGTTTGTGACTGTGGATTGAACACGCGAAAATAAGGGACGGCATCGGTTCCTGTCGACGCAGCCCATTGCCACCCACCATTATTGGCAGCTAAATCGCCGTCAATTAAATGTTGCATGAAATATTTTTCGCCCCACCGCCAGTCGATTAATAAGTTTTTTGTTAAAAACATGGCGACAATCATGCGTAACCGATTATGCATCCAGCCTGTTTGGTTTAACTGTCGCATAGCGGCATCTATAATGGGAATGCCCGTGTTTCCATTTTTCCATGCCTCAAAATGTTCCGGATTATTTTCCCAGGGAATTCTCTCAGTAATTAATTTTAAGGGTTTATTCATGCACACGCGCGGAAATAACTTCATGATATGTTTATAAAATTCGCGCCAAATTAATTCGGACACCCACGTCTCATGATGAGGATGTTCAAGGGCTTTTTTAAAGCAAGTACGAATAGAAATCATTCCTGAGACTAAATACGGAGAAAGTTGGCTAGTGCCATCCAGGCTCGGAAAATCACGGTTTATTTTATAATCCGCTAATTTATGGCTAATAAAATTATTGAGTCGCGTTTCAGCAGTTTTTTCACCGACAGACCATAATGGATTATCATGGGCATCGGGAATAGCAGATAAATTTATATGTATTACTTTCTGTTTTTGAGGTTTAGGTAGGCATGTAATTGAAGTTTGAGAAAGTTGTTTGAGGAATTGATTTTTAAATGGGGTAAATACCGTAAAGTATTTTTTTTGCTGCGTTAAAATTTTACCTGGTTCGAAAATAACTTGATCCGTAAAAGTGTGGACTGAAATGGCATTTTTCTCAAAAAGATTTTTAATGGTTTGATCTCGTCTTAGCTCGTTTAATTCATATTGGTTGTTAAAATAGAGGGCTTGAATGTTATGGGTCTGTGCAAAGTGCAGTAAAAAATCTGGAATGGATTTTTTACTGGAAACTGTCTCCACAACCAGGTGAATATTCAGCTCGGCTAATTCAGTGCGAAGCGTTTGCAGATGACGCAAAATAAAATTTTGCCGAACCAGTGCCATGTCATGATCGCGCCACTCTTCAGGCGAAATCAGAAAAATACAAATTAGGCCATCAGAAGTTTGACTGGCATGATAAAGCGCAGTGTTATCTCGAATTCGTAAATCGGCTTCACGAAACCAATGAAGATTTGGCATAAAAATCCTTTTCACCTTTCAGTCGTGTTTTGAATCGTTTGTATTGCCATAAATACTGCTCAGGAAATTCCCGGATTTGATTTTCTAAAAACTGATTAATGCGTAACGCATCTTGATAGTCGTCTGTACTCGGGAATTTATCCAACGACGGTTGGAATTCAACATCAATACCCGATTTGTCTTTTCGGCGATGATATCGAACTTCAATTACTGCGCAGCCTGTTAATTCTGCAAAACGAGAGGTTGCGGTAACCGTAGAAGCTGGCGTATTAAAAAACGGCACAAACAAGCCTTTATGACCCGCATCAACATCGGGTGTATATAAAATGGCTTTGTTTTCTTTGAGTGCACGAACAAAAGCCCGTGCGTCATCACGTGGAATCGCACGATCATAACAACGTGGCAGTGCACGTTCGGTAATTTTTCGAAAGACAGTATTTTTAGGTGGAAAATACATGACACTGAACGGGTGCTCCAGATTTAATAATCGTCCCGCAAAATGAACAGATGTAAAATGTGGGCCAAAAACAAGCACGCCATTTTTATTCTTTAAGGCTTCAGTAATATACGAAAGATTTTTAATATGAATTAATTTTCTAAGACGCATGGGAGATCCCCAAAATCCTAATAAGGTTTCTAAGGTTCCTTGACCCACAGAAATAAAATTTTCCCGAATTAATGTTTTACGTTTTTGTTGATCAAGCTCAGGGAAGCATTTCTGTAAATTAATATCAGCATTGCGGTATTCCCGTTTAGCAAAATAATACCCCAGCAGGCCTAAGTATTTGCCAATAAAAAGTTGAACACGGTAGGGTAGCTGAACGATGAGCCATAAAAGGCCAGCAATAATCCACACGAAAATATTAGAAATTTTCATCTTTCTTCGCCCACACGGCATTTAAAAATTTTTGAAAATTTTTGCGATAGGTTAAATCATTTTCATAATCGCCACGAAGTTCTTTGGTTAAAGGAACCTCGCGGACGATAACCGTAATTTTTTTATATTTTCCCCGACAGAAATTCCAAAAATTAAGTTTTTCTTGAGGATATTGTTTAGGATAAATGACAGTGGCATCTAATAAAGTATCGATTTTGTCACCCATGCATTCCAGCGCGATGGCCATGCCGCCGGCTTTAGGTTTGAGTAAATGCTTGTAAGGCGAGCGTTGCGCCTCATGTTTTTTAGCCGTAAACCGAGTGCCTTCGGCAAAAATCATTAAGCTGCCGGGGTGTTTTTTAAAGCGTTCACAGGCTTTTCGTGTAGCAGCAATATCGCGTTGGGTGGAGCCCTTTCGATATAAAAAGGGAAATCCGTATATCCAACAGGTTTGTCCCACCAATGGCACCCAGCGTAATTGTTGTTTGAGAAAGAACTTTAAGAGGGGGATTCGACCTGAAAAGGTATTAAAGAGAATAATAATGTCTGCCCAAGTCTGATGGTTTGCCGTCACTAAGTAGTATTTTTTAGTGCTTAATCCCTTTGGAAGCTGGATATCTAGCTGGGTTTTTGTCGTTAAGTGGAGAATCCAGCGATTTACCTGGGTCCATGCGCGCGGCATGGCTAAGAGCAAACGTTCAGCCGGAGGCAGAATAAACGAAAATGGAAGAATAATCAGAACGACGCCAAATGATACTAAAAGGTTGAGTGTATACAGCAAAAACCCCAACATACGTTACGTTTCTCCCTTCGAGTGCGCTATAATCTGCAGTCTAACACGAACTGAGAGCGCTTATGCCATCCTCTACTGATGCCATTCAACAATTGATTGACAAAGAATACGAACATGGCTTTGTGACAGAGATTGAATCTGAGACATTTTTGCCTGGATTAAATGAAGACGTAATTCGCGCGCTGTCGGCTAAAAAAAATGAACCTGAATTTATGACCGAGTGGCGGCTAAACGCTTACCGTCATTGGTTAACGATGAGAGAACCGCATTGGGCCCACGTGCACTATCCTAAAATTGATTTTCAGGCTATCAGTTATTATTCCGCACCGAAATTAAAAAACCGTCCCAAAAGTTTAGACGAAGTTGATCCCGAATTATTAAAGACCTATGAAAAACTGGGTATTCCGTTAAAAGAACAAGAAATGTTGGCGGGCGTTGCAGTGGATGCGGTATTTGATAGCGTTTCTGTTGCAACAACATTCAAAGATAAGTTAAACAGTTTGGGAATTATTTTTTGCGCATTTTCAGAAGCCGTTCAAAAATACCCTGAATTAATTCAACGCTATTTAGGTACAGTGGTTCCTCATACTGATAATTATTATGCCTGTTTAAATTCAGCGGTATTTAGTGATGGATCGTTTTGTTATATTCCCAAGGGTGTTAGATGTCCGATGGAATTATCGACGTATTTCCGAATTAATTCGGCAATGACAGGGCAATTTGAGCGCACCCTGATCATTGCAGAAGAAGGCAGTTATGTAAGTTATTTAGAAGGGTGTACGGCACCACGTCGCGATGAAAATCAATTACATGCAGCGGTCGTCGAATTAATTGCCTTAAAAAACGCGCATATTAAATATTCAACCGTACAAAATTGGTATCCCGGTGATAAAGAAGGTAAAGGTGGAATTTATAATTTCGTCACAAAGCGCGGCGATTGTCGGGAAGAAAACAGCAAAATTTCGTGGACACAAGTTGAAACTGGCTCTGCGATTACCTGGAAATATCCCAGTGTTTTATTGCGTGGCGATAATAGTGTTGGCGAATTTTATTCTGTGGCGTTAACCAATAATTATCAACAAGCGGATACGGGCACTAAAATGATTCATATTGGTAAAAACACGAAAAGTACAATTGTATCCAAAGGTATTTCAGCGGGTCGAGGTCAAAACAGTTACCGTGGATTAGTCAAAGTCGCGAAGAGTGCAGAAAATGCACGAAATTATACGCGCTGCGATTCTTTGTTGTTAAGCGCAACGTGCGGTGCGCATACATTTCCGTATATGGAAGTTAAAAATGCGACAGCAAAAGTTGAGCATGAAGCAACGACATCAAAAATTGGTGCCGATCAATTATTTTATTGCCAGCAGCGGGGATTAACAGAAGAAGATGCTGTTTCCTTAATTGTGAATGGTTTTTGTAAGCAAGTGTTTCGCGAATTACCGATGGAATTTGCAGTGGAAGCACAAAAATTATTAGGTATTAGTTTAGAAGGGGCTGTAGGTTAATTATGTTAGAAATTAAAAATCTTGTTGCCAGTGTGGATCACAAAGAAATTTTACGCGGCATTAATTTGGTGATTAAACCCGGCGAAGTGCATGCCATTATGGGACCCAATGGTTCGGGAAAAAGCACCTTAGCGAATATTTTAGCTGGACGGGAAGGTTATGCTATTTCTCAAGGCGAAATTTTATTTCAAGGTGAAAATATTTTAGCGCTGTCTCCCGAAGAGCGATCCCACAGAGGGTTGTTTCTGGGGTTTCAATATCCCGTTGAAATTCCCGGCGTGAGTAATATTAATTTTTTAAAAACCGCATTAAATGCACAGCGCAAAGCAAAAAATTTACCTGAAGTCGATGCGATGGATTTTTTAAATCTGGTCAAAGAAAAAATGAAATTACTCGAAATGGACGAAGACATGATTTATCGATCCTTAAACGAGGGGTTCTCCGGTGGGGAGAAAAAGCGCAATGAAATATTGCAAATGCTGGTATTAAATCCGGCATTAGCGTTATTGGATGAGACAGATTCGGGTTTAGATATTGATGCGTTGAGAATTATTGCGTTAGGTATTAATGGCTTAAGAAATAAAGAGCGCTCTATATTGTTGATTACACACTATCAGCGATTATTAAATTACATTAAGCCAGATAAAGTGCATGTGTTGACGGACGGTAAAATTGTATTGTCGGGTGATGCACAATTAGCCCTTGAACTTGAATCCAAAGGTTACAGCTGGGTAGAAGAATGACTCCTGATAAATTAAATGACATTCTTAAAGATGGATTTCCCACAACAAAGGATGAAAATTGGAAATATACTAATTTAGCAGTGTTGAACACGAAGCCAGTTGTATTTTCATCTGCTAAAGTGGTCAAATTTAAAAATCATCAACAACTGGGTGTCACCTTTGTTCCGCTCGCATTGTCTTCTCATGCCGTGTCTGATGTATTTGAAGAGCTGAATGTCTTTTTTAGTACGGAAAATTATCATATTAAAATCACTGAAAACTTATCGGAGCCCTTAGAAATTTTCTATCAAGGAAGCAGTGAAGGCTGGAGTCAACCGAGAATAAAAATTACGGTGGAGAAAAATGTTCAAGCCACCATCATAGAAATATTTACGTCAGAGATTAACGGTGTCATGAATTCGGTATTGACTCTCGAGGTCGCTGAAAATGCCAAATTAAATTATTATAAAGTTCAATCTGAACACGAAAAAAATATTCATATTGGTCGTACGCATATTTATCTTGATAAAAATTCTCATATTGAGACGTTTACCTTATCAAAAGGGTCTCAATTAGCACGCAGTGATATATCTGTAAAATTTCAAGGAGAATACGCGAGCTGTAATTTATATGGCTTGTCGTATTCTAAACATCGCCAACATTTGGACCATCATACTATTATTGATCATGCCGTTGGACATTGTACCAGTAATGAGTTTTATCGCAGTGTATTAGACGATAAGTCGCGCGTGGTTTTTAACGGCCGTGTAATTGTGCGTGATGGCGCAACGCAAACCGAAACGCATCAAGTTAATCACAATCTATTACTTTCTTCGGATGCAGAAATTGATACTAAGCCGGAATTAGAAATTTACCATGATGATGTCAAATGTACGCACGGTGCAACCATTGGGCAGCTCGATGAAGAAGCATTATTCTATTTGCGTTCGCGCGGATTAAGCGAAGCCGCTGCACGAGAATTATTGATTCAAGCCTTCGGCGATAAAGTGTTGCAGTGTATTACGGATGAGAAACTTCGGGAGAGATTATGTCGCTATTAACCACTTCTGATATTCAAAAAATTCGCCAGGATTTTCCTATTTTGCAGACGCACGTCAATGGCAAGCCTTTAATATATTTTGACAATGCGGCGAGTACGCAAAAACCGCGTGCCGTGATCGAGGCTATTTCACAGTGTTATGAAAAAAATTATTCCAATGTTCATCGAGGCGTGCACTATTTAAGTGCAAAAGCGACGGAATTATTTGAAGCAGCACGGGATACTGTCAAGAATTTTATTAACGCTAAACACCGCGAAGAAATTATTTTTGTGCGTGGGACAACCGAAGCCATTAATCTTGTCGCCCAATCGTATGGTCGAGCGAATATAAAAGCAGGTGATGAAATTATCATTTCTACGATGGAGCATCATTCCAATATTGTTCCTTGGCAGTTGTTGTGTGAACAAACAGGTGCGGTATTAAAAGTCGCGCCCATAAATCAGCAGGGCGAAATCATTCTGGAAGAATTTGAAACATTATTAAATGCTAGAACAAAATTAGTTGCTGTGTGTTACGTATCGAATACCTTAGGGACAATTAATCCGGTTGAAAAGATTATTGCAGCGACACATGCAAAACAAATTCCCGTTTTATTAGATGCTGCACAAGCCGTTTCACATATGATGGTCGATGTTCAAAAATTAGACTGTGATTTTCTAGTTTTCTCTGCGCATAAATTATATGGTCCTACGGGACTTGGTATTTTATACGGCAAGAAAAATCTGTTAGAAAAAATGCCACCGTATCAAGGCGGAGGTGAAATGATCAATCAAGTGACATTTGAAAAAACAACGTATGCTGTATTGCCGCATAAATTTGAAGCGGGAACGCCGGATGTATCGGGTGCAATCGGATTAGCGGCAGCCATTAATTATATTAAAGATATTGGGCTTGAAAGAATTCAATCCTACGAATGGCAATTATTGGATTTTTTAACCAGTGAAATATCCCGTTATAGTGATATTAAAATTATTGGTACTGCTCCCCATAAAGCCAGCATCGTGAGTTTTATCTTTGATAGCATTCATGCGCATGATGTCGGAACCATATTAGATCAAGAAGGCATTGCGATCCGAACAGGTCATCATTGTACGATGCCATTAATGAATTTTTATAAAGTCCCCGCAACATCCCGCGCATCGCTTGCGTTTTATAATACGCCTGAAGAAATTGATGTATTTATTAAAGCCTTACAAAAAGTTAAACAGGTGTTTCATGTCTGATTTACGTGAGCTTTATCAAGAAGTCATTATTGATCACAATCGCCATCCGCGTAATTTTTGTAAATTAGAAAACTGCACGCATGAAGCCGAAGGTTTTAATCCCTTGTGCGGCGATAAAATTAAGATTTATTTAAATATTCAAAATAATAGCATTAACCAAATTAGCTTTGAGGGAGCGGGTTGTGCAATCTCAACGGCGTCTGCCTCGTTAATGACAGAATTTCTAGTAGGCAAAACTATCCAGGATGCTGAGAAATTTTTTACATTATTTCATGATTTAATGATGGCGCCGATTGAAAAAAATGAAAAAATCGATCCTGTGTTGGGCAAGTTAAAAGTCTTGGCGGGTGTGCGGGAATATCCGATGCGTGTAAAGTGCGCGACGTTAGCGTGGCATGCATTAGAAGCGGCCTTGCATCAAGATAAACAGTCTGTAACCACGGAGTAGTTTCAGATGACGTATGGGAAAAACGAAATCACTAAAATTCATGATGACATTATTGCTATGTTGAAAACGATTTATGATCCTGAAATTCCCGTCAATATTTATGATTTAGGTTTAATTTATGGTGTTGAAGTGGACACGTTAGGAAATGTTGATGTCAAAATGACATTAACGGCACCGGGATGCCCGGTCGCGCAAACCTTTCCAGGAACCGTTGAAGATGCAGTGAAAAGTGTATTGGGTGTGAACGATGCAAAAGTGGAATTAGTGTGGGATCCGCCGTGGACGCAAGATAGAATGTCGGATGCTGCGAAATTGCAATTAGGTTTACTGTAGGGTATCGTAGCGGCTGTTCTTAACAGGGAATTTGAGGAGAAAACATGTTCAATCTGCCAACAAACATTAACAAACGCGACCGAATGGTGCGTGGTATTTTAGGTGGTTTATTAATCGTTGCAGCAATGATTAGCCCTGTCATCGTGATGTTAATCGGAATTCTGTTAATCGTTGAAGCTGTGATCAGTTACTGCGGTGTGGTAGAGCTCATCGAGCGTTTCAAATTAGACGCGGATAAATCTGATTCAAAATAATGTGTAAGGGCGCAATTCATTGCGCCCTTTGTTTCATCACCCGAATCTCATCGCGAATTTCTGCGGCTTTTTCAAATTCTAAATTCTGTGCATAAAAATGCATTTCGGCTTCCAGTTCGGTAATGGTTTTCCCGCCGGATAAAAACTTTTTGCTTTGGGGGAGAATGCTGGGCGCAGCTTCTAAAATATCATGAATGGCTTTTTGAATCGATTTTGGTGTGATGCCATGTTTTTGATTGTAATCTAATTGTTTTTGCCGACGGCGATTCGTTTCATCAATGGCTTTTTTCATCGAGCCTGTAACAACATCTGCATACAAAATAGCCTTGCCGTGGAGATTGCGTGCAGCGCGGCCAATGGTTTGGATTAATGACCGTTCGGATCGCAAAAACCCTTCTTTGTCTGCATCTAAAATAGCCACCAGCGATACTTCAGGGAGATCTAAGCCTTCGCGAAGTAAATTAATGCCGACTAACACATCGCATTTGCCTTTGCGTAAGTCACGAATAATTTCCATACGCTCAACTGTATCAATATCCGAGTGTAAGTATTTGACGTTAATTTTTTTACTTTGCAAATATTCCGTCAGATCTTCAGAAAGCCTTTTTGTTAAGGTTGTGACTAAAATACGCTCGTTCTTTTCAATGCGCGATTGGATTTCACCTAATAAATCTTCGACTTGAGTTCCCACTGGACGAATTTCGATTTGGGGATCAATCAGTCCCGTCGGACGTACCACTTGTTCAATGACTGCACCTGAGTGTTGTAATTCATATGGCCCCGGTGTGGCAGAAATATATATTGTTTGAGGAGATAAATTTAAAAATTCTTCAAATTTTAAGGGCCTGTTATCTAATGCACACGGTAATCGAAAACCATAATTGACTAAATTTTCTTTGCGTGCGCGATCCCCGCGATACATGCCACCCAATTGTGGAATGGTGACGTGTGATTCATCAATAAATAAAACAGCGTTTTTAGGTAAATATTCAAATAACGTTGGGGGAGGTTCGCCAATATTTCTTCCGGATAAATACCGTGAATAATTTTCAATGCCCGAGCAATAGCCTAATTCGTACATCATTTCGATATCATATGTTGTGCGTTCTTTGAGACGCTGTGCTTCTAATAATTTATTTTCTTTGTAAAAATATTCTAGCCTATCTTTCAATTCCAGTTTTATTTTTTCTATAGCATCTAATATTTTTTCTCTGGGTGTAACGTAATGGGTTTTGGGATAAAGGGTATAGCGTGCAATTTTCGCTTTAATTTCGCCCGTAAGGGGATCAAAAAAACTGAGATTTTCAATTTCGTCGCCGAATAATTCTATACGTACGGCATCGCTGTCCGCTTCGATAGGATAAATATCAATCACATCGCCCCGTACGCGATAGGTTCCACGATCAAAACTTATTTCATTGCGTGTATATTGCAATTCTGCCAGGCGTCTTAATATTTGCCGCTGGTCAACAATATCGCCTTTTTTCAAAATTAAAATCATGCCTAAATAGGATTGGGGATCCCCTAAGCCGTATATCGCAGAAACCGTTGCGACGATAATGACATCAGGTCGTTCCATAAGATTTTTGGTTGCGGATAAACGCATTTGTTCAATCTGCTCATTAATGGACGCGTCTTTTTCAATATACAAATCCGAAGACGGAACATAAGCTTCGGGTTGGTAGTAGTCATAATATGAAACGAAATACTCAACGGCGTTTTTGGGAAAGAATGCTTTCATTTCGCCATACAGCTGAGCGGCCAATGTTTTATTGGGTGCCAAAACAATGGCAGGGCGTTGGATTTCCTGAATCACATGGGCGCAAGTGAATGTTTTGCCCGAGCCTGTCACCCCCAAAAGAGTTTGATGCGCGAGGCCTGCGTCTAAACCTTCAACAAGACTTTTGATGGCTGTGGGTTGATCGCCTGCGGGATCAAATGGGGAATCGATAATAAAATTCTTCATAAGACATAATAATATCATGTAAACTGACCCTCACCCCAACCCCTCTCCCGATAACGGGAGAGGGGGTATTTATAGGAGGATACTTTTAAATGTCAGTGCTTTCGCTTCGTGCCCAAAAAATTAAACCGTCGCCAACGATGGCCATCGGAACTCGCGCCAAACAATTACAAGCCGAAGGTAAAGATTTAATTAATCTCACCGTGGGTGAGCCGGATTTTGATACGCCCGAATTTATCAAAGAAGCGGCACGCGAAGCATTAAAAAATGGCTATACCAAATACACAGCAGTGGATGGTATTCCTGAGTTAAAAAAAGCCATTATTACTAAATTCGAACGCGATAACCAATTACAGTATTCACCGAAAGAAATTACTGCCGGTGCAGGTTGTAAACAGTCGGTCTATAACACCATTCAAGCGTTAATTAGTGAAGGCGATGAAGTCATTATTCCTGCGCCATACTGGGTGTCATACCCTGATATGGTACTACTCGCCGATGGCAAAAATGTTTTTATCGAAACAACGTCTGAACAACACTTTAAAATTACGCCGGAACAATTACAAAAAGCCATTACGCCCAAAACAAAATTATTAATTTTAAATAGCCCGTCCAATCCCACGGGAATGTGTTATTCGCGCAAAGAATTAGAAAAACTCGCTGAAGTATTAGTAAGGTATCCCCATGTGTATATTCTCAGCGATGACATGTATGAACATATTATTTGGGGCGAAAAATTCTGTAATATTCTTATGGCTTGTCCGGAATTAAAATCCCGAACTATTATTTGTCACGGCGTTGCCAAATCCTATGCGATGACAGGGTGGCGAATTGGGTATGCCGCAGGTCCTGCAGAAATCATTACGGCGATGAATAATATTCAATCGCAATCAACCTCGAATCCGAATTCAATTGCGCAATATGCAGCAGTGGCTGCATTAAACGGCGATCAAACCTGTGTTCATGAAATGACAGCAGCGTATAAACGCCGCCATCAAATTGTTTTCGACGGCATGTCAAACATTAAAAATATTATAGTTTTGCCTGCGTCAGGGACTTTCTATAGTTTTCCCGATATTTCTAAGGCCATGAAAAATTATAAAAATGACTTGGAATTATGTGAGGCCATGTTAGTCGAAGCGGGCGTTGTAGTCGTTCCAGGAAGTGCATTTGGATGTGGAAAAGGCTTTAGAATTGCGTATGCGACCTCAGAAGCATTGTTGCATAAAGCAATGGAACGATTACAGAAATGGTGGTAAATTTTATTGATTAGATTAGAGAGGAATATATAGATGGGTATTTTAACGTTAACTCTCCTGGTAGGCGTGTTTTATTTATTATTATGGTATCCCCAATACCGTCGTACAAAAGCACATCGTCAATTAATGGGCGGCCTTCAAAAAGGTGATGAAATTATTACTATCGGTGGCGTCTTAGGCAAAATTGCAAAAATAGAAGATGACTTTATTTCACTGACCATTTCGCCTAATGTCGATATCTGTATTCAAAAAGAATCAGTCAGTGCCACGATTCCAAAGGGAACCTTAAAATGAATCGCTACCCGTTATGGAAAAATATATTACTGTTTGTCATCGTTGTCTTGGGTTTAATTTACGCTTCTCCGAATCTCTTTGGTGAAGATGCTTCTGTACAGATTTCGGGTAAACACGGCGCAATGATAGATGCGGCTGTTCTTGCCCAAGTGGAAAATGTATTAGCGCAACAAAAACTACCGTATAAAGGCGCAACCGAAGATAAACAAAATATTTTAGTCCGCTTTAATGATACGGATACGCAATTAAAAGCCAGTGATTATATTAAAGCGACGTTGGGTGATGACTATACGGTTGCATTAAGTTTAGCACCCGCAACGCCTGCTTGGTTAACCGCGATTGGCGCAACGCCTATGAAACTAGGATTGGATTTGCGGGGGGGTGTGCACTTCTTATTAAATGTCGATGTCGATTCGGTTATTTCACATCGTCAACAAGGTGTTGTCACGAATATGATTTCCGATTTGCGTGATCAACGTATTCGTTATTCTAATATTGTGCTACAAAATGATAACAGTATTTTATTAACGTTTAGAGAGAGCGATCAAAAAGAGGCGGCGTTAGATTATTTACGCGGTGCTTTTCAAGATTTAACCGTAACTGATACTTCAAGTGGCAGTGTTTATTCGTTATCTGCGGCACTCAATCAAGCGGGTTTGCAAAAAGTCCGTGAGAATACGCTTGATCAAACAATGACAACATTGCGTAATCGAGTGAACGAATTAGGTGTCAGCGAAGCGATTGTGCAGCAACAAGGTAATGATCGTGTTTCTGTGGATCTTCCTGGTATTCAAGATACCGCGCATGCAAAAGATATCTTAGGCGGAACTGCAACGGTTGAGTTTCGTATGGTGAATACGACAAATGCGGCGAATACAGCAGCTGGTGCATTTGCTCCTCCGGGAACTACAAGGTATGACTATAACGGCCGTCCGGTTTTATTAAATAATCAAGTGTTATTAACCGGTTCGTCGATTACCGATGCGTCTTCCAGTTTTGATGATTCAGGTCGACCCTCTGTAAATATTCATTTGGGTGGTGGTGGCGAGGGATTATTTAATCGTACGACCGCGCAAAATATTGGTAATCCCATGGCGACCGTATTTATCGAAACGACGTTTGATACCCAAATGGTCAATGGCAAGCCTGTCAAAGTGCCGAAGAAAACTGAAAAAATTATTAATATTGCAACTATTCAAAGTGCGTTAGGCAATAATTTCCAAGTTACCGGATTAAGTTCTTCTCGCGAAGCACAAAATCTTGCGCTGCTACTTCGCGCAGGAGCACTACCTGCAGCGATTAATTATGAAGAAGAACGTACAGTGGGGCCTACGTTAGGTCAAGAAAATATCCATAAAGGCGTGCTTTCGATTGAAGTGGCTATGATCATTATTATTGTTTTTATGGCGCTTTATTATCAAGTGTTTGGCATCATTGCCGATATTGGATTATTGCTGAATTTAGTTTTACTGGTGTCATTGCTATCGTTATTGGGGATGACATTAACCTTGCCGGGAATGGCAGGGATTGTTTTAACTGTCGGTTTGGCGGTTGACGCAAACGTGTTAATTTTCGAGCGTATTCGTGAAGAATTTCGTAATGGCGTTTCAGCGCAATCCAGTATTTTACATGGATATGAACGTGCGTTCGTGACCATTGTGGATGCAAACGTTACAACGTTAATTGTTGCGATGGTTTTATTTGGTATTGGAACTGATGCCGTCAAAGGATTTGCAGTAACGCTGACGTTAGGTGTATTAACCTCAATGATTACGGGAATTATGTTTACGCGTGCCATGGTCAATGCGATTTATGGTTCACGTTCCGTTCAAAAACTTTCGATAGGAATTTAGGGCGATGGAATTTTTCAAAAAGAAAACTGAAATTGATTTTATGGGTCTACGCAAGTGGACGGCGTTGTTGTCCGCGGTTTTATTTTCCTGTGCATTATTGTCCTTATTTACGAAAGGGTTAAATTGGGGCTTGGATTTTACAGGCGGTACGCAAATTCAAATTTCGTATCCTCAACCCGCGAATTTAATTCAAGTGCGCGAACAATTAAATCAAGCAGGTTTTCAAGAAGCTATCGTTCAAAGTTACGGTACGTCTAAACAAGCGTTGATCAGTATTGCGCCCCATGCCAGTGAAACGCAGCAACAAATCAAGTCTACCTTAACATCGGCATTAACCGGTGCGACCATTGAGCGAATGGAATATGTGGGCCCACAAGTTGGAAAAGAAATGGAAACCAAAGGATTCTTGGCCATTTTAATTGCGTTATTAGGTACTATGATTTATATCGCGATTCGGTTTGAATATCGTTTCGCGATTGGTTCGTCAGTGGCGTTGATTCACGATCCTGTTTTAATTTTAGGATTATTTTCATTTTTTCATTGGGAATTTAATCTGACAGTTTTAGCTGCGGTGCTGGCTGTGATTGGATATTCCCTCAATGATACTATTGTTATTTTTGACCGGATTCGTGAAAATTTCCGCAAAATCCGAAAAGGGAATTCTGTTGAAGTCGTGAATCTATCGATTAATCAAACGTTATCGCGAACAGTGATGACATCTGCAACGACCTTAGTGGTTGTATTAGCGTTATATATTTATGGTGGAAGTATGATTCACGGGTTTGCGTTAGCGATGATCATTGGTATTGTGGTCGGAACGTATTCGTCGATTTATGTCGCAGGAGCATTATCTGTTGCGTTGGGGTTAAATCGTGAAGATTTATTACCTGCCGTGAAAGAAGCTATTGATGACAGGCCTTAAGTAATTCATCCATTAATTTCGGGTTTGCTGCAACCAGATTGCCAGACGTTAAATAGTCATTTTTTCCGTAGGGATCTGAAATTAATCCACCGGCTTCTGTAACCAGTAAAGTTCCTGCAGCGATATCCCACGGTTTTGCACCTAAATTGTAATAACCATCTAGACGTCCTGATGCGACGTAAGCTAAATCCAATGCAAGTGAACCAGTATTGCGTGTTGCAAACGCAGATTTGCATGGCGCGTTGGCGGTCACTAATGCATTTTCCATGGCGACACATTGACTGACGCGAATGCGATATTGATTTAATTTTGCGCCTTGGCCGTGTGTTGCAGTAAATAATTCGTGGCGCAGTGGGTCATAAATAACCGCATGTTCGACGCGGCCTTTTTGTATCACTGCAATCGACACGCAAAAGTGAGGGAACCCGTGATAAAAGTTGGTAGTACCGTCCAGGGGATCGATAACCCATAAAGTATCGTCTGAACCTTTTTGTTCGCCCATTTCTTCGCCCAAAATAGAATGGTCGGGGTGGGCTTTTCGAATAATCTGAATGATTTCGGTTTCGGCTTTGTGGTCGATTTCAGTTGCAAAATCTTTGGGACCTTTGGGGGTAACCTTTACACCTTCGAGTCTGTCGAGCGCGCGCGTTATAATGTTCCCGGCTTTGCGGGCAGCTTGGATAGCGACGTTTAATAGGGGATGATTAGACATCCTCCTAGTGTAACAACTAAAACCTTTTAGGGGAACGAGAGAAATGGCACATTCGCATGAAAATGTTGTAATTTTGCATGGATTGGCTCGAACTTCTCGCCACATGGCCAAGCTTGCGCGTCATCTGGCAGGCCAAGGTTATACGGTTCATAATTTAGATTACCCATCGCGCTATCATGGAATTGAGAAATTGTGTGAATTTATCCATCAAAAGATCACCCAACTTATACCGGTGGATGAAAAAGTTCATTTTGTAGGCTTTTCGTTAGGGGCTTTATTAGTTCGGCTGTATTTAGCCAATCTCCGATATCGTCCTCCGAAGTTAGGGCGAGCGGTGCAATTAGCGCCGCCCAATTTAGGTTCTGATCTAGCTGATGTTCTTCAGCCCTATTGGTTGTATAAAAAGTATTTTGGTCCCGCGGGGCAACAAGTGATTACGGATCAAAGTACGATTCAGCATTTATTCGGGCCGATTGATTATGAATTAGGTGTCATTGCCGGTACTACTTCCTATGGTCCTTTGTCGACGTGGATATTTAAGGGAACCAGTGATGGAATCGTTTCTGTAAAACATACAATGGTCGAAGGTATGAAAGAACATATTACGGTGAAGGGTACGCATGCTTTTTTTCCTAAAAATAAAAAGGTTATCGAATTGACGGGAAAGTTTTTGCGAGAAGGGACGTTTAATTAAAGGAGAGAATTTTATGAGTCGAGAAAATAGCGAATACGAAATAGGTGACAATATTGCTGATGATAGTGTTGATGCATGGGTTCGGAATTTTCCTGATATACCTCGTGAGGACGAAGATAATTCTGTTGGATTTGATTTAGATGCGTCTGTAATTTATCCGATTGATACCGGTAGACATTTATTACAAGACTTAGGTGGGGATTTGGGATCGGAGGAAGCAAATGAAGATAATGCAGGTACAGAGGAAGAAAAATTAGAAGATTCGGATATATTAGATCCTCCGCAAGCAACTCCTTTATTACCCAAAGATGAACAGCGATGGGTCAAAAGTTTTGATTTGGTCTATGAGAGTAAATATCCTGAAAAGAAACATAAATTTGTTAAAGTTGAAGGCGATGATTTGCATTTGAAGTTACGTACCATTGAAAATCATGAAAGAGAATCACGTGATTATCAAGGTGATGTTCCGAACTACGTTGTTGCGAATATTGGTTTTGTTATCTCTGATCGCCAATATGAAAAAAGAGTGAGCCAACATGGGCGTAAATTCGTCAGTTTTCCCGTTAAGTTTGGTGATAAGAATTTCGTACAAATAAATGATGTTTATCCTCCTGATGGGAAAACAGAGGATGGAAAAAAAGATAGGAGTAGTGAACTTCAGGAAGATTTGAATGAATCTTTACCGCATAAATCAAAATCTATTACTAGGGACTATAATTCTTCAGGGGGGATATTTGAACAATTTTATTATCACAGTGAGCGGGTTTTATGGAAAGCGCTAAAAAATCCAGATACGATAAATACAGTGATCACACAATTAGAAGAAGTGTTGCCAGAAAATGGTAAAGTCTATTGCATGGTGCTTGATCTTCATTCGTCGCGTTATATGTGCGCGAATTGTGAGCCATCGAGTTATATTGCTCAACAAAAATTAGGTTCAAAATTTGAAGCAGGATTGCGAGATAAAAATTACACAATAGCTAAAAATAAATTGTTTACTGTCAGTCGAGTTAGTGCGGAAGTTAAAAAAAAATGCAGGCAGGTAACTGAAGCAGGACACGGAGAAAAATCTGAAAAAACCATCAAACAGCTGCGACGTGATGGGCGTAGTGTTGTGTTTCAACGGGATGATAGAGCGTCTTCATCGTATAAAACTATTTTGGGTAAATATGGTATTTTCACGAGTGGTAATTCCGGAGTGAATGTCCCTCGTGCTTTTTATGCCTCTCAACGAAAAGATGTAGGAGGTGCAGAATTAGAGGTGACAGGGTTTAATAAAATTTTAATAAGGGATACTTCAGAAGTTAAAAGGCTTATTGAGATATATGATGAAAAAACCAAAAAAAATCGACGACCTGAGGCAAGAGAGGCTATTCAAAAAGCGTTTGATATAAATCCAGACGATAAAGTGGTGCTTAACAGGTTGAGTATTGTTTACCTCAATGACAAAAAATTCCTGGAAGCATTGCCATTCGCAAAAAGAGCATATGAGAAATATTGCGAAATAGATCCCGATAACGAAAACACAAGAATTTGTTTAGGAATTTTAAACCAAATAAGAAATAATGTTTTAGGTGAAATAGATTTTTTGGTTCAATCAGGGGAATTGGAAAAAGGATTGGCTTTAGTTGTACGAGCATTAGATGAAGATGATTCTTGCGGCGAATTTTTTTGGCGAAGCGCACAAATTTTAATGCGCCGAGGAGAGACGGAAAATGCGTTGAAAGTTTTTAGGCATATAGAAGAGGAAGAAAAGTTTGACGAAGAAATCAGAAGAAAAGCCGGAGAGACAAAAACAGCGATATTACAAAAGATTTTAGAAGAAGAGGAACGAATGCGTTCGTCAGGCTTAGGACTTAAGCCACCCGGCAATACAGGTCCATAGATAAAAAATATTTAATGCTTTTTTAAAAATAAAAAAATTATTGGGTTGACGAAAAAAATTTTCAGGAAGGAATGTTTAATTATGACCAAGGCTTTATCAAGAATTCTTAGAGTAATTCTCCCGGACCAATTAAGCTTGGCTATCACTAGCCTCAAGGATATCAATCCTAAATCAGATGTCATTCTTATGTGCGAGACACTCGAAGAATGCACGTATGTTAAACATCATAAGAAAAAATTGGTATTAATCTTATCTGCGATGCGCCATTTTGCCGAAGAACTTCGCCATAAAAATTACCCCCTTGAATATGTTGCGTTAAACGATCCAAGAAATTCGGGTACTTTAATCGGCGAAATTAAGCGAATGTGTCAAAAAAATAATTTTTCGAAAATTATAATCACGTGGCCAGGCGAATATCGTATTTTACAAAAATTGCGTCTATTACAAGATGAGATAAATATACCCGTCGAAATTCTTGAAGATGAACGCTTTTTAGCGTCGCGTGAAATGTTTGCCCAATGGGCAAAAAATCATAAAACGCTTCGTATGGAATTTTTCTATCGCGTATTGCGTCAAAAATACAACATCCTGATGAAAGATAATCAGCCTGAAGGGGGACAATGGAACTACGATGCGGAGAATCGAAAATTTCCAGCAAAAAAATTAACCGTTCCTAAGCCCTACGAAATTAATATCGATAGCATAACTCAAGAAGTGATTAATCTGGTTTCTCAAACATTTTCCGAACATTTCGGTGATATTTTACCTTTTCATTTCGCGGTGACCCGTAAAGATGCTATAAGAATTCTCCATGATTTTATACGTGAGCGATTACCTTATTTTGGTGATTATCAAGATGCAATGATCCAAGATGAACCGTGGATGTATCATTCACATATTAGTTTTTATATTAATCTAGGTTTGCTCGAGCCGTTAGAATGTATTACGGCTGCGCAAGACGCCTATTATAAAAAACACGCGTCTTTAAATTGTGTGGAAGGATTTATACGCCAAATTTTAGGATGGCGTGAATATGTGCGTGGTTTGTATTGGCTAAAAATGCCTGAATACAAAAAATTAAATTACTTTAATGCGACTCGAAAACTGCCTTGGTTTTATTGGGATGGCAATACAAAAATGAATTGCATTAAGCAATGCATAAGCCAAACTCAGGAGCATGCCTATGCACATCATATTCAGCGATTAATGGTGTTGGGAAATTTTGCGTTGTTGACGGGTATTCATCCTGATGAAGTGAATGAATGGTATTTAATTGTATATGCGGATGCCTATGAGTGGGTTGAGCTTCCGAATGTCACGGGCATGATTTTGTTTGCAGATGGCGGATATTTAGGAAGTAAACCCTATGCGGCCAGTGGAGCTTACATCAATAAGATGTCCAATTACTGCCAAAATTGCGAATATGATGTCAAACAAAAAACGGGTTCTCAAGCTTGTCCGTTTAATTATCTTTACTGGAATTTTTTAGAAACACATAAAGATAAGTTGAAAAAAAATCCGCGATTAAAAATGATTTATTCGACACTGGAAAAAATGGACGCCTCTAAAAAACAGGCGATACGTTCAGATTCAGAAAAATTTTTAAATTCTCTCAAGTAGATTGTTTATGAAGGTTCGAATAAAAATTCAATAAAATTTTTCGCGAGCGGTGAGAGTTTTTTGTCTTTCAAATAAACAATATACCAGGGATGTTTTACCGGGAAGTGCTTTATATTTAAGATGGCCAGCTTTTTTGAGGCAAGTTCTTGCTCGAGACTCATTTTAGAGAGCATAGAAATTCCAAATCCAGCCATGACAGCTTGCTTAATTGCGCTGCTGCTGCCGAGCTCCATGATGATGTTAGGATGAAGATGATGTTTTTGGAAAATTTTCTCCATCGCCATGCGTGTTCCTGAACCTGTTTCTCTGACAATAAACGGTTCTTTTTCTAAGAGCTTGATATCAATTGATTTTTTTGCGGCAAGGGGATGATCGGGCGGTGCTGCAATCACTAATGTATCTTCAAGAAAGGGTTGTCCAATAATGCCAATATTTTTGGGCAGCTGACTTAAAATAACCATGTCATCTTCATTGTTTTCTAAGCGCTTTATAACGTCTTGGCGATTCGCTACAACCAGTTGAACATCTACTCCAGGATGGCGTTTATGAAAAGTACCGAGCAGTGCGGGAATAAAATATTTCGCTGTTGAAACGACGGCGATTTGCAGTTTTCCCTGGATAGCGCCTTTTAATTGAGCAATGTCAGTATTAAGGTTTTCCAATTCCTGTGCGACTTTTTTATAACGCTCATACACTTTTTTTCCGGCTTCTGTTAAATAAATCTTTTTGCCAATGATATTAATCAGTGCCAGGCCATAATGTTCCTCTAATTGTTTAAGTTGGATAGAAACCGCGGGTTGTGTCATGTGTAATTTTTTGGCTGCACCCGTAATGCTTTTGTGCTCAGCCACAGCAGAAAATACTTTTAGGCGGTGCAATGTCATTCATAAACTCCAGTTAATGATTTTAATAAAAAACATTAATTTTTAATTTTAAAGCGCTGTGCGTATCCTGTCTAGATTATTTTTAGAGAGGAGAGCAAAAATGGCGCAAAAAACCCCGGTTGCCGTAGCATTTGGTGATGGTATAGGTCCTGAAATCATGGAGGCTACCCTTCATGTATTAAGTGAAGCGGGAGCAGATATTGCGGTTGAAACTGTCCAGATTGGTGAGCAAGTCTATAACAACGGGCATAGCGCAGGAATAGAATCTGCCACATGGGATATTTTGAGAAAAAATAAAGTATTTCTAAAAGCACCTATTACGACTCCTCAGGGGGGCGGTTTTAAAAGCTTAAATGTAACCGTTCGTAAAACATTAGGATTATTTTCAAATGTAAGACCGTGTGTTTCGTATGCGCCCTTTGTCAGAACTAAACATCCGGTGATGGATGTAGTGATTATTCGTGAAAATGAAGAAGATTTATATGCGGGCATAGAACATCGACAAACTGATGAAGTTTATCAATGTTTAAAATTGATAACGGTTCCTGGGTGTGAGCGGATTATTCGTTATGCGTTTGATTTTGCAAGACAAAATCATCGCAAAAAAGTTACCTGTTTTACAAAAGATAATATTATGAAGCTGACGGATGGTTTATTTCATAAAACATTTGATCGCATTGCGTTGGAATATCCCGATATTACTGCTGAACATTGGATTGTCGATATTGGCGCCGCAAAATTAGCGGATTCGCCTGAAAATTTTGATGTTATTGTGATGCCTAATTTATACGGTGATATTTTATCTGATGTGGCTGCACAAATTACGGGTTCTGTAGGTTTGGCGGGATCCGCCAATATTGGTGAACATTGTGCAATGTTTGAAGCGATTCATGGTTCTGCGCCAAAACATGCCGGGAAAAATACGGCGAATCCTTCAGGATTATTATTAGCTGCAGTAATGATGTTGGTTCATATTGGTCAGCCTGAGGTAGCGGAAAAAATCCATAATGCGTGGTTGAGAACAATAGAAGACGGAATTCACACCCAAGATATTTATAAGGAAGGCGTGAGTCAAAAAAAAGTGGGCACAAAAGAATTTGCGCAAGCGGTTATTGAGCGACTTGGGCAATTACCTCTGCAATTAAAACCTGTGCGTTATAAAGCAACAACGCAATCCATCGTAAATTATGTGAGAAAAACGCAAGCTAAAAAAGACTTAGTCGGTATTGACGTATTTTTAAATCATGTTTCTGATGATTCCGTGGATACTATGGCGAAACAACTTCAACAGGCAGCAGGAGACGTATTTAAATTAAATTTAATTACAAACAGGGGTGTTAAAGTCTGGCCCGAAGGATTACCCGAAACATTTTGTACTGATCATTGGCGGTGCCGTTTTAAGTTTACTCAACCTGAAAATGCAACGCACGGTGCAGTGATTGAATTGTTAAAAAATATACACAATCAAAATTTGGATTTTATAAAAACCGAGCATTTATATAATTTTGATGGGCAACCAGGATATTCTTTAGGTCAGGGGGAATAATAATGCGTTATCAAAATCAGTCTGTCGCTTTAGGGACTATGCATCAGAAAGAATTGATATTATCAGGACCTTTCGCTGAAATTCTAGGTATGCAGTTAGTTGTTCCACCGGGTTTGAATACGGATAGTCTAGGAACATTTACAGGGGAAATTGCGCGTACGGATACGATGGAAAATACTGCCATAGAGAAAGCGAAGATAGGCATGTCTGCATTAGGTCTTTCGTCTGGAATCGCAACAGAGGGTAGTTTTGGTCCGCATCCGTATTTGCCGTTTATGCCTTGTCATCATGAAGTGATCGTTTTTATTGATCAAAGCAGGGAATTGCTGTTAATGGAAAAAATTTATACGTACAAAACAAATTTTAGTTTTTTTGATTTTAAAGGAGGAGAAGATATTACCGAATTTTTAAATCAAATTGATTTTCCTCGTCATGGACTAATTGTAAAACCCAAGCGCTCCAATAGATCCGATTTAATTTTTAAAGGCATTCGTGATTTATCTGAATTGAAGAAGGCGATTAAAGTCTGTGAGAGTGAAGCAGAAGATGGCGTAATTCATTTAGAAACTGATATGCGTGCGCATATGAATCCAACTCGTCAGGGAGTAATACGAGACTTGGCCTTAAAATTAATTCGTAAAATTGAAAATGAATGTCCTGCTTGTCATATGGCAGGATTCGGTTGTGTGGAGTGTGAATCAGGTTTACCGTGTGAAGAATGTGGAACACCTACCGAACTTGTTCACTATGAAATTCACGGGTGTGCAAAATGCGATTATCGAGAGAAAGTTAAACCTGCCGGAGGATTAAGTTTTGCTAATCCTAAATATTGTGGGTATTGTAATCCCTAGTGCATTACTTAATTTACCGGGGTGAATCTTATGCATCAGATTATTTTTTACGTTCCTGAAAGTCATCTTGAAATAGTCAAAAATGCCATGTTTGATGCAGGTGCGGGTAAAATAGGGAGTTATAGCCATTGTGCATGGCAAGTCTTGGGCGAAGGGCAATTCAAACCCTTAAAAGGTAGCGATGCCTTTATTGGACAAGTAAACCAATTAGAAAAAGTTGCAGAATATAAAGTCGAAATGGTTTGTGATGATAATAATCTAACGGCTGTCATTGAGGCATTAAAGCAATCTCATCCGTATGAAACGCCCGCCTACTATGTGTTTAAGTTATAAAATAATTTTTCCATAAAGTTTTTAGCAGAAAAATTTTTGATGAAGAGCTATAACTTTTTCCTGGATTTTGCTTCCCTCCATCCGGATTACTGACCATGATTGCATTTAATTAAATCAGGAGAAAATTGCTGTGCAAGAAGCATATCAAAATAAAATGAAACTTATTCAAATGGTTGCTGTATTTTCAGAGGCGATGCAACAAAATCCCAGTAATAGTGTTGCGCGGTATCATCGAGGTGTTGCGCTAAGATATTTAGGTCAATGCGATGATGCACTTCGTGATTTTAAAGCCGTGATGGATCTCAATAGTCCCTATTGCAGTAAAGCGTGGAAAGAAGTAAAGGTGAGTCAAAGTGAGACCTATAGAAAATTCGGAACAAATCCAGAGATATTACTACCATTAAAAGAACGTGCAAAAGTACGAGAACAAATTATGAATGATTTGCGGGCAGCGGGCGAGAAACTATCAAAAGCAACATTAATGGCAAAACTGTAAGAGAAAGAGGGCAAGAACGATGCAAGAAGAAAATGATTTTTATAAAAGTGGCTGGAATAAAGTAAGACAAAAAGATTATGCGGGTGCAAACGCTGATTTTTTAAAAGCATTTCAGTCGGGAGAAAAAGGAAGCCCAGAAAGATTATTAGCATTTTTTTCGATAGGATGTGTAGAAATATATTTAGGACAATAGGTGAATTCCATGTGGATTTCTCCTCCCGTGCAAGTCACTCCAGCCAAAGTAGTAGCAAAAAGCTTACCGAATGCGTGGGGTGGTGCTAATTCGAATGCGCGAGAAGCGGTTAAAAAACCGGCGGTGAAAAATGGCTCATCCAGGTCCAAGCTGAAAAAGTGATAGAATTCGTTTGTTTTTAGCAAAAACCCCTATAGGTCCCTCCAAACTTTAAGAAAACCTTAAGGTTTTTGGCGTATAATATGCCCAGCAAAGTTTTGTGAGTATCTTCAAACGGATGGGCAAAACGAAAGGCCACGGAAGAGGATAATTAATTTTTTTGAAGAGGTGACTTATGCATCAGTATGAGCTAGAAAAAGATGAAAAAGTAATGTTAGTTAGGATGGCTAATGACTATGCCCGTGAGTTAGGTCTTCCCGTGCCCGAAAAATTTACACAAGCTCAGATTTCGCAGGCGTGGCGTAAATGGGGAAACGATATCCTTTATGTTAACCATCTCAAAAAGTTGGAGGCAACTGATTGCGATGAAAATCTTGTCGAAAAACATGACGACGTACTTGCGCACAAATATATAGCAGGTCTTAGTGAGTTTTCACTAACGTTTTGTTATGGAGCAAAAGAACTGGCTGATTGGCGTACGTCTGTACGCGAAGCACAATTAGAACAAAAACAAGCTCAGCTCGCAGAAGCGAAACAACGACGAAAGGCAGAAATGGAAGCGGAAAAAGAACGAAAAAATGCGAAAGCCGCACAAAAAAAAGCGCAACGATTATTAGATCTGCAGTCAGACCAGTTTTATAATATGGCTCGTCAGTTTACCAATGCGATTTTAATTGAAGATAAACTTTCTATCCTCAGCAATATGCTTGATCTCTTAGGCGTAAATCCACCCAAAGATTTGCAGAATGTGTTGCAGGAATTTTTATTTGAGATGGCTGATAGCTATGCAAGCGGTAGAAGTAGTGCGTCAGATGAGAGTGTGCGCGACATGCTGTTGTGCTTACTTCGGGTTCCTTCCAGTGAATCCCTTTCGATGCACATGCAGCGTATTTTTTTAAAGAGAATAACGAATATTTTGTTATCAGACAGTCAAACGGAAAAACCTACCCGTTTCCAAGAGGATTCTATTCGCGCATTGGAAATGATGATAAATAATGGAGTACTTAGTCTGGTGTTGATGCAACACTGGGTGTCGGCATTTATTGAAGAATCCTCTGGAATTTTTCTTAGAGAAAAATATATTAGGAACAGAAGTAATAAAGTTGAGCAACTTGAACAATGTGGACGCGAGATGGACGCTTGTATTATTCATGAAAAAATTTCACCGGTTCCTCAGAATCACTCTGTTTATGAAGCACGTGTAGAGGGAAGTGCAGAGAATAACAATAATGATGTACTGAGAGTGAGGCATTCTCCTGTGCCACCTGTTGATTACCCTCCTGTCATTAATGCGCATCCTGTGCCGATTACTCACGCTTTTCCTGATGCAGCGCGTATAGAAAGCTATCTTCAGGAACCACAACCTGTTGAATATGGTGAAGATTCGTCTGCGCCTTCGTTAGCACAACTTACGGCAAATGTGCGTCAGCGTGAATCGAATGCCCCTGTCAGGGGTGTTGATGAGATGCAAACTGACGTTGAAGAAGAGTTGTTTGTGAATTATAAGCGCACAAACAATCTATAAAAACGCGAAGTGGAATCCCCGAAAATCATATTTCTTAATTTCAGTCGGTGACAATTTGTCATCGACTGACTTCCTCTATATTTAAACTAAGGTTCCCTGGTGATACATAATTTTCCAACCCGAATCAGTTTTACGCCAAATTGTTGCGCGTCGCGTAATACGTGTTTTATTTTGAATAAGTGTATAGGTTAATAAATAATTATTTTCTGATATTTCCAACTTCCCAAAACTCAGGCGCCATTTGGTTTTCGATATCTTCCCGAGTAGTACCAAATTTTTGAGGATGATGAAAAATCGGTTCGCGGGATTGGAGTTCGTGGAGAATGGTGTTTAATTTGTCGTTCATTTTTGCAGTGTAATCGAATTGTTGTGGCACTGTCACAACAATTCGTGGTTGATAAAGTGCGAAGTATAAATCTTCGATAATGTCATTCTGAGCGAGCGGAGCGAGTCGAAGAATCTTGTTTTTAAGCCAAGAATTTACACAAGATCCTTCGCTCCGCTCAGGATGACATAGCTCTGCGCTCCGCTCGCTCAGGATGACAAAGGTGGGTGTTTTTCTCAGGATGATATTGCGCGGAGGTACTGCGGGCGGGACAATGTCCCGCCCCTACTGGACTTTTGGGTTTCCCTGGCCGATCATACCCACCTTTGGTTTATTCTATATATATAAGGTATAAGATACGGTTCAATGACAGCGCTATCACACATCCGAAACTTCTCGATTATTGCTCACATCGATCACGGCAAATCAACATTGTCTGATCGCTTAATCCAATTTTGTGGCGGATTGTCTGAGCGCGAAATGCAATCCCAAGTATTAGATTCCATGGATCTCGAAAGAGAGCGCGGAATTACCATCAAAGCCCAAAGCGTGACATTAAAATATAAAGCCAAGAATGGCGAAGAATATCAGTTGAATTTTATTGATACCCCAGGGCATGTAGATTTTTCTTATGAAGTTTCCCGATCGTTGTATGCATGTGAAGGTGCGCTATTAGTTGTCGATGCTGCACAAAGTGTTGAAGCACAAACGGTTGCTGTATGTTACACCGCGCTTGAACAAAATCTCGAAGTGGTTCCTGTATTAAATAAAATTGATTTACCCCAAGCAGAACCCGAACGCGTGATTCAAGATATCGAAGATATTATTGGATTAGATGCAAAAGAAGCCATAAAAGTTAGCGCGAAACAAGGTCTAGGCATCGAAGAATTATTGGAAAATATTGTGGCTAAAATTCCAGCGCCGACTGGCGATCGCGATGCGCCACTCCAAGCACTAATTATTGATTCTTGGTTTGATAGCTATTTAGGGGTGGTTTCGTTAGTTCGCGTAAAACAAGGGACGTTAAAAGCCGGCGAAAAAATTCGTGTGATGTCGACCGGTAAAGATTACATCGCAGATAGAGTGGGAATTTTTACACCGAAAAAACAAGATCAAGATAAATTAGCTGCAGGTGAAGTCGGCTATGTTATCGCAGGAATAAAAGAAATTAATGGCGCGCCTGTGGGTGACACGTTAACGCATGCTTCACGACCTGCTGAAATTCCATTGCCCGGATTTAAAAAAATTCATCCGCAAGTGTATGCCGGATTATTTCCCGTCAATGCCGAAGATTATGAAATGTTTCGCGATGCATTGGCGAAGTTACGATTGAATGACGCGTCTTTATTTTATGAACCTGAAGTTTCAGATGCATTAGGATTTGGTTTCCGTTGTGGATTTTTAGGATTACTCCACATGGAAATTATTCAAGAGCGATTGGAGCGTGAATACCAATTAAATTTAATTACGACAGCGCCGACGGTTGTGTATGAAATTGTCACAACAAAAGGCGAGACGTTACGTGTCGATAATCCGTCGGATTTACCCGATCCGGCTGAAACCGAAGAAATGCGCGAGCCAATTGTTGAGGCCCATATTTTAGTTCCTCAAAATTTTGTCGGCAGTGTAATTACGTTGTGTGTAGAAAGAAGAGGTGTGCAAACTAAAATGCTTTATGTAGGACGACAAGTTGCATTGTCCTATGATTTACCTATGAATGAAGTAGTTTTGGATTTTTTTGATAAGTTGAAATCGACTAGCCGAGGTTACGCATCATTGGATTATCAATTTGTACGATTCCAAACGGCGGATTTGGTAAAGTTGGATGTGATGATTAATGGTGATAAAGTAGATGCTCTCGCGTTAATTACACACCGCGAACAAGCGCAATTTAGAGGTCGTCAATTAGTTGAAAAATTGCGTGAATTAATTCCAAGACAAATGTTTGATGTTGCCATTCAAGCTGCAATAGGTGCACATATTATTGCACGCGAAACCGTAAAAGCACTTCGTAAAAATGTATTGGCGAAATGCTACGGAGGGGACGTTACCCGAAAGAAAAAATTATTAGAAAAACAAAAGGAAGGAAAGAAGCGCATGAAGCAAGTCGGTAACGTTGAGATTCCACAAGAGGCTTTTTTAGCCGTACTAAAGGTAGAGAAAAAGTAATGGATTTAGACTTTGAATTATTTTTAACGGTTGCAACATTATTAACAGGTGTGATTGCATTGATTGATCTGCTGCTTTTTGCACGTCATCGTACGGGACAAATGTCTAAAGCGGCTGAATACAGCTATTCGTTTTTCCCGGTATTGTTGATGGTATTGATGCTGCGATCGTTTTTGGTCGAGCCGTTTAGAATTCCGACCGGATCGTTAATTCCTACGTTATTGCCCGGTGATTTTATCGCCGTGAATAAATATGCGTACGGAGTAAGATTGCCCGTCATCCATGACAAAATTTTCGCGGTCGGTGAACCTGAAAAGGGAGATATTTTTGTTTTTCGTTGGCCCTTGCATCCCGATACAGATTTAATTAAGCGTGTGATTGGTGGTCCAGGCGATAAGATCAGTTATGTTGACAAAGTCTTGTCGATTAACGGTGTTGTCCAACCTCAAAAAGATTTAGGTCCTGCGGTAGATCATTACGAAGGTGCGCCGATTCAGGTCGAACGTTACCAAGAAACCATTAATGGCATTACGCATGATATTTTCGTGAATCCTAAAGTGCCTGCTCAGAATTTTTCGATTACTGTTCCACCAAATAGTTATTTTGCAATGGGTGATAACCGGGATAATAGTTTTGATAGCCGTGGTTGGGGATTTGTACCCGAGCAAAATATATTGGGGAAAGCATTTGTAGTGTTGTTTAGTTGGAATAGCAACAAAGATGATGTCCGTTGGCATCGTTTAGGGACTTTAATCAATCATCCCGAATCATGAAAAACTTGATGCAGAAAATTGGTTACCAGTTTCAATCCAGTGGGTTGTTAGACATTGCATTGACACATCGCAGTGCGAGTTCAAAAAATAATGAACGCATGGAATTTTTAGGTGATGCTGTTTTAAGTTTCGTCATGGCGACACAGCTTTTTCATCAATATCCGCGTGCCGATGAAGGCGAATTAAGTCGCTTAAGAGCCAATCTTGTCAATGAAACCGTATTGGCTGAAATGGCAACGGAATTTGCTTTGGGAGAGTTTTTAAGGTTAGGCTCAGGCGAATTAAAAAGCGGTGGTGCCCGACGAAAATCTATTTTGGCTGATACGTTTGAAGCATTGATAGGCGCTATTTATTTAGATTCTGATATTATGATCTGTCAGAATATTATTTTAAAGTGGTTTGAAGGGCGTTTAAAAAATCCTGAAGCGTTGGTCAATCTCAAAGACCCAAAATCATTATTACAAGAATATTTGCAAGCCCAAAAAATGCCGCTACCGGATTATCAATTAATTTCAATGACAGGTAATGCACACGCGCAACACTTTCATGTCAGTTGCCAAGTATCGGGATTGAGGCATACAACAGAAGGTGTAGGATCTACACGACGTAGTGCAGAACAAATGGCAGCACAGGAGTATTTCGCATGGCTTCTCGCAAAATCCAAAAAGAAAAAGTAACAACCCGTTCAGGTTACATCGCACTGATTGGGCGTCCAAATGTGGGCAAATCAACGTTGCTGAATAATTTTATTGGCAAAAAACTGAGTATTACTTCACGTAAGCCTCAGACGACGCGCCATCGTATTGTAGGAATAAAAACCACCGCACATGCCCAACTAATTTTTGTCGATACGCCGGGATTGCATATTGATGAAAATAAAACGTTGAATAAATTTTTGAATAAATCCGCCTTGTCAACGTTATCGGATGTCGATTGTGTCTTATGGCTATTGGATGCGACAAAGTGGAATGAAAACGATGAGTGGGTTGCACAAAAATTACGCCATTGCAAAGCGCATGTGTTATTGGTTATCAATAAAGTCGACAAGTTAGAAAGATCTGATGATGTTATTCCTTTAGTGGAAGCGATGGCGAAAAAACTTCCGAATTTAGTCATTATTCCAATTTCAGCTAAAAAACAATTTAATCTGGACAGACTGCAAAAATTAATTGAAGAGCGATTGCCCGAAGGCCCTTTTTATTTTGGCAGTGAACAATTAACGGATCGTCCTGAAGCTTTTGTAGCTGCCGAATTTATTCGCGAAAAATTAGTTCGGTTTTTGGGGGATGAATTGCCGTATGCCACGATGGTGTCGATTAAACACTTTAAGCGCGACGGAAAATTATTACGTATTGAAGCAATTATTTGGGTAGAAAAAGAAAGTCAAAAGGGTATTGTGATTGGTAAGAAAGGTGAGATGTTGAAAAAAATTGCTCAAAAAGCGCGTTTAGCCATGGAAAAATATTTTAACCAAAAAATATTTTTACAGACGTGGGTGAATGTTAAAGAACGATGGACAGATGATGAAACGGTATTGCGAGAAACATTGATGTGAAATGGAATCGGGAAGAATCTCAGTCTGTTTATGTATTACATACACGCCCATATCGTGAGTCGAGTTTGCTTGTCGAATGTTTTTCAAAAAATTTTGGGCGCGTGAGTTTAATTGCCAAAGGTGTTCGCCAAGCTAAATCGCGTCGTACAGGATTGCTTCAACCGTTTATTCCGTTGTTGATTTCGTGGGTAGGGCGTACCGAGCTGTATACCTTGTGTCAGCTGGAAGCGGTATGTGCGCAGCGATTATTTTCAGGTGAGCAATTGTTATGTGGATTATATATTAATGAATTGTTGATGCGTTTACTTCAGCGAGAAGATCCGCATCCTGAATTATTTGAAGCCTATGAGAGTTTGTTGAATGATTTGGTGCAGTCTTTGCATCCCGAGCGTGCATTACGATTGTTTGAAAAAAACTTGCTCAGCTCATTGGGTTATGCATTTGCCTTTGAAGATATTGAACAACAGGATCATTATAGATTTGATGGCGCCAATGGTTTTGTGAAAGCGGATGCCAATTTGCACGATGTTTTTTCGGGCGAAAGTTTGTTGGCACTCCAAACTGAAAATTTGCAGGATCACCATCTGAAAGAAATTAAGAAGCTGATGCGCCAAGCTTTATTTTATTTATTAAATGATAAACCTCTAAAAACACGGGAGCTATTTGTATGACATTGCTGGGTGTCAATATTGATCATGTGGCTACACTACGCCAAGCACGCGGAACACCGTATCCTGATATTTTAAAAGCGGCGCATGAAGCTGAAGAAGGCGGTGCGGATGGCATTACCGTTCACTTGCGTGAAGATCGCCGTCATATCCAATTAGAGGACGTCGAAATATTAAAAGCCAATATTAGGACGCGTTTAAATTTGGAAATGGCAGCGACTGAAGAAATGGTCAAGATTGCACAACGTATTAAGCCAGCATATTGCTGTTTGGTTCCCGAAAAAAGACAAGAATTAACCACGGAAGGTGGGTTGGATGTATTACAGAATGAGGCTTACATTAAACAAGTGTGTTCGCGTTTGCAGGATTCCGGAATTAAAGTTTCTCTATTTATTGATGCGGACAAAAAACAAATCGATGCCGCTCTAAGAGTGGGCGCGCCGCTGATTGAAATTCACACGGGCGATTACGAATTGCCAAAAATAAAATCTGCGGCGGCATATGCGCAACAATGTGGTTTGATTGTCAATGCAGGACATGGATTAAATTATGACAATGTCACAGCCATTGCAGAAATTTCTGGATTGTATGAATTAAATATTGGACATGGTATTGTAGCTGAAGCCATTTTTTGTGGAATAAAAAATGCAGTGCAAAAAATGAAAAGATTAGTTAACATTTCTCTAAAATAGAAGTACACTCTCTTTTTTTAAATTTGTCGGATCGAAAAGGAAGGATATGCGACGATATTGGCCGTGCCTTTTATTCAGTGCGGGAATATTTTTAACCAGTTGCGCCTCTTCATCTGCGGAGTCGAGCGTCAAAGAATCTCAAAGTTGCCAACAGAGACATTTGCAAGAGCAATTGGCTGAGCAATTACAAAGTGAAGGTGTTCAAGTTGTACAAGTGGGTGAAGAAACCACATTGGTTTTACAAACGTATGATTTTTTCTACCCTAATTCTAACCATATGATAGATAATCCATCTGTGCTAGATGATGTGGTGAAATTTATTAATGCATATCCCACAGTCGATGTTCAAGTGACGGGTTATCCTAATTGCCATGTAAATGCAGTAAGAAGTTTGGCAGTGTCGCGTGCGCAAGCACAAGAATTTGCAAATTACTTACAAGAACATGGATTAAATACACGGTTGATTTCGGCCGATGCTAAAAATATATTTTCTGAATCGCCCCGAATAGAAATTTTTTTCCGATTACCCGCTCCTGCGGATGTCTTTCATTGATTAGGAGTTAAGGTTAAGATGGTCGGAATGGTTTTACATAAAGTAAAAAGTCGAAAATTTTTTTATCGTAATTTGTATCGTAAAGAATTAGTATTGCTCATCATCTTGTCCATCACTGCTGCAATCTGGACAGGATTAATCATGGTTGTTGCTATTGATCATATGCACACGGTGCCTTATTTTTACGCATCAAGCAGTGATGGAATATTAACACCCTTGAAAGCAATGCCTACGCCGAATAATTCGTCAAAGGCGTTGATAGAATAGTTGTTAATCATCATGGAGTAATGTAATGGCGCATGATGCACAAGATGCAATTGAAATCGTTAGGCATCGTCATGAATTTCAGCGCGATGGTCATCGGCGGGTGCTGCTTGCATTATTATTATCTGTTATTTTAAATGCGTTGCTGGGAATGTCATTTGCTTATCTCGTTTCGCATCCACCTGCCCCGCAATATTTTGCGACAACCATTAATGGTCGAATCACGCCACTCATTCCCTTGGATCAGCCCAATATGCCTCCGTCTACATTATTGCAATGGGCAAATTCTGCAGCAATTGCGGCGTATACCTATAACTTTGTTAATTATCGTCAAGAATTGCAATCCGCGTCTGAATTTTATACGCCGGAGGGTTGGAATCAATTCATTAGTGCGTTGAATGCGTCTAATAATTTAAAGTCTGTTATTGAGAAAAAATTAGTTGTTTCTGCGGTAGCAACGGGTGCCCCTGTCATTACCGATCAGGGAGTTATTAATGGAACATATACATGGTCAGTTCAAATGCCCATGTTAGTGACATACCAAAGTGCGAGCCAAACCGTTCGACAAAATGTCGTAATAAAGATGGTTATTCAGCGAATTTCAACATTAAATTCGGCTCGTGGTATTGGTATTTCTTCGTTTGTAGCGGCATAGGTTTAGAGAAAGGAAGAGTCAACGATGGGGTTTTCTCCAAATGTGAAAAAAGTATTGTTGATTGGTACGATACTTTTATTCAGTTGTGATGTCACGATGCTTTTTGCTGCACCCAGCGATGCTCCTGGTCCGTCACCTGCATTAGGCGCAGCGGGAATGCCTTCGCCAGATAAAGTTCAGGCACAAATTCAGGAACAAATTAAAGCATTGCAAAGTAATCAGACGCCTGCGATGTCACCGTCAGCGGCGGCTTCTTCATTAACCCAGAAAAATGATTCTGTTGCGCCCACACCGTTTAATCCGCCCGCGGGATTACAAACACTAAATCAGCAAAATTTTGTTCCACCTTCGGGTATTAATCCTGATGCACAGCAAGTTTCACCCCAATTAGCAGCAGAAGCGAATGCAGCCCTCGCACAGCAACAACCCGCATCCAATTCTGCGGCAAGTATTACGCAAGATGATGTTAACTCGGCTGCATTTAATGCTGTGGTTCAAAATACGTTACCGATGTCACCGGAACAAATTCAGAAATTACGTTCAATGTATATGGCATCGCAATATGCTGCAGCCAGTACCCCGGGTACACCTCCCCGTCCTACTGCCACATCAACATTTGTAGATTTATCGCCGGGAGCAACGCCGCCGGTTATTCGTTTATCGCAAGGATTTATTACGTCATTAGTTTTTGTTGATTCGACCGGTGCTGCTTGGCCGATTGAATCGTATGATATTGGAAATCCCTCTGCATTTAATATTCAATGGGATAAAACAAGCAATACATTAATGATTCAATCGACAGTCTTATATACTTATGGAAATCTTGCAGTGAAATTACGTGGCTTAGACACGCCGGTAATGATTACGTTAATTCCAGGACAAAAAGCGGTTGATTATCGTGTAGATATGCGTGTTCAAGGTTTTGGTCCTAATGCAAAATCTTTTTCTGGCAGTACACTACCAGAATCGACCAGTTCTGATCTTTTAAATGTACTTGATGGAGTTCCTCCAGCGAACAGTAAAAATCTTACGGTAGATGGTGGTAATTGCCAAGCGTGGATTTCGGGTGGAAAAATGTATGTCAGAACACGCTTAACAGTACTTTCTCCCGGATGGACTTCAACGTTATCCAGTGCAGATGGAATGCACGCGTATGAAATGCAGCCTGCGCCAATGTTATTGGTGTCACAAAATGGGCAGGTGTCTCAGCTTAAAGTAAAAGGATTCTGATAGCTTATGGCCGACGATCGATTCAAAAATATTGCGGGTTTATTTAAAGAAACCCGTACACGTACTATTTTGCTCACAACTATTTTTATTTTGCTAATAGCAGTTGTGGTGGGATTTATGACGATGCGTGGACGCGTTAAAGGCGTCGAAGCCGGTGCCGGTGTTACGTCTGCTCCTGGTGGAATTCAATCGCTTCCGTTCAATGCTCCCAATGAAGAATATGCACGATTACAAGAAAAACAAAATAAAGAAAAAGCGCAGCAAGCTACGCAAACGGGAGGAAGTGCAATTCCTACGATTGTCCGTGCAGAAAATGATAAACAACCTGTTGCTGTTGTCTCAGATACGGGTTTAGGTTTTCAGGGATTAAGTCGCGAACAAAGTGATTCCGGAACATTCAATGCCAAAGAATTTGGTGCGGGCGCCAAAAATTGTCCTATTGGGGGAGCATCGGCATCACCCTTGGGAACTCCAGTGTATGATAAAAATGGGCGATTGATTGGATATGTCGGTGCCGATGGAAAAGTAAGAGATGTTAGTGGGAATATTATTGGTAGTGTAGGACCCGATGGCGTTGTGCGTGATCTCAATGGAAATGTTATTGGTCAGACAAGCCGTTTATTAGCAGGCACGCCAATCTATGATTCTAAAAATTGTACGATGATTGGTAAAGTGGGTGAAGATGGCCAAGTTCGAGATGCATCGGGAAAAATCGCTGGTGTTTTAGGAACAGACGGCGCTCTTCGCGATCCGGATGGCAAAGCGTTAGGACAAGCGGGAAATCCAGCGTATACACCTGAAGGGAAATTAATTGGATTTTCGTGTACGGATGGAAAAGTTCGTGATGCCAGTGGGAATGTTATTGGGACGGTTGGCCCGGATGGTGTTGTTCGTGATTTAAATGGAAATATTATTGGACGAGTCGGTGCGATATCACCGGGAACCGCTGTATATGGATCCGATGGAAAACTAATTGGTTCAGTGGGGCCTGATGGAAAAGTCCGTGATGCGAATGGAAATATTGTTGGTACGATTGGTGCTGATGGCTTAGTTCATGATGCGAATGGAAATATTATTGGAAGCATTGCAAAACCCAATTTAGAAAAAGCAGTCTACGGTGCTGATGGAAAAATCATTGGTTATGTAGGTGCCGACGGAAAGGTGCGCGATGCGAAAGGTAATCTTGTTGGCACGGTTGGTGCTGATGGAAAAGTTCATGATACCAATGGAAATATTATTGGACGAGTTGGTGCTATTTCGCCTGGTACACCAGTTTATGGACCTAATGGAAAAGTCATTGGTTATGTGAGTGAAGATGGAAAAGTTCGTGATGCGAACGGTAATGTTGTTGGTAGTGTTGGTCTAGATGGTACCGTGCGTGATGCGAATGGAAATATTATTGGTTCGATGCAAAGTCCGTCAGCTTCTTCACAAGATGGAGAAGTGGGTAGAACACGTATTAGGATTGGAAGTGATCAGCCTGTACAACAACAAGTTGCGCAAGCGCAACAATCTATGGCATCACAAGCCAATCAATTACTTGCCGCATGGGCCCCGTCAGCACAACAAATGGTAAAAGGTGAAACACCTCAAGTACAAGGTAATGGTTCAGGGAATGCTACCGCAGGAAGTAGTGGCAATTCTGGAAATCAATCTTCTGCGAATGCAGGTCCTCCCTTTATTAAAGCCGGCACGGTTTATTATGGTGTCATTGAAACAGCAGTAAACAGTGATGAACCTGGACCAGTGATGGCCACAGTTATTAGTGGACCGTACAAAGGTGGACGCTTATTGGGTTCTTTAACGTACCAAAAAGATGCGGTTATGTTGAGCTTTAATGTATTGTCATTAAAGAATTTCCCGAAGAGTATTCCTGTTAATGTTGTCGCGATTGATCAAAATACGGCACGAACAGGATTATCCACAGAAACCAATCATCATTATTTATATCGTTACGGTGCAGTGTTTGCTTCAGCCTTTATTCAAGGTTACGGACAAGCATTTCAAACATCCGGTACAACGATTAGTTCGAATGGTTTATCGACACAAACTTCAACGCCGCAATTAAGTCCACGAGATAAATTCTTTATTGCGTTAGGTAATGTAGGCCAACAATTTAGTACGTCGGCATTGGCAGCATTTAATACGCCGCCAACGGTGTATGTTGCTTCAGGAACAGCAGTAGGATTATTGTTTTTGGCTGACGCACAATTGCCAGCTTAATTTTGTTAGACATTTTTGAAGGAGGTATCGGACATGGGTAATGATCCGGTCAATAAATCGAATGAAGAAGAATATGAATTTATGGATAGTGAACACTCCAGTAATTTTGGATCCATAAACGCTAAAAGCTCTTCCAGTACTTCATTGAATCCGCCTGCTTCGGAAGGGAAGAAAAAGATTTTTTTAATCATTGGTGCAGCGGTTGCCATATTTTGTTTATATAAATTGGTGGATGTATTTAGTGCATCACCGGTGAAAAAAACTGAAACGCCAACGGTTACAGCAAAATCTACTCCTGCGCCTGTGTCTGCAGAAGAAGCTAAACCTGAAGTTGTTGCTCCTCCTGCGTCTACAGAAATAACGCGATTACAAGATAAAGTGGGTACACTTGAACGCGTGGTATCCAAAGTCAGTCAAACCAATGCGAATTTGCAAGATCAAATGGCGGGTGTCGCAACATCTATGGCAGATATTCAAAATAACTTATCGACGTTGACACAGCAAATTTCAGATATGGAAAAAGCGAAAGAAAAATTGGCCGAAGACACAAAGAAAGAAAGTGCGACACCCATAGAAAAAACTAAAACAAAATCTGCAAAAACCCACAAAAAACGGATTGCAGCCGTAAGTCGAAAATTAAAAGTTACACAACCTGCTCAAACATCTTATTATATCAAAGCCATGATACAAGGTCGGGTATGGTTGATGACACTTGATGGAGCGAGTGTAACGGTGGCTGTGGGTGATAATTTGCCGGGTTATGGAGAAGTGAGTAATATTGACACCACCAAAGGTGAAATTACTACAACTTCAGGTAAAGTAATCGGATATAGAGCGGACGATAAATGAAATCTAAATGGGGCTTTTTAATTGCGTTGATTTTATTTTCTCCGACGGTGTTAGCACAGACGACATTTTCATCTGGCGGCGGAAATGCGGCAACGACAATGGATGCGCTAACGATGTTAGCCAACTTGTCGAGAAGTTTTCCCGCTTTAACATTAATGGCAACAGCGCTTTGTTATGTTATTGGTATGGGACTTGCTATTCGCGCCATTTATTATTTAAAAGTTTATGGCGAATTACGAACCATGATGAGCACGCAATCCAGTCTCAAAGTGCCCATGACTTATATCGTTACGTCAGCTGTATTTCTTTTTCTTCCCACCGCTTTTCAAACCATGACAATGACCCTTTTTGGAACAAGTTCCATGCTTGGGTGGGAAAATGCAAACACATCCATTAATCCAATTGTGTTGAAAGCCATTGGTGGATTTGTGCAATTGTTGGGATTTGTGGCCTTTATACGCGGTTGGTTGATTTTGGTGGCAAACGCTCAATCTCCGGGTGGTGGTGGCGCGTCTTTTGGAAAAGGATTAACGCACATTATAGGTGGACTATTGTTGGTAAATATTTTTGGTGTCGCAAACGTTATTTGGAATACATTTGGTTTATCATTCTAAATCTGATTTTAAATGCAAAGGAGAGTATATTATGAAGTTAAGTCGTATCATTAAGTGTGTTTTGATGTTCGGTGCCTATTCATTATTTTTCTATGGAGCGAATGCATTAGCACAATCGAATCAAGACGTAGGGCAAATTGCGCAAAACATTACAAAAACATTTGGAAGTCTTGCTCAGTTAGTGACCGCAATTGCTTATGTTGCAGGAATGGGATTTGGTATGGCAGCCATTCTGAAATTTAAAGCGCACAAAGATAACCCAACACAAATTCCGATTGGTACGCCTATTGCATTATTATTTGTTGCAGCGGCATTGTTATTCTTGCCAACATTGTTTGGTGTTGCAGGTCAAACGATTTTCGGTGCAAGCAAATCAGCGGGTAGTGTATCTGGCGTGTCGTCATTCTAAAAAAATAAAATGTACCCGTTAAAATTGTCAATTATTCCGGGCGCATGGCGTTTATTTATTCGACGTAAAAACGACCCTGCGTTTAATAAATTTTCTGAAAAAATATGGAAAAGAGATAATTACACATGTCAATTTTGCGGGTTTCAAGCACAAGATTTTCAGGAAGTGGTAAATTTAGATGGAAATTATAGTAATAATAAACAATCTAATCTTGTGACAGCCTGTTGTTTTTGTGCGCAATGTTTTTTTCTGGAAAGTGTGAGCGTCGGTCGATATGGCGGGGGGACGCTAGTGTATCTCCCCGAAATTGAACAGGCCAGTGTGAATAGTTTTTGCCACGTATTATTTTGTGCGGTTGCAAACGATACTGGCTATAAAGGCAGTGCGCAATCTATTTACCGCAGTTTAAAATTAAGAGCACAAGTTGTAGAAGATGAATTAGGCGAAGGCTGCAGTAATCCTGCGACATTAGGCGAGTTATATTTAGATGTTGTGGGTAATAATCCTGCGCAATTAGAGCGGATGTTGAAAAATGTGCGCTTATTACCTTCGCGGGGTGGATTTAAAACGCAAGTCGATCATTGGGCTGCGACAGCGCTTAAAGAATTGGCTTCTGAACTTTGACAAGGTTGTTGGAGACTTATGCCTCAAATCGTTGAAGCTGTTTTGGATACCGTTGATTCATTTCTTGCATGGTTAGGTGCAGGATTACGTCAAACGACGGAAACGTATTGCGATATAGAAACAGCAGATAGTCCGACTGTTCTTGTTAATCATGATGGTTCTTTATTAAGTGTTATTAAAATCGATGGTATTACGACGTTATTAGGCAATCCTGAATTTAATCGATTATGGGAAGGCTTAACATTAGCGTTGCAATCTGCCATGGCACGAAAAGGGCATGCTTTCCAAGTTCTGTTTAATTATGATAAAGAAGCCGAAACTGTTCAGGCTGAAATTGCCGAAATTTTTGCGCCTGCTAGCGAAACCAGAAAACGTTTACTCCTAGATTTGGACGATTTGTTGGATGAACGTATCCGTCATATTGCACGTTGGTGCGGAAAAGAAAGCGTATTTTTTGTGTTGTGGACGCGTCCTGCATTACTAACTGGGGAACAATTAGATCGTGCTAACAAAGAAAAATTAAAAGTGATTCGTGAATCTAAATTACCCAATTTTAAACGTGCTCAAAATATTTTAGCACCGATTCCTGATCTGCGGGATACGCATGATTCTTTTGTACGTTCGATGATCAATGATTTACAAAATTTAAGTATACGCGCCTCATTATTAGAAGTGCATGACGCGATTCATGAAATGCGCATGACCGTGGATCCTGATTTTACGGATAAAAGTTGGAAGCCCGTATTGCCGGGCGATAAAATTCCACGCAAAGATTATGAGCGTTTTTCAGGAGAAATAACGGATTTCTTATGGCCCTCTATTGGCAAACAAATTTTGCCGCGTGATGCCGAAAATTTAGATATGCGCACGGTAAGAATTGGGGACAAGATTTATTCGTCAGTATTTATTGATTTGTTTCCTAAAGATATCAAAAACTTTACCTTTTTATTACGTCGAACCTTAGCGGCTGGAATTCCGTGGCGTATTTCATTTTTGACGGAAAGCGATGGATTAACAACCATTAAACTCAAATCTTTAATTGCAGCTATTTTAAGTTTTTCGTCTGCGCAAAATCGTTTATTGGCGGATTCTAAAAAAGCGTTAGAAGAATTAGAAATTAATACAGATAATGCGGTTGTTCGATTACGTGTTGCAGCATGCACCTGGGCACCGGAAGGAAATCTTGCATTATTGCGCACACGTACCTCTGAATTAGCTAAAGCCATTGAAGGATGGGGAACGTGCGAAGTTTCGGAAATCAGTGGCGATCCGTTTCACGGTGCCGTATCTAGTATGCTCGGCGTTACATTGCATAGCGTTGCAAATGCGTCAGTAGCACCGTTAAGTGAAGTGGTGTGGATGTTGCCCATTACGCGACCAGCATCACCGTGGAAACAAGGTGCATTATTATTCCGTACACCGGATGGAAAACCGTGGCCATTTCAGCCTGGATCCAGTGAACAAACTACATGGATTGATTTAATTTTTGCGCGACCGGGTTCAGGTAAATCCGTTTTATCAAATGCAATTAATTTAGCGTTATGTTTATCCGCAGGATTGCAACGATTACCGCGCATTGCGGTAATTGATATTGGCCCATCAAGCAGCGGGTTAATTTCATTATTAAAAGAAGCGTTGCCGCAAAATCAACGACACTTTGTGGCATATCATCGATTACGCATGACACCGGATTATTCAATTAATCCATTTGATACTCAATTAGGTTGTCGATTCCCCACTCCACAAGAACGTGGTTTCTTAGTTAATTTCGTTACCTTGTTAACTACGCCTGTCGGAGCAGAAATGCCTTACGATGGTATTTCAGACATGGCAGGGATGGTGGTTGATGAGTTATATAAAAATTTAGCGGACAGTGGAAATCCTTATCAATATACGCCAGGTATCGAACCCTTGGTGGATGGAATTTTAGAAGAAATTGGATTCGTTCAAGATCAAAAAACAACGTGGTGGGAAGTGGTTGATGCATTATTTATTGCAGGATTTTCACATGAAGCGACATTAGCGCAACGCTATGCTATGCCATTAGTCGCCGATGCAGCATCAATTTGTCGTTCACAAAATGTTGAAGACTTATATGGAAAAATTATTGCCCCAACGGGAGAAACATTAATTAATGCTTTTGCGCGAATGATTTCGAGTGCCGTCCGTGAGTATCCGGTATTGTCACGCGTTACAACATTTGATTTGGGTGAAGCCCGCATTGTGTCATTAGATTTAGACGAGGTCGCGAAAGGTGGTGGTGACGCTGCGGATCGTCAAACGGCCGTAATGTACATGTTATCGCGTTATATTTTAGCGAAAACGTATTATTTAACGGAAGATAATGTCACGGATATGCCAGAACAATATCGTGAATTTCATCGTAAACGAATTACGGAAATTCGTGAAGATCCCAAACGATTGGTCATGGACGAATTTCATCGTACGTCAAAAGCACGCGCAGTACGTGATCAAGTGATTATTGATATGCGTGAAGGCAGAAAGTGGAAAGTACATATAGCATTAATTTCGCAATCGTTGGATGACTTTGATGAAACGATGGTGGAATTTGCAACAGGTATTTATATTATGGATGCGGGTCCACAACAATCGATAGAAAAATCAGCCAAAATATTTGGATTATCTGAAACGGCACAAGTGGCTTTGCGTACCCGTGTTCATGGTCCTCGAGAAGGTGGTGGTACCTTCTTAGTACAATATGCGACAAAAAGCGGCATTAATTTACAGTTGGTGACAAATACCTTAGGGCCTATTGAATTATGGGCATTCAGTACAACGGTGGAAGATGCAATGTTACGTAATTTACTATATAAACGCATTGGGCCCAAAGAAGCGCGACGTGTATTGGCAACACTATTTCCTTCTGGCAGTGTGTCAAAATTAGTTGAGCAACGATTGAATAGTATGCGCGAAACCCAACAAGGATTAATTGCGGAAACGGCTAATTTAGGTGTGGTGGATGAATTAGCTGAGCAAATTTTAGCGGCATACCGTGAAAATCCCAATTTTAAATTCTTACCGAAAAAGGATTAATTCAAAGAAGCGCGGTATATGGCACGTTCAAAAAGCAGTCAACGTTGGTTAAAAGAACATTTCTCTGACCCGTATGTAAAATCCGCCCAGCAAAAAGGTTATCGTTCGCGCGCGGTATTTAAACTCATCGAAATTCAAAAGAAAGATAAAATTATTCAGCCGGGGATGACCGTAATTGATCTGGGTGCAGCACCGGGTGGGTGGTCACAAATTGCAACCGAGTGGATGGGTAAAAATGGCAAAATTATTGCGTTGGATATTTTGCCGATGGATGAATTACCCCACGTGTATTTTATTCAGGGCGATTTTCGTGAATCTGAAATTTTTGAAAAAATAATTTCTTTATTAGAGGATCAAAAAGCAGATGTTGTGTTATCTGATATGGCACCGAATACCAGTGGGCAAGCGAGTGTCGATCAGCCACGTGCTATGTATCTCGCCGAACTGAGTTTGGAATTAGCCAAAAAAGTCTTGAAAAAAGACGGAAATTTGGTGGTAAAAATATTTCAAGGCGAAGGTTCTGATGCGTTTCTTAAGGCCCTAAAAGGTGCGTTTAAGCAGGTTTTTGTGCGAAAACCCGACGCTTCGCGCTCACGATCACGTGAAACCTATCTTGTCGCGAAAGGGTTTATGGTATAGTACAGCGTTCGAAATATATGAGAGAGGGTGTGCTTTGAGCGATAAGTTAAAACACTTAATAGTATTCTTTGTAATGGGGATCATTCTAATTAGTATATTTGGCAATTTTCAGCCAACGCAAAATACTCAGCCCGCCATGATTTATTCTGATTTTATACATCAAGTCGATCAAGGAAATGTGGTTTCAGTTACGATTAATGGCCAATTATTACAAGGAACGTTAAAAAATAATCAATCGTTTCAAACGACTATTCCTCAATACAGTAATGCGTTAGTGAAGGACCTGATTAAGAAGAATATTTCAGTAAGAGAAAAATCATCTCAACAACAAACTACGTTGCAGCAATTGTTTATAAATTGGTTTCCGACTATTTTCATAATAGCAGTGTGGGTTTACTTTCTTCGTATGATGCGAAGAAAAAAAGATAAATCAGAGGGAGGAAATATCTCTTGAGTAACATGCTAAAAAATTTGATTTTATGGCTCATCATCGGATTTATTCTGGTATCACTTTTCAGCAATTTTGAGCCGCGCCAGAGTGGCGAAAGTCGTCTGAATTATTCGGATTTTTTACACCAAGTTGATCAAGGTGGTGTGAAATCCGTTGTGGTAGACGGGCAAAATATTTCAGGCGTGCTTCAAAATAACAAAACCTTTAGTACCTATATGCCAGTCGATGATCAATATTTATTAACGGATTTAATGAAGAAAAATGTGACGGTTACCGGAAAACCCCCGGAAGAAGAAAGTTTATTTATGCGAATTTTAATTAGCTGGTTCCCGACTATTTTATTAATCGGTATTTGGATTTATTTTTTACGTCAAATGCAAGGTGGTGGAAAAGGCGGAGCATTTTCGTTTGGGCGAAGTCGTGCGCGCTTATTAGGTGAAGATCAAGTTAAAGTGACGTTTCAAGATGTCGCGGGATGTGACGAAGCAAAAGAAGAAGTCAAAGAATTAGTTGATTTCTTAAAAGATCCGCAAAAATTTCAAAAATTAGGCGGAAAAATTCCGCGGGGTGTTTTATTAATTGGTCAACCCGGAACCGGAAAAACATTATTAGCAAAAGCTGTTGCCGGTGAAGCAAAAGTACCGTTCTTTTCTATTTCGGGTTCTGATTTCGTAGAAATGTTTGTCGGTGTTGGCGCTTCTCGTGTACGCGATATGTTTGAACAGGCGAAAAAACAAGCGCCGTGTATTATTTTTATTGATGAAATTGATGCGGTCGGTCGTCGTCGTGGTGCAGGTTTGGGCGGTGGTCATGACGAACGCGAACAAACCTTAAATCAATTATTAGTTGAAATGGACGGGTTTGAAGGCAGCGAAGGTGTGATTGTCATGGCAGCGACAAACCGCCCTGATGTTTTAGATCCAGCGTTATTACGTCCCGGTCGATTTGATCGCCAAGTGGTTGTCGGACTTCCCGATATTCGAGGTCGTGAACAAATTCTCAAAGTACATATGCGTAAATTACCCTTATCAGAAGATGTAAAGCCACAAGTGATTGCGCGCGGAACGCCAGGGTTTTCCGGTGCCGATTTAGCGAATTTAGTCAATGAAGCGGCGTTATTTGCAGCGCGTGTTAATAAACCGACAGTTACGATGGCGGAATTTGAAAAAGCGAAAGATAAAATCATGATGGGTTCTGAACGTAAATCCATGGTAATGAGTGAAAAAGAGAAGAAAAATACTGCATATCATGAGAGTGGTCATGCGATTGTTGGACGGTTAGTCCCAGAGCATGATCCCGTTTATAAAGTGACGATTATTCCGCGTGGGCGTGCATTAGGTGTGACGATGTTTTTACCGGAGGAAGACCGTTACAGTTATACGCGCCAACGTTTAGAAAGCCAAATATCCAGTTTGTTTGGTGGACGACTCGCCGAAGAAATTATTTTCGGACCTGAAAATGTTACGACTGGTGCATCCAATGATATTCAACGCGCAACGGAAATTGCACGTAATATGGTGACAAAATGGGGTTTATCAGAAAAATTAGGACCTTTAACGTATGGTGAAGATGAAGGCGAAGTTTTCTTGGGTCATATGGTGACACAGCGTAAAGAAATTTCTGATAGAACTTCGGATGATATTGATAAAGAAGTTCGCGTAATTATTGACAGAAATTATGAGCGTGCCAAAAAAATACTTAACGATAATATGGATAAATTGCATTTAATGGCAGATGCATTAATCAAATATGAAACCATCGACACCCCTCAAATTGATGACATCATGGAAGGTAAAGTGCCACGAGATCCAGAAGGTTGGATGGCGGAGCCTACTCACGCATGATCGCCTCACGTAAATATTTCGGCACAGATGGCATTCGTGGAAAGGTTGGTGTGCCTCCTATTACTGCAGAATTTATTTTGAAATTAGGTTGGGCGGCGGGACGAGCGTTAGCCAAAGAAGGCGAAGGAAAAGTTTTAATTGGAAAAGACACGCGTATTTCGGGATATATGTTTGAATCTGCATTGGAGGCTGGATTATCTGCAGCCGGAATGGATATTCATTTATTAGGTCCCATGCCAACACCTGCCATTGCGTATTTAACTCGCACACAACGTGCATCTGCCGGAATTGTCATCAGTGCTTCACACAATGCGTACATGGATAACGGCATTAAATTTTTTTCATCACAAGGCACAAAATTACCTGACGAATTAGAATTAGCGATTGAAGCAGAATTAGAAAAACCCATGGTGACGGTTGATTCTGCAAAATTAGGCAAAGCGGTGAGAATGGATGATGCGCCGGGGCGGTATATTGAATTTTGTAAAAGTACGATTCCCACTTCCATTTCATTAAATGGCTTAAAAATCGTTGTCGATTGCGCCAATGGTGCAACGTATCATATTGCGCCGCATGTTTTTCGTGAATTAGAAGCGGATGTTGTTGAACTCGGTGTTGAACCGGATGGATTTAATATCAATCAAAATTGTGGTTCGACCAATCCTAAATTACTTCAACAAAAAGTTATTGAAGAAAAAGCCGATGTGGGTATTGCGTTGGATGGCGATGGTGATCGTGTAATTATGATCGATAATAAAGGTGATATCTTAGACGGCGATGATTTGTTGTACATCATTGCGAAATATTATTTATCGCGCAATATTACCTTAGGCGGTATTGCTGGAACCGTCATGAGCAATATGGGTTTAGAAGTGGCGCTCAAGGAATTAGGGCTCTCTTTTGCGCGCGCCAATGTCGGCGACCGTTATGTCATTTCGGAATTACAAAAAAAGGGCTGGTTGTTAGGTGGTGAGCCTTCAGGACATATTGTATGGTTAGGTGCGACCACTACCGGGGATGGTATTATTACGGCATTACAAGTCTTAGCAGCAATGGTAACAGCGCAAAAAAATTTGCATGAATTAAAAGAGAAATTACATAAATTTCCCCAAATTATTCGCAATGTAACGATTTCGCCGGGACATGATCCGTTGTCATCTGATTCCGTTAAAAAAGCCATCAAACAAGCAGAATCTGAATTAGGCAAGACAGGTCGTATTTTAGTGCGTCATTCAGGAACGGAGCCTGTATTGCGTATCATGGTTGAAGGTTCGGATCATGATCAAGTGAATGGATTAGCGGAATCGTTAGCCAATATTGTTTCTCACGCCTGATGTTTCCCGTTCGAATTATTTTAGCCCGTACCAGTCATCCTGGAAATATTGGTTCTGTGGCGCGTGCCATGAAAACCATGGGATTAGTGGAATTGGTTTTAGTCTCGCCTGAAAAATTTCCTAGCGATGAAGCGATTGCATTATCGACCCATGCAGAAGATATTTTAAATAACGCCCGTGTTGTCGATAATCTTATTGATGCCTTAGAAGGTATTACCTATGTGTATGCAACCAGCGCAAATTCGCGTGCCGTAGAATTGCCGTGTTTTTCGGCGCATGCAGCGGCGACGGATATAAAAAATAAAATCACGGCACATAAAGTCGCTATTTTGTTTGGCCCCGAAAATCATGGCCTAAGCAATAGCGATTTATTATTCGCGCACGCATTAATTCAAATCCCCACGCAAGAAAATTACCACTCTTTAAATTTAGCTGCAGCGGTTCAGATAGTGGCTTATGAATTGTTATTAGCGTCCAGCAGCAGGGCGATCTATTCTTCAGAGAGTACATATGCGGATGTGCCCGGATTAGAAGGGCTATATGAACAACTTGAGCAGTTGAGTCAAGCTTCAGGATTTTTGGATCCCAAGCGGCCGGGGCAGCTGATGGAGCGTTTTCGGCGATTATTCAACCGCGCCGGTCTTGATCAGGTAGAACTTAATATTTTACGTGGATTTTTGAAGGCGGTAGCCTCTATAATTAGGTAATAAATAGTAGGGGCGGGATACATCGCGCCCGTGTGAGGAAAAATGTTATCTGCGACACCAGCTGCAATTACGCACATCAAAAAACAACTCGCTAAACGAGGGAAAGGTATTGGCATGCGTTTAGCCATTAAAGATGCGGGATGTACTGGCAAAAAATATATTTTAGATTTGATCGACGAAAAAAATTCCGACGATTTAATTTTCATGCTCGACGAAAATATTGTTTTATGTATTGATCCCACGAGTTATGTTTTTGTGGCAGGCACCGAAATCGATTACGAAAAAACAGAATTAACCGGCAAATTTGTATTTCACAATCCCAATGAAAAAGCATCCTGCGGGTGTGGTGAGAGTTTTCATGTCTGAAGTGATTGATTCCATTCGCAATCCCTTACTGGATGATCAAAAAGCTTGTGATGAATTAATTCGTGACAGTTTAAAATCTAACGTTGAATTAATTTCTAAAATTGGCGATCACATTATTCACAGTGGTGGAAAACGATTACGGCCCTTATTAGTCTTATTAAGCGCAAAAGCGTTTGGTTATCAGGGAAATGCGCATATTAAATTAGCTGCAGTGATTGAATTATTACATACCGCGACGTTATTACATGACGATGTCGTAGACCATTCTGAGTTGCGGCGTAATCAACCCACGGCGAATCATATTTGGGGTGATCATGCGAGCGTATTAGTCGGCGATTATTTATATTCCCGCGCATTTCAATTAATGGTTGATGTTAATAATATGAAAGTGATGGAAATTATTGCAGCGTCTTCTAATCAAATGGCAGAAGGTGAAATGCTGCAATTATTAAATTGCCATCAGCCGGATGTGACTGAAGAAAATTACATGAAGGTGATTTATTGCAAAACCGGAACATTATTTGCAGCAGCGGCGCAAATGGGACCTGTGTTAGTGAATGCCAATCCAGTACAGATTGAAAATATGTTTTATTTTGGTTCATGTTTAGGCACGGCGTTTCAATTAATTGATGATGCATTGGATTACCGCGGAAATGCCAAGGAAATGGGCAAAAATATGGGCGATGATTTGCGCGAAGGTAAACCTACCTTGCCATTTATCCGAGCACTTTCCCAGGCAGCAGATGAAGATGCCCGGATTTTGCGCCAGGCGATTTCAGAAGGCTCAGTGGAAAACATTGAAAAACTGGTCAAAATCATTGAATCCACGGATGCCATTTCATACACTATCGATGCGGCAACGCGTCAAGCCTTGAAAGCACGAGAATTTATTAGCGATTTGCCGACATCCATTTATAAAGACAGTTTGATGAAGCTAGTCGATTTTGCGGTATCACGAAAGTTTTAGTTTTTTTATTTTCTTTTTAGCGGAGTGTAGCTCAGCTTGGTAGAGCACTGCCTTCGGGAGGCAGGGGCCGTAGGTTCGAATCCTATCACTCCGACCAATTCTGACAGCCTTTGAAAGCCTATTTCACTTTTTTATCTTATACCATTTTTTCTCCTTAAGTCCACTGTAAGTCCACTTGCAAGGTTAGCTTTGTTTTTTTGGCCGAAGTGAAATAGATTTGAATGGGAAGAGCAGTTGAGGTGAGATAAAAGAATTGCTAGTCAGAATCTGGAGCTTTGCGGATAACACGGTTTTTTTCTATCCAGGCTTCAATGTCTTCTTTGAGATAGCGGACATTTTTTCCGAATTTGATGTAATTAGGACCGAGCAAGTACCCATCGCGAACGCCATTAACTCGATCTTTTCGTAAAAAAGCTAGGCTTAACCCTAGGTAATTAGATGCCTCTTTCTCGGTATAGCCACGCTTGTCTAGTTTATTCATATTTTCACCCCTAAAATTAGGTATTCAATTTTGCTACCAAATATAGTGATTGATTTCTCAGTGAGCAGAGGGTCTAATGTGCCTACATAGTTTGTTAATACTACCAATTAAAAAAAGGACACTGATTATGAACAATCTTAAAAACGCAGTTTCAAAACCATTTATTTTGTTTTTTAAATTCCTTCATCTCTTTGCTTATTCTCGGTCTGGCCCTTTAAGTATTAAAAAAATCTCTATCTAAACTGTTTGTAGTCTAGCTGACTATTTGTCCAAACTTTTGGACAAATAGTTCGTTATGCTCACTTATAAGAAATTAATAAGAATAGTGGGGTAGGGTTATGGGAAACGAAGCGCTGATTGAAGCGATTCGATTTTTTGATTCCCAACAAAAATTGTCAAAAATGTTGGGTGTTAACCGTAAAGTGATTAATAACTGGTTGAACATGTGTGTTCGTGTGCCAGTGCAGCATGCTATGTCCATTGAAATACTAACGGATGGGCAAATTCTTGCTGAAAAATTATCCCCTCATGCGAGAGCACAAATCATGAAATACAAAACATTTTTAAAAGGAAAATGACGATGCGGGAATACGTTGTGTTACAAACTGAGTTTTGGATAAATCCACAATATCTTTCGTTGTCATTGAATGCTCATTTAATTGGCGGTTATTTAATGAGTTGTCCTCATGACGATAATGCGAAAGGATATCAAACGGCTGAGGAATATATGGCAGGCATGCTTTCTTTAGACAAATTTACGATCCGACGAGCGATCCAAGAGCTGATTGAGAAAGACTTTTTAAGTCCAGATTTTAAAATGGGATGGAAATTGGTTCATTTTTTTAAGCCTGAATTAAATTCCGAAGGTAAGCCTAAGAAAATAAATCAATTTTCTCGAAACAGAGCGCACTTTTGTAAAGATATTTAGTTTTTCTTTTTTTATTCTTAATGAGAGTAGTTGATGTATGGCACGTTATCGTAAAATTGAAACACGTATCTGGAATGATCAGCGCTTTAACTCATTAACTGTTGATGCAAAACTTCTTTTTTTCTTTCTTTTAACCCACCCTAATTTAACTGCATTAGGTGCAATGCGAGTATCAATTTTAGGATTAGCAGGTGAATTGAACTGGGGTGAGCGCAAACTTAAACATGCTTTGCGCCAAATTTTGGATAAAAATATGGTGAAGTATGATCAAGACTCACTATTTTTATGGTTACCTAATTTCTTAAAATACAATTCTCCTGAATCTCCCAATGTCGTGAAATCATGGGAACAGTCCTTGGATTATCTGCCTGAATGTGACTTGAAGGCTGAATTAATCGATTCTGCCAGGTTATTAATTGAAAGCTTTTCGGAAGGGTTTCGGGAAGCCTTACCGGAAGGCTTTCGAAAGAGTATGCCTAATCAGGAACAGGAGCAGAAACAGGAACAAGAACAGAAGCAGGAACAAGAAAAAGATAATATTTGTGCTGAGCCTACCGAACAAGAAAAATTTTCTTCTGGGGTGATTGGTATACCACTCAACACAGGTGAAGATTTTCAAATTTCACAACAGCGGGTGGAGGAATGGAAAGATTTATATCCTGCAGTGGATGTCATGCAAGAGCTTCGAAATATTCGTGGATGGAATTTAGCGAACCCTACGAAACGTAAAACGAAATCAGGTATTTTAAAACACATCAATGCGTGGCTTTCGAAAAGCCAAAACAGTCCCAAGCAAAATTATCGCAGTCGATCTCCGCCAATTCACAGTTCATTGTTAGAACGCAATTGTTTTGCAGCAGAACAGTGGTTGAGTTTAAGCGGGCAAAGTGAAAGAAATGAAACAAATGAAAAATGTGTCATTGGTGGGGAAGTTATTCGTGAAGAGTGAACGAAAATTAGAATTTTGTAAGTTGTTGACGTGGTTAGGTGAATTGTACGGAAAAAATATTTCACCTCAGTTGTTTGAAATTTATTGGTGGGGCGTTGAGAAATATTCTCTTGAGGAAATTAAGCGCGCCATAAATCTTCATGTCTTGAATCCTGATGTGGGTCAGTTTATGCCAAAACCCGCAGATCTAATTCGAAATATCGAAGGCAAAAATGTAGATAAAGCTCTTCGTGCGTGGAATAAAGTGCTTAATGCAATGAGGACAGTTGGTGCGTATGAAAGCATTGTTTTTGATGATTCATTAATCCATGCCGTGATTGAGAAGCTGGGAGGTTGGGTAAAGTTTTGTCACACAACAGAGAAAAATCTGCCATTTTTATTTCAGTATTTTCAGCGTTGTTATCTTGTCTGTCTGTCATATCCTCTGCTCAGTATTCCAAAGCGGTTAGTGGGTATTGATGAGCATTCCGCGCGATTATTTGGAAGGCATTTTTCAGAACCCATTTTTTTCGGGAAAAATTCATCTGATGTTAAAAATCTAATGGAAAATATTTAGGACGATAATCATGACAAAACACAACAGAGAGAAATTATCTAAGAAACTTAAGCTTTTGAAAAGTGAGTTGAAAGCAACTCCTACGGTTGAATTAGTGAATTTTTTTCAAAATCGCAAATCCCTGAAGTTTGATCTTGGTGCGAATCGGAAATCTATTGAAAACATGTTGGATTTTTCAATGGGCTATAAGCAACCAAAGCCAACTAAATATGGTACATACATTCGTACGAGAGAAGACGAGGCGCGAATGATAAAAACTATAAAGCATCTTCATGAGCAGAATAGATTAATTAAAAAACAGTTGAGAGAGGAACTTAAAAATGTCAATCATAAATGAAAATCCCTTTGATGCTTATCTTGAGCGACGATTACAAGAATGGGCAGAGTGGTTAAAAACAGGTAATTTCCTCAATATTGGTTATCACCGCCAATCGTCGATTGCAATGTTTCATCAAGGTAAAGCGATCAATCAAAATAGAAAATCAAAAGCAAGTGTAGACGCGCATGAAGACGCAGAAGAAATTGAAAAAATGATAGTTCAAATGAAAAATTACAAACCGCTAATGGCAGATTGTTTGCGACATTATTATTTAAGTCAGATGAGTTTACGAGAGAGTGCAAAGAAATTTGGTATTTCGCATGCGCAGTATGGTGTTTATTTGCAGATGGCGAAGCAGTGGTTGATAGGAAGATTGTTCAAATAATGTCGGATGTTTACGAGAAAGAACTAAATGATTTTAGGGTGCCCCCCAAATTTTGAATGGCAAATTTGTTTTACATATGTAAAATTGCTTTACAATAAAAAAGACTACTTAATCAATAGAGGGGCGGTGCAAGTATGGGAAATAGAAGATTTCTTAAAAAGCTTGAGATAGAACATTATCGGGGCTTTTTTGAAAAACAGGTGATAAATTTTGCGATACCTAATGGAAAAAGTGGAAGTGGATTAACCTTGATCACAGGGCCTAATAATACTGGAAAAACAGCAATAATTGAGGCATTGCAAACAAGCAAAGAACGAAAATTTTCTCAAGAGCACCGACACCAAGACGGTAGCGATCCTTGTATCTTAATTTATTCAGATCAAGAAGAAAGGTGTGAATTCAAAAATAGAGCCGGGGGTTCGCAGGTTATCCAAAATGGCGAACATTATCTTAAATTCGAAATTATAGGGTCAAAAAAAAGCTGGGATCATAATGTTGGTGGTCGAACAGATGGTAAAACATTTCAACGCGATACTGGGCACACGCCAGTTAGAGGTATCTTTTATCAAAACACAGCGGGACGATTACTAGCTATATCAGAAAACAAGGAAGAAAAAGCGAGATTTAATGCGTATATGAAAAAACTTTTTCCACGTTTCCAAGATTGGGAAATAGATACTGTTTCGGAGAGGGATTACGTTAAATACGGTGAAAATGGGAGATATCATCATGCGGGTCTTTTGGGTGATGGAATAATTTCCCTTTTTAGGGTTTGTGCTCATCTAGTAGAAGAAGATAAGGATACCATTTTAATCATTGATCAGCCGGAGGACGGATTGCATCCTCCTGTGAAGAAGGCGCTATCGTTGTTTATTTCTGAGTTATCCAAAGATAAGCAGATTATTCTATGTACTCATTCACCTTATTTTGTAAATTGGGATGATTTTGTAAGTGGTGCAAAGTTCGTAAGGTTGAATGAAACGAATAAGCAGTGTGTTGTATCTGAATTAACTAACACTAAAAATTATGGCGCACTTTTTGAGAAAAGTGTATTGGATTGGCAGAGACCTGAATTATTAGATATCTGCGCAAAAGAAATTATGTTTTCCGAAAAGATTCTTTTTGTTGAAGGCAAGGAAGATGTTGGATTGATTAGAAAATAGCTAAAGGAAAATAAAATAAAAATTCATTTTGATATTTTTGGCTACGGAGTAGGTGGTTTTTCAAGAATGCAGCCATTCTTAGAGATGGCAAAAGATTTGGGATTGCAAAAAATCGCAGCCTTGTATGATAAAGATACTAATGGATGTTTCGAAAACGATAAAATCAGTTACCCGGCATTTCTATTGAGAGAGCTACCGACAGTAGACATTCGAGATAAGCCTGAAAGTGGAAATAAACCCAAAAAACAGGGGGTTTTTGATGAAAAAGGAAACATTAAAGAAGAGTTCAAGGATAAGTTTAGGAAAATCATGGGTGAATTTATCAGTTTTTTAGAAGATAAGGGTTTCGAGTAGCTACAGCAATGCCGACAACGGAATACCATTGAGTATAGAGGATTTCGTATGCAAAGAAATTTTTAACTTTCTGGAATTAAAAAATATTCGGTGATTTTTGATTGTTCAAAGTCTCTTGCAGTGTAAAAACAAATCAGGTATAAATTTGTCATAGTGATTTTTTAGTATCTCAAACCCAGCGAAGTTGCTCCCTTCGTTGGGTTTTTTATTTTGGGGAATTCGATAATGATTACAGAAAGTCAGCAACAGTTGTTTGGTAAGTTATATCAAGATTTGGGCGATAAAATTATTGGGTTTTTGGGTGAGTCTGATATTTATAAATCAAGAATTATCCTGATGGTTTACTATATGGCTTCATGACCTTATATAAGGAATAATCAGCGCGGCTCTTCGGATAGTCGTAGTATTTTTTATGACTCTGCGCGCTATACAGAGACGCAAAATCAAGTAAATAAAAAAACTGTCACTTAACTAACGATTATGGTATTATTTTCACGTCATTTTTATGTCTAACTCTCAGATTAATAAACGTTTTCCCCCAAGATTTTTTCTATAAATTAACATACTAAATTTAATTTTCGCTAAACTTTTTCTTTTTAAAGGAGAATATTTTATGCGTGATGAACTTTCAGTGAATGGTGAGGGATTTAGTGCAAAGGGTTTACTTAGGGCACTTCAGAAATTTTCACCAGAAATGCTTCTTATTTTTGGAGTAGCTACAGTACTAGTTATATTGATTCTCCGTTGTCGCTCCAGTTCAAAACAAAGCATCAACGGCTCAACTATCAACGATGCTAAAGTTATTCAAGACGCTTCCTCTGCTTTTTGGCAAAACTCTGAACAATCGATAGATAATTCAAAAATTAATGCAAGTAATGTTGTTCAGCGAAATCTCAAGAAATAGTTTACACAGTTGTAATTTGAAATATTCATGGAGGTAAAATATGCTTGCTGATCAAGAGGTTCAAAACGCTGCGTTATCAAACAGTGCACTCATTCAAGCTCAAGGTTCTGCACAAGTCTTTGCTTCAGTCGCAACCTTAGTGAGCCATGTCGGTTTATTAGCAAATCATGATTGTCACGAAAAAGTTACTATCATTGCGATTGCAATTAGTAAATCTGATTGTAAAAGAGAAGAAGTTTTGAAAGACATGTTTGGTGGTTTAGTGGTTTCCCATGATGTTGAAGGCGTGATAAGAGGAACGATTTTTAGAGCACTCTCAGATCTTGGTCTGACAGACCTTTGCGACATGCATACTCGTAAATATGCAAAATCAATAGCTGAAGTATTAAAAAAGCATTGGGATTCACGCGAAGGAAAATTATACATGAAAAATGAAGGAGATTTTTTTAAAAATATAATATACACAATTGCGAAAATAACTTTAACAGACCTCATGAAAAATGAAAGGTGGAGCTCTTCACCATCTGAGCCACTGCGATATCTATCATATGGCGTATTTAAAAATCGTGTGAAAGAAGTTAAGGCAATTCTTGATGTAGAAGAACATGATGTTGTAAACGAAAAACTCCCATCCGATGCTGGTGAATGGAGGGGGTGGTCATTACTTTCATATGCAGTACGGGATAATTTATTCGAAATGATGCAATGTTTGTTTTTTCACTGGAGAAAACACAATCCGAGAGTGTCTATTGAGAGTCTAGGAATTGGTAAAGGAATTTGGCAACGTTATGATTTAATAGAGTTTAGTGAAACGTGTAAATATGAGAATCCAGTTGAACACGGTTTGCATCATTTAGGGTTATTTGCACCTCCAGTAAGGTTTTTTACATGGATATTTGATAAGCATGTTGAGCGTCAGGAAACTCATAACTTTTTAAAAAGAGAAAGGGAAGCAGAAGAGGGTAATCCAGATATCCAAGTTGTTGTGAAGCGATGTGCTGTTTGAGAAAACTTTTTTTATCGATTTGTTTAGAATAGTAGTAAATAATTGTGATTATTTACTACTATTCTACCAAGCTCTGATTAATATCTGTAATTTGCTTGCCGATATTATTTAAATAAATGAGGCAATCTATTCGGAGGTCTCTCTTTTGAAAGTCTCTTGCAGTGTAAAAACAAATCAGGTATAAATTTGTCATAGTGATTTTTTAGTATCCAAACCCAGCAGGGAGTTTCTCCTCGCTGGGTTTTTTATTTTGAGGAATTCAATAATGATTACAGAGAGTCAACAGCGGCTGTTTGGTAAGTTATATCAGGATTTGGGTGATAAAATTATTGGTTTTTTAGGTGAGCCGGATATTAATGAGGTCATGCTTAATCCCGATGGTTCATTGTGGGTCGATAGTGTTAAGGATGGTCTTTTGCATGCAGGTAATCTTTCTTCTGTTCATGCGCATGCCATTTTAAATTGTGTCGCAGGTATTCAAGGTTCTGTGCTGTCTTTTGATAATCCTCGGCTTGAAACAGAATTGCCATATTATCGTGAACTTCGAGGTGAGCGATTTACGGGTCAAATTCCGCCGATTGTTTCTCAACCCTGTTTTACGATTCGTAAAAAATCCGAAACCATTTTTACGCTCGACGATTATTTTTTAACAGAACGTATGACAGAAGAACAATGTATTTTGATTAAAGACTTAGTTGAGGCGCGTAAAAATATTTTGGTTTGTGGTGGGCCTGGTTCTGGCAAGACAACGTTTACTAATGCGTTAATTTCAGAGATTACGCGGTGTGATGCGAGTTCTCGCATCATTATTTTAGAAGATACTCTAGAGCTTCAATGTTCAGCACGCAATAAAGTGTCTTTTTTAACCTCGCAAGTGACATCCATGCGTGATTTATTACGCACGGCGATGCGTATGCGACCCGACAGAATTTTTGTGGGAGAGGTGCGAGGTAGTGAGGCGTTAGACATGCTTAAAGCGTGGAATACCGGATGTCCTGGTGGTGTTTGTACGGTTCATGCCAACGGATGTCGCGAAGCACTTCAACGCATATCCGATCTTGCCATTGAAGCAGGTCTTTCTCATCCACCGATTTCTCTTATACGTCACACCATTGATGCCATTGTGCATGTGACAAAGAGAGGCTCGAATAAGGGTTTTATTGCCGAAATTGCAACAGTGAAGGAAATTAATAATGAGAATTTCGTTCTTGAGAAAGTGGTTTAGTATTTTATGCTTGCATAGGTATCTATTTGTTGGGCTGTTGTTGGTTTTTTTTGTGTCACCTTCGTATGCAAGTTCAGTTGGCAATTTACCTTTTAATGGCCCAATGGATATTTTTAAATCCAATTTCATTGAATTTTGTTTTTCAGCGGCTGTTGTGTTGGTGATGGTGACGTGTGTGTCTCTGGCCCTGGGTGAGTGGGGTGATGGTATTAAGCGATTTATTACGATTATTTTCTTCCTTTCGTTAGCGTTAAGTGCATCAACAGGAGTGCCGTTATTGTTTGGTACAGGAGCGACTTTTTAATGGAAGCATTGTATTTCAAGTCATTAAATCGTCATTTTCAAGTTATGGGTGTTGAGCGGCAGTTATTTTTTTTACTATTGGGATTATGTTTGCCGATGGCTTATTCAGCTAAATTTAATATAGAAGTGGATTGTTTAGCTTTAATTATTTTTATTGTGGGCTGTATTGCAGGAATATTTATGGCGCGTAGTGATGCGCAGTTTATGCCCATTTATTTGCGGCATATTCGATACAGAAAGTATTACGCGCCTTTCGCAGGTATACATGCTGCTATTCGTTTGGTTAAACCCTCTGTTCCGATTTATCAAGGTAAAACAGGATTAATTTAATGCTGCTATCAGAACATTTAAGTAAAGAGCAGGGCGTATCCGATTTATTAAATTATGCCCATTTTGTTGATGATGGAATTATTATTAATAAAGACGGTGCATTTTTAGTGACCTATCAATATCAAGCACGCGATATTCATTCTGCAACAGAGGGTGAGTTAACTGCACTATCGAATGCAGTTAATCGTACGATGCTAACGTTAGACGATGGGTGGATGGTTCATGTCGATGAGTTACGTGTTCCTAGTCGTGATTATCCTTCTCCAGAATCCAGTTATTTCAAAAGTGAATTAGCGAAACAAGTCGATGATGTGCGACGTCAGCAATATCAATTAGAAGGCGCGCATTATGAAAATCTCCAATATTTAACCTTCGTGTTGAAATTTCCGTTGCCGCTTGTGAAAACTACCAAACATTGGTTCGTAGAAAATCTACCCAACAACGAAGACTCCCAAGATTTAAATAAATTATTGAACCAATTTAAAGAAACTGTGGAGAGATGTTTAGGATTACTTGATACGCAATTAAGATTTCTGAAATTAAATAGCGAATCACTCTTAGCATTTTTAAATACCTGTATTGCAGGTGAATTGCTGCCTATAAATTTACCTAATCATTTACCCAATGAATTATGCTTTGTTGATGTGCTATTAGGTCGCCAACCTTTGGTGGGCGGTTATATTCCAAAAATTGGCAATAACTATATTTATGTTTTATCTGTGATTGGTTATGTCAATGAACATACGATTCCAGGATTATTAGAAGAGATGAGCGCGTATCCTTTAGTGTATCGCTGGTCTAATCGATTTATTCCGTTAAGTGAATCTACCGCAGAGATTGAAATTAAACGCTATCAGCGACATTGGCACAATAAAATGAAAGGATTAATGGGGCTTGTCAAAGAAGTCTTATTTTCTAAATCGATTCAAAGAGTCAATCAAGATGCAGCTGAAATGGTTGATGAAACACAATTAGCGCTGACCTCAAACAGTAATCATAGTACACGCTTTGGATATTGGACAAGTTGCATTGTGGTCATGAATGAAGATCAAGCTGTGATTCTACAGGCCATCAAAAGTATTCAAAATTATTTGGAAAAGAAGGGCTTTAATTTACATCTTGAAGATGTAAATACTCTCGACGCATGGCTTGGAAGTATTCCCGGTCATGGTAGTGCGAATGTCAGGCGACTTTTTATTAATTCGTATACGTTATCTCATGTCATCCCCTTTCATACGCTTTGGACAGGAAATACCATAAAGCCACAGGCTTCACTTTTGCCACAAAACGCTCCACCTGTATTTTATGCAGCAACCACAGGGCATACACCATTTCGATTTCATCTTGATGTCAGTGATGTGGGACATCAACTAATTTTAGGTCCAACGGGAAGTGGTAAATCGACGTGGTTAGCATTTTTAATTACACAGTTCTTGCGATATGAAAATGCTTGTATTTATGTTTTTGATAAAGATTATTCCCATCGAAGCTTAACTCAAGCGTTGGGTGGTAATCACTACGATATTGGAAATGCGGAGGAGTTGGCATTTTGTCCGCTAGCCGATCTTGATTCTGAATCTAAAAAAATAAGAGCCGCTCACTTTATTGAAAATCTAGTGATTTTACAAAATATCGAAATAAATCCTGATATTAGGCGAGCTATTTTAGAGGCAATAAATAGTTTGGTGGAAACACAACACGTACATAATCGTAACTTAACGATATTTGCATCGATTGTGCAGAATCAAGATGTGCGATCTGCATTGCAGTTTTATACCTTAAAAGGTCAATTCAAGTTATTGGATGCGGATAAAAGTTCCTTATTAGGAAATAATAATTATCTCAATACCTTTGAAATGGGTTGGTTATTAAACCAAAAGCCTGACATCTATTTACCAGTATTGATGCATTTGTTTGATCACATTGAAAGTACTCTTGAAAGAAGCGAAGCTAAACTCCCCACGCTGATTATTCTTGAAGAAGCGTGGTTGTATATTCAGCATCCTGTTTTTGCCAATAAACTGCGTGATTGGTTAAAGACGATGCGAAAGAAGAATTCTCGTGTGATTTTTGCAACGCAATCATTATCTGATTTGTATGATCCGACGACTCAATCGTTAACGGCACTTACGGCAACTTTACTTGAGTCTTGTCCCACAAAAATATTTCTCCCAAACCCCAAAATGGAATCCGAGATGAAAATGCTGTATCAGAAAATAGGCTTGAATGAAAAACAAATTGAGATTTTGCATCAACACGCCATTCCTAAAAAACATTATTACGTCGTAACGCCTGAGGGCAATCGCTTAATTGAGTTGGGATTAAACGGAGGGAAAATTGAAGATTGGGTAAAGTGTTAAAAATGTTTTGATGTAGTTAGTGATTTAATTGAAAGCTAAGGGTAATCAATAATGAAAACATATTTTAATGAAGGTTTGCGTTTATTTCTATTTGTGTTGATGAGTTTTGCCGTTTCAACTCAAGCTAATGCACAGTGGGCTGTTTATGATTCTGCCGTTTATGAACAAACCTATCAAAATTATCTTCAGTTGATTGAGCAAATCAGCGTATTGGAACAACAGGCTCAATATTTACAGCAATCCTTAAATGCGATTAAAACACTCGGCAATAATCAGTATCAGTGGAGTAATGTATCAGAGCAAATTAATGCACTGGGCGGTGTTATTCAGAATGCGAATGGCATTTCATACAGTGCTCAAAATATCGGAAGTCAGTTTCAAAAAGCTTATCCAGGATACCAGGCCCCTCAAGATTTTAATCAGCAATATCAAAAAAATGTAACGACCACGATGAATACACTTAATGGCGTACTTCAATCATTAAATATGAGTGCGGAGGATTTTACGAATGAACCGAAACGTCTGGATTTTTTACAATCGCAAATTGAAAACGCGAAAGGTCAAACTCAAGTCCTGCAAGCCTCCGCTCAAATATCAACAGAAGTGGTCTCGCAACTTCAATTACTTCGACAAACCTTAATGTCTGCGACAAATGCGCAAAATGCGTATTACGCCGAGCGACTACAGACAGAAGCAAGTGATGAGGCAGGATTTAATCAAATGATAAAAAACGGTAATACTCAGTTTGTCCCTTACGGAAGTTCGGGTAAAGAAATTCATGTGTCGGATGATATGCAATGAGTGGAGGGGTGTTCGAAACTCATGCTGGATTGTCAGGCATCCTGACGAGTTCTGTGAGTAGTTATTTATCTGCGTTTGCAGGATTCCAAAATCAATTCCAGCAGTGGGGGCAATGGTTATTTGCAGGCTTGCTGGTCATTAACATGATGTGGTTTTGGTTATGGCTTGCGTTTGAAAGAGGAGAGTTCGATCAAGCATTAGTGCAATTTTTAAAGAAGTTTTTAATAACAATGATTTTTTATACGTTGATGATTAAGCATGAATGGTTAATGAGTCTTTTAGAAAGTGCGCAATCTATGGGGCAGACCATTACGCATGCGCCCAGTGATCCGTCTTCAATTGTGAGTGATGGGATAGCGTTAGGAAATGTCATCTTAACGCCTATTAAATCCTTAAATATTTTTAAAATTAGTTTTGGTTCACTCATCGTTTTAGTGGTGTATGTGGTGAATGGATTTGTGTTTTTAAGTATTGCACTGCGGTTAGCGGTAACACTCATTGAAACAGCAGCACTAATTACTGTCGCCAGCTTTTTTCTCGGATTTGCTGCACTAAGTGCGACATCGAAGATTGCGCATAACATGTTGGAACTCATTATTGCCAATTGTGCGAAATTGCTAGGGCTTTATTTAGTGATAGGAACAGGAATGCGAGTGGTGGTGAGTATTGGAAATTCCATTCCACCTTTAGAGGCCAGCTTTGATGATTATTGGTGGCTATTGTCCTCAATATTATTATTTTGGGCGCTTTCTAAAAGTCTTCCGGATTTACTCTCGCGAGTTGTGGGAATTGCCGTTTCACATGATTCTCATCTTGATAGTGTGGCTTTAACGATGGCTGCCGCAAATTATACGACTAAATACGCGGGTGTGAAAAAAGATGTGGTGAAGTCGTTGGTGAATAAATTTAGTTAATAATTAATGAAGGAGGTTGAAGTGTCGAATAATCCGTATGTGTTAGGCAGTGAAGGTAAGAAAGCCTGGAATGATCGCTATATGAATATGGCGAAATCCATTAAGAATTGGCAAATAGCATGTTTGTGTTCATTTATGACCAGTATCGTTTTAGCGATTGTTGTGACCATTTTAGCGACTACTTCGCGAATACAGCCGTATGTCATTGATACTAATCATGGATTGCCGTATGCGATTCAACCATTAGCGCGAACATCTGCACACAGTAATGAAATTGTTAACTTTGCGGTCAATCAATTTATTGTGAATGCAAGAACCATCTTAAATGATCCTGGAGCTGAAAAAATACTACTCGATAAAGTTTATGCGTTTGCGGGTAATGATGCGATTCGGATTTTGCATGATTACTATCAAGCCCATAATCCTTTACAGAATACTGATAAAAATACGGTTGAGGTCAATATCATCAATTCCATGCCATTAGGCAAAGATATGTGGCAGGTGGAGTGGGGTGAAACAAGACGTAATCCTGACGGGAGTATCGTGTCACAAACGCGATGGATGGCAGATATAGCGTATCAATTTGGAAAAGCTAATTCGAAGTTTATAAATGACAATCCGTTTGGGTTGTATATCACGGATCTCACTTGGTCACAGAGCGTAGGAGCGTAATACGATGAAAAAAATGAAGAAGATTATTTTTGCTTCAGTAGTACTTTTAAGTGGTAGCGGGTGTGCATCAACACATCATGTATCTAATGCACAACCCGCTATAATTCAAGCGACATTACCCAAGCCAGATTATCAATTGATGTATGGCAACGATGATAAAGTTAAGCATGCATATGAGCAATATTTAAAAACAGGAAAAGCACCAAATATTATTACCAGCGGATTTATACAATTTGCGTATGGTCAATCACAGCCTGTTATTGAGGCGAGTCCTTTTGAGATAACAGTTATTACATTAGAAAAAGGGGAAAATGTATTGAGAGCGAGGACTGGAGACCCAACGCGTTGGTCTTGCGCTCCGGCATATTCAGGTGAAGGTGAAGAAAAACGAGCCTACGTTATGATAAAACCATTACAACCAAGCATCAGCACAAATATGGTTATTACAACAAATAAGAGAATGTATATATTAAAAATTGTGTCAACGAATGATGGTAAATATTTTAGAGATGTTAGATTTTGGTATCCCGATGAAATAGAGCAGTCTTGGGGAAATTATAATTCTTCGCAAGGTTCAGATTCAGAGGATAATTCAACGATCTCAAGTTTGCCGGATGTTCATCTCAAAAACCTTAATTTTAATTACAGTATTCGTTCATCATTTTTTAATTCACCCATATGGAAACCTGTGCGTGTTTTTGATGATGGTGTGCATACGTATGTTCAAATGCCGGAGAATGTCAGTAGTTCAGATTTGCCGACATTATTTATTTCAGATTCAAGCGATTCAAATAAGTCATTGGTGAATTATCGATACAAAAAACCTTATTTTATTGTCGATAAAATCTTTAAAAGAGCAGTACTTATGTTAGGCGTTGGCTCTGGTCAATCGCAAGTCACTCTTATCAATGACAGTCTTTAATTAACACAAGCGGAAAATATTATGAATACGCAAACGTTTAAATCATTCTTTGCTAAGAAATATCCCAGCGTTACGAGAGCGCGAAAGTTTTGGATAAGTATTATTGCTGTTGTCATTCCAGCCATAGTTTTGGTGATTATTTTTAATTTAAGTACTTCAAAAGGGTTTGTAAATGCAAATGAAGCACAAGAAAATCAAAAACATAAACTTCAACAGCTTGCTACATCTGATGATGCTGAATGGTATAAAAAATATTCTCAATCTCCGGGTGCAATGAATACCTCGCAAAAATCACAAGAAAATTTAAAATCTCTGATGTTGAGTGGTACGAATAACACTAGCAATATGGATGATGAAACTCAAAAAGCTATGCGAGCCTCTATTACAACTAATCAAATCACAGGAGATAATGAATCTAACTCATTAGATAGTTCAAGTATGCAAAGCGCAGGTCAAGCTGGAGGTGATAATTCAGGTAAAGAAAGTCAATTAAATTCCAATACAAAAAATGATAACCAAGCTTTTTTAAATGATGCTGAAAAGAATAATCCTGATTATTTAAGCGAATCCGTTCAAAATCCTATAAGTCCCTATGAATTGCAGGCAGGAAGTATTATTCCTGCAACACTAATTACAGGAATTAACTCTGATTTGCCAGGACAAATTATTGCGCAGGTCACTGAAAATGTTTACGACAGTATCACAGGTAATAACCTTTTAATTCCGCAGGGAACAAAAGTCATTGGTGTATATGATTCAAAAGTTGCGTATGGGCAAGAGAGGGTATTAGTAGCGTGGAAGCGTTTACTATTTCCTAATGGCAAAAGCTTAGATTTGGATGGTATGCCAGGTGTGGATATGAGCGGATATGCTGGATTTAATGATGAAGTGGACAATCATTACGGTAAGATTTTTAGTTCTGTTATTTTAATGAGTTTTTTAAGTGCTGGTGCACAATTAAGTCAGCCACAAAGCCTCAATAATCAGTATAGCCAACCGACTGTAAATCAAATGTTAGCGCAAAGCCTGGGAACAAATATTGCGAATGCAGGGAATATGATTACACAAAAAAACTTGAATATTCAGCCCACATTAGAGATTAGGCAGGGATTTCAGTTTGACATTAGTGTGACAAAAGATATTGTGTTTTCCGAATAAATATCTAGTTTCTTAAAAAAAGAAAGCGTAAACTATAGGTGCATTGTTACTAATTCACTATTCTTCAGCGAGATTTGCTTTTTTTCATGCGGTTGTTTAATGATCTTCGAAAGGAGGGTGCTATGGAAGAACAAGGTGCTGGAAAACCGGTGGTAGATTCGAAAGTTGGTGTTACGGCTAATGGTAATGATGTAAAAGTTGATACTACGGTAAGCCTTGATGGTAATAAAGGAAAATTTTTTTCCTCAGGGAAGCAGGAAAACAAAAACTCTGGAAATATTGCTCACACTAGTAGTAACTCAAATAACAGTAACACTGGTTCAAATCAAACAAATATAACTTGTCGAATTCTTTAAATTTAAAGAATTCGACAGATTCCTTGAGCGTTAGTTTGTTTTTCTCCAGTATTGGAGTTATTGCCATTGGAATTTACATTTGAGACAGAACCAGGACTATTGTTTTGATTAACATGCGTTACATAGTGACGACTGTTATCTGAATGTTGAGTGTTATTCACTGTGATATTGTTGCTGTTTGTACATGTTTGAGTAATGGTGTTATTGACGACGACAGCAGAACCAGTTTGTTGTGTTGTAGATTGTTGAAGCTGGGTTTGGGGATGCTGTAAATCGCCTGGCGGAAGAACATTGTTGTGTATGTTGATGACGATGTAAGGTGTGGGTTTATGATTTGGCAGAGGGAAAAGTGTTTGCAAAGATTCCATGGTAACTCTCCTTCCTGTTGAGTTTTGCATGCATACGCCAAGCGTTTTAGTAGATGATCCAATAATACTCTTATGCGGAATAAAGTTAAATAAAATGATTTGTTAGACTCTTTATTGAGAAAAAATTGTTGGCTGTAGATTAAAGTTTTGTTAGCATGTGACTTGAAGATTTTCTCCAAACTAAATCAAAATTATCCTCAAAGTATTCCATTCTTTAGTTTCTATGGCTTCAAAAAAAATTTTGTGTTGGGTCTTTCTCTATTACGGCTCTGCCAAGAGAAGTTTCCTTGCATGAATTTAAGCCAGTTTGTACTGGATATATTTCTTGCTGTTGTATCATGTTCAAGGGAGAAGTAAATGAGCGTCGATAAAATACCTGTAAAACAAAGAAGATTCGATTCTTTGGCGTGGCTTTTGCAAGGTGATAATACTTGTGCTGCATCGTGTTTTCATGATGGAAAACTGTTGATGTCTTTTAATTTTTGTCCTCAAAGAACAAATTTACCGTCTTTAACATTTCATGAGGAGTTGGGTACAAATTTTAAAAATGGGTGTTCAATTTTCACTCTAATTAAAAGTCATTTAACGTTAGTGGCAAGATCGAGTAGAGAGTTTGTGGAGAGCGTACATAGTGAGAACAGTAAAAATAGATTTGTTGCCGTGGGAGAAATTATTAAATCTGATCAAGATGAAGGCGAAATTTTGACTTTTTCTATGGATATAATAAGGCGATATAATGCGCACAAGAAGGAGTGTCAGGAAAGTCTAGAACAATTGGCAAGTTCTGCTGGGAGTCTTAGTTCATTTGCAAAAAATAACAAAACTTATAGAGAAGCCTTTTTGAGATCTCTTGTAAAAGTGACTCGTTCTGTTCGTCACTCGTATATTTCCCCCAACACTGCGAAAGCGATGGACAAGGATGTTGTGAGTGCTATTAATACAGGAAATATAGAGCTTATTACTCCTCAGGTAAAAGATTATCCAAATAAAGACATTAATCCAACCCGAGAAATTCATGCGGAAATGATACTTTTAAATCATTTGATAGAAAAAGGTGGGCTTCAAGCGGAGGAAAAAATTTATATTGGAGTGTCTAAACAATGCTGCCTCGCATGTGAAATCGCTATTATGGCAGTAAATGATGTGCGTATTGCTTCTGTAACTGAGGAAAAAGAAGATGGGCATGATAAAATATCGTACAGAGATGGTCATCGCTATATTTTTCCTTCAGTTCCACCACCATTTCTACTGAAAAGTGAAGCATTAAAAAATAAGTTCGTAGAATTATTTAGAATTAAAATTTTAGAGCTATCTAAGCAAAACTCTTTTAAGCTGGGTCACAAAATGCTTCCTAAAGATTTTGATTTTAATAGTTTAACTTTTGAGCAAATGTTTTTATTAAAAGAGGCAAAGCACGTTGGGCCGGAAGAGCAGATTCATGATAATTCAGTTAGTAGAGATAGTTTTTCAGCATCTTACGGACCTTTTAAGAAAACTCATTCAAAATAAAAGGGGTAATTTTTGAGTTTGAATGAAGGTCTTTACAGGTGGAGACATTATATTGACTCAAAAAAACTATGGTGACGAATAAAATCCTGGATATTTTTATTTAAGCTGATTTTTTAGTAGGGAGTAAATGAAGATGAAAAGCAAGGAATTGATGGGTGCAATACTGATAAAGCGCAGTAGCTTCCATGCAAGATATTTTTTTGATTTTCGCTCTTCTCAGTCCCCTTCAGTTTTGCGTAGCACTACAGATTCACCTAATTTGGTAGAAATAATTAGACCTGAGTATAAAAAGAAAAAGTCCAAGGAAGAAAATACCGGCTCACATTTCTACAGGTCAGGAATAATAGAAAAAGGTTTGGTAGCTGGAGTATTAGCTAGTTCGATAAATCTGTTAGTTACTGATGCAGAGAGTGAACCTGAGAGTCGTAAAAAAATAATTGCTATTGTGAAGAAGGGTAATTTAGAAGAATTGAAAGAATATTTGAACAGAGAAAATTATTCTGAGATAAGAGACGAAGATGGTCATACTCCTTTACTTATTGCTGCTACAGAAGGGCATTTAGAAATTGTTAGGTGGTTATTAAAAGAAAATATAGCTTCTATTCGAGAAACTAATAAGAAAGGTAGTAGCGCGTTTCTTCTTGCTTGTGTGTATGGCCACAAAGACTTGGCAATTTGGCTTTTGAAAGAAGGAGGCGCTAGCTTAAAAGAAAAAGATCATGACAATCAAAGCGCTCTGATAAAAGCAATAAACAGCGGTAACGATGAACTTGTTGAGTATTTAGTAAGTTTGGGTGTAAGTGTTAATGATAAGACTGCTAGAAATAATGAAAGTCCTTTGCTATTTGCCGCTGCACGAGGAAACATAAAAGTATTTGAACTGTTGCTGAGTATAGGCGCTGATATTAATGAGAAAACCCTTGGTCGTGATTCTCCTTTAACAGTAGCTGCACGCTATGGGCATGCAGAAATGGTAAAGTATTTGATAGATAAATGTGGTTTGAAAGTTTCTGAGAGAAATTCTGAAGGTGAGTCGGCGTTTTTGGTAGCAGCTGCAAATGGACATTTAAATGTTGTTAAAATTTTATTGGAGAGAGGCTCAGCGGTTAATGAGAAAAACAATGAAAATGCTACTGCTTTATTATTAGCAGCATATGGCGAAAATAAAAAGAATGGAGGTGTCTATGAAGAATTGATCCGATTTCTTATAGATAACGGAGCAAACGTAAAAGATAAAGATAAATCAGGGTGTACGCCTTTGTTGCATGCTGCACTCGAGGATAATAACGCGCTTGTCCAATTTTTTATCAAAGAAGGTTTGGATGTTAATGAAGGAGATAAGGACGGTTTTACAGCGCTTCACTATGCGGTTTTAAATAGTAATGTTGGATTAGTGACATTGTTATTAAATTCTGGAGCAAGCATAGATTTAAGAGATCGTCATGGGCATACCGCATTTGACATTACAGAGAAGAATTTATATGAATTTTATCGTAGTGAAAAAAAAGAGGCGAAAGATGCAGTAGTAAGCACAGCCGAAGATTTCGTTAAAAATAGTAGTTCAGCTACAGATATTCGTCAAATAGCCTCTCAACGTCGTGAAGAAGAATTCATAAAGGCAATTAATGATTGGAGAGTGTTTACATTGAAAAAGGAAGAAGACAAGGAAAAAGATATCCGTTCAGTTGTAGAAACGTTTCGTAAAAATCTCAGTGAAAGACTGAATGTCATACTTTATACCGATAAAGCAATTTGGGAAGAAACTGTTAAAACTTTGCCAGGAAATATTGAGAAGCTTTTAGAAATCGGCCAGCTTATTTCCACAACTTCTGGTGATATGCCTGTAAGAATCGCAGCGAATCTTGCAAAAATTTATGTTGAAAATAATTTGGAAGAATATCGAAAAAATAAAACTTCGTATATACGTATTTTTAAAAACAAATCTATTTCAGAAATAACACGAGAAGCTGCAAAAATGATAGGAGAGCGCTACAGAGAGCAACTCTGGGAATTATCCGCAGAAGGCATTGATGATTTTAGTCAATATTTTTGTGAAAAGTTAATTGAAGAGTTAAGGCGTAGATATAAAAAAGATTCAGTGAGTGCCACGACGAAAACTATTCCCATAGTGCGTGAGATGTTTGATATTATGGTAAAAATTGATTTGGGTCCATCTATTCCGTTGGAATTACGTGGAAAGGATAAAAAAGAAATTAATAGAGATAAAGAAGAAAGCTGGGATAGTCGAGAGCTTATAAATAATGTGGGAATAGTCGTAGAAAGAAAATATCTTGAATCTGAAATTTGTGTGATATATCCACTCAATGGTGGAGAATTTAAAAAGCAATTAACCAATTGGCAGGGATCCAGCAAGCGAGGAAATGTATTATTCATATATTCTCCAGATGAGCATACATGGAGGGCTTTGTTGGTGAAAGATAATGAAAAGAAGCTAGAGGAAAAATTAGTTGCTTCAGATTCTGTTTTTATGGAGGAATTAAAGAAGGTTACTTCAGAAACTGTTTCATCTTATAAAATAGATAATTTACAAACGTTGTTGAGAAAGAATAAATTATTCGCTAACGATAAGCCTGATACCTTATACGTATTAAAGCCGGGGGATAAAAAATATGGTGTCTGTTACGGTGATAAGTATGATGTATTAAATCCAAAGTTTAACTATTGTGCATTTTTAGGAATATTTAGTTGTAGACCTCAGCGAACTTCTGAGGTGGAAAAACACTATGATAATAGTAATGTTCAAAAGTCTTCTAAACAATCTATTTTAAAAACATAATTAGTGTGATTCAGGGATTTAAGTCTATGTTTTCGTTTCATTTTTTAATTGGTATAATTTATGTAGTAAATTTGCATGGATAAAATCTCTTTCATACTGAAACCCTAATTTTTCCATTACTTTCAACGAGCGCTTGTTTTCAACCCAAGTAAAGCATTTAAGATTATCCAGCTTAAGATGGTTAAAAGCATGATTGATAACCGATCGACAGAGTTGAACAGTTATACCTTTTCCCCAATAAGAAGGCGTAATCCCGTATGCTAACTCTACGTTTCCCTCAAATATTTTTAACCCCACACATCCGACAAATTCATTGTTTAGTTTGTCATACCACATCCATAGTCCAAAGCCATGCTCATCCCAATGTTTCATAGCAGATGTGACGATTATACGAGCTTTTTCTTTGTCCAGGGTTACGCCATAACAAGCAATAAAATCTTTGTCTTCTACCATCTTTGTGTACTCATCTAGACAAGAAATTTGAGGTATATGTGCATTAAACTGCTCAGAACTTATGAAGGGAGTATTTATGCTGAACTCATGAAATGCTAATTTATCAATATTTTGACAAAACTCTGTTTTAGCCCTTGCGTACAAAAGAGTGTCATTGAATTGTTTTGCAAGTTGTAGTTTGTGTTGTTCGTATCTTTTGGCTGTGTCTGGATGAGAACGTAAATAATCTCTAAACAGAGTATGCTTTTCCCACCAAGCAGAAGGATAATTAACCAAATGTATCTGGTGAGTACGATTTCCGGCGCTATCATCTTTTTCAAAGTAGCAGCGATGAGGGAGTTTGGATTCAAATGCTGGAACATATCGATAACCTAAAGAGATAATTTTTTTAATGTCATTTTCTTTAAACTCTTTTAGATTTCTAACCCCTATCAAAATGTCTATAACGGGTTTTGCATGAATCTCAGGAATAGCAGTACTGCCAATATGTTCAATACGCGATAGGGTATTACCTAATATTTTTTGAAGTTTAGCGCTTTCTTCTTCGAATAATTTTGGCCAAAGCGAATTGTAAGGGGTTAAAACAATGGTCATTGAGATAATTTTCCTATCTGATTGGGTGATTTTGTTTTTTTCCACTATAGAATTTTTTTGGGGGCATATTTTCAAATAAGGTAGTAGATTAATTCTTCAGTATCAAGTGTTCAGCGCTCTTTTTAGCTCTTCATATCTTCATCTCTCTCATTCGGCATCAGCATTTTTCGCGCTTCTGTCCTTAATGCCGTCAAGGTATTGCTCGGCTCTGCCTGCGCTCCACCTTGACGGCAGGCCATCAGCGCTCAGGGTTTTTATTATGCCGAATGGTGTTTTTTAAACTCTAAAAGGAGAGTTCATATGAGTAAAGTTGAAAACCCATCCATTTATGTAGCCTGCCTAGCAGCTTATAACAATGGATTATTGCACGGCGTCTGGATTGATGTGACATTCGGTATTGATCATATAAATCGTGAAGTAAAAAAGATGTTAAAAAGTAGTCCCATTTCTGGGGCAGAAGAGTGGGCAATACATTCCGATGCAAATTTTCATGGGATTGCGATTAGTGAATCCATGGATTTCGAAATCGTTGTTGAAATTGCTGAATTTATCGAAAATTATGGTGAGTTGGGCGTTGAACTTGTTGAAGATCAAGGTCTAAGTCTCGACGATGCACAAAGTATGATAGAGGAAAATTATCATGGCGAATACAAAAGCACTATTCATTTTGTTGAACAACTGATGGAAGATGAGTTGTCAAAATATCCGGAGCACATTCGTAACTATTTTAATTATGATGCATTCACTTATGACTTATTCATCACAGATTACTTTGAGGTGAGGCTCAATGGTAAGTCGCATGTGTTTTCGCACATGTAAATTAATACAGTCCAGGAGCGGAGTTTTTCGCTCCTGGCTTTTTTATGTTTTTTATTTTTCACGCGTAAAAACAATATCTCCCCTTAATCGATACGCTTCTCGAAATTTATCGCCAGTGCTACTTTCTAAGTTATCTTTTGCCTCTAAAAGTAATCCTAACAAAACTGGTGGCGGTTCTTCATGTAGCCCCGCTTTTTTAATTAACCCGCCCCACTGAATTTTTTGTCGCGTGTCTTGTTTACGTTCTTGCATTCTTATTCTCGCATACTTCAGGTTGAGCCGATGAAGAGTGGCTTGTAGGGTGAGCAGTTTTTTCGGAAGGTTCATAGTGAAAATCTTTAAAGTGCGCAAAATAATTGTCTAAGACTTTATCGTCGACTACAAGGAGGTTGAATTTTTCAGCACGATCCGCAACTTCTCTTTTTCGTTTCTCAATTAAAAACTTTTCAGTTTCAATAAGTTTCTGGCGATGTTTCTGTAGCGTTGTTAATTTTTTATGATAGTCGGTCATAGTCAATTCCTCTCTGTTTATTACTGTTTATGAAATAGTTAAATCACTCTTTGCTCACAATACAAAACTAATTTCCTTCTTGCAAGATACTTTGTAAAATATCAATAAGCACAGAAACATTTCATTCCGTCCAAAGGCGCACTTACACAAACTTCGTTTGTTGTGCTTGAACCATAATTAAAATGAGGTAAATTCAGTGGCGATATACCATCTGAATGTCAAAGTAATTTCTCGAGGCAAAGGCAGGAAAGTAGTTGCAGCTGCTGCTTATAGGCGTGCAGCTAAATTTTATGATGAGCAATGTAATCGTACTTGGAATTATAAAAATAAAACCGGAGTAATACATTCTGAGATAACCGTGCCTGAAAATTCTCCCGCGTGGGCCAATAAAGTAAGCTCAGAGTTTCTTTGGAATCTTGTTGAGAAATCCGAAGTGCGAATGAATTCACGTCTAGCACGTGAAGTAGAATTTGCTTTGCCAGTAGAGTTAACTCAAGAACAATCTGTTTTATTGGCGCGTGAATTTATTAAAGACCAGTTTGTTTCTCAAGGAATGGTCGCAGATTGGAGTGTTCATTGGGACAATCCTGAGAATCCTCATGTACATGTAATGTTAACGACGCGAAAGTTAGATCAAACTGGGTTTGGTGAAAAAGTGCGCGCATGGAATGACAAAACACTTCTTGTAACTTGGCGAGAAAAGTGGGCAGAGTACGCTAATTTCCATTTAAAGCTGCATCAGCATAATATTCGTATTGACCATCGTTCGTATAAAAACCAGGGCATAGATTTAATTCCGACGATGCATCGAGGCTATGCGGTGGAAGCAATGGAGAAGCGAGGAAAGAAAGTGGACAGACTTTTGGATGAAGAACAAATAAAGGCTGATAACCTGAAAAAACTGGATGAAGTGATAAAGCGTATTGAACAAAATTATTCAGTCTTCGGGAGTAAAGAGCTATGGCGAGTGCTGTCTACGTACACCAAAGATCCAGATGTTCTTCAGGCTGTATCCGAAGAAATTAAGTTACATTCAGCAGTGATGTTATTGGGGATAGGGGACGATGGTGAAGAGAAATATACGACCAAGCGTCTTTTTGAATTAGAAAAGACTATTCAACAATGTACAGATCAACTTCAGCAGCGGTGTTCAAAACCAGTTTCACAATCCTTTATTGAAAAACAGCTTTCTGTTTATGAAAAACATCATGGATTACAACTTACTGAAGAACAACGAGATGCTATTAATCATTTGATGAAGCCTCAAGGAGTTTCGTGTGTCGTTGGGCGAGCCGGGAGTGGTAAAAGTTTTACTTTAGGCGCTGCGCGACATTTATGGGAAAAGAAAGGATTTCAGATGCATGGAATTACCTTGTCAGGTATTGCTGCAGAAAATCTTCAAAAAGAATCGAATATTCAAAGTCGAACGATAGCTTCATTCAAGTATGCACTTTTATCTTCTCAAGTTAAGTTAACTAAAAAAGATGTGGTAGTAATGGATGAAGCAGGAATGACAGACAGTGAGTCTATGGCGTTTATTTTAGAAGAGGTTCAAAAGTCTGGTGCTAAAATAGTATTAGTGGGTGACCCCGAACAATTACAGCCCATTGGTTCCGGGCCTATTTTTCAAGCCGTTTTGCAAAGAACGGGATTTGCAGAGATGAATCGTATCTACCGTCAACGTGAAGCGTGGCAACGAGAGGCGACTAAGAATCTATCATTGGGAAAAGTAGATAAAGCATTAAGTGCATATGATGGTAACCAATGTATCCATTTTGATGAATCTTTAGTGCTAGCCAAAAGAAGTGTTGTTAATCGATGGTCCGAATTACGAAAAGAAAACCAATTGTCAGACATTTTAGTTTTGGCTCATCGCAATGCTGATGTTCAGGAATTAAACCATCTGATACGAAAGCAAAGGTTGATTGCGGGAGAGGTTGATGCGGGGGAGATAATACATGCGGAAAAAGCGATACTGAATTTGAGTAAGCATGACCGAATATTATTTACAAAAAATGATAGAAAGATGAAAGTCAAAAATGGTCAGTTCGGAACTATTACATCAATAGCTGGAAATACAATTAGTGTTAAAACAGATTCTGGAAAAAACATTACATTTGATGCTGCGTTATATCCTTATTTCGCATATGGTTATGCGGCAACAGTACATAAAGCACAAGGTGTTACCGTTAAACATAGTTTAGTTTGTGTGGCGGGGACATATTGGGATAAGCATTTATCATATGTGGCTTTAAGTCGGCATAAAGAAAGTTGTCATGTTTTTACGGATAAACAGTCGTATAAAAATATTGAAAAGCTTTCTCAGCAGCTCAGTCGAAAACCACTAAAAGATAGCGTATTGGATTATCCACTTAATTTTGCAGAGAGACGAGGAATCGATGTAGAAAATTTGATTCACAAAATTCCTGCGTATGTGTCTGAAAAAATAAAATCAATTCGTGACAAATTTCTTCCGAGAGAAGAAGTTTTGGTAGATTTATTAAAAAACTATGTTGATTATCAAGTAGAACAAAAAAAGCTGATTGGTTTAATCGGAACAACGAAATTCAATAAGCTCGAAGAAAGTGAGAAACACTATGAAAAATACCGGGAAAATAAAGAGAAAATAAAAAGCTGTGTTCAAAAAATTGTTCAGTATTCAGATGTTCGCGAAAATTTTATTCCGGCAAATACAAAACTTTATAAATTAAGCGAGCGGGGTGGTTTTAATGCAATTGCAGAAAGAATGAGTAAAAATCAGATTGATCCAGAAGATATTCAGGCGGTAATAGCTGAAATTCGAGCAAAGATGACGGCGTCTCAATCTATGCAAATCAAGCAAAAAGTAGGTTAACGGCGAGTTAATGCCCACCTACTAAAATTCCTGATTGAGTGCGTGATGCACCTATTTCTAATGCTGAAACTTTAGTTGCGACAGGATCTTGCATCAAAAGAAAATGTATTTCGGGCAGTACCTTGGCCCATTGGCGATAGTGATAGTACACAGATGAAAAGCGGGGGAATTTTTGGGGTAAGTCTCGCCAGCTAATTCCTTTAGATTCTTTGTAAATAATGGCTTTCAGTATGTTACACGTTTGAGATTCATCACGTAATCTTCCTGTAGGCGTTTTTCCGACTACAGCATATATTTTCTTCCAGCTTTCGTTTGCCACAGAATAATTTTCGCAAAGTTTGGCGATAAGCTGATGGTCAACGTGACCGGTCGAATTCTGTGAGACTTTGTAAAGCTCAGGTAATTTGAATTTGAATTCATCATTTTCAAATTTTTTCAGATACTCTTCAATGATTTCTTGAGTACTATCTTGTTGCTGAGTGCTTGATTTTAGTGCTGCTAACTTGGATTTTTCTTCTTCAGTAAGTTCAGTTACAGCTTGTTTTTTTAAAAAGTCTCCTACCAAAGCATAGGCTCTTTTTTGAAGGGCCTGAATTATCGTTTTTATTTCAATGCCCGATGCATCATTTGAAAGGCAATGTTTTGCCATATTAGTAATGAGAGACTGTTTGTGAGCGGAAACTGCCGGATCATCCCATCTTTCTTGAATGGCTGCACATAGGACATCGAAGCTTGAACCTAGAGTGTCATCAATTAATCTTGCAATTCCGGATATTTCTCGTAGATTCATTTCCCGATTTTGAAGAAGGTTAAGCAATATGTTTTTATCAGAAATATTTTGCAGTTCTGTCAGACTTTCCAGGAGTAATTCAAAAGCGCTGTCAAAAAATTCTCCGATCTCTAAAGGAATAGTCGAAGCATCAAATTGTTTTAAGGCGGGTTTAAAAAAAGCGGGTGAAGATGCAGCGCCATTGGAGAAGAGCGCTTTGATTTTGGGAAATTTATAGTCTTGTCTTTCAGTGAGTGCCTTTGCTGAAACTCCCTCCAAATTTTGTTTCTCAGGATTAGCGCCTTTCGCTAGTAATAGTTCCACCATTTTTTCATGGCCTTTGGCTACTGCCCAATTTAAAGGTAAATCATTACACCTTTCAATATTGATAGGAGAATCATGTTGATTATATTCTTGCTGTAAATACCCGTTAGGTATTTTTTCAACTTCAGTTTTTTTTCCACCACAATCTAAATGAATACAGCTTGGATCTTTGCTAAGCATTTTTTGCATCAGTGGATGATAATCTTTGCGAGCTGCAAGATTGAGTACTTCTGGATGATTTTGAACTTTAAACTTTTCTCCTTCCAAATCAATTATGCGTTCAGCAAGTTCAATATCTTTTCGATAAATTGCAGCTGAAAGAGGAGTACCCTCAAAGTAAGAATTAAGTGTAAGATCAATATCACCAAATTGTTGTTGTCTATTTACAAATGCTTGTAATATTTCACTCCGATTACTACCTCCCTCATCAATAATCGCCCATACAAAAGCTGTGCGTCTAGCACGACTGAGCGCATTCGGATTGAGTTCTTTTTGAGCTAATAAAAATTTAACTGCTTCGAGCTGATCTTTCCAAACAGCTTCGTGTAGAGCTGTGTGTTCTAAGTAGATACCATTAATATCTGCGCCTTTCTTCAGGCATAATTGCATACGAGCGACATCACCTTCGCCAGCATAGTATATAAACGCGCGGTTTAGATCTCGAAGTGAGAGTTTTAAATCACTTTTTTCTATGATGAGATCTACAATTTTTTTGTGCTCACGGTTAATCGCAAGCATCAAAGCAGTGTGGTGATTGGGTTGGCCATTATCTTTATCAGTTTCTAGCCCATTTTGTTTTAGAAGAAATTCTACAGAAATTACTAAGTCTTCTTCGCATGCAATCATGAGAAGCGTTTTTTCATTTTCCACAAAAGTATTAAGCTCATTTGAATTTAGCGGGCTCCTTTTTTCAAGAGCGGCTAAATCTTGCTTTCTAATCTCAACTAATGGCTCATTCATGTTCACTTCCTCTGGTCACTTTCGGTTGCCTATGCGTGGATTTAAAATGTAGCAACGATTTTCAACAATTCCGATGGTTAAGATTTTTTCTGGCGAATGTCGCATATTAATAATGTTATTTTTGCTATTTTGAAGATAGTGCACAAAGCCTTCATTTTTCGAATCCGGTTTTTCACGCTGAACTCTTTCAAATTCGGTTGCTATATGTTCTAAAGTTCCTTCGTCGATTATAACATTTTCGTCTGTGCAATTTGCAATTATGAGCCGCGCTGTATTCCCAGTCGAATCGACATTTTTTAACATAATGATAAGTTCAGGGTGTGTTTTAAGTACTAGGTGTTCAATCCAATCATTTGCGGTAGTGGGTGGTAAGCAACCTAGCACAGAATTTATTTGTTTGATGAAGATTGTGAGGTCATGGGCTGTTTCAGGAAGGTGCCACTCTCCCGCGGAAATTTTGAGAGACTTACCTTTGATGATTTTAAAAGGAAATGGGGGGTTGTTTTTTTTGCGCGTATGACCAAATTCATCCCCACAAATAAGAAACCACCCGCCTGTCGAAGTGAAAGCTACCGAAGCTATTTTTTGTTTTGCACGCACCAAATTTTTTTTAGAGGCTGTAAAAAGAGAGTCTTCGTCGTGAGAACCTCCAAATCCGACGCTTCCACCATACCGATAGGGTGGTTCATGTGTTACAGCATTTAATAGCCCCAACATTTCAGGAGTATTCCCGCGGTCGTTTTTAAAGTATGTTGTTCGCATTTCAGTAGAAAAATTAGCCCAGTAAAGTGAATTAGTAATATGTGTTATTTGTACATTCTGTTCTCTTAATAATTTCAGTAAAGGTTCAATATTTCTTTCATAAAGTAATTCACCAAATATAATTGCTTGAGGATTAATTTTGCGAATATAAGCACAGACATCTCTTAGGATATATGGTGGCAAAAATCGAACAGCATCAATTCTTACTCCTCTAAATCCTCGTTGTAACCAAGTATGAATGTAAGGTTTCCAAAAATTATCAAATACTTCTTTCCATAGAACTTCAAGTTCAGTTTCATTCGGTCGAGATTTATCAGGGCTTTCTTTTTCATCAAATGAATATCTAAAATCTCTGACATCATTCATGATGCTATCGCTATTAGGTGACTTGAACCATTCTTCTTTTAACCGTTGTTCAGTAAAATTAATTCCTATCCCTACATGTTTTAAGACAAGATCGAAGACGGGAATAAGCCCTTCGCTTGAAACTGTTTGTATCCATTGTTCCAACATTTCATGACTACCGATTAGAGGATCAATTTCATTGTAATCAACAGGAGCATAGTAAGATTCACTAACTTGAAATTTTCCTCTTTGAACTGTTGTTCTGGCAGAGGGATGAAAGGGGTTAATCCAAACGGCGTTAAAGCCCATTGCTGCAATTCGAGGAATATCTAATGTCATCTCGCGTAGATTCGCGTACATGCTTGGAAATTGGTTGTACAAACAAAGAATTCCATTTTGAGGGTAGCTCATTATTTTTTTTCCCGACTGAGGAGCGTTCTCGATTCTGGGTAGCCGTGACATGCTTGATGATCTCAACAGAGTAGGCTGGGATGAAATAACACTATCAGCTCGTTTTTCGAGCGATACTTTATTCTCAACGGTGGAGTAGAGGGTGACAGTTAAATTTTGCTTAGTAGTTTTTTTTAAAATAGGTACAAAATGAAGATTGCATGCGGCTATATGAATTATTTTTTCATCATTCCAATCAATTGCTTCTTCGCCTACATTTATGAGCCTATTTTTATCTACTAAATTGTGGCTTACGATAAATTTCTGATGTTTATTTGTTTTATCATCTGGATTTTCTCGGACTTCAATTACATGAATTCTAACGTCAAGTTGTTCGCAAATAATTCGGCCATCTAAGTGTGGTTCTCCCCAAATCGCCAGTCTGTCGTTACCTAAACCTTCTCCCGCTTCTCTCTCTTCTACTGTGTATTGGATATTTGCAAGATATTCGAGATATTTTTGGCTATCGCCGTTGAGAGACTTTCCTATCCAATTATCAAGATGGTTTCGATCGGTATTGCATCGTTTATCAAGTTCTACTGCATAAGTATGACACATGTGTCTCAATGATTTAAACGTGTATTTTTCTTGGCCTAGCATTTCGTTTAATTTTTCTGCACAAGCATCAAAAAAACAGTCGCCTTTTCCTTTGGCTATGCCTAAACCAAATTCATTTGGTACTGCTTGAGTAAACTGCTGTTGCTTTTCAAGAGAATTTTTTTTCTCATGAACAAAAAGTCCATGTCTTTTGGATGATTCGGTTGAGCTTTCTTGGCCTGTTGACTCATCCATAAAAATCTCCTTCTTAGAGTAAGATTGCCATCGGGACTTGTAGACACCTCGACCTTGAGTATAGCAAAAAATAGCCCATTTGGAGTCAGAAAAGCACATGTCTATCGCGCATAGTTTTATAAAAAGGCGGTACAAGGGGCTTGTCTTTCTAGCGGATTTCCGTCAAATTTACCTGCAAAAGCTGGGTATTCAAAATACCTTACTTTTTTACATCTCAGGGGTTTGGAGCCATGCAAAAAAATAAACTGTTCGTCATTAGGTAGTTCCCTAATTTCGTTTAGAGCGATTAAATCAACGCCAGTTTCATGTGCACTTTCGCTTTCGCCACTAGACGAGGTACCACCAGAAATAATTTTATTATTTTGTTTAGATGTTCCTTTGTTAGAAGAGAGTGTCTGAGTAACAATAGTTTTTTTACCCCCTAATGTTTGAATCCATTGCATAGTTTTTGTGTCATCGATAGTAAAGATTTGTTTTAGCGGTGCTCCTTTAAAAAGGTCAGGTTTTTTAAATAATTCTATTTGGCTTAACGATTGAAATACTGTCCAAATTACAACGCCACGTGCGCGTAAAACTTCGATAGATTGTTCGACATCGGGGCAATAGCCCAATTGTGCTAATTCATCGAGAAGAAAAAGTATTTTTTGTTTAGGTAAATCACTGGGATTCGCTTGAACAATCATTCCCATTAATAATGCCATTAGCATACGTACTAACCGATTATGTTCTTTGACTTGATCTTCTGGAAGAACAATATAAATATCCATATTACCCTTTAAGAAATCTTTTAGGTCAAAGTTGCTTTCATTAAGTGTGGATTGAATATTGAAATCACTCATCCAATCAATTTGACGATAACTCGTAGAGTGAATGCTGCCTCGTTCATCAGCACCTACGCGTTTAAGTTGATTTGCAGCGACTTTTGCACGCCCTCCTGCTTCAGTCATGCAATCGAAGGTTATTTCAGCATCTTCAGTATTTTCTGACATGAGTTTAAATAAATTATTTAGGGTGCGTTCGTTTTTGGGTTGAGTCATTAAATAATCAATATAACCACGGATAAGGATTTTGGCATTTTCATCAAAATGATTTGAATAACCGCCTTCATTAATAATGAAAGAAGCGGTGAAAGCATTGATCATTCTGTCTCTCGCGCCTTGATGTTCGGGTACCCAGTCAAAAGGATTTAGCGTATATTTTTTTAAAAGCGCTTCAGGTTTGTTTTTTGCAAAATCTTGGCTTCTGGTTACATCGTAAGGATCAATGACGATAATTTTTCTGCCTAAAGTTTCAGAGCGATATCTTGCCGTTGTTGCCCAAAGTTCTCCTTTAATATCAAAAACAAATACGGGGCCTTTATGAGATAAAAGTGCTGGAATGGTTGATGAGGTAGTTTTTCCTCCGCCGGGAGGGGAAATGGTGAGTTTATTACAAAGCGGTAAATATAAGCTTCGATTATTATTATCTGTTCCAATAAATAAACCGGTTTCAGGTGAATATGCTCCAAGATTACTTAAATCAGAAGTATCAGCCCAATTTGCAGAACCAAAATGACCGCTGGTTTTTTTGCTGGGCATTCCTTGTTTTAATTTCAGTAAAAAACTGTAAATACCTGCAAAAATAATGATCAATAAGAAAGGGATAGCTTCTGTAATACGTTGTTTAAATTTGAAAGAGAGTAATTTCAGAAATTCAACACCATAAATGCCTAGGTTGAGCGCAGTATTTTTGGCATCAAGAAATGAGTAGATAAGGATCCAAAGAGAAATAAAGCCAGAAAGCACAGTAACTGTTTTAGTTACACGTTTTAACCAGACTATTTCGGTAAGACTAAAATCTTGTGTAAGAATGAGTATGCTGTGAATGATTCCTGTAACTATAACTAATGCGATGCTGAAAAACGATGCCATTTTATTATCCTCTTAAAAACAAAACTTTGATTATCATTAAAGTTAAAATGGCATATTTTTTCAAGTAGGTTTGATTTTATTTCTATGCCTTGGACATAAAAACGATACCAGTTTTATGTTCGTGGTACCTTGAAAGAAGTATTTTAAAAGGGAGCTTCCAAACGACAGTTTTAAGCTTTTTCTGGGTGAGATGCCGTCAGAATAGGTCTTTCAAAGCCCTCCAACCCTCGAAATCCTTACTATACTTACTGATAAGTGAAGCTAAGGTGGAGGTGATGTCATGGACGAGAATAAAAAGGGTTCAGTTAACGAACAGCCCCAAATTGTATTGGAAGGAAAAATTCCAGGTACGGAAGAGTCTGTTTATTTCACTGAAGAAAAAGTTGATGATAAAGGCGATTGCGGTTTTATTGCGCTAGGTGTTAGCAGAGAGGCGGTAGTTGAGGGATTAATAAATCTGGCATCCATTGATGAGGTGCGCGATCAACTATGGCAAGAAATTTATGAAGCATTCGAAACTAATAGATTACCACGTACACCAGAATTCGAGGCACTTTTCAATGCGTTTCAAGAACCCAATCTCCCCCATGATATTTATGATGCAAGGCTTAGAGCAATTGAAAAATATTGCAAGAGCGAGGATGTTTTTAAAATATATGTAGCAGCTTATCGCGATAAATTGTGGTTAGGTTATAAAAGCGCATTACTTTTTGCTCAAGAGAAAAAAATAACGGTATATGTCTGGAGAAAAGAGAACAATACTGACACGTTAAAAGTACTAGATTCTCATGTAGAAAAAGGCAGCCCCCATGTTATTCACATGCTTCTCACACAAGGATACTCACATTACAACCTCTTGGTTGAAGCAAAAAAACCAGTTAAATCAGCTGATGTCTCATCTTATGTTCAAAAAATGCCGGCACTTAATTTCAGGAATGATGCTCACTATTCCTTTGTCGAAAAAGTTTTTCTTTTAACAGAAGAAGAAGTGTCAGATGTTTTGGTTGTTCCAGCTGTAGAAGAACTAAAAAAAGTTAAAAATCTTGAAAGACAGTTTCAGTTAGGGCGAGAAAATAATGCTCGATCTAACCGAGGCAAAGAATTATTCGAAGAAATCAGCGTTCTAGCGCGTAGCGTATTTCCTGAGCTAAGACATCCTTTGCTCAACGAAGAATTAAAGGCATTAATTTTAAACGCTAAGCAGGTTGTAGAAGAAGATTCTTTCTCAAAAAAGAAATCAAATGGTTTACCTAAAAAAGATATTTTCCCTCTCAGAGAAAATAAAAAATCAAAATCTTTAGTTTCAGCCGCTTCAAAAGAAAGCAAGCTTCTTGCTGTAGTTCCCAGTGCTGGACTAAATTTTAGCAAAGGAGATTTTTATTCCATCATCGATAAAATAGAAGAACCTGTTTTAGAATCGCTTAAACCGTATGGTTATATTGCTTATAAAAGAACAAACGATTCAAGAGCATTTGTTAAAGGTGATGGTTCATCACTTGAAATCTCTAAAAACGGAGAAATTAGAACAGACGTTGATTTAAAAGGTGATATCGAAACTCAGGCGAGAATATGCGCGGATAAATTTATTGCTATGATTATGTTGTACTTTGAAGCTGCAAAAAGGGAGGGGGCAGATAAGGTGTTTCCTCCAAAAGGCCTAAATATGGAAATGAATTTAGGCAAAGTGAAGCATGCCGAAGAAATCACTAATTTGACGAAGATGTATGTTAAAAAAGAGTTTGCAGGGCCTGTTCTCTATTCGATAAAAGAGAAATTCTCTTTTAATGGTGAGCTTCTTTTTAAACCTAAAGCTAAAGATGAATTAAACCTTTCGAGTGCCTTGAATTCTCAAGGGGAAATGGCGGATAATTCACTTAGTGATGGTAGTCAAACCTTATCTGATACTAATTCTCCTCGCAGATTAAGTGGTAAGGCACGATAGTAGCGCTGCATTCTAAAATTTCTTTTAATTCCAAATTAAACCTCATGCATTAATCAAAATTTTTCCTTTTTAAGTAGTTGCTAAAGGTGAGATTTTTTTGGGAATTATTCGAGTTTTCGGAGAAAAGACATGGAAGATGTTGAGGCCAGAAAAGCACGAGAGGCAAAAGAAGTTTTAGAAATGCAAAGACTTGTCAGAAAAAGGGAGATGGATCAATTTCATATTCCTTTCGCTACTCAGGTGGGGGACAAAGTTATTGCAAGTTTTGTTACTAATAAAGCGTCACCTTGGCAAGAACTCTTCAGGCTAGGAATGCACTCTGCAGGAATTACCGATTGCGGGGCACAAACGCTGGCAGCTCACCTTCCTCAATGTTCTGGGCTAAATTTTTTAGATTTACATAATAATAAAATTGGTAATGAGGGTGCAAAAGCGATTGAATCCGTTGTGGAGAGGTGTCCTGCTTTAACATGTATTAATTTAGATGGAAATCCAATCGATGATAGTTTGAAACAACGAATAGAGACACTACTAAAGCATAATAAATTTTTGTGTGATGGTTTTTTAGCTGCGGCGGCTTCTGGCAATTTACTTCAACTACAGGAGTTTTTGGGCATAGGAGCTGGCATTCGTGCGCGAGACGCTGATTGGAATACTGCTTTACATCTCAGTGCTCGAGGAGGGCACGCAAAGGTTGTTGAGCTTTTATTTGAAAATGGGTTGTCTTTTTTTTCTCGAAATAAGGAAGATAGACTTCCTACAGAATTAGCAGAATTATCTGGAAATATTGAGACCGAAAGGTGTTTTGATAAGATAGCGGCAGAAATTGTAAATACTGCGGTATTTAAACAGCTGCCTTCTGTTCCTGTTCCCTCAGCTCCAGCTTTAACCGAACCTCTTCCTGTATTGAATGAAGGACAAGATTTAAATTCACAGCCCAGTGCACCTGTGATGGGTGAGCAAACACAGCATAATTTAAGAGAAAGAGCAAAGCCTCCGCATATTGATTTCGAGAAAATTCAACTCATTGATAAACCGATTGCCAGTGGCGGAATGGGGGTTATCTACAGTGGAATTTTGAAGCAAGAAGGGGAGATACCACAAACAGTAGCAGTCAAAATGCTGGTTGAATTACAAAGAAATAATGAAAAGTTAATTGCAGCTATCCAAAAGGAGTATGATATTTTAGGAACTCTGTGCCATCCCCATGTTGTTAGTGTGATTGGATATTCTGCGAATAGAAGCGGTTCATTTTGTTTAATAATGGAATTTTATGCTAAGGGTTCGCTCAGTGAATATATATTCGCGCGTGATAAGTGGAATAGCCCATTTTTATGGCGTTTAAGTTGCGCTGCACAAGTCAGTCAAGGGCTTGCTTTTCTCCATCAAAGAGGATTACTTCACTTAGATTTAACACCTGAAAATGTTTTACTGAGTGATAATTGGCGAGCAGTAATCAGTGATTTTGGAATTTCTCGTCCTTTGCAAGAAGAGCATACGCATTGTTCAACAACCACTGCGCTTGCAGGAAAAGCAGCATTTGTCGCACCCGAAGCTTTTTTGTCTGCTGATGTGAGTGGCAAAACACAGTATAGTAAGCCAAATGATGTTTATAGCTTAGCTGTATTAATATGGTGTTGTATGTCTCAACAAAGACCCTTTGAAGGTTGGAATCCCTTAAAAATAATGAGGGAAGTGGGCGACAAACAGTTTCGTCAAAAAATACCTGAACATACCCCATTGAAATTAGCAAAATTAATTGAAAGAAGCTGGGCCCAGGATGCCTTTTTGCGCCCTTGTTCAAGTCAAGTTTCCATCGAGCTAAACGAAATTTATCAGGAAGAGTCTGCTGGACAATCGTCATCTTTATTGTTTCCTCAAAAAAGGTAAATGTAGTATTTAAAGGAGTTTAAAATGGAAGATTTTAAGAGCAGTTCTTCTAAGATGGTTGGCCAGCTTTTGCGCCAAGAGCCAGAAAAAGAAAAACATCCTATGTTAGTAGGTGTTTTAGTTTTTCCAAATTCAACAGCGCTTCGCTATGGTTGTACTTTTCTACATGGAACTCTATTAGGTGGTGGCAGTTGGCTTGGTTTTATTAAAGTTCTTTCGCCAGCTGGTCCGGACATATTTGACATTAATCGCGTGGATCCTATCAAAATACCACATATTCCAGGATATGCGTTTTCCTTTAATTGTGTTTATATGAACAATCGGAGGGGATTTATTTTTGACCCTAAAAAAACTGGAAATTTCGTTTTATTGTTTGCGGAAAATTCTGATGATTCTCTTCCGATAAGACAAGCAGCGGAAATAATTCAGGGATTTCAAGAGGCGCAACTTTATGGTGTTACCTATAGCAGCTTTGACAAAAGCATAGCGCTTACTTCTTGTGAACCTTCAGATTTGCGTCAGCATGCCTCATCTTCTTATTATGACTGGTTAGCTGTAGATGAGGCGACACGCCAAATTTTTTATCGGGAAGTTTTAGAGCGTACTGTTGAGTTATTGCCTCATTTAACCCCAATTCCTGCTAATTATAACAGTGAAGACGATGATAGTAGCCAAGAAGTTCAGCGGAGCGATGAACTTGAATTAGTCGATCAAGAAATTGATCCAGAGTGCGATAAAGAAAATAATGAATACGCGCGACCTTCTTTTTAAAAGGGCTTACAAGATTAAGTTATGGTCCTGAGTTTTTTCTGAATGATTCGATGTCGGGTTCACTGTGGCGACGCGTAATCATTTTTGGAAAAAAAGTTGTAGTGCGAACATTCAATTCGGAAAGTTGAATAGGATTAAGAGAAACTTTAGTTTTTAGCCAGGAAGTGTGAGCTTTGTTTTCACCTAATTGCTTCAGATCGGCACCATTATCAATTAAAAGAGTTGCGAGTTTCTCATCTTGATATTCACAAGCGATAGAAAGTGGAGATTCATTGTATATTTTCTCCTTTGTGTTTATGGTTTTCTGAGCTCCGTTTGTGAGCAAATGTTTTACAATTTCAATGTTTGACTCACCTGACATATTTGAGCAAGCATTAAATAAAGCTGTCTCCCCGTTGTTGTTCACAAAGTTCGTATTAGCATGATTTTCTAACAATAAAGTGACTAGAGCCAAATTATCTGCATAACAGGCAAACATCAAAGCGGTATTGCCGTAGGAGTTGCATTCATCAACTTTAGCGCCATTCTTAATTAGCTGGGTTGCTTCATCATAGTCTTCGGCCAAGATGGCAGATATTAAAGGCGTATTGCCATTTTCATAGATATTTGCTTGAGTACTCTCTTCTGAATCAGACTGGAGTGGAGAGTCTAGGGATGATCTTAAAAAGCTTTCGGATGACATTTTTTAGCACCTCTTTATAAGTAGGAGGCCATGTTAAGCTTAGAAAGGTGATGAGACAATCATTTTTTTTATAGGCTTGTTGGCAGTTCAATATGCTAAAGAGAGTTCTTTAATTTGCCAGATAGGTAAACTATTCACATGAATTGGTTAAAAATAAGCACAGCAGTACTTTTTATTTTTTTATCCACATATTGTTACTACAGTTTTGTTATTAATATTACACCTAGCGAGCCGCTGGGCATTTATAAAATCCATCAGATAAGTGAAGCAGCTCAAATTCATAGAGGCAATATCGTTGCCGTTTGTTTGCCGTCCCAATATCAAGATTTAGGTTTAAAGCAAGGTTATCTTTTATCTGGTATCCGCTGTGGTAAAACAGCTCCGCTGATTAAAACCGTCATTGCTATACCTGGAGATACTGTTATTTTAAAAAATAATGAGATTACAGTGAACGGCAAAGTGCTTCTTTATGTGACTAAATATATTGATGGCCATGGTAGAAGATTAGGTGTGTTTCCGAGGGGTGTTTATAAAAACGTCAAAACATATTGGCTGATTGGAACAAGTGATCCGAATAGCTGGGATTCCAGATATTGGGGTGGAGTAAACAGAAAAAATATTGTATTTACAGTTGTGCCTCTTTTCACACAGAAAGTCTCTTGACGGTTTAATAAATTAAGCCAATAATTTTCGTAACGAATAATTAAAGGAAAACACAATGGCTTTTGAGCTTTTTGATCTTAAAGCTACACTTCGTATTCACAATCAGATACACCCTCGACAGAAAGTAGATACAAATTCGACTTTCGGACTTAGAATTTTTTCTCCAGAGTTTAACGATTTTTTAAGTAAGGGGTTTGAGCTTTATCATAACGCGTATTATCTTCATAAAGGCTTTGAGGGAAAGCGTATTTGTGAATATCAAACTCAGCTGGCTACTTCAGGAAGTATCTCTGCCCTAAAGAAACTTGTTTCGCAGCGTGCGGCTGACGGTAAAGCGACGAACAGTTTTTTACTCCGAGAAAAGAGAGGAAAAGCTAGCCTATCATTAAATGAGGGGTTTGCTCACTATACGCATTATGCTTTATTAGAGGCGCATGATTATCTTCGTACTCTCGAGAGCAAATTGCTTTATGCCGAAAAACAAGTTAGGCGTGCAAGATTTCGTCTTTTTAATCGTGTTCCGCAATACGTCATTAAAAATTATTCACAATATGTGAAGAAACAGTTAAGTCTTATCCATAAAGAATATCGCAAGTTAGCGAGAGCAATGGTCTCGAGATTAATGCTGGCGTCTGAAGATCCCTCTTTGCAGCATGGGGATATTTTGTTCCATCAAGATCCTCAGGGTTTAATCGAAGACAAATTAACTCAATCTAATTTCCAAGATTTTTATAGTGTCATTAAATCGTGCGGAGATAGTGAAACCAAAAAACAATTATCTAAACTAGCCTGGGTAGCAATGGCGAACCAGCTTTCAGCAAGGCCATCTCTGTGCAAACCCAGTACTATTTATAATCTGGCTAAGTTGGTAATCACATCACGACATATGCGTGCTGAAGCTAAGAAAGCTGATTCAAGTGAAGAACGCCTTAAAGCTCAGTTAAATCTTGTTGATGAGGCACAAAAAATAATAAAAGAAGAGGAGAGCAATTTTGCGAAAAGAAAAGCATTCTTTGGTAAATGGTGGCGTCGGTTTTTCAGTAAGAAAAATCTATATCATCTCAGTAAGATACAGCAATTTCTCAAAAAAGAGGCGGAATATATTCAAAAACATAAAGCTGTGATTCAGTCAAAGCTTGCTGTGCTGAATACTCCGCCAAGTTTCAAGATAACAGAAAGCCCCGTACTAAAAAATACCGCATATGCTGAATACTTGCTTAAACCTTTAGAAGACTTGTTGTTAGGGGCTCTTGCATCACGGTTTGGTTTGAGCAAGGAAAGTCTTGAGTATCTTAGGAAGCTTAAAGAACAGATGCTTGAGCGAAATATTGCTGATGTTAGAAATCTTCCTGATCTTACGCTTACCGACAGAACATTTTTAGGCTTAAACAAAAAAAACGTTGTTAGTCATTTTTTTGAGGATGACAGAAAAATCATTTCGCTTACGTTGAATATGATAGTCCTTTTGAGTAAAGAGAAAAAAATTATTGAAAAAATCGGCAAATCAGCAGACCAGGAAATGCGTATTCAGAAGATAGCCTCAGATATTTACCGCTATCTTGAAAAGTATGGAACATCAGAGACACAAGAGATGGTTAAAAAGAGGGTAAATCATGTTAGACCAAACTGAAAATCTTAGGTCACAAATTAAAAGCGCTATGCGCGAATATGAAAGTCTGTTCACTGAAAACAAACCAATGCCTGAGCATCGCTGTATAGATATTGTAGATCTCAGAATCATTCTTGATAGATATTACGATGATCTGAGTAGTTGTATTGATGCAGTGAAGGAAAGACTTTCGATCATCAAAACAGGTTGGTGGATTTTTAAAACAGGTCGCAGTCGTTTAAGGAGTGGTATCACGCCAATTCTTCAGGTTTATGAAAACCCCATAACTCAGAATTTAGTTACCCAAATTTTAGGAATGAGCCAAAGCTTAAATGATGTTGTTGAAGAACTTCGTGAATCTCGCTCAGGAAAAATTCCTGCTCTTTCAATTCATCATCAATCTACCAGTGATGGAGAGACCTATGAGTTTGACGATAACGATGGAAAAAGCCCATTATTCGCTTTCTCAGTTGAGGAAAGAGAGTCTGCAGGATTTAGAATTAGGAAGTGAATAAAAATTCTGCCTGCGCTAGACAGTCAAAAGCTTTCTGTTTAATTTACCGCTTGATGTGACTGGGATTGCTTCAAGTTTAATAAAATTAGAAGGAATCATATGTTGCGGAAGTTTGGATTGTAGAAATTTACGAAGCGTAGAAATGTCTAGTGTGAATCCTTCGGTCAAAACTACGTAAGCTACTAATATTTTTTCTTTATTTTCATCTAGCGACACCGATACAAGATTTTCAGCAATTGAGGGATGCCTGTTAAGAGCATTTTCAACATCACTTAATTCTATACGAATTCCTCTGATTTTAATTTGGTTGTCTATCCGGCCTAAGAAATTAAGATTGCCGTCGGGAGCGAACAATCCTATATCTCCAGTTTTGTAGAGTCTCTTTTTGAAAACGGGGTGTTCGATGAATCTTTCTGATGTGAGCAGTGGGTTGTTAAGGTATCCTTTCACTAAGCTGGGGCCTCCAATATAAATTTCTCCGGCATCACCAGTTGTTACAGGCTGAAGATTTTCATCCAAAAGAAATATTTCGGTATGGGGGAAGGGAATGCCTATTGGAACCGTCTGATCTAAATTGAATTGTTCTAGTGTGGTCAGCGAGCTTTCAAAATGGGTGCTATCAATAGTCGTTTCCGTTAAACCGTATGAATTAATTACTCTTGTGTGTTTACCGCATAATTTTTGAGTTTCACGATATTCGTGCATTGACCAATTATCTGAGCCGCATATTAATAATCGCATAAACTCCAAAGAAAGTTGGTTTGAATGAGCGTAGCTTAAAAGCCTTCTTAAAATTGTTGGAACAAATTCTGCGCAATTTATTTTTTCCTCTACAAGAAGTTCATAAAGTTTTTTCGGGTTTAATAATTTTCTTTTGGGGCAAAGCACTAGCTTTCCACCAGAACACAATGCTCGAATAAAGTCGCCAGTAAAAACATCAAAAGTAAAGTTTGCCATTTGTAGGTGACGGTCATTTGGGCTTAGTTGATAAACAGCCATCCAATCATGGTATGCATTTATTAAATTATGGTGAGAAACCATGACTCCTCTGGGGATACCCGTTGAGCCAGAAGTGTAATGTAAGCAAGCTAGATCGTTAGAGTAAACATTAGAGTCAGGGTTTTCTTTCGAAAAACAAATTATCTCTTTCTGATGAAATTCAAAACATATCTGATTAATGTGTGGATTGAGATTTTCTTTGAATAAAGAATAATGTGTTATTACATGTTTTGTACCTGAGTCATTTAGCATGTAATAAGTGCGTTCTTCAGGATAATCGGGATCAATGGGAAGAAAAGCTCCGCCTGCTTTTAACACGGCAGTTATAGAAACTATCATTTCTAAGGATTTTTTAAGAGCAATGCCAATGAAAGTGTTCTTTTTAACCCCTCTTTTAATAAGAAGGTGGGCTAGTTGGTTTGATTGTTCGTTAAGTTCTTTATAGGTCATCAATTTCCCATTGCATGAGATAGCGGGCAACTCAGGTGCTATGAGAGCATGATATTCAATAAGTTGATGAATATTATCGACTTTTGGGGTCTTTTGACCTATATCGTTTAACACGAATTTTCCCTTTAAATTTTTAAAATCGAGTTCTTTCAGGTAGGTGATGATTGGTATGAGATAGTGACGCTATAATAGCCTTAATCTCAAAATTTGACGAGGAGGTTACCGGTGGATCTAGCTCAGGATGCAGCGATTACAGGCTCTAATATGGCAATTAGTATGCGGTCGATGTCTGAAAAAGAGCTAGAGATGGTTTTTACCTGGTCAGCAAGAGAAGGGTGGAATCCAGGAAAATATGAGGCAGCAGCTTTTTATGCAATAAATCCTACTGGATATATGCTGTTAACTATTAATAATGTTCCGGCTGCATGCCTTCTAAGTGTGAGATATACAAACAAGTATGCTTTTATGGCTCTTTACATTGTTAAGCCAGAATTTAGAGGCAAAGGTTATGGAAAAATGCTCTGGGATAAAGTGATGCATTCATTGGCAGATTGTGAAACTGTAGGGTTTAGCGGTGTTCTTGAGCGGGTAGAGGATTACAAAAAGGCAGGGTTTAAGCCTTATTTTTTTGATATACGGTGGCATGGCAAGCCAAAATTTTCAGATAAGTCAAATGGCGTTGCAAATAATATTGTTCTTAAGAAGATAAAAGATATTCCGTTTATGCAGTTGGTCGACTATGACGCCAAAATATTTGCTATTCAAAGGGAAAATTTTTTGGCGAAATGGATTGAGATGCCTCTGTCTTTTGTATCTATCGCAATTAATGATATGGGCGAGATCTGTGGATATGGTGTAATTTGCGCTTCAGTCGAAGGGTACAAGGTTACTCCCTTGTATGCCGATAGTGATCTTATTGCTGAGGAGCTTTTGAGGGAACTGTGTAATTCTGTAAGCGATGAGACAACAATTTTTATCGATACTCCCGAAATTAATTCCTACGCAGTTGATCTTGTTAAGCGCCTTGGTTTACAAGAAGTTTTCAAAACTATGCGTATGTATAGGGGGTTGCCTTTGCCGACTCAGGATGAAAAGATGTTCGGATTGACGGGATTAGAGCTTGGATGACTAAAGGTGATAAAAAAATTTATGAAAAAAATATCAGTACATAATTTTGAGGGTTTCAGGGAGATATCATGAAGAAACGTAAACAAACATCCATTAAGGCAAATAAAATAATTGCAGGGAAAAACGAATCATCTCGCATGATGGATTTTTTAAATAGCCGTAAAAAAAGATTTTCTAAAGATTTACCAGATATGCAGTACGCTAATGAATTGAAAAATTATTATGAAAGTATTATTGCATGTATGCCGAGTAATGTTTATTGGCTGGATAAAAACTGCGTATTGCTAGGTGGAAATGATACTTTGGCTAAAATGTTTGGTCTGAAATCCCGAGCTGACTTAGTGGGGTTAACATATAAACAAATGGCAAAGCTTGCAAATTGGAAAGACGGATACGATGAGCTTTTTAAGCAAGAAGATATAGATGTGATGAATACTGGTGTGCCGCGGCTTAATGTTGAAGAGCCACCTGTCATTATTAACGGTGAAACTAAATATTATATAACTAACAAAATGCCACTATATGGTACAGATGGAAAAATTTTAGGTGTTGCAGGTATTTCAACCGACATTACTCAAATAAAAAAAGCAGAAATGGCATTAAAAGAGGCGAAAGAAAAAACTGAAGAGGCAAATAAATCTCGAATAGAATTCCTGACAACTGTAACGCATGAAATTAGAAATCCTGTTGGAAATATTTCCACCTATGATGTTCTTTTAAAAAATGATCTAAAAAAAGTAAAAGAGTTCTTTTATAAAGAAATTGTTGATGGATTGAGTCCGCGCAAAAAGGATCAATTTATTGAGAAATATGGTGAGCTATTTAATAGAATTCATGAGTGCGTTGATATTATTGGGTTGGAAACACAAAAGGCGCTGGATTATTTGAAAGGAGTGGGAGAGCTTCAGAGACTTCAGGAGGAAGGCATAAAACCACATTTTCAAAGTATTCAGTTCAAAGAGCTCATTGACGAAATTATCAGTGATACTTTAGAAATTAATACACAGAATATTGAAGTAATGGTTTCTATTGCAGCAAGAATACCAGAGGTTATTAATATTGATTATTTTAATATTGCCGATGCGTTGCGTGTTGTACTCTCAAATGCCATTAGGTTTAGTGCAGAAAAAACTGTGGTTAAGTTGGATGCTTCCTCTGATAAGAAGTATGTAAAAATTGAGATAGAAAATTTTGGTCAAGCAATGGCTAAAGATCAAATTCAGGCGCTTTTTGAGAATGAGCATGACAGAAAGGTTGATTCTAAAACCCGAATATATCGAAAGCCATCTTTGCGTCTTACTCAAGCTAAAATGAAAATTGAAGCATCAGGTGGAAAACTTGATATTAAGAGTGGGAAAAACAATACACGTGTTACTGTATGTATCCCGTATAATTTGAATAGCGGGGAGCTGTTGAGCGAAAACGGGAGCAAGAACTCTTCAGTTTATTTTAAACAACGGAATGTTTTGGTTGTAGAGGATGATCCTCACTTTCAGAAAACCGAAAAAAGAATTATTGAAGAATTAGGGCACTCTTGTAAGTTAGTGTCGACAGGTGCGGAGGCTCTGAAACAGCTGGGTAAAAATAAATATGATGTAGTATTTTTAGATATTAGTTTGCCGGATATTCAGGGAACAGATCTACTTACTAAAATACGTAAGCTTAAAAAAGACTTGCCTGTGGTTATTATTACTTCTCACTCGCATAAAAAAGACATAGATCATTTTGAAAGATTGGGAGCTACTTTAGTTTTGCCAAAGCCCCTTACTGAGGAAGATTTCAAAGAATGCTTGGAATTTGATTTCGAATCAGATGAAGATGACGATTAACGCCACATTCTAATAATGGGTGCTGCTGTTTCAAGAGAAACATCAGTTAATTCAAATGGTGTAGAAAGATCTTTGTCGTAAGCAAAATAGGTAAGGTTGAATTTGTTTGCAGTTGAGCCCTTTCGAATTTTTCTAACATCGAGCTTCCCATTTATTTTCACAATACATATTGTTTCGTTCGATAAGGTTAATTTATTAATAGGGGTGAAAACCCCACCTAAGATATCGCCTTTTTCATAAAAAGGTGACATGCCGTTATGCTCGACTTTCAAGATAACGGCTTTTCCCTGCGAACTATGATGAGATAAGAATTCAGATATTTCTGAGTTGTGTTGAAGTGACTCAAGCGAGAGATTGGTTTCAACATCACCATGAGAAGAAGCACTGACTGGTTGCAATGGTTTAGGAGGATCCCCCATTCCATTCATTAGCCAGGCTTCGCTGCAAATCACTCCCTTCTCTCTAGCAGCTTCTAATATTTTTTTTATACTGCGAGGGCTGATAGAGCGGTAAGTTCCGTGTTCCCAGTAGCTAATCGATGTTTTGCTCACCCCGGCCAGTTGAGCAAGGGTAAGCCGGCTTAGGCCAGCCATGACTCTAAGTAGCTTTAGGCGTTTACCTACCTCAGCTGCTGTTATGTCGGTCTCTATCTGCATAAATGTGTACCAAAATACAAAACGTTTGACATTAGAGTCTATTTTGTGTACACTTGTACACAAGTTGGTTGTTATAGTTTGATTGTAACATTTTAGGTACGAGGAAGTCTTGAGATGAGTATTAAAGGGGTCAAAGTAATGGTTGTAGATGATACCCCTGTAGCCCATAAGGCTCTCAGCTTCATTCTCAAGCAGCTTGGGTGCGAAGTTGTCGTTGCAGACTCTGGCCAAAAAGCCATTAGTCTTTTTGATACTTCTTTTGATGCCATATTCATTGATTTTCACATGCCGAAGATGGATGGAGATGAAGCAACAAAACTAATTCGCCGGAAAGAAGAAGTTCTTGGCAAGAAAAAAATAACTTTCATTGTTGGTGTTACGGCAAATGTTTCAAAAGAAATTCATCTCGCATGTTTAGAGGCTGGAATGAATAAAGTGGTTATTAAACCAATACACTCAGAAATTATTGAAGAATTATTTCGAGAACAGAATTTAACGAATTAACGCCGATCCAGCGTTAGTAAGATGACTCAATAAGTTGTGCTAATACTAATAAAAGTTGAAATAAGATTATTCTAAATGCTCAATTTATTGGGTCTGCATAAGGGAAATATAAAAGGAGATAAATATGTCTAAGGAAAAAAAGGAAATGTTAAAAAAAGTTTTATTGATTGATAACGATCAATTCAATATCTGCGTTACAGATTCATTCTTATATGCTTGTGGTTTTTCTGACGTAACAATTGCACGAGATTCAAAAGAAGCGTTATCAAAATTTGCAAATGGTTTTGACTTAGTGCTTTTAAATGTCAGTTTAAAAGATAACTTAGGATTTGAAGTCTGCAAAAAATTACGACAAATGCCACGCGGCAAAAATGTTCCCATATTAGCGTTAGCGCCTAAAGGTAAAAACATGAGAACACGATGTTTTAAAGCGGGTGTGAGTAGTGTGATGTCAGGTCGCACCAGTTTTAATGGTTTCAAAGAAGCGATTCAAAGCGTAATTAATTAAAAAGATTTTTTGTTTTCTTATTCTAAGGAAAAGAGGTAGCACGGTATGTTTATAGTAATAGCAGGAGCAGTAGTTTTTTTCGGTGGATTATTGGTATTAACGTTAGCCATTACAGCTATCGTTAAGCTGATTCAAAAAGAATATAAGCTTAATAAAGCTATAAAAGAGATGAATGGCGAAGATCCTTATATCGCATTGTATGAAAGCGATAATTTGTACGCTTGTGTTGACAGAGAGCATCTTAAAGAAATCATTGCGCGAGAGGAGTTGGCTCGTCGGGAGCGAGGAGTTCTGGGAAGGGTTAAAGATTTTTTTTCGAATGATAAAAAAGAGTCTTCTAAGTTAGTTAAAGAAGTTTATGACCTTAAAAAACAAGCGATTAAAGAAGACAATAAAAATCCAGAAATTGGGATCTTAGAAAAAGCAGTTAACAAAGCGCATTTATCTAAAGCAAAAACGGCATATCTTATTCTCAAGTCGCAACGTGGACGAGAACAATATCAAAAAAGCTTAAACGCTAAATCATTGCGCGTTGCTGAGCATAAAACTGGTGAAACAACCGGCAATAAAAATTCGAACACATCAAAAAATAAAAGAAAAAATAGTTATGAATTTGAAGTTAAAACGACTGCGCTCCAACGTTTTTTGATGTTGTTTAAGACGGCACGTCAAAAACAATATCAACCTTCATCATTATTTAAGAAACACTCTAACCAAGCAGAAAATGGAGAAAATCAATATGGACGATAAGACAGTGGTAATTGGTACAAATGGTACTGCCTCGGGTAGTGAGCCAACCTTTAAAAAGGCGCGTGGAACGTTCTTTGGTCGAGATTTGGAGAAAGAAGTTTCTTTATTTAAAAATGAATTATTTAACTCAACAAATGATGGTGTTGTTTTAGCCGATGTTGAATTTGCCGAGATTAATCGGTTAGTTAATATAAAAACTGAAGATCATTCCGAAGAACCTTTTTTTACAGCCAGTCTTCTAAATTATTTGCCGAAGTTGAAATTTTTACTTGAGCTAAGCTTTATTCTTAAACGAATACGACCGTATTGTGAGTTTGTAGATGAGGCGATACTGCCTTACATGAGAGCAGCGCTTGCAGGCATAAGGGGTGCCTGTGGGTGTGATTTAGATAATCCGCAAACCTGGAGTAGTGCATACGTTCACACTGCAAAAATTTCTGATGAAGCAACACGTCTTGAAATCTCAAAATTGAAATTGAATGGGCTTTATGATCACGTTTTGAATGACATGGAATGGTTTGTCATGAGTTTTAAGTCGGCTACCTGGGAAAATAAACGTGATTTTTTTGTGGAATTAAATAAAGACGAAAAATTGCTCGCCTGGATGCAGCCGTGGATAGAAGTTGCAGAAGGTAAAGAATCTAATTGGCGAAAAGCACTGTTTGTGTCGATTGATTCGTTGTCGGCAAAAGAGTTGGTTGTTGAAAAAAGAGTATATGAATAAAAAGCTGTAACGGATTCAAGTACGCGTTCAAGCGTAGTCTTGAGTATAAATGCTAATAATATCTCACTGGGCAAAGGACTGTAATAATTAAAACGCCTGTATTTTATTGATGCTTAATTGATTTTTAGGGTTCATTGGTGAACAATGGGCTTGTCTATCGAAATTGAGCACAATAAATTTAAGGACACACGTTTGGACATGATTTTAATGTCTAATACAGGAGTTTTAACGTGTCAGGTGAGAATAAAGAAAGTGTTGAATTACATGAATTAGAAAGCGGATACCAAGCAAGACCTGCGCAAGTTTTTACTCCTCCACGAGAGAGGAAAGTAAAAATGTCATCGGAAGGTTTGTCACAAAGTGGTGGTGGTGAAGATGCAGTAGTTGATTTTGAAAGTAGTGCGCAACCACCCGAGGGTGATGCAGATCAAGGAGAAACCCGATCCCTTTTAGCAGGTCATATTCCTTTGGGTGCTTCGACAGAACGGTCGGAAGAAGTTGACGCACTATATCCCTCAGTGAATGCTTCTCGTTGTCCAACGGGCAGTGATAGTTACCGCAAATTTGTAACACTAGTTGCCCAAGATCTCTACAAACAACTTCCCACTAAAACTCCCCAAAGATTGAAACATTTTACGCAAGGCTCTATTTTTGTTTTAAATAAATTATGGGCGCCTGCGTTTTGGGGAATGTTTTTGCATGATCTTATTGTCTATGGTGCTTATCCTCTCGAACGTTATGGCACAACGTTTGGGCAATTATGGTTGGGCACAGCAACTAACCACATTACGCTGACCAGTAATTTCAGTAATGATTTAGCGGGAACACTGGCGTATTCATTGGTGCCCGCATTGGTAACAACTGCTGTTCCCGCGGGTGGAATAATCTGGATGTTTGAACCGCCCAGAACGTTGATGAGTAATATATTTTCTGCGACGTTAGGAAATGTGGGGAGTAAAATTCCTGTGGGTGTAAAAGGATTATATGCTAAAAATGTTTATAAAAATTATCTCGCCTGGAAAAACGGTAAAGAAGCTCCTGATGGGGAAGCTCCGAGGTTAGCCGTAAAAATTGCAAGAGATGTTTTCTTTTTACCTTTTTTGATGGCAGTGTTCTACGCCAATCTGAGATTGATCTTACTAGATATTTTTAAAATTATTGGGTTACATAATTATCTTGATGCGCGTGATGCGTGTCTTGCACAAAACAAATCTTATGCTTATCTAAATGATTATGGAAATTATGAATGTGTCGTTGTGGCGTGGGAATTTATTGCAGATGCGCTTAAATTTACGAATCAAGATGCATTAAAAGGTTTGCTGGAATTCAGTCATGATCCCGGTTTTATTACCTCAAAATTAGATGAGCTTTTTCGCTCAACGCCGTATTTTCAAGAGTTCGATCTTTCTGGTCAAAACTGGAAACAATGGACGCCTGTTCAGTGGAAAGCACTTTTAACAAAAGTCTCTGGTCATACAGCCCAGCTGCAACGTTTAAATTTGGGCGCGCCTGTTCCAAATAATTTTTTCCCTGCCGATGGCTTTATGGAGGAATTAGTTAGTTTTCTGCAAAACGTAAATACCTCTCAGTTGATAATGCCCAATCAAGGTTTGGGTGATACGCAGTTTAATAAATTAATGCCAGTGTTGTCTGGATTTTCAGAAATAGATATCAATAGTGATCAATTAAAAAGTATCAGTGGTCTTGCCAATCACACACAGTCGTTAACAAAAGTTAAAGTCAGTGGAAATGCTGTTCAAAATTTTGGTATACAAGTGATAGCAAGTGAAGTTGCAAGACCTCAAAGTGTATTAGAAGAAATAGAAGCAGCAGGTATTGGTATGGATGAAAATGGATTAGCTCAATTATCAACTGCTTTGCCAGGGCGTAGCGTTCGCAAAATAGTGTTAGGTGATGACGACGATTTGTCACAAGCTGATTTTGGTGCATTTGGAACGGCAGTTGCTGAAGGTAATGTAGAAACGGTTGTTGTTCGTCAGGCACGTCTTGATGATACTCAAGTCGTAAATTTTGTTACACAAGCAACAAGTGGCAATCTTAATTCAGCTGATTTTTCTGGAAATGATATTGGAAACGATGGAGCTATCGGTGTAGTTGTTGCATCACAAGGGGGATCACTGCAAGTCGTCAAATTAAATGATAATCAAGATATTGATGATACTGGCGCTTTAGGCATGGCATCTCATTTAGCTCAGACAAATATTACTGAAATTGGAGTAGGTGGTTCGCAAGTTACAGCTGTTGGCGTTAAATCTTTAATAGAAGTAAAAACATTAAAAGCAATTGATGTTTCAGATTCTCCGGTTGGCGATGATGTTGCGGTTGTTTTTGCTAATACACCATCATGCGTTGAGAAAATAAACTTAGCGAATACGCGTTTGACTTCCGCAGGTGCTGGAAATTTATCTCAAGCACTGCGAACGCATTTGCCCAATATAACGGCATTGGATATCTCAGATAATAATTTACCCGATGATGCAGTTGCTGAAATTGTGAATGCTTTGCCAAACAGTCCAATTACGGAATTAAATTTGGAAGGTAATGTTGTTGGTTCGAATGCAACAGCGGCATTAGTTCGTGTATTGCCCCAGATTCCAATCGGTAATTTAAATTTACGCAACACACAACTTTCTGATGAGAATGGAGCAACTATTGCGCGTGCGTTAATTGAGCCGACACCACATAGCGAACAAATTGGTAATTCTGATATAGATCTTGATGAGATTCGCGCAGTAAGAGCAGCAAGAAAAACAACGCCATTAACTAAGTTAGATATTTCGGACAATCCGACTGGTCGTGTAACGAAAATTGCATTTAGACAAGTACTACCGAGTACAAATATTACCGAGTTTTTAAGTAATTCAACGAGTATATCGCGCTCAACCAGTAATTTTTTTGCGTCTAGATCTTCGTTTCATTCTAGCGCGCGGGCATTTAGCGGAGCCGCTTTGTCATCCACTGCATCGAATTTCTCGCAGCCATTGCTAGCAGGTTCGAGTAATTCGATGTCATCTAGCCATGTTGCTTTGGGTGCGCTCGCGTCAGGCCCCATCATTTTAATATTTTTATTACTTATTTATTTACTTTACCGTTTATTTAGAAAAACTGGAGAGGACTCCTCATGCAAGACGTTACCGCACACCCATACTCGCCAATAACAGGAAAAGGTTTAGGTGTTTGTTATTCCTCGCTGAATAAAGCGGGCCCGTTGTTTGCCCAAGCCGGAATGGGTGCAGCAGGTGTTATGTTTTATCCCAACTTATGTAATGGGAATTTATTTCTCAAAGATAGAATATTGAGTATTCCACAATTGAATTTTACATTGAATTTGGGATTTGTTTATAACAGCCAAGTAACCGATCCGACTAAAGCCTGGCGTTTTTATCACAAGAAATTTGTGGCACTACCGAATGTAAATAATCCAGGTGTATTAGAGGAATCAGACGGCCATTTAACAAAATATATTCAAAGCAAAGATCAGTCTAATCTGTATTTTGCAGAAGATTCTCTGGGTGGGACAAAGTGCATACGCTTTGATTCGATTAATAATTTTTGGTTAATGCATGATCCTGAAACGGGTATTGTAGAAATTTATGATACCAATGGATTATTACAAAGAAGAATGGATGTAACCGGAAGAGCGACAGTTTATGAATATGACAACAACCAACAACTCTCTAAAATAACAACGCCTTCGGGTAATCATTATCAAATCGTGCGGTATCAAAATACCATCACGATTATGGATGCCGATCAAAATAGAGCATTACAAGAATATACGTTTGATGCACAAAATCGCTTATTAAATAGCACAACACCTGATGGCTATAATATCCAGTACACTTATGTTGATAACACTTCACTGATTTATCACGTTACACAATCAGATAATAGTTTTGTTCATTTTGGTTTCAGACCACAAGATCCTAATGGACAAGTGTTGGATTCATTTCAGTTGGGTCAATCTCAAGTGGGGGATGAATCTTCTTATGAGATTGTTCGTGTGAAATATGCTGATAGTGAGCATCCCAATCAAGCAACGGTATCGAATAAAACAGGCAATACGACAGTTGTTTATGATCAAAACAGTGATTTGACACAAGTCAGTCGTCAGAAGGGCTACGATGTGCCTGATAAAGACGTTGATATTACAACGTATGCTTACACGTCTACTACGCGTCAACTTGCGTCGATTACAACTCCGGGGAATGGTAAGTCAACGCGCGAGTACGATGCCGCTTTTCGAAATGTACTGGAGGCAAAAACACAGCCCAATCAGCAAATCATAGATTTTGTTCATAACACAGATTCAGAAACAGTTGAAGTAGTTTGTAAAATTACGTACCCCGACCCCAATAATCTTCATCTTCCAGCATATGAGCGTTATGTTTATGAAGAAATTGAAGATAAAGCGAATGCAACAATAAGCTTATTTCTGCGATTCAAAATTTCACCCGAAGGACGTGTTACAGAATATCGTCGATTACCCAATGATGCGAAACGAAATATTGATACTGAACGAACGTATTTAGCTGGATTTTATACGCCTAATGTTCAAGTGGTAAGTTTAGATGAAATGCAACAATGGGTGAGCAAGCAAGATGCAAGCCAGGTTAGCTTAACGAAATATCACTACGACAAATTTGGTAATGCAGACAAAATTACTGAATATACAACAATTGATGCACAAGGTAATGGCATTCAAAATGGGAGTACGGGTGTTAAGCAAATTAACCGTAATCTTTTTGGCAGCATTGAGACCACAAAAGTTAATACCTTAACGACGCCTGCCGTGACTCAGCAAGATTTTGATTCGCTTCAGCGATTAAAGCGTAAAGTTGATGCCCTTAAAAATCAAACACGATATGTTTATAACGATGCGCAGTCACAAGTCAGTGTTACGTATCCTAATGCGAGTACTAAATTACAACAGTCTAATCCACGCGGATTTTGTATATCCACGCATGCAACGGCTTTAACGGTAGACGGACAAAACACTCAAGTAAGAGACACGCAGTATACGCGTGACGGTGGTGGTCGTATTGCAATTACGACATTGCCTGATGGTTCAAAACTTTACAGTTATTATGACAGACAAGATAGGGTAGGTTTTACGGTAAGTGCTTTAGGAATTGTGACGCAATATATTTATGATACGCAGAATCGTTTTAATACAACCATACAATATGCCAATCCCGTTGATGTCAATAAATTATGGATTGTTCCGCCTACACCCGGTCTCACACCTGATGCAAGTACCTTAGAAAGTCTCATCAAAGGCATCAAAGATCCGGTGCATGATAGAGTTTCTTATACCTTTTTTGATAAATCCAATCGTCGACAATATAAAGTTGATGCAGAGAATTACCTTACGCAATATTTACATGATGGTCTGAATAATAGAATTGGCGTAATACGGTATGCCACACCATTAACGAACCAACAAATCACTCAATTACAATCAGGTAGTGATTTAGGATTAGTGCCTGATTTTACAAAGGATAGATGTACACGTAATTTCTATGACAAAGATGGTTTGTTAATTGGCCAACAAAATGCCGCAGGATTTGTGACACAATTCGTACTTGACGGCGGTGGACGCATTACACAAAAAAATCTTTATTACACCAAAGTCCCGCTTAATTTGGCTCAATCGTTTGACACTATCTTAGGTGTTTTAAAGGGGACAAAAGCAGGCACTACTTTATATAGTTATGACGCGCGCGGGCAAATGGCGGCTAAACTTGATGCCGAAGGATATTATACGGCGTATCTTTATTCTCCTGATGGCTTAAGAATTGCAGCCCATCAATACGCCCAAAAACCCACAGGTAAATTTCCTACTGCACCTGCTACAGATCTGTTAGATCAAACAACGACATATGCCTACGATTTGCTGGGCCGTAGAACAAAAACCAATTCGCCATTTAATCGTGTAGATAATGTTCAGTTTGATGTCATGGGCAATATTATTTTAAATAATGGCGCAGACACTTCTGCAAATGGCAAAACCGATGGTGATTCTTTGCGCCAAACAGCCACGCAATTCGATGGTTGGAATCAAGCGGTCAATAAAGCCAATGTCTATATAGGGAAGTTATTAGCCGAAGCTGGAAATGATCAAACCAAAATACAGCAAATTTGGGCAAATCAGAGTCAGCGCAATAAATATGACCAAACAGGATTATTGTTATCGACAACAGATTCTTTAGGAAACACCACTTATATTTATTATGATGCCGATAGAAGGCCTGTTATAAAAATTAGCGCACGCTTAACCGTTGAAGAAAGTACGCTCGATAGTTTTGGAAAAGAAATTGTTAATCGTAAATATAAGAATTTTTATAATGGGCCACTGACAGGTGGATTGATTACGCCTGAATTTCGGCAAGCGTTGAATAAACTTCAAGATCCACTTGATCAAATTAAAACGTATCAGAGAGATAAGCGTGGATTTGTAAAAACTATTTTAGATGCGAAAGGAAATCAAACACAAAAAGCCTACAATGCATTTGGTCAGGTGTCGACAGAGTTGCTGCCTATTAATTCTGCACAGCCCACGCTTGAGGTGAAGCATGATTATGATACGCGCGGAAATGAGGTTACGACAACGAAAACAGATACGTTGACGAATACGGTTATTTCAGAATCTTGGGAGTTTAATAATCCTTTAAATAAAGAAACTAAATATGTTAATGCTATCAGGGGCGAATATACCCAAGAGCATGATTTATTAGGAAATGTGACCCAAAAATCTTCGGGTGATGTGGTAAGAAATGCACTTACTTATGATTTTTTAAGTCGTGTAAAGACTGAAACAGATGCGTATAAAAACACAAAAACACATGAGTATGGTCCAGATCATACCCATACTGTCACTTCACCCGATGGTGTAACAAAACATACACTTCAATTAAGTGCATTCAATCAAACCTTGCAAGATGCCGATACGCTTAATAATACCACGCAAGCAACGCATGCACCGGATGGACAAGTTGAAACAGAAACAGATCAGTTGAAAAATAAGAGCTCTCAGGAATTTAATAATATAGCACAGAAAAAAACGGTGACGGATGCGCAATTGGTTCAAACAGCTATTCAATATAACCCTGTAGGTCAAGTTGATGCGATTGTTAATGCGGTTAACACAGATCTTAAACAGCCTGCTACGTGTACGCGTGATGCATTTGAAAATGTGATTTCCACGACTGACGCGATGGGCACACAATCTCAGCAATCGTTTGATCAAAATAATTATTTGAAAGAAGTCGTAACAGATGCGGTTGTCGGTGGATTAAATTTAGTTAAAACATTCGAGCATAATGCCCAAGGAACTGTTTCTATTACAACGGAAGGCGATGTAAAAAATAAACAACAATATGTAGAACAAACATTGATTGATGGATTTAACCGCGTGATCGGAAGTGTTGTTGATCCGGGTGATGAGACACATTTAAACATTACTACCAAAAAAGAATTAGATGCGGTCGGTAACATTGTTAAAATTACGGATCCTGACAAAAATGTCACGCGCAATTATTTTACGCCCTTAAAGTTGATGCGCTTTACGGTGACTCAAGAGGGGCAAGTCACAGAAAAATTTTATGACGCGAATAACAAAATTAAATATCATCGTGTTTTTGCGGTTGCGAAAAAAGTCGATGATTCAACCTCATTAGCAGATCTCGAGGCATTTGCGTCAAATCAGACATCTAATTCACAAAATAGCTTGTTGTATTATTTTTATGATGCGAATGGAAATGAGGTTTATCAGGTCAATAGTCTAGGTGCAGTGAGTCAGTCTATTTATAACACTGCAAATCCGCAGGCCGTTATCGAAACGGTACAATACTATAAGCAGATTGATCCCAGCGTATTAAATCCCAATCTTACAACGAGTGAATTGGCGGCTTTAGTTGTGCAAAATGCTAATGATAGGAGCACGATTTATGTCAGAAACGCTAAAGGTCAAAGCATGCGTGTTGTTGATCCCGAAGGTTTTGTCAGGGATCAAATATTTAATGAAGTAGGTAAAGCGATTACGGTCACGCAATATGCGAATCCTATTATTGTTCCATTGGACAGAACTCAACCTTTGCCTGATCCCGTTAAAAATCCGGTGAACGATAGAACAACTTATTTTGTATATGACAGCTTAGATAGAAAGATTTTTGAAGTAGAGTCATTTGATATTGATAAAGCCAATGGGCGAGTAACGCAGTTTTTTTATGATAAAAATAATAATCCTGTTCAAACATGTAAATATGCTGATACGTTTATTATTGATGCTGATTATAAGGTTATGGTGACTAAGCTTTTGGCACTAAAGCCAGATAAAAATAAAGATAATATTGATGTTCAAGGTTTTGATAACGCTAATCGGTTAATTCAAAAAACCAATGGATTAAATAAATCAGACCTATTTGAAAAAAATGCGTTAGGGTTAATTACAACGCACACGGATAAAATGGGGAATGCATGGGGTTCTGAATTTGATGCGGCAAAACGCTGTAAATTATCGACTGAACCGCAAACCGATATATTTGATGTAAAAAAAGCGGCGGATAATACGCTTTCGCTTGTTGCATTGGGTAAAGCGTCTGTTCAAACCAAAAAAGAATATTATTCGGGTGGAAAAGAAAAGCAGGTAACACATGGTGTGAATACACAAAATCCTCGTATAGCTGAGTTTGTTTATGATGGCAATGAGCAATTGACTGTTATGCAAACGCAAAATGTTCCGGTGGATGATCCGACAAAGAATGGAAGTTTTGAAAATTTCCCTACGACTCAACAAACATTGCAACAGCAATTTGTATATAACGCCAAAAAATTAAAAGTGGCAGAGCGTGATGAGTCAGGTAATTGGGTATTTTATGTTCATAATTCTGAAGGCAAAGAAGTTTACTCTATTGATGGTGAGGGAGCTGTAAAAAAACAAGAGCGAAATGCGTTTGGTGAAGTTGAGCGAGTTATTTTATTTGAAGAATCCAGTGGATTAGATTTAACGCAATATCAAACCACAGGTATTCCGTTGGATGTTATAAAAGCAGCGATGGAAAACAAATTAGCTAATCCAAATAATCGTATTATACGCAATACTTTTAACAAAAAGGGTAAGCCGGTTAATCAAAAAGTCGAAGGACAGGTATTTTGTTATTCTGTTAATGAAAATGGAGATTCGACGTGTGAACTATTAGCACCAGAAACCCGATTTCAATATAACGCGTTCAGTGATTTAACCTATAAAGGTGTTTTGCAGTCACGAAATATTTGGGCTGAAGAATTTTATTGGGTGAATCGTGCAGGTAAAAGAATAGCTGCGTTTAATTTTAATGGCCGCGTTGATTTGTATGGTTATACCAATCCATTTCATCTGCATACAGGATTAATTCAGTGGTCTGGGAGTACCACGCAGCGTCCAACACCATTAACAACGTATGCTCAATTATTAACGTATCATCAAGATAATCCAGGAAAGCCTGATCGCGTACATCTTTTGGAATACGATGTTATTGGACAAAAATCCGGTGAAGGATTATCCAATGCAGTTGCGCAACAATTGGTGACGAGTAATCCGTTGTTGGGACCTTATTTAGAAAATCTTCCTGCTAAAACATTGGTGACGCGCTATGTGCGTAATGCGATGGGTAAAGTTGTTGCAACGATTTATCCCACTGGTGCAGTGGCGTATACATTTTATGATGCCAGAGGTTTTGAAGTTGCCACAACAGGTGTGCCACAGAGACGAAATGATGGCAGTGTATTTATTCCACTCACGTATAAATTTCCTAATGCGTATGGACAGGAAGTGGGTCGCACAAAATTTGAAGCGGGCGCTGAGCTAGGACAATACGGTTTATTACCGCCTTTAATTACACCACCTCAACCTTTGGCGTTGGATCCGGCTAAAGATCAAACTCAACTGAAATTATTAGATACCGCGAGAGGTAATCCTTTAATCACGCAAGATGCAAACAATGATTTAATGGGTTTCACGTGTAACGCGACAGGTCAAATTGCACGAACGTTTCGTTGGTGCACCAATAAGCTATCCGATACGATGATTGAATTAACGTTGCATGAAATACGATTTACGTTTGATGCCAATAAAAAACCGACTTCAAAAGCAGCCTATATTGATGGTGTGCAGCAATATAAACTCCTGAGTCTGTATAATCTTTTTGGTGATAATATTGCGGAAGGTTCTGTCAGTGCTCAAGGTCAAGCAGTTTATTATTTATTTACCGAGTTTGATATTATCGGAAAGCCTTGGAAAACGAATCGACAAAAAGGGGTAAATACAATTTTGCTGCGTAACGCAGCGGGTCATGTGTGTTTAAGTGCAGTTTCACAAACGCAAGATTTAAGTACTGTAAAATACACTGATATACAAGCGTTGTTAGCATCAGCAACGCGTGACACGTTGATGCAAACGAGAACGCGGCGTGATTTGGCTAATCGTGGAATTGTTACCTATTTGCCTGATTACGAGAGTCAAGATCCCAATAGTCCTGGCAATATTTCGTTGAGCATGGCGGTGGGTGCGCAATATCCAGATATTGGAAAGATCAGTATTTCATGGCCGCATCCAGCGGTAACCATTGTGGTACCCACGATGACGATATCACCCGTAGGTAATACTCAACAAAAAATAACAATTCCGATTAAAAAAATTATTAGAAATCCACAAAATGCCAATCGATTGCCGTTATTGTTTAATACAAAAGGTAGTGTTGGTCCCAAGCGTGCCATGGTCACAGCTGCATTTCCGCAGAATTATCATGCTGGTATCTCAAAAAGTAATGGCGATAGCTTTTTTGATGCGATTGCGCAAGAGTTAAACCGGATTATTGGGCATAATGAAATTACTGTCGAAACGATAAGAGAGCTATGTAAAAATTGTGATGAGAATAATTGGATTGCCGTAAGCACTGTTATTGCTGATCATTTTAACGTGAGGTTGCACGTTATTGGTTTACACGATAACCCTAATAAAAAAGATCGCAAAAAAAATCCCTTTGTAATTGAGCACAGTGTAGTTGACTCCGCGGGAATGAGAGTTGTAGAAGAAAATGAGGTTGATTGGAAAGATACCTATGTGCTTCATTTGGCCGTTATAAGTCAGCATTTTGTGCCGGTTAATGATGTTCCGATTAAATCGACGGAGGTGCGTTTTGGTGTGGATTTATCTGCTTATCCGTCAGATGTGTATGAATACTCTATAGAGTATCATCTGGATGATGACGACAAAAAACTGTTATATAAAACGATAGGGCAGTTTCAATGTGATACTGGAATTGTGGCCGGAAGTCAGAGATTGGTCGTCGATGTTCAAAATGGCAGCACGTTATTTTTAACGGGAAATACAACAAATCTTACGGCTGTTAAATTATTAAAAGACGGTGTGCAAGTTGGACAAGATATTCCCGTTCCAGCTAGTCATTTAGTTGATTTAAGTGGATATCAATCTGGTGAGTATACCGTTCAACCTGTTGTAACAGGTCAAGATAATTTACCACACAGTTTACCGTTTACGATTTTTACGAATACGTTATCTAACACACCGCTTGCTGAGGAAATTGATGCAACTTTTGGTCTTCAATACGTATTTAATAATGAATTGGATCCTGGAAAAGCGTATTTTGCGTTTAGATTAGATTGGACAGTTTTGGGTATTTTAAATAATGCACCCGTTGAAGTGACGCTCAATTACCAATTAGGCAGAGAACCTGCTACATCTAAAACTTTTTCTATTAATCATGCGACGGATGCAGGTCATTTTGCGTCTCAGAATGGTGGTCAATTGACGGCCAATATGGTTATCCCGTCCTCTCAATATGCGGGGCCTCAACCTCCGCCACCGCTTACGCTTTTGTCTTTGAGCGTAGCGCTTGTTCTTGATGATAAAAATAAATTGGTGATTTGTAATAGTTATCCTTCCGTGAGTTCAACCGGGGATGGATACTATCGTATTGAAACGTTTACCTTTCAACCTACCACAACATTATTTATTGCACCTGTCACCTCTCAGCCTACAGTCATGAAGTATTTGGATTCCAGCTCTGGATATGAAGAGCAGTGGAAGGAGCTTTCAGCTGTTGGGTCAACCAGTGTTGGCGTTGTTTTTGATGTAACCGGATTGGATGTGGGAAATTATCCTTATCAATTAGCAAATACTCCCGAAGAGTTGCGAGAAAATCATCACAACCGCGAACGTCGAAAAATGTTGGCAAAAATAAATAAAAAAGAAATGGATGAGCCAGAGTTGGATGTTTTTAGTATTGGTCGTGGTTCACAAGTGTATTCCAGCACGCGGTTTTTAACCTCACCAGAATCTCAGAAGCCGAAACGTGAAAAGCGTTTTGACAACTATGGCAATGTCATTAAAACCATCGATACACAAGGTTATGAAACAGATAATGATTTTGATGTCAGAAATAAACTGGTTCAAACGACATATCCTGAAGTTCCTGTGAATAACAAAAATGGAACGTATTCAAAAATGCGACCCACAACAAAAAGAGGGTATAACGAGCGTGGCGTTAAAATTGGTCGAACAGATGGAAATAATCATACGACAGGATTTGTAGTCGATGAAAATGGTCAGCCACTTAAAAAAATTCTGCCTGATGGAACGGTGATAGAACAAAAAACGTTTAATGCGTTACAGCAGATGGTTGTGTTTACGGACAGTCGAGGAAAAAATTATACTTTTGGGTTTGATGGTAAAAACAATATTATTTGGCGAGAAACGCCATTGAAGCTCATTGAGCGATTTTGGTATAACGAAGCCGGTTTTTTAGGAAGCGTAACAGATTCCGCCGGAAAAACCCGGTATTACGTTCGCGATATTAACGGTAATATCGTGGCGAATATTTCACCTATGAATAAGAAAAGACAATTTGTTTATGATTTGCTTAGCAATAAACCTATTCGTCAAATTAATTCTGATGGAAGTTTTCTTTCATCAGTGGTTGATGCGTTTGGATTTACCCATCAACATATTGAGCTAGATGGTTCAGAAGTATTTACGGAATATAATTTTTTGATGCAAGTGATTCATCTTTCCAGCCAAGGTGGAAATCATGGAACGCTGTTAAGTTATGTAATGGTAACGGGACGAATTCCTGGAGGGTATGCGTGGGGAACGTATTATCAAATTACGACAACTCCGACACCACCGCAGGATTTACATTTTACATATCGACAAGATGGGATTATTAGTGGGGCATTTGATATGGCATGGCCTCGCACAACAGAACTTATTCATGACAGTGAAAGACGACAAATTAGTTTTAAAGCAACAGAAGCGGGCACGCTTATTCGACAAATTGTCAGTGCATATGATGCGATGAGTCGTCCACGCTTAACGTATGGAACGCAAGAAATTATAAAGATGTCTTACGATGGAACAATCAATATTATTCAGCGAACAGTTACGCTCATTCCGCCTATTGGAAATCCTGTGGTGGATGATTCGTGGAATTTACCTGGTCCAAACGATGATATGCAGATATATGCGGGTGCGTTAGTTAAAGTAGGCAATAATTCTCAGATTGGAATACAACCGAATAAAGGCGAGGCTTACAGTTCTCAATTTGGTTTGCGTACTACACAGAGCTATCAAGATGATAAAGGCGTAACGCATACCGAAACATTAAGTTATGACGATGACTCACGATTAAGCGGTTCGTCGAGTACAGATGGATTTGTAACATCAAGAACCTATGATGGCGCAGGTCGTCCAAATGGATATTCCAGCAATTATCCAACCGATCCTCATGGGACAAGTCAATCGCAAGGATGTACGTATGATGACGACAGTGAATTATTAACAGCAAATACATCCATGACCACATGGAAGCTCATAAAAGTTATAGGTATGTGGATATGGATGCCCACCACAAATCAATCTGATACCACATATGGAAATTTAAATGGTTATGGTATGCCAGGATCACAGCAATCAGTTTATCCTCAACCCGATGATGATCCAGTTGTCGATAATTTAACGGATACATATGTTAACCGAGAAATACCTGAATTAGTTGAAGTCGCGGGAACACGAACAGATTCGGACGGAGAAGGTCCGTGGAATTCTGCGAATAATTTTACAGGTACAAATCCAGGTGAATTAACGGGTCAATCACAAACACAAGATTTAACGCAAGCGTCAGTATTGCGACAAGATTGTTTATTTGGAATGACATTGCAACGAGCCGATTTTCACGGTGATGGAATTCCCGGTATAAATTCAACTGTACAAAGTCTTACACTCAATTCGTATTTCTACGATATTTTAAGAAATATCGCAGGCAGTATGTCGATGAGATTAAGTGCTGGGCAGTCGAGTAATTTCGGTGTCAATATGGGAAATATGATGCCAGGTGTGCGCGGAGTATTAGCTGCTGCAGGTCCAGCGGTATCTGATGTAACGACAGATTTTACGATTGGTAAAAAAATGATTAACCCAGTGGATAAAAGTTATCCTCCGATGAGTTCAGGAATCGTTGATGTTAAAGATGGCGATACATTAGAAACAATCGCGCAACAAAATTGTGGAACTACACAAGCCGTAAGTGCTATTCAAGCATTAAATGGTGGTATTAATGATCAGCAATTGGTCAATGGAAATACGATAAAACTTCCGCAGTGGATTCAGTCGAAATATCAAGTTACGACAACAGAAGATTACAATATATTAGTTAATTCCATTATGGTTAATTTATATCCGCAATTAATTGCAGCACAGCCGGATGATGATGATGGTTTTTGGGATGAATTTATTGATGTTGTGATTGTGGTGGTGGCAGTGGCTATTGGTGCCGCAACAGGAGGAACATTAGCTATACCTGCAGCGGTTGCAGCTGCTGCGTTGATGGAAGCAGGAGCAGAGGAAGGCGAAATTGCATTAGGTATGCGCAGTGAATTTAGCTGGAAGGCCGTGATTCAGATTGCGATTGAAGCAGGTTTTGCAGAATATGCCGCAGCAAATATCCCGACATCGTTTGAAGCAGCGGTGATGCAAGCAGGTAAATTAGCGGTGGAAGAACAATTATTAGAAATCGCAACGGGAGTGCAAAATGGATTTAATATTCAAGAAGTATTAATCCAAATGGCGAGTGCTGGAATTATGTATCAAGCAAATTTAGCGATAAATCCAGAAGTGCCGGAGGCGCAGCAAGCCGTAAGAGTCGGAAATCAAGTTGTGTCGACAACGACCAATAGAACCGTTGACGAATTTGTAAAATATACCGAGTTAAATCTCATCGGCACAGTATCGAGTGGAATATTAACCGCAGCATTTGAAGGTCAAAAAATAGATTTAGAATCGATGGCAGCACAATTTTTAGGTTCAGAAGTCGGTAAAATATTATCAGAGACGCCGATGGTGAAAGATATCGGAAATGGCATTCAAGAAATTGCGCGTGCTAATCCATGGATAACAAGCATGGTTTCTGGTGTGAATAATGTTGTTGATGATATTGGTACTGGAATCACAAAAGTTGAAAATGCAGTGGAGAGATTTTTTGATCCTGCAATCACGTCACCAAATGCAGAAGCTTCTGCACAAGCGGTAAAACAACAATCTTCACAAGCAAGAGCGATGGCAAGACATGGATTTCATGCACAACCACGTGTATTAAACCATGCGGATGCGAATGGAAATTATATTGGGACGAATTTAGGAATTCCGGATGATTCGGCAATAGATGATTTTGATCCGAATTCATATGGAGATAATTCAAGTGCTACTGTGAGTGGTAGTGGTGTGAATAGGGTGCCGAGTGCGAGAGTTCCATCTGATATTGTTAACTCTAGTAATACTTTTTGGGAAAGTGCTGTCCAGGAGCTTCCAAATTTACTTCAGGGAAGTGTTCATCCATTAGCGTTTGCAATTAAAGAAACGGCTGCATATTTTGCTCCTTCAGCAGTGAAATTTGGTGAAGCATATGTTGCTGAGCATGGAAGTATTGGCTTTGATTTTTTTGCGGGATATGGAGTAGCAGTGAATGCTGAAGTTGGTTTTTCTCAAAAAGGTATAAGTGTTTATGGTGGCATAGGTGCAGGCGAAGGTTTAGAGGTTTCGGAAAACGTAAATTACGATTTTCAAGAATTATCTGGATTTACTTACAAGCTTGAAATAAGTTCTTCCCTTGGAATTGTTCCTATGCGGCTTGGAGCTTCAGCGATGTTCAGTCCTGCCAACGGGGGAGGTTGGGCTTATAATTCAAGTCTAGATACAAGCCCTGGAGAAGGATTGGCGATAGAAGCAGTTGTAGGATATGCTCATACTGTTTCATGGGAAGAGGTGGATAGTGGCGTACACAGAATGAGGTTCTAGCCATGTTTTTGAAAATATTGGAAAATTTATATGTATTATCATTCTTCTTGTTTTTCTTTGTTTTTTTCTCTCTAGTAGTTATTTTGCCTTATTCAAGTATGCTTTATTATAAGCTCAAAAAAATAGAGCCGGAGTTCTTCAGCGAAAAAAATTTGGTTTATTATCTCACACAAACAAATTCAACACAGTTTGTATTTTATATTTTATTTAATCACTGTAACAACATAAAAAATAGTGGAATTAGAAAGAAATGTATACTTTTGAGAAATTATTTATATGTTGTAATGCCTTGCGCAGTTTTTGTTGCAATTGTATTTATGTATGGCGGCTACTACTTTTCTACACACCATGTTCACTTCTGATTCATGAAACGGGAGATGAACTAGTGGAACATGTTAGAAAGGGAAATAGTTTTATTGCAGGCTATGAGTATCTTTTTTATAAAATCTATATGTTTATGTGTTGGCCAAATTCCCAGAATAGAGGTTTGCAATATGGTGTATTGGTTTGGATAGCTGGTTTTTTAGCTGCAAATTTTTTTACTGTGTTTGGACTTTATGATCTCGTTACCGGAAAGCAAACATTATCTTTTTTATTAAGTCAGCAGAAATTGTGCGGTTTAATTTTAGCTATTGCTTTTTTTCTCGTTTATTTTTTATTTATACATAAAGAAAAATATAGAAGAATAATAAGCCATTATAAAAATGAAAGTAATTTTAAGGGTGTACGCGGTGAAGTCTTTGCATGGGTTTATATTTTTGTTTCCATGTTTGGTCTTATGACAATCATTCTTTTGAAAATAATTTTAAATAATATTTATGCGGTATTATGAACTTTCCATTTGTGTATTCATGTGAGGTTCATTAGATGAAAAAAATACCAAAAAACTCAATAAAAACGTCAATATCTCTATCGCATTGTAGTCAAAGACTTACAGAAATGGGCATTTTTATAGTTTCTGATTTTTGGTAAAATTCATTTCAAACTAACTAACGGAGTTGTTCATGGTTAAATCTCATCGGCACCGTATCGAGTGGAATATTAACAGCAGTATTTGAAGGTCAAAAGATAGATTTATAATCGATGGCAGCACAATCAAGAAAAATTAAAGGCAAGAATCTTTTAAAAAATTTCAAAACCGATATTAAAGTTAAGCCTAGAATTTAGCCAGGAGTAAAAATGATCCGCTTAAAAGAAGTAACCTCAGTAACGTTGGAAAGACTTTTTTTATATGCCATATTATTTGTTTTTTGCAGTTGGTTTTTGATTCAGAATCAAATAAATCTCTATGTCGGTTGTTTTTTCCTCGCTACGATGGCATGGGGTTTTTTGAGCGTGCTTATTCGTTTTGTTCCAAGTAGATATGTTCTGAAAATCGATGAACAAGGTATAACGTATTTTAAATTATTTTCAAGGATTTATCTTCCGTGGGATGAGTTTCAAGCGGCTGGAATTATTTCCAATTATGTTGGGGGAAAACTATTATGGATTTATAACACCAACGGAAAACTAGTCATACAATTTAGGGGGGCAGAAAGTTTAACTGTATATCAACTCCGCGATTTTTTTAATGCATTGCTACAAGCTTATCGAGGAGGTGAGCTTAAAAATGGAAGTGATCTGAGGCAAATGTTCAATAAGTTTAAAGTTGAAGATAAAGCTGAGGAAAAACTGCTCATTGAAAAATCAAAGCAGCTTATCGAAGCTTCAGGCAAAATTGATTCAATTTTTTATATGAGCGCACCCTATTATATATTGAAATTCCCTCTCTTTTGGTTGAGAGCAGTGGGAATCACTTTATTTTGTGTTTCTTTCGGGTTTTTGCCAAATATGATCTTGATTGCTATGTTAAAGCATTTAAATCCGTTGTTTTCTCTTTTCCTTTTTATAGTGATGATCATTGCCTTTCTGTTGTCTTATTTATTATACACTTCAAAATCAATAGTGTTCTATGATTCACAAAAGAAGTATGCTTATAGAGCTTATAATTACTTTGGTCGGTATTGTTTGAGTGGAAAAATTTTGACTGATGTTCATAAAGTAGAAGTATGGGGGACTGCCCTGTCTTTTTATTACATAATTTTGTCTAATGAAAATGATAAGATTTTTTGTGGTGGGGTTGCGTCTCGATGGACAGCGATAAAAATTGCTGAGCGTGTTTCATCAGTATTAAATTTGCCCACTTCCTCTTTCGATGGAATTAAATTAAATGTCCTGGATTTTTTCTTTTATGTTATTAATTATGTAATGATGATTGTAATCTTTGGGGGTTTGTTGTTTGTAAATCGTGAAGTTCTAAAACTTATATTTTTTCATGGGGGTTGATTCTAGTGACTGGTTTGACTAGAAAAAATGGATACTAAATTTGATAGGTAATCTCATCTTAAAATAGCAAGGTAACCTGGATTGAGCGTAGTGAAATCCAGGGGGAAACCCAGTAAAGCGTTAATGTCTTACGCAGGTTGTTGTCAAATGCTTACAGAAATAAGCTTTTTTATAGTTTCTGGACTTTGGTAAAATTCATTTCAAACTAATTAGCGGAGTTGTTCATGAGTCACATAGGTAACTTTTTGAAGTTGATGTTTTCACCCATTGGAAAAATTGGTCGTCTTCAATATTTTTTGGGGATATTGGGAATACTTCTAAATGCACTTTTTGTCATTATTCTTGTAAGTATCATAGAGGGTACGATTGATTATGTTACAAAGAGTCCAGTGTCGCTTCCAGATTCTTCAGGATTCACTCCGGGGGGATTATATGTCTGTCGCTTTTTAACAATAATGTCGTTTTATTCATATCTTGTTTTGGCAATAAAACGGTTGAGGGATATTGAATTTTATCAGGTCTTTTTGGTGGGTTTCTTGATACCTTTTATAAATATATTCTTTATGGGTGTGGCGTGTTTACATCCGGGGGGAGCGCAGATGAATCTACAAAAAAAATCTCGAGATTTTTCAGCGTTTGCTGTCATTGCCGGGGCTTGGCAATTAACAAAAGGCGCAAAGTGGGCACTTTGGGCGCCGGCCCTTGCATGTATGTTTGGTTCTCTGATCCTCGTAGTTGCATGTGCTGCAGTATTTGCTCCTATTGCTATTTATTTTCCTAAGAATACATTCGTGTTGGTTGTGCTCATTATTTTTGGTGTAATTATTGCTTTTAGTGCTATGTATGTATCACTCGGGTTACTTTGTGGAACACTCAAGGTTGCAATTGATCGTGCTCGTGGGAAACTTATTTCAGGAACAACTGGATTTCATTCATTCTCGCGTGCATTCCCTTTTTTGTTAACGCTTCTATGCTTTATTCCTTTTATAGCGCCACAACTCCTTCTTTTATTAATAATGGATGCTAAGGAATCACCTCATCTCGTTCAAATAATTCAAACTATTTACGGATTACTTATTGCCCCTCTTTTTTTTATGGCGTTGCCAATGGTAGTTGATAAAATTGATTCGCCTTTTACGGCAATACGACGTTCTTTAACAATTGGCTGGAGGCAATGGTTTAAGTTAGTGATTGTTTTGTTTGTGATTCAATTAATTTCTCTTCTTTCAATGCTTCCATTTCAAGTCAGTATTGCCTTGAAAAATTACGAAATTGCTTTTGTGGGCGGGATATTTTTATTGATTATTAACATATGGTTAGTGCCATTTGTCTGGTTACTTCAGGGTGTGACATATCACAAATTAATTGATTGACTCAAATAAACTTTGACATAATGGCTCTGAGCCACTATACTGTCTCAAGTTAAACAGTTGAGGCGGATAGAATGACGATTTATGTGAATAGTGTAGCAGTGCCAACCTTTAATTTTTCTGGTGGCGAATGCAGTATTAAAGTTAATCCAGCATTAATTAATGCGAAGACAAAGGTAGTGGCAAATTTATTTAATTCAGATGATGTGATGAGTTTGCTGCTGACTGTTGATGCTATTCGCCGAATCAATCCATGTACCAAAATTGATCTCACTATTCCTTATTTTCCCTATGCTCGCCAGGACAGAGTATGTAATACAGGTGAATCACTAAGCGTGAAGGTTATGGCTGACCTGATTAATTCATTATGTTGCGAACAAATTACCATTTGCGATCCACATTCTGATGTGACTCCTGCGCTGCTAAATAACTGTAAAACTATTACGATTTCTGAAATTATTGCAGATAGTTTTCTTAGAGAAGTCATACAGGACAATAGGTTAACACTGCTGTCACCCGATGCGGGTGCTGAAAAAAAAGTATCATCAGTCGCAAAAAAGCTATCAACGCCGTCATCTTCAATTAATTTCATATGCGCCAGTAAAGTGAGAGATACCCGGACAGGTAATATTACCTCAACAAAAATACAAGATAATGTTGATTCACTGAATATTATGATCTTAGATGACATTTGTGATGGTGGTCGTACTTTCATTGAGCTTGCTAAAATATTAAAAAGCAAAGGTGGCAACGATATTTATTTATACGTGACACACGGCATTTTCTCGAAAGGATTTGATGAGTTGCGACAATATTTTAAACATATTTATTGCTATAACACGCTATTAGCAAAAGATAAAACTGACCCATCATTTCTTACCATATTAAACGAAACTGAATTGCGAGGTTTACATGTATATTAATCCATTAACAGCAATAGATTTTTATAAAGCTGATCACCGTAGACAGTATCCGCAAGGTACTACCGAAGTATATTCAAATTTCACTGCACGCAGTGGACGTTTGGCAAAAGTGCTTAAAGATACCTACGACAACAAAATTGTATTCTTTGGCTTACAGTATTTTATTAAAGAATTTTTAATTAGGGCTTGGAATGAGTGCTTCTTCAACAAGCCAAAGGCGGAAGTTGTTTCTTCCTATAAACGTCGTATGGATCAATCGCTTGGTAAAGATGCTATTGATGTGGCTCATATTGCTTCTCTTCATGATCTTGGATATTTGCCCTTAATTATTAAAGCATTACCTGAGGGTGCTCGAGTTCCAATTGGTGTGCCAGTTTTAACCATTGTAAATACGCATCCTGATTTTTTCTGGCTAACTAATTATATTGAAACAATTATTTCTAGTTATCTCTGGAAGCCAACAACTTCTGCGACAACTGCGTATGAGTATAAAAAATTACTTACTGACTATGCTGTCAAAACCGGATCATCAAAAGAATTTGTACAATTTCAAGCGCATGATTTTTCTTTCCGAGGTATGTCGAGTTTACAAGACGCTGCGCTCAGTGGTGCTGGCCACCTGACATCATTTTTTGGTACCGATACTGTGCCGGCAATTGATTTACTCGAAGATTATTATCATGCAAATGCAGAGCAAGAAACTTTAGGTTGTTCTGTTCCTGCAACCGAACACTCTGTTATGTGTATGGGAATGCGCGATGGAGAATTAGCGACTTTTAGACGGCTCATTACCGAAGTTTATCCAGCGGGTATTGTCTCAATTGTTTCTGACACGTGGGATTTTTGGAAAGTTGTAACGGAATATGCTGTTGTTCTCAAGGAAATTATTTTACAACGCGAAGGTAAAGTTGTAATTCGCCCTGACAGTGGCGATCCTGTTAAAATTATTGCAGGTGATCCTGATTCAACGCCGGGCAGTCCAGAATATAAAGGTGCAATTGAGTGTCTATGGGATATATTTGGTGGAACGGTGACTGACAAGGGCTATAAGTTACTTGATTCTCATATTGGTCTTATTTATGGTGATTCAATAACACTTGAACGTGCTATTGATATATTACAGAGATTAGCTGAAAAAGGTTTTGCATCCACAAACGTGGTATTGGGAGTTGGCTCATATACTTACCAATATGTTACTCGAGATAATTTTGGGTTCGCCATGAAAGCGACTAGTGGTGTTGTGAATGGAGAACGAAGAGATATTTTCAAAGATCCGAATACGGATTCTGGTACAAAAAAATCAGCAAAAGGTTTATTGCGTGTTGAAAGGGTGGGGAATCAGTTGGTTCTCCATGATCAACAGTCTGAAGAGCAAGAGCAACAAGGTTTATTGAAAGTTGTTTTTAAAGATGGAAAATTAATGCAGTCAATTTCATTAGCTGAAATCAGGAAGAGAATTGATGAAGAAATCAATCAGTAAATTCCCTAAACTTGTACAATCAGAGACTGAGTTTTTAAGTAACTATGATGCAGCAGTTTTTGAGAAACCCAATACTTCTGTGGATACGGTGATTTTTACGGTCATAGAGAATTGTCTGCATGTATTAACGATAAAACGAGCTGAGCACCCATTTAAAAATGTGTGGTCATTGGTTGGTGGTTACATTGATACTAAAAACGACAATGATCTAGAAGCAACAGCGAAGCGCAAATTACAGGAAAAAACAGGTGTAGCAACACCTTATCTGGAACAATTTGGGACGATAGGAAATCGTGCGCGCGATCCGAGAGGATGGTCGGTGACGACTGTTTATTTCGCGCTGATTCCTAGTAAAAATATTCAACTTCATGCTGGTAAGGGCGCTTCTGAAATTAAATGGGCAAAAGTAGAAAAAGGGCGAATTAAAGACGCGTTAGCTTTTGATCACGCGGAACTGTTATCCAAATGCGTAGAACGATTACGCAGTAAAGTTTTATATACTTCTCTGCCAGTACATTTTATGCCAAAGTATTTTACGATTGGTGAATTACAAAAGATTTATGAGGCGATTCTTGACACAGCAATAGATCACAAATCATTTCGACGTCGTATACTTAGTGCGAATATTCTTGATGAGTCAAATGAAGTACGCGAAGACGGCAAACGCCCGGCTCAGTTGTATCATTTGAAGCGTTCTCATCGGGCACACTACTTTAGCAGGAATATAGAATGTGCATATTAGTGAGTAGGTTTTTTTAAGGGTTTAGGTAAAGGTATGTTATTAAAAACTCTGGGAATCTTCTGTGGTTTAGCGTTTGTATTATTACCCATTGTGTTAATTTTAATGACTTTTATTTTTGTGTATTCGGCTATGCTTTATCTTGAGCTTCAAAAGGTTGAGCCAGAATTTTTTGACGCAAAAAAGCAGCTTTGCTATATGGATAAAATAAGATCAACTCAGTTTGCGTTTAATATTTTATTTAAGTACTGCCGAGAAATAAAAAATGAAAGAATCCGTAAAAGAAGTATTTTTTTGAGAAAACTTTCTTGTATTGCTATTCCCTGTTTCATTTTTGTTATTGTAGTGATTGTATGTGGGCTCATGGTTTTGCCTAATGGCAGTGGCTAAAATTATCTAATTTTGCCACTGCCGCTGCTTTATGTTCAGGAGCCAGATGAGCATAGCGTAAGGTCATAGTTAAATCAGAATGCCCTAGTAATTCTCGAATTGTATTTAAATCTACGCCAGCCATAGCAAGTTTTGAAGCAAAATGATGGCGTAAATCGTGCCATCGAAAATTATGAATGCTGGCTTTGGTTAGCAATGAATCCCAAGATTTCCGTACGTTATTAAATCGGTTGCCATCTTTACTAGAAAAAACAAACTCATCGGCTGATGTTTGATTGCGCCATTCTCTGAGTGCGGACAATGCTTCTCTGTTAAGTGGAATATGGCGGGTTTTTTTGCTTTTCGCATTAGAGCCATCGATGGTTAAAATAGCTCTGTCAAAATTAATATTTTCCCATTTTAAACTGAATAATTCGCCTTGACGTATCCCTGTATTAATAGATAGTAATATCATTGGCTGGAGGTGATCGCAAAAAGTAATATCACTGAGGGAGGGTAATAATAAATGCCCTCTGATTTCTCTCCATGAATTGCCATTGTTTCTTTGTTTTTTAATTTTAGCTTCCCTTTCGATTAAAGCTGTTCGCAGTTCTTGTTCTTCATTTTCAGATAGATATCGGATACAGCAGTTGTCATCCGTTTTGAGTTTTTTTAATTTTGATAATGGGTGCGATGGAATAATCTCCCATTGAACTGCTTTAGATAGACAACTGGATAATGCATTAATGTCACGGTTTACGGTGCTGGTTTTTTTGCCATTGTTAATTTTTTCGCTCCTCCAATGCTCAACTTTAGCGCTGTTGATTTCGGATAAGGGAATATCTAAAAAATCTTTGAAATTGATTAAGATTCTTTTAACGCTGTCGCTGCCTGTTTTATTTTGAGCTATTACCCATGAGTTGTATTGTGTGTCTAGAAAATTCCGTAGCGTTGATTTTAGATTTTTTTCGGCAACCAGTTTCTTTTCTTTTTTTTCAGCTTGTAGGTCTGTTCCCGACAGGTATTTTACTGAAAGTTTTAATGCAATATCTCTTGCTTGAATAGCATTCAGGGAGCCATGATTTCCAATTTTATATCGTTTTTTTATTCCCGCTACTTTGTAAACTAAATAGTACGTCATAATGCCAGTTGGTTGTACGCGTAGAAGAAAGCCTTTGATGTCTGTATCGCGTGCCTCATACGGGCGTGATTGGGGTGAGAGTTGTTTTACAGATTTGATGCTAAGTTTAATTTTCATGATTATGATTCCGTAAGTCCACTGTAAGTCCTCCGAGAGTATAAAATCATAACAATAGGTATTCAATGGTAATAAGCGACATTGTTCAAAATCTCAATGTTTTTATTGATAATATTGAGATTTATTGTTATATATTGATACCTATTAATATCTATTAAATCTTGATTTTAGGCTTTCGGGAGGCAGGGGCCGTAGGTTCGAATCCTATCACTCCGACCAATCCTGACAGCCTTTGAAAGCATTTTTCACATTTTCATGTTATAACATTTTTTCTTCGTAAGTCCACTGACAGCATGGATTTGCTTTTTTTTGGCTAAGAAAATGGGTGTAAGCACTGAGGTGCTTCCAATATTAACTCTTTTACTGCGTCTGTATGCACAAACATATTTCATATTGCTCGAGGGATTTGTAAAGCTATTCGACCATCCCTTCATATTTTCTTGTTGAATACGATTTATTTCTGCAGGACATTTCATGTTAAACTAAGATGGATATTGTATGAGTTGAGGTTTTGACAAGGAGAAGAGGATGAAAGAAATTTCCGCTACAGTTCCCGCTGATTTTTTATGTTTTATTTCGAAAAAAATTATGTCCGACCCAGTTGTGGCTGAAGACGGTGAAACGTATGAAAGAGAATCGATAGAAAATTTCTTTACTGAAAAAGAAAAACTATCCAGTCCCATTACCAGTCCGGCGAATGGTAAAAGCATGGGAAAAATTCTCATGCCCAACAATATACTACGACGTCAAATTAATGATTTTTTGGCGCATAATCCCACGGCATTGCAAGGTATGTATTTTCGTAAGTCGCTATATTCTTCCGTGTTAAAAGCAATTTCAGAACGTGATATTCCGAGCTTGAGAAATTTAATTGAAGCAGATAAACGCATATTGGGTAGTGATTTTGAAGGTAATAAGAAATTACTCGATCTGGTATGCGAACAAGGGACACCAGAATTGTTGTCATTTGTTTTGGATGAACTTAAAAAAGCATATACGTCGACGCAGCCTAATGCTAGTGGCCACTCAGGTTTTGGTGGTGGAGGTTTTGGTGCACAACAACCTAATCCAAATGAGAGGCTACTGCCTGAACGATTCTCCGATGAGAGAAAAACACAGTTGTTATTAACGTGTTCCAGAAATATGAAACCAGAAGCGCTGTCAATTTTGGCAAAAGCATTTTGGACAGTAGACGCTGCTCGAAAAACATTCGTGTCAGAGCAAATTTCTTTTGATAAAGTCGAGTTTGTTTCCATATTGCTAAAGGCAAAGATTTTTGAAATTGAAGAGGAGTTGGTTGAATATAACAAGATGAGAGCGTTACATTTAGCGGTTCAAGCTCAGAAACCCAGTATGGCAAAGGCCTTAATATTTCTGGGCGCAGATATTTATGCGAGAAATAAAGATAATCAAACGCCAAAAAAAATGGCAAAACATCAGGTTTTGCAGAGTGATATGATCAAGTGGTCATTAGAGAAAACTCTGGAGCCTTTAAGGGCTGAGGTTAAAGAAGTCAAAGAAGAGAACCAGCGGCTAAAAGAAAATGTGAAAGCATTGGAACAGCAGCTGGGATTTTTTGTGAATAAAACAAGTGAGCAAAGTTCGACGACGCCAACACGGGGTCAAGAAAAAACTCAGGGATTGCATCAGTAACTACGAATAAGAGAGAAAAATTAAATGCAAAATTCGAATGTGTTTACCCATGAGAAGATAGTGGCAAATGCGCTATCATGACAAGGAGAAATGTATGAAAGAAGCTATGCCTACCGCCAATGAAACGAAAAAAGTCAAAGACAAAACAGAACGATTGCGCTGCCCCTTATCCTTATTAATTTTTTTCGATCCCGTTACTGCGAGCGATGGCCATACCTATGAGCGAGAAGAAATTGAAGAAGTACTCAACGGTGCCAATCCCGTCAGCCCGATAACCCGTGAAGTTTTAACAAAAGTACTTATTCCGAATCATGACAAGCGAGGAGCTGTGCTTGAGTATCTTGAAGAACATCCAGAATTGTATGAGCAAGGGGAAGTTTATCTTTCAAAAAAACTTAAACAGCAACTGGTTACTGCAATTCAAGAAGAAAATCCAAAAGGACTGGCTGGTGCCTTACAAAAAGATCCGAGACTTATAAAAGCGGCACTAAATTCGCAAGGTGAAACCTGTTTATCATTAAGTTGCGGACAAACTTCACCTGATGTTTTAAAAGTTATATTGAATAAATTACCAACGACTGAAGTCGCAGAGTTAAGAAAACCTTCTACGATGAAGACCTTCGAATTGCTAGGTAAAGTTGCATTAAATATGAAAGCTATTGGCCTAGAAATATGGTGTGAAGCATTAAATATTACTCCTGCGATTGCTTTTTTTTCTTCTCTGTCATTTTGTGCGGTATCTTTAAAAGATCTCGAACTATTAAAAGCCTGTGCCGAAAAAATTAATATTAATCTTGTTGAAACTGAAAACAAGAGATCGTTGCTGCACAGAGCTGTCATAACATGCGCTGAATCCATGAAAGAAAAAAATTCAATAGAAGTTCCTCATGAACTGGTCGCCATCATAAAGTATTTATTCAGCAAAAACATTGATCCTAAATTAAAAGATAGCGGAAACATGACGGCTGCAGAATTGGCTGCCAAGCTTGGTTACCCCATGCTTATGTCTGCTCTAGAAACTGAGCGACGTCGAGCTAAATTATTGCCCTTTATTGCTCCGCTACAAGAATCTCAAGCTCAGCTGTTAGCTGACGTTCGTCGGTTGGCTGCTGAAAATACACATTTACGAAGTGCCTTAGAAAATACACAGGAAAAATTAGCTGCGTTATCAAGTGCGTTTACGGGTGCAGAAATTCAAAAAATTGAGAAAGCTTTTAAACCTCATGTGTGTAAAACGTATACTCAAATGGGTGAAATAAGTGGTATTACCATGGTAGGCGAACACCATATGGTAACAGTATCGAGTGATCCCTCGGGATCACGTAAAAATAAGTTATGTATTTGGGACCTTACGAAACCCGCCAACGCAAGCTGTATAAAAACGCTAGAAGTAGAATGCGGGAACGGGTTTAAGAAAGATAATGACATTTTTGCGCTTGATAACACTCAGTTTGTTTTTATAGAAAAACGCGGTATTTCTCACTCACAGCAAAAACCCACTGCAAAATTCGTGTTATGGAATGTGGTGACTAATCAAGAAGAAAAATCGTTTGAAGTAGATTGTGCATATGCCCGTATTATTCACGTAATTAATCCAACAACAATATTTTTTTCGTGCTCGCCCAGTCAATCCAATCGGTTTCATGCGGCATTGCTTGATCTTACAACGGGCAAGGTTACTCCACATGAGAATTCAGAAATTAAAGATGATCCTCATACAAACTTTGCTAGTAATGGGATGAACTCACAATTAGTGTATCTCAGCAAAGAAAGACGATCCGAAAGCCAGGGGCTTTATCTCTATAATAGCTTAACAAAACAAACGACGTTACTAGCGAGTGGTGATGATTTCTATGGCTTTGATGCTTATTCAGGCCTTTTAAAATTTATTGCCCCGAATCTTATAGCTATTCGATGTGGTAATCATAGGGAAAAGAAATCTGTCCGACTATTTGATATCAAAACTCAACAGTTTGTACAGTCATTTGCTCATGCTAAAATAGGAACTGGCTGGCAAGAAGAATTTCCAATGGTTCTTGGGATTTCTGCCGCGGGTACAAATAAAGTTGCAACGGTTGCGGTTGTTAAACGTAATTTCCAATTAATTATTTGGGATATGCAAAATGGAACTGCCAAACATCAACTTGAGATCCCAGCTGAGTCTACGGAAAATCCTATTCCTATGGCCTACGATGCATATCGTGATTTATTGTATGTAGTCAGTAATCATGCGGTAAATGCAATCCAGCTAAATCCGAATTTGACAAATACACATGCGGTAACCTTGAGTAGTTCTCCACGTTTTAAAAAATAGTCGAGAACAAACAGTTGCTGTGTACCCAATAGTAGCGGGGGATATAGAGAAAAATCATAATTAAAGCTATATTAAAATCGATAAAGTTTATCGAAAGTTATTGGTGGCAAACCTATCAATATGGGGAATATCTTATTGTTGTTTATAAAATGTTTAAAGAAGATTTGTTAAGATTGTTATCTAAATGTTTTTAGGGGCAAGTAATAACTATGTATGATGCTAAGCAGCCACAACCAGTATTCAAAGTTATGTCGCCCATAGAAGTATGGTATTGTGATAAGCCATTGAAAGCTCCCGGAGCTGCCCCCAAAAAAATTCTTGTAAGTGAATTGGAAAAAATAGTCGGAGATGGGTTTAGGTATAGTGAAGACATTTACTCTGCAATTTCTTCAAAACTTCCCTTCCAAAAAAATTCTCGTCCACCAGATGTGGTGAAAGAAATCTTAAAGTGCCTAAGAAACCCTCTTATTGATAAGTTGGTGATATGTAAAATTGATGATGAAGTAGGGCATGGTGTTTTCGCGCGATTACCTATTAAATTTAATGAGGTTGTTGCAATTTATTCGGGAGAATTTAAATCTAGTACAGATGTTATTGGTGATACTGTTTATGCGCTTGATGCTGCGCTTTCAAAAAAACGGTCAGGTTACAATGTAGATGCCAAAAAAATTGGAGGAATTGCTCGATTTTTTCAACATCTGCCACATCATGCTGATATTTTGGCGGAGCATCAGACAAGAAAATTTAAAACAGGGCGTGCTTGTATAGAGAAATCACTTGGTCTGGATGAAACGTTATTTGAGTTAACACCGGAAGAAGCGAGTGGAAGTATAGAATTCTTATTCGAGGATGCCATGTATGGTCATGGTGAAAAAATAAAAGAAATGATGAATTATAACCGAGATCCAAGTGGTTTTTTTGAAGTAGAAAACATTGAGCTTTCGATCTCATGGCATGAGATTGCAATTGCGAATTTGCGGATGTCTTCCCTCATCTTAAAAGATGAAGGCATTCCAATTATTTATTTTTACGCAGAAAAAGATATTTTGGTGGGAGAGCCTGTGGGGTTTTCTTATACGCTGGGTTATTGGGCAAGCATGGCTAGATTACCCCGGCTTTTTGATCTTAGTGGGTATGCTTTATCCAGAGACTTATACAAGTACACAAAAATGCCGTTTACGCTAGAGTTGACGCCCGGTAATACACGTGCATTTTTCTACGAAAGAAGGCAATACGAAAAAGATAAGGTGAGCCAGTGGCCTGTTACATTATTTGCAGATAAAGTACAAATACCTGTAAGCACGATGTCATTTTTTAGCACACGAAAAATATTAGCTCAAAATAATATTGTTAGCGTTTTACATTCTCCATGCAGTCCAAATAATTTTATGTTAGATCTAAAAAAATTGTTGCCAGGGGATGTCCAAGTTGAGATTTATGAGCATGATCCTGATGCAGTAAATTTAGGTGAGCGTTATATTTTTGATGTGGTTTGTATGGCGCCTACGCTTCAGCGTTGGGCGCAGTTAACTGTTTTTATAAGACAAGATCCCATTATTGGTGAATATTGCACATCGTTGCAACAAACTCGGGAAATTATTATTAAAGGTGTTAATATTCATCCACAAGAAATGTTTAGATTTATAAAATCAAAAGTTGATAATGCAAAAATATTTTTTGCAAATGAAATTCCTGAAGATTTGTTGCCAAAAGAACTGCCTCGATTTAGTAAATAATTTAATTAGTCGAGTCTTCGAGCACTGTAAGAAATGGCCGTTTCGTATATGCAGTATAAGCATTAAGTTTTAGTGGCGATTAATGGTTAGTCGGGCCTACATCCATCGCTGTTTGAGTAATCAAGTAGGTATTCTAATTCATTTCAAGATGTCTGCTTGAGGTCAATTTTTATATTTTACGGTTGAGGCATTTTTAGGGGGAAGGTCAAATGAATACCGATTTTTCTCAAGCCGTATCAAAAGAAAGCGATCAAAAATTGGTTGGCCAACTTTTGTCACGCAATCTTAACCACCTGTTGTTTGATAATTATTTAACGCGATTTTTAATGGGATAACGATGAATTACGATCAACTTGATAAGACTTATAAAGAAAAGCAGTCAAAACGTATTTCAGAGAAAAGCTCAGCGTTAGGCGAGGGACGTCGTTTAAAAGCCGCAATTTTATTTTTAGATATTTCTGCGTTTACTTCGCGGCATCTGGATACCGAGCAAGAGCAAAATAATATGCTCTCGATGTTTAATCTTTTCTTTTCTGAAATGATTAAAATAGCAGAGGATTACGGCGGCACCGTTGAAAAAAATACGGGCGATGGACTCTTAGCGTATTTTGAAGATGAAAGCGGATGCAAGCGTGCTGTTGCCTGTGCGCAAACTATGTTTGCAACTAACCAAACATTAATTGCGCCTATTTTTGAAGCGAATCATATCGAGCCTTTTATTTTTCGTATTTCAATCAGTTATGGATATATTACTGTTGCACGCATTGGCCCACTGGATTGTTTTAATCAATATGTTGCCATCGGTTCAGAAGCCAATTATGCGGCAAAGATGTTAGCGAGCGCATTGCCGAATGAAATAATTATTAGCGAACCAGTAAAGAATGCACTGCCCGTTGAGTGGCAAACGCGGTATATCGGATCAGCGTCTACTGATCCAATTATTCCCTATACCCTGTATAAATTTACGGGACGTTGGGTGTAATCCTCAAGTAAATATCAGTAGTTTAAGGAGAAGAGAATGGATGCAGAAAAACCTGAAGTTACACAGAAACAATTGGATGATTTGTTAACTACCGTATTAACGTCCCCCGATAAAACTGGACCATATTGGCGCCAAAGTGAAGGTCAAGCACTGGACGGATATAAAACAGTTCCTGCCGACAGTCGTATTGATAACAGTTCTTTTTTCATGGGAATGTCCAGTGATTTTGAGATGAATGAGCCTGTATATAAACCAATCCACGTATTTACGTTGGATGTCGGAATGTTATTAGAACAGAATGGGTTTTCTCGAAGGCTATTTCCTCGCGATGTTACTGTGACTACTTCTGTAAATGGTGATAAAACTCAAGCAAATTTTGATGGTTGTGACGATAAAACGTTACCGTTAAGTAGTGAAGATAAACAAGCGATAAAGGATTCCATTACAAAGGGCGTACATAAAATTACGGTATATAAATTCTTTCAATTAGTCACACAGACCAATTCATTCTCGCTTGATGAATTAAGCGATTTTTATAAAGAATTTAATTCGTTTGCGCATGGAGGAGTATTAAATAAATATGCAGAGATTATTTTTAAACATGATTCTGCCGTTGATCCTGCGCGTGTTGAAAGAGAACGACAAGCTCTGAAAAAGAAGCCTACAACTATTATGGATTTTATGGGGAAAAAACCTGTTCAAGCCCGGCGTCCCCGAGAAGATGAAGGTGATGGTTCTGCTCCTGCACCCCGTGAGCAAGGACGAAATAAATTAGGCAAAAAATAATAATCTCGACTTAATAAAACCTTAAGGTTTGGCTGTCATACTGGAACCAACTAAAAAGCATAAGGGTTCCGGGGGACCAATATGACAACAATCCAACACGATACTAAGAGTTCCCCCAAGCCTAATGGATCAGATAATCTCATCAAAGAGTTCTTCAGCTTCTTATTCAAAAAACGTATCGGTAAAGCTTGGGGATGGATAATCAGCAAGCTCGACGCCTATTTGTCGGACGACACTCCACTCGACGGTCGTAGTGCTCGGGTTGCGGCTCAAGAAAGTAATAATGATTTCTCAATGACACAATTGGGTGATTGGGGCAATGTGCTGGTGGCTGGATTTAAAATGCTGTTACTTCCTGCCAAAAAACTTTATCAATATTATAAGTGGCGAAAAAACCCTCAACACAAAAAACCTGTTTTTACCGCAAGTGATGCATTTTATTTATCTGTTGATATTGCGCTATTTGCATTGACGATTACAGCCGTTGTATTAGCAAGCAAATTTATTGCTGTGGTACTTGGATTTGGTGCAGCCGTCGTAACGGTTATTTCAGGTGTTGTGGAATTTACACACGCGTGGAAAAACCGTAAAAATTATGGTTCTTCTCAAGAAGCCAATAGTCAGTATTTAAAAATTGCAAAACGGACATTAAGTTTGGCGCTTCCCAGTATGGGATTAGTGGCAGCAGGTTTAGTGTTATTAGGAACATTGTTGGGTCCTGTAGGAATTCCGTTAATTACGGTCGGATTAGGAATCGGCGTCGGCGTAACAATTTTAGCGGGTGCTGCTTGGGTCGCTGAAAAAGTCGATAATTACATCATGAATAAAATACGTCTACGTAAAGTCGAAGCGTATTTATTGCAAGGTGATTTACATCACGATAATACCTTAACACCCAGTGAAAAAATCAGCCGGATGTTTGAAATCCAGCGTTTTTTAAGCAAAAACATGGATTATGATGATAAACGCTATAAACGCTTTTTTAAAAATAATGCATTGGTTAATGCCCTAAAAAATTCTGATTATCGTGAACAGTTTCAACAAAATTTACAGGATAAACAAATGGAAGTTTCTCGAGAGTTATTAAAAGAACGTCCGCTCAGTGAGAAAAAAGAAATTCCGTTAGAGGTGATTATCGACCACGTCATTGCGAATCCGCACTACGCTAAAAAAATATTGTCGAAGCGGTATGGGACAACGCTATTTGGGCGACGTAATTTCCGCAAAGAATTATCGGAGAGAATGGATTTAGTATTAATGCTAAAAGCGGCTGCGACGGTGAATCCTGAATTGCGTGAAGCGATTCAAGCATCAACGTTAGAAAATTCACGACATTTTAAAAAGCAGGGCTTGTTTTCTCAGAACCCGTTAGGAAATGCGGGCGTATTTTCTCATAAGTTGTGAGGCTGCTCAGCCCTCCAAAAGCATTTCCTTTTGAATTTGACTTTAGCCCCTGTTTTTTATAAAAAGATAGGGAATGATTTATAGGAAGTCGTCCCGTGAGTTTGGAAGATCCAGCGCGCAGCCCCAATTTTTCGAATAGTGAAAGCCCTGTCAAAGAGTTCTTCAATTTTTTATTTTATAAACGAATTGCAAGAGCCTTGAGCTGGGTGCTGGCCAAAATTGACGAATATCTGTCGGAAGAGGATTACGTTTCTGAGAGCCGCACCTCTTCTCGTGTAAATAGTTTAGATAAAGCGAATACTTTTTCACTCACTTCGCTTGCAGCGTGGGTGGGTGCTTTTTTTGCCGGCGTAAAAATTTTATTACTTCCTATACGAAAACTTTATCAATATGCTAAGTGGCGCAAAGATCCAGAGCACAATAAAAAACCTGTTTTTACGTTAAATGATTTTTTTTATTTATGCATTGATATCACTGTATTTGTGTTGGCGGTTGTAGCCGCTGCTTTTGTGACCAAATTTTTAGCGTTTATCATAAGTCTTGCCGCTGCAGCCGTCACGGTTGTTGCAGGTATTGTTCAATTTGTTCAAGCCTGGAAAAATAATAAAAACAATTCGAATTCAGCTATAAAGCAAAGTTTGTTTTTGAAGATTGCGAGACCTCTATTAACTGTTACAGTGCCATCGATGTGTTTAGTGGCGGCGGGATTTGTATTGCTCGGTGCGATGTTGGGTCCTGTGGGGGTTCCGTTTATGATGGTCGGCGCCGGAATCGGCGCGGGTGCAACACTGTTAGCCTTGGCGACAGTGCTGGGGAGTAAAATACACGATTACGTGATAAATAAAAGTCGTCGTCGTGAATTTGATGAAGATTTAATGCGACCCCGTGGGTCTGAACAAATAAATACATTAACGCTGCGCGAAAAAATAACACGCATGTCTGAAATTAAATCTTTTTTGAAAGAAAACAAAGATTATAACAGCGAACAGTATCAAGCATTTTTTAAAAGTCAGGCATTGGTCAATTATCTTCAAAATACAAACACACGATCTCAATTTAAAACGTCTTTAAAGGGTAAGCTTGCTCAGGCTTCCCATGAATTTTTAAAAACGCATCCTTTGAGTGAAAAAAAAGAAATTCCTCTGAAAGTTATTGTGGAGCATGTGATTCAAAATCCTCGCTATGCCAAAACATTTTTGTCTAAACGTTATGGAACTGTATTTTTTGGTCGTCGCAATTTCCGTAAAGAATTATCAGCGCGTAAAGACTTGGTGCTGAAATTGAAATTGGCGGCAGCGAATAATGTTGAGCTGGCAAAAGCAATAAAAGAATCGAAATTAGAAAATTCGCGGCACTTTAAAAAACGTGATGTTTCACTTGATGCTGTTCGTTCCTGTGCACCGCGTTTAGGGTTGCGGTAGCGTATGATCGTAGAAGATGTGGTTATAAATATTACCCGTAAAAAGATGAAGCATTTGCGTGTAGTGGTTTCGCCTGGCATGGGGCAGGTCCGCGTCTCAGCGCCTATACGTATGTCCGAAAAATCCATTCATGATTTTGTTGTTTCTAAACTTCCGTGGATTAAAAAACATTTAGCCTCTGAAGTTCCGCAGCCGCACATGCCCATTGATGTATCGCAACGTCAAAAGCTTTATGAAGACATTGCGCAGTTGGTAGAAAAATATGAAAAAATAATGGGCGTATCCGTAGCAGAATTTCGCATAAAACACATGAAAACACGCTGGGGAACCTGCAATACCCGCGCACGTCGGATATGGATTAACGCAGAGCTTGCCCGAAAATCTTCGCACTGTTTGGAATACATTGTCGTGCATGAAATGGTGCATTTATTTGAAAGACGCCATAACGCGCGATTTAAATCATTGATGGACACGTTTTTGCCGTCATGGCGTCAATATCAACACGCCTTGAATAAGGGGGTGATGGGACAGGATGGGGTAAAGAACTTTTCTGAATAAGGTTTTTGAAAGCGTTAAGCGTGATTTAAGGGGTTAAAACGGCAGGATTTGGCTCAAAATCCCTGACTTTTTGGGGGGTCTTCGTGTATGATATCGCCTATGAAAAGACACATATTTTTATGCAGTGAACAGACGGCGCCGAAGTGTTGTAGCCGAGAAGTTGGGCAGGAGTCGTGGCAGTACCTTAAAAGGCGTTTGCATGAAGTTGGACTTTCAGAAAAAGTAAACAGAACGCGCGCAAATTGTTTGCGTGTATGCGAGAAAGGACCTATCGCTGTTATCTATCCCGAGGGTGTGTGGTATCACTCTTGCACACCGGACGTTCTCGAGAAAATTATTCAGGAAGATTTAATTAATGGAGAAGTTGTAGAAGAATATACCTTTCAACCTGATATGTGTGGAGAAAAATAAATGAGTTCAGAATATGATTATTTAATCAAAGTTGTTTTTGTGGGTGGCGACGGTGTGGGTAAATCATCGGTACTGTTAAAAGCTACCGACAATAGATTTTCTGAAAAATATGAGGAAACCATTAGCGTAGAATTTGGAACCAGAGGGGTCGAGGTAGAACGCAAAAAAATAAAACTTCAAATATGGGATACCGCAGGTAAAGAAGATTTCAGACCGATTACCCGATCGTATTTCCGTGGAGCCCAGGTTGTTTGTGCCATGTGGGATGCCGGTGCACCCCGCGCAATCGAAAGACTTCAGTTATGGGTTGAAGAAGCAAGGCGGGGGGCTTCTGAAAATGCACCCTTGGTGCTTGTTCGAACCAAAAAAGACCTTGATGCAGAAAAAGGAATTACTCCCGCAATCGTTGAGGAACAAGAAGCACAGATACGCACCTTTGCAGGAAATGACGTTATCATTGTTGAAACCTCTGCAAAAACAGGTGAGGGAATTGCTCAGTTTTTAACAAGCGTTGCCCAAGCGGCATATAATCAAATTAAGCTAAAAAATCGAGAGGATGATGATCATCTTCCTGGTGTCGAGCGAGTTGTTGTTCCTTCGGTGCAACATGCTGCACCGCAAATCCCCGGTCGAATTGAGCGAATGAGTCATTCTCGTACTGTGCGAGAAGCGCATTTAAATCAAGATGGTTTAGATAAAGATTGGCTTAAATTGCATTTATTTAGTGTAGAACAAAATTGTAGAACAGCAAACACTATTCGTCCGAAATTAGAGGGTGATCTCGATCCTGTTGATACAGTAAAATATGCTCCGGTGCTGGAGCTGTTAAGAGAATTAGATTCTGATGAGCGCGCTTTAAAATATAAGCTTTGTATCTTTTTCACGCCAGAATCTTATTCAACACGAATTGTTGCTGAAAGAAATCGAGAAGTACGTCAAGTTATTTTGGATGTTGCGTTTAGGTTATTTAATATTTTAAAAGAAAATAACGTTAACCCTAATCCTACCTCTGAACAGTTGTATAGGGATTTAACCAGAGACAAAATTCCCACTAAGGTAAGAGAAATTTTAGAAAATACATATCCAAATTTACGACCCGAAAATCAACCATCGCTGTTGGCATAAATAACTAACGAGGAGAGCACTATGGAAGCTATACCAGAGAAAAAAGTACCAGAGAAAAAAATAGTTTTCATCGGTAATGCGAAGATGTATTACACCATTCAGCGCAAAAAACCTTCTGAAGAACCACCTGATTTTATTGTTGCGAATGTTGTCTATAACGGATTAATTCCCCAAGCCGATGAGAGACCACGTAAAGAACTCGAATTGGGTAATCAAGACAAAAGAGAAATAAGAGATGCAGAAAGAGTGTTTGTGGTTGCAGACACGAAGAACGAGTTTTTAGAAATTGTTCGTCTTTTAGCGCAAGATTTTGATATTACAGAAGAAAAATTTGTCATGGTGACAGGTGCGGGAAATCATCTGAAATCACTCGACACAATAGGAAAAGGAAATCACAAAGTAAAAATAAAAGAACTCTTGAATGGAAAATTTATTGGAACAACTGCTGATATTGTCGAAGATTATATTCAGAAATTATATGACTCCAAACAACATGAGCAATTAAAAAAAGAACTTGCTGATTTCCGCAGTGGAAAACAAGCTGAAGCAGAAAAAGCAGCGAAAAGAAGTAGTGGTGAGGCATCTCCAAAACAAAGACCACTTACTATCGCTGACGAAAAAGTTAAACAGTGTAAAGCTGAGTTTGATCAATTAGTAAAAGAAGCTGCTGCAATTAGTCTGTCGCGAGCACAAGAGTTTAAAAGTTTAGCTTTAAAAATAAACCAACAGGCGACTGTTGTAGAAAAAGAAGTGGCTGAATATAAACAAAAATTGGGCGCAGGAGAGATCGAGCGTGGAATAGCGAAAGATCAAGACCATGTACTTGCCAATACATTTGAATCTGCTGTGCATTGGTTGACGTTGGGTGCAGAAGCATTTTGTGATGAAATACAGGAAATTAAAGCAAACCCTGATTTACAGCCACACGAAAAAATTGCGCAAATTAAAACTGCAATGGGTCATATAGAAACGCTCACAGCAAGTGCTGAGCGTAAATTAGCAAAGTCGGATGACCGGGATAAAAAGGTCGCGAAACTCCGAAGCTTTAAGATCAGCTCAAAAATTAGTTTAGCGGATTTTATTGGTTCAATGAGTGTGAATGAGATTACGCCAGAATTACTGCAAGAAGCAAAAGGGTTTATTCAAACAGCAAGAAACGAAATTGCTGATATACAACTTCCTCTGACGCTTGTTCAACGTCAGGGATTCTTAGCAGCTGCTGCGAAAGCCATGGTGAAGATTGTTCATTTGGAATCGACCGTACTATTTGCGCAACGAGAACGCTATGCCGGCGATTTCAATGAAGTGAGCCGAGAAGTCGCACAGAGACATAATAGAGTAGATCGCTTAAAAGGATTAAAAAATCAGGCATTTGAAATAAAGACACAAGCAGAGGACCATGAGAGAGTCGCCGTCAGCGAAAAAGAAATCTTTGATAAAGCAAAAGCGCTAGCCTTGGAAGGAGTTGAGCGCGAGGTAGAATTAGATTTTGCGCAAATAAAAGAGTCTATTCGTATCTTAGAAAATAAGGGAGAGTTGGATAAGCCGAGGATTAAAGCGGTTGCTCATAAACTAAAAAGTAACAGTATAACATTTCAACCTGTAGTAGATGCGATTAATCATTTAAATAATGCAAATGATGAAGAAGTAGAAAAAACGATTATTCAAAAAGTAGAAAATGCACTTGAAATCTTAAATGGCATACAACAAGACGCATTAGCACAAACAACACTACAGGCTAAACAAAATTTTGAAGCAATGCAGGCAAGTGTGGATGAAAAGGTTGGTTTGATAAGCGCTCAAAAAGCAGCTGCGGCGAAAGCATTAACTGATATCACAGCTTTACATACAGCAGAAGCGGCAAAAATTGGTGAGCGTGTGGCATTTCTTACACAGCCTGTTATAGATAATCCGTTGGAGCAAAACGCGATAACACGTAATGTTGTCGCGGAAAGAGATCTCAACAATGCTGAAGTGATTTGTATCCATTTCGATGCAAATAAACCCGTATTTAACGTATTTTGGAACGAAGAGCTAGTACGAAGAATTAAAGTAGCAAAAGAAGCTAATCCGAATGTGAAAATATTATTTTTATCTGATGTTTCACTTCAAGTTCCTCAAGAACTCCGGGTGTATGGAGACTTGGCAAATCCAGCAGTTGAAGTGAGGCAAAAAATTGCTGCAATTCATGTCGATGGATTTCATATTTCTGATCCTGTTTTTGTTGAAAATGTCGAAGATTTTAAAGCCAAAGCACAAGATGTTGCTGTGCTAGGTTCGCAGTTTGTCGCTGCTCCAGCGCCGGAAATGTTAGTTGTTGATCCTCCTGCTGCTGCTCAAAAAAAGAAGAATCCTCATCGAGGAAGCCTCAAAGATTTCAAACATGCACGGTTTGAACGAAAGGCTTATTTAAACAGTTACTTTGATGGTCACGGTGTGGATAAAGTAGAGCAAATTGATCTGGATTGGATGCAATTGCAATTACTTTCCATGGAATATAATTGTGAAACAGCACGAAACATTCGAACTCAGGTTGGTGATCAAATTGAGCGGCATTCTCCTGTGGATCAAACTAAATATCGACTGGTGTTGGATCTGTTACAATTGTTGGATAAAGAAGAAAGACGACTTAAACCAAAGGTAATTACTTTCTTTGCGACAGCGAAATATTCGGAAAAATATATTGCACAACGTGAAGCAAAGCGGAACTTAATTCTTAATACAGCGGAACAAGTGTTTAATCAGCTGAAAGAGGCGGATCAATATCCGGATTTCTCTGCTATTATGGATAAGTTAAGTGCTACGTCTGGGCATGTTGCAAAGGCGATGCATAAAATTTTTGAAAGAGATGCCAACATGATACGTTTGTCGTCTGCTATATTATAAGTAAGAGGAAAGAAAGTTCATGGAAGAAAGCAAGCCGCTTACAATAGTCGTATATGGAGATTCAGGGGCGGGAAAAACGTCGTTTATTACGAGGCTGGCTTATAACATTTTCACTCCTGAGCAAGCCTCTACTATTAAAGCTAAAAATATTGAAGCCTCTATTGCAGGTCACCAATTTTATATTTGGGATTTACCCAGTGATCGCGCAAGTCAGCATTCGTTTCCCCATGATTGTGCAAGCGATCTGCAGCTGATTACTAATGCGACTTATGCGAACTTAGCTAAGCTATTTATGTTTGTTTGGGATGCGTCTAAACCGGCGGCGCCTATAAAAGAGTTTCATAATCGATTGAAGTGGATGCAAGAACACGGCATAGACATTCAGAACATTCCCATGGTTTTTGTTGCGTCTAAATCAGATATTGCTCGAGATTATTTAACACCAAAAGAAATAGATGAAAACATTGTTCGGGTGTTCGGGTTAAAAAAAGTAAGATATATCACTACTTCTGCAAAAGAAAATTGGGGTTTTGATAAATGTGGAAAGGCTGTTGATGATTTATTGCTGCTGAGTCAACAAGCGAAAGTTGTTCATGCATTAGAGTTGGATTACCAAGCGACAAAATTTTCTCATACGCGCGCACAACGATTTGCGCAATTAAAGAGTTCTGATATTGTAAAGAAAAATCCTACAGAATTAACTGATCTGGAAACAGACTGGTTGTTATTAAATTGGCAATCCATTAATGATCGGAACAGTACAGTTTCTTTATGGATAGAGAAAAGATTGGCGTGTAAATTTGGTATTTATACGGACCCCGCTCAGCCTTATACCGAACAACATCGTCAGGAATTTGATCAACATATTCAAGCAAAAGAAACAGGCACAGCTTCGCAAGAGGAACTGCAACCTTTGCGACAACCTGATTTTGCAGAGACACAGCAAAAATTTCAAAAAGTCCATCTGCTATTAGTCTTATTAGCGACCTATGAGACAAGTAAGCTCGTTAAATTAGCTTCTTTTTTCTTCAAGTGTTATCGTGAATCAGTAAAACAATACAAGATCGGTTTAATGACAAGTGCAAAATTAATGTTCGATGGAATAAAACAAAATAAAACAAATGAAGCTATCAGCGAAGATTTGACTAAGGAATGGGGTGAAATTCCTAAAGAAGTTGGTAGAATTGTAGATCTGGCTAGATAACTTTAACTGTAATTCTTTTAGTCAAATGCCAACGCTATATCCAACTCGCCTGCTCGATAATCTTCGCCTTGGAAAAGTAATCTGTCTTCTGAAAAGCGCGTATGCTCAGGTCTGAAGAAATTGACTTGCGGTGCAAATAATTTTTCTTGAATTTTTGCGACGCCAAGATTAGCTAACCCAACCGCTATCGCAATTAATAATCCTGTCGGTACTGCACTCATTCCTGCAACACCACAAGCAGTAAACACCAATTGCCACACAGCACCCGGAATCGCGCCAATTGTAATGCTGAAACCAAATTCTTTTGCAAATTGTTTTAATGTTTCAGTATCAAATAAATCGGTGAGATAGTGTTTGGGATTTTCGCAAAATTTTCGGCGTTCTTCAGCATCACATAATTTCGAGGTAATTTTTATCATGATAAATTGCGTAGCACCTTCAAAGATACCGGTAAAAGTGCTCGCGAAATAAGCGGAATTGACTTGTGACATACCCATGGCTTGCCCAAGCATCATGCCTAAATTTTGTCCGGCATTCCATGGAATAATCGCTGCCATGGTACCGACTAAAGTAGCTATCATGTCTTTTATGGGAATTTCTTTGCCGGAAGCTTTACAGATTCCTGCAGAAATTAAGGTTGCCGCCATCGCCGCAAGTGAACCGTATAAAAATTGGGGACCCCATTGGCCATTGGGGCCGAGATCGTAACGCGTGGATTCAAATTTAAAATTCCAGTCTTCGACTGACCAAATCCCCCATGTCCAATCTCGGGCAAAGTTTTGGAAAAGTGCGATCGCTAAAGGAAGCGGGCTAGGTGTGGTCTCATTATTTGAAGATTCTGTAGTCATATTTTTCTATGATAACGCTTTCATTCTTTTGTCATAGTCGGTGAGGGCCGTGATATTTTTGGCGTAATTACGCAGTGGAAAATCAATCGGCGTATGTAATAGGGGGGTGATGAAACCATATACAGTAGAATCAAGTGTAGTGGGTTTATCGCCTAGCATAAAGGGCTTTGAGCCTAATAATGCCACAATGGCATCGATATCTTGCTTGCCCAAATAAAAACGTTCTTCATCGCTAAATCGACCAATGCCATGTTCATAACAAGCCCGTGTTATTTTCTTGCGAATCATGCCTGGAATGAATAATTTTAGGAGAGCAGGTAATTTGCTAAAAAATACGGGACGAACAATTTTCCAGCCTGATTCTGGAACCCAGCGCTCATACATTATGATCCAAAATAAATGCTCTTCGCATAAGCGTTGTATGCAGGTAGCGGTCGCTTTTTGTTCATTCGTCAAATTTTTATCTAGATCTATAGCATGATGAGTTTTGAGATAATTGATAATTAAAGTACTGTCAGCAATTTTTTTATCGCCATCGATGATATAGGGCAATTTTCCTTTGGGTGCTTTTTTTAAGTTATAGGAAACGATAGATTTATAAGGAATTCCGGCTAATTTTAAATAAGTTTCCATTTTAATACAGAAAGGACTTGCGCTGGATAATCCCCAGTAGCCAGGGAATTGGTAAAGGTGAATCATAATAATCTCTCTCGGGTTATCGTCTAAGGATATTGCTAGAATATCCGTAAATAAGCTTTTTTTCAAAAGCTAAAGTTTTGGTTTGAGCGAGTGTGATTTCATTATGTCAGCGGCCTTATGAATACCCTCAATATATTTATCAACAATGTGTTTGTCTTCCAAGCGTACCCAGACTGGGAGTTTAATGGCATTTTGAAAAAAGCGTTCAGCTTGGGGAAATTGACGTTCATCAGAGATCACTGGTTTTTCATAGAATCGCGAAAAAGCCTCGGGTGTTTGAGTAAACAATGGCAGCGTGTGCAGCGGCGAAGTGGAATTAGGTTGTTCCAGTTCAGTTAATCCCAGCTCACGTGTTTTTTCCAGAAAAACATGAAGAGGATAGCCTGCTTTTTTTTCATCATATTGGAATACTAAAGCATACCATGCAGGTTTTTTATGTTGAGTAGAGGGTACGGTCAAGAAATTAATTTCTCGAAGTGAATCCATAATATAATCAGCATAGATTTGTTTCATTGCAAGCCAGGTATTTAAATGCTGAAATTGTTCATTTGCAATCGCGGCAGCTAAAGGATGTGCGCGGGTTTTTAATCCAAAGCCTGTAGTATTAAATTTAAATAGGGAATGTGATTGGGGAATTTCTTGTTTGCAGCGTTTATTATAATGTCCTTGCAATTGAGCGCGTGCATAATAGTCGGCGTTGTCTGTGAGTAAAATTCCACCTTCTCCGCCTGTAATGATTTTTTGTCCCTGTAAGCTCCACACCGCGATATCCCCAAACGTTCCTACCAGTTGATCTCGGTAACGTGCTCCGTGCGCATGTGAGCAATCTTCAATTAATTTTAGTTTATATTTTTTGACTAAAGCCATTATTTTTTCCATATCGCACGGAAGTCCCCACATGTGAGTGATGACAATGGCTTTTGTTTTGGGCGTAATTTTTTTTGCGATATGATCGGGATCAATATTGCCGTCAGGTAAGCAATCACAAAACACGGGCTTTAGGCCTAGATATAACATGGGGGTCACTGTCGCAAAAAAAGTATAGACGGGAGCGATGATTTCATCTCCCGGTGATAGGTTTAACGCTTCATATGCCGCAAACAGTGCATTTGTGCCGGAATTTGTCATAACAGCATGTTGGCGTTTATGGTATCCGGCAAAATTGTCTTCAAAAATTTTAATGATTCCCGAACGGTCATAAATTGAAATAGAGGTATCAAGTTGGCGTAAAACAGCCTGTTTAGTTTTTTCTGTAATAATAGGCCAAACATAATCTTTTTGGGGTTTTCCATACGCGGATTCGATTAGCTGAACATGTTTAAAATGATCTTCATAATTGTTTATTAAATTCGCTTCTTTTTCTTGAATAAAATCGCAAAAGTGTTGCAGTTGTAAAACTAAGGGATTGCTGAAAATATCTTTACCGCGTTCAAGAAAGGCCTGGGTTTCGCCTTGCGTATTTAATTTATAAATGCCATCCCGTTTGAGAATAACCGTTCCTTGCGAGCCACGAACAATGATTTTTTCTTGCGGCTTGTGACCGGTTCGTGAAATCGTAAACGAGCCAATAGTCGTTTGCTCAGACGGTTGAAATTTCTGACGGTAATTAAAGGATAAGATAACCGTATCTTCAACGTCATACTGTTGACCTTCACGGTTTCCCGTCGTTTTTTGTAATTTTATGTCATTGGGTATGCCAAAATACCATACTAATAAATCCACAAAGTGATAACCCATATCCATTAATGCACCACCGCCCGCGGTGTTTTGCGTAGCGCGCCAACCTTCAGCCAAGTTTGAAATATTCATCAAATAATGGCCTTCGATATGATAAATTTTACCGATTTGATTTAATAACGGAATAAACGTTTGATAAATTAAGTCGAATCGTCTTTGGCAAGCAATCATCATGTGAACCTGATTTTTTTTCAGAACGATATCAAGCTGCTTTGCTTCTTCGGAACTAATCGCAAACGGTTTTTCTTTTAAGATATGAATTTTTCGTTCCGCAAGCTTTTGTATGATAGGGAGATAACAAAGATGGGGAACTGCGACGATTGCAATGTCTGCCTCGGTTAGGTTAAGCAGTTCATCAACATCATAAAAGCCTTTGAGTGAATATTTAGCGGATAAAGCATCAACGATTTCTTTTCGTGGATCACAAATGCCCGTTATAGTGATGTTGGTATTTTCTAATGCGGCAAGTAAATGCTTTTGACCTCTGTTGCCTAAGCCAATGATGACAATTTTCATAGCAGTTCCCCAAATCGGTTAGTTGTTACTGAAGAATTTCATTTGATTATGTTGATGCGCTTCTTTATCTTTGATTTTCAGTGACACAATTTCTTCCTTTTCTGATTGCTCTAATACTCTTAGTCGAGGTGAGGTTTCAGGGTGAAAGAAAATGGACAGCTCTAATTTCGCACGGGCTTGATCCGGAATATGAATTCCATCAAAGGTTGCGCGAAACTCATTATCAAAGCTTTCATCGCCAGTTCCTTTAAAAGTATTCGCTTCTTTAATCAGTGTGCGAATATCTTTTTTCGCCGTGGCGATATCTTCAGCATTACCTTTTATCATTAATAACAAACACGGAGCCGTAGACATGTATTTAATTAAACCGTTAAAAAAATACCGTTCACGGTGTTGCTCATACAAACGAGAAGCTTTTTCTGGTGTGATATGCTCGGTTTTTAATCCACATACGGTGATTTCGTGTGAACGTAATAGGCCAAGAATGTCAGTAAGAAAAGCAATCCCATCGGGTTTGATAATTAATAATGTTTTCATTATTTTTCCCCCGTATTACCTAAAGACGGCATTTTAGTTGAGCGGGTGTTGAGGTCGTTATTTTTGCTGGCATCGTCTCCTTCGTCGCGTTCACGTTTCTCGCTACTTTTAAATAATTGCGGAGATGTGGGTGAAGCAATAAGGTTAGGTGAAAGATGCTCGCGGATAAGTTTTTGAACTTCAGCGCTGATATTGTAATTTTTGATTTCTGTTGCAGATACCCAGCTATATCCCTCATGTTCTGCGGGATTTAACACGACTTTGTCTTGAGGATTAACGCTGACGACAAAATTAAGTTGACGGGTACTGATTCCACTTCGGGATTTATAATCAAAATGACCAATGTACTGATTTATTTCCGTAACGGTTAAATTACTTTCTTCTTTAACTTCACGGGCTAAGGCAATATCCAGATCTTCATTGGCTTCGACTTTTCCGCTCGGTAGTTCATATAATCCCGGCATAAAATCATTACCCGCACGTTTTAAGCATAAGACTTTTTGATTGTGATTAATAAGCGCGCCGACAACCAGGCGAGCGATGCCATCTTTTTTAGCTTCCGCAACTAAGTGAGTTATAACTTCACGCATAACATACTCCTTTTTAAGTTAATGCTGTCGACATTGACAGCAGGAGTACATTACTGAAGAAAATAGAGCGGCGGAGCTCGGAAATTTACGGGAAAATTACCCTAGGGAAAATACGAGGTTTTTTCTAATAATTTTACAGGGTAGTCCCAGCTATGTTTTTTCCCGCCGGAAAAGAAGCCAATAGTAAGTAAGTGCGGAGCGACTCTGGAAGGTTTGATTTCAAGGGGAGTTGTTTGGTCCAGGGGGAAGCTCATAAGATTAATGAGCAATTGCTTTATATAAGCGGAGACAATTTTTTCAACGATGAAGATATCATTTGAAGATAAAATTAAGCCTAAATGCTTATTTATTTCTATGTGATTCGCTATAGCATAATATTTTTTTGATACGGCAGAAAAAGCTAAGCGGTCAGTGTAGCTGATTTGGTTGAATATCGCTAACCACCCATTGATAGTGCTGAGTGAAAGACATTTATCTTCTTCAGTTAGAGTGTCGAGTAGTTTTAAGGAGCGCTCAAACTGCTTTGGTTCCGGTATTTCAACGCCATACTCTTCGCAGTTAGATAAATGAATTTCGTGGTCCAATCCTGCATCTTCAAGCATTTTTTTATTTAGCGCATCGACTTTAATATGTGCAGTATTGATATATTTAAGATTCAGGTGATTTTTTGAATGATACACAAGGGTTGAAGAGCAGTTGTTTTGAATATCGATATGCCAGATCTGAATGCCTTGATCGCCATCCATCATTAATAACTGCAATAGTGGTTGCCACGTTAGCGTGTCGTTACTGTCATGATCAAGATCTTCAAAAGAGGTAGTAAGCTCATTTATTTTTTTTATTAAAGGCCCAAACCCGGACGATGACTCATCCGAAGCGGTATCTTCGGATGAGTCGCTAAAGTCATTGTCTTCGTTTTCACTAAGGGCTTGAACGGGCGCATCCCTAAATTCATTCTCTTCATTTTCACCGAGTAATCGAAAGAATTTTACAACAACATACGGTTCCCTGAATTCATTATCCTCGTCAATCGAAGCAAATAAATCCGGGGCAATTTGTAATACATTCCATCCGGGTAGGCGGCCTATATTTTCGTAATCTTTTTCGTTGCGGTAACGATAGACTGTCCTTCCTCCACCACCCAAAACGGTTAGGGTATCAGTATCATTGTTGAGACCAACTAGTTTAAATTCTCTGCTAGGTGAATTACTTTTTTCGCAATGGTCGCTAATATAAAGTCTTTTTCGTCTAGAGTTATTGACTGGATTCCACTCAATCGCAACTAACTCAGATTCGCATTCTTCATCCATGCCTAGATAAGACAGTCGTTCATCGGAGCTCAATCCAACGAGTAATTTTTCCATATCTAAAAAATGGATCCAGTGAATGTTGAGCTTAAATTTTTTCATGAAAACTTTGCTGTTGTTAAAGTAAAAGGCATGAGCTGAGTTAAAAATAGTAAAACACTGTTTTGAAAGAAATACAAAAGTAGGAGAACTTTCTGATAGAGAAACAAAGTCGTCGATTTCATTTCTGTACCAGCTGTGATCATCAAATGTATAGCTAAAAATATTTAACAGCGTATGATTTTCATATCTCCATACGCTAAGCTGTCTAGATCCAAGTATATAAATATTTTCTTCATAGGCTTCAACGCAAATAATCTTAAACGGTAAATTAAGCCTGTAAAAAATATTTTTTGAACTTAAATACTGGAGCTGAATTTGTTGAGGAGCAGGGCAGTAGATTATAATGGGAAGCTGAGGATGAAGTTTAGGGCGTGCAATTGTCTGTTTCGGGTCGATTTTTCGTTCAAACACCGGCTTGTTAAACTCTCTCGGTAATAATTCAAATTCAAAAGTGGTTTCAGGCATTGTTGCGCAGGCATATCTGTATTCTTTTTCATCATAAGAAATGGCAAGTAAAATGCTCATGTCATTTGAAACGTAAGTATGACAAACATTTGATAAGCGGTTAATGTGATAAACTACATTCTTAGACGTAAGATCAAGAAAAACAATTCTATTTATTTCTTCGCCGTACATATTTTCTGTGCTGTCAAAGCGTAGGCACAAAAAACCATTTTTTTTGGTGAAAAATAATTCTAAAATTTCTTCCGTGTAGTCAGATTCAAAAAGACATTCCCGACTATTTATATTATAAACCATGCATTTATATTTTTTCACTTCTTTGTCATCGCTGTCTTCAATGACGGCATAAGCTATTTTTGTAAGATCGCTGCTTATGCAGAATAATTTATACTTATTTCGGGTAGGATGATTAATGCTTTTAATTTTTTTTAAGTTTTTTGATGAGGCATCATACGCATAGCAGCCCCTGTGCGTATAGAAACCAATGTCATCATTCTCGTTAAGATTTAATTCAACTATAGGTGTTTTGTCATTGTTATAAGGATAAATTTTTATTCCACTAAAAATGATCTCTTTAGGACTTGTTAGTGTTAACCCATCTTCGCTAAGACTTTCTTTAACGCTTTTTTGAATAGAGGAAAGGTCCGCTTCGCCGACGAAGAGTTCATTTCTGTTTTTAACATAACCAATAAGATTTTTCGGTGAGATAATTAAACGATTAATATCACCTTTTTCTTTTGTAAATACAGAAAATAATTTTTCAACATGTTTTCCTTCGTGTGTTCCACGAATATCAATTTGAGTGGTTCCCTTGTGGTTTTTATAGGCGATTGCGCACAAAAGAGGCTCATCGGGGCCTCTTTCCAGTAACATAGCTGCGGTAATATAAATGGTATCAAATGTGACAGAAGGGTATTGACCAAAGTTTGTTTTGTAAAAATTAGTGTTTTCGCAATTTGAATGGGAAAAATTAGCGTAGCTGACATTAGCCTCTTGAAAATGAGCGCCTTTAAAATCAGTGCCGTAAAAAATTCCTCCGGATAAATCAGCCCCAGAAAAATTTATTTTCCTTAAAAATAGATTAGAGAAAGGAACTTCGAGTTTTGTAAGCAGCGTTCCTAAATTTGAAGATGTTTGCGGGTCAGTATTGGTCTGAAGTTCTATCATGAGTATATGAATAAATTTTATATAGTATTCCAAAGGCTGGTTTTGAATTCTTTCGCATAGAAAATCGACAAAACTGGTTTTTTGCGTAAAATTAATTTTAGAAAGAGCGCAAAAATTTTTTGACAAGATCTCTTCAAAAACACTATTTGCAATAAAATACTCAATAAACGTTTCATGATTTTCTGTTACATCTGCTTGGTTAACATAGTGTTGTTTCATCAGTGAGTTGATCTCTGGTTTTTCTTTCAGTTTCCATGCAACCATGCTGTGTTCGCGATTAAGGTATTCGAATGCATATTGGATATCGAATTGAGGTCTGATGCCGTGTTCTTTCCTCACTAGCATTTCTTTTTCAGTATATAATTTTTTTATAAATCGACGATAAATTTCGTATCGTGTAAAACGAGCATTCAAGTATCCTGCTTCTTGAATCTCGGGTAATATTTTTTTGATTAATGATAAAGTCAGTGGGTTTTTACATAGCGCTAGCAATTCTGGATACTGGCTAATAAACTCGAAATCTTTTTCATTATTAAGAAATAGCTTTATTTGATTTTCTGTCAAAGCATTAAGATCGTAGCGCAGATGTGAACCGAAAAAATGAGTCGATTTTATGTTCAATTTTTCATAAACATGTGTGCGTGTGCTGATAACGATTCTACCTAGTGGTTTTAGTAAGTGGCTAATCTCGAGTAAGGTAGTTTTATTATCTAGCTCATCAAAGCCGTCAAGAAAAAAGATGAGGTTAGTGCATGCCGCTGTTGCAATTTCTTGAAGCGTTAACCCTATTTGGAGTAATTTTTCTGTAATAGCGGTAGGTGAAGAATATTCTTTAAGCTTAATAAATACAGGAACTGGTTTTTGCTTAAGGGCGATAACTTCGAGAGATTTAAGTGTGGTTGATTTTCCGGAGCCTGGTTCGCCGCAAAGTACAATGGTTTTATACTGATCTTCAGTATTGAGAATTTCACTGGCTAACAGCGGAACTGTTTGGGGTATTGGATATCGGCTTACATAAAGTTGGAATTTTTCGATTTCTGAAATATGACCAGAAGCGTTTAGTTTTTTTTCACGGTAATCAGCCAATCGCTGTTGTAACGGGATATCTGAAGCGACAGGTTGTAGTTTATTGATTTCCGACTGAATAGCTGTAATGAATTCAGATTGTTTAAAAATCGTAAAGTGATCAGAATTTGAGATTTCGATTATTTTAACCCCTTCACAAGGCCAAACAAATTCGGGATTATCAGTGAGTCCGGTATCTGTTTTTTCAGCTTTATACACGATCAGGGGAATGGAAAACCGTTGAGAATGTTCGAGTTCTTGTTGTATGAAGTGAAAATAGGCTTCGAGGTTGCACTTCGTGTTTTCAATTCCTGAGTCAAGACCTTCTGGATTTTTGGCATAGATTTCCTCGAGTCGCGGTTTCATTTTTTCGAGTTGTTGTGTAACGTTAAACCCAGATAAATCTTTTGGCCAAGCAGAATCAATATTAATAATGGTATTAATAATACGGTTTTGTTGTTGAAGAATTTTTGCGGTGGCATAAGCTTGAATGGCGCCGAACGACCAGCCCAATAAAATCATTTCGCCGTGTGGATATTTCGCTTGAATAATACTGGCATAATAAGCCGCGCGTTCGTTGAGATCCTGAGACCTGCCCGGTCCCTCTTCGGGCAAGATAAAGACATAAAACGGCTGTTGAAAGCCGAGTTGTGATGAAAGCTTGCGGTAATATTCTGTTACGTCCCCTGTAATAGGCGCGAAGGCAAAAATCGGTTTAGCGAGATGTCCTTCGACAAGAGGTACAAGCGTTTTTTCTGCGTCTTGAGGTAAATCATATTTTTGTTCAGCAGGAGGTGTTGTTGAGCCGGGTAGTGTTTTTCGGCTGCGTGAGTTTTCGTATTCTGGAGGGAAGGTTACGTTACGGTCTGGTAATGTTATCTCCTGAAAACCTTGAAAAGCCTCTCGACTTTCGGGAATATCTAAATGTTCACGGCGAGATGCAATAATATAATTTACATGGGGCCATTCTGATGAAGAAAGTCTGATGTCGGGAAAATCATTGCGTGCCAGTAAATCGTAATCATCCAGTAAAAAAGTAATCATGTAATTTTTTTGAAGAAAAGCTATTTCATCTGGTTGGAGCCATTGTGTAAGCCAGTCACAAATAGCAGTAGTTTTAGCATTTTTGAGAGATAAATAAATTGCTAAATCTTTATTATCGTTTGAAAAATTTGACCAGTGTAATTGTGTAAAACGCTTAAGTAGACTTGTTTTTCCTGAAAACGCAGAGCCAGTTAGTAATACTGACGCTGAAACTCCAATATCAATAAAATTTAACGCCGGAAGCTTTTCCTCTAATACAATTTGTTGTGTTTTTGTGAGTTTATTCAGCAGTCTTTTTCGTGTTCTTTCGTTTTTGTAATGCTCGAGCTCAGAAAGTTCAGTGGTCAAATAAATTTCTGGTGTGCTTACCTCGAGTTGAGCTTTTAGCTTTTCATAAAGATTAAGGTGATCGGGATTAGAACAGAATAAAATATACGGCCCGATTTTTTGATGCCGTCGGATTTGCAGTATTGCACTCACGATTATTGCGTCGTCATCGGTATCAGAAGAAATGGGTTGTTTAAAATTAAAAACACCCTCTTCAGTGCAATCTAGATAGGTCGAGTTGCAAGCATCGACGAGTTTGGCAATTTTTCGAATGGTTTTGTTTTTATTGAGGTATCGCGAAAATTCTACGGTACTCGCGCTTTGTTCGCGAATGTTTTTATCCAGTAATGTGTTCCAGATTTTATTTGTCATTTGCATGCGTAACAGTGATTCGCCGCCTAATTCTTCCGTGAAGTCTGTATCCAGCGAAATAGTGATGTCTTCCTCAAAAAGCCGTTGCCAGAGTTCAGCCACTTTCTGTTCTGTCGAAGAGAAATTTTCTTTAACCGGAAATATTTTTTGTGAAAAAGGTTCTAATGTTTCAAATGTTTTTTTAAGCTTGCTATTGCTTTGCGTTTCTTGCTCAAATTTTTCTTTATTAAGATGGTAATAAACATTCGGTTTTTCGCCTTCCAGCCGTGATACGAGAGGAATAGTAGAGCTGTTGATGAAAGCCCTGATCAGTTTTTTATGGTACATGACGGTAATGTCGAGTCCGGGAAACTGTTTTTTAAATCGCGTTTCGATTTCTTCCAGATCAACTTGTTTTCCGGCGCGTTTAATCATCCTGTCGCTGCGTCTCACAAAGACAAATCGATTTTCAACACGTTTCACAATATCATTGACTTGATAGATGCGCGGATAATGTTGAATTTTGTCGATAACCGTGACATCAAAATACTCCGCATATTTTTCACGCGGAATAAATTTCTTTTCGTTGCGTTCGGGATCGTCTAGATATTCACCTAATCCTTCCTGGCCTGTTAGAAAAACTTCTCCTTCATTATCTTGCGTATCCCACAATGTCCATTTGGCGTATGGTGTTTCGTCTGATTTTTTGAGGCAGAAACATACCAGTCCAGAAAAAATGCCACTGTTTTGAATACTGCCTTCAAAAAATAAGGGGATATATTCGGGATCGGTAATTTCAACAATACTTACGCCAAACGTGACTTCAGTGGGACCATAGCCATTAAAAATTTTGATGCCTGCATCTAGCCATGTTTTGACTTGTTCAGCTTTTTCAAAGGCTTCGCCTGTCGCTAAAAAGCTTTTTAGTCCTGGAAATCGTTGAGGAGACATGCCCTTGAGAATGCTTGGCACAAAAATGCCCGTTGTAATTGCAAAGCCATTCTCATGGGCCAATGAAAATAATTCAGGTAAATTAAAAACATTTTCTCGAATAGTTTCGGGTGCAATACATAACGGAATGCCTTCAGTGAGTGCCGAAAGCATTTCCATGATGCTGGCATCAAACGCACAATTTAAGAGCGCGAGCATGATGTCATTATTTTTTTTGTGAATATTCATGCGTTGTTGATGATCACGAATGCGTGACATCAGGGCTTCAAAGCGAATGCGAATAATTTTAGGTGCGCTAGTTGTTCCGGAAGAAGCAATGTAGTAAGCCCAGTCGGTATCAAATAATTCAATAGACTTAAATGAAAAAGTGTTCTCGGCGGGTTGGCTGAGTTTTGTATAGACAGCTTGATCTAATAATTGCGCTTTTGCTTTTTGAATTTGGGCTGTATTCAGGGTTGATTTATTATTAAGAGGAAAGTAAATCATGCCGGCTTTCCAGATGGCTATCATGGCTATAACATAATCGTTACTTTCAGGAAGGTAGACAGCAATAACGGATTTGGGCCTAAATTGTTGAGTCAGTCGAAAGGCAATGCGATCGGTTAGGTCATGAAGTTCTTCATAAGTGATTTTATGTAAGGTAGTGACATGCGGATCGGTTGATAAAAGCGCGATTGTTTCAGTCCTGGGGATAAAAGGAATGCCTTTTTGATGGTCATGCATAGCAGAAATCCGCGTCAAAATAAAAGCAGTGAGAATAAATCCCTAACGGCCAGATAGGCAAGATAGGGTTTGAATATACTTAACAGGGTAGTCCCATATTCGCTTTTCTCCACCTGAAAAGAACCCCATTGTCAGTAAATGCGGTGTTATTTTGGAAGGTTTGATTTCAAGAGGTTGTGTTTCATCTAGAGGATAAGCCATAAGGTTAATTAGCAATTGTTTTATATAAGCCGTAATAAATTTTTGTGCGATTGAAATATCATTTGATGAAAAAAGTGGGCCCCATAAGGTGTTCAGATGGTTGTCATTTGCCATTAAATAAGCTTTTTTTGATGTTGCTGAAAAGGATAAACGATCAGAATAGCTCAGAAGGCTTAAAATTTTTAACCAAACATCGTTTGGAAAGTTAGGCAGGGGTGATATGTCTGTAAAGGTTTTTTTCTCTGTTAATGTAAATGAAGTAGTAAGCATTTCTGGTGTTGTATCTGTATCGTTTGCCTGATGCAATAATAAATCATTAAGCGGATCAATCCCGATACGTTCAAGGTTTAAAGCCGCCAAATCAAGAGAGTCTCTGTGATCATAAACGAGAGTGGCCTCGCAGTTGTTCTCTATATCAATATGCCAAAAGCTTACTTTAGCTGAGCGATACACCATGAGAAGTTGCAAAGTACCATTCCATTGAAAGTTGAGCTCAATATTTTGATAGTCATCATCCGGTGAGAGATGAAAAAAAGTAGGTTTGAACGAGTTTAATTCTTCGACTTTCTCCGTGACTTTAAAAAATGCTACGCGTTCAGAAGTGTCTTTTGACCCAGCAGAAAAGCAAACAAAAAGAGTGGGAGCGATTTTTTGGATATCGTAGCCCGGTAAATAGCCTATTTCAGAAGAGGTTTTTTGTTCCAGATTGCAGCAATAAACCGTTCGTTTGCCACCTCCCATGAATGTCAGCAAATTATCTTCTCGTGTCAGTAGCTCAAAGAGCGGAGATTCTTCAATGCTGCAGGGGTGAGATGCGAGGGTAATGATTTCTTGAACACGGTTGAGTTCAGTGTTCCATTCGGAAACATGTAAAGAGATTTTGGTGTAATCTCCATCATCGTAATCGTTAATGGGCGTATGCGCGGAGTGTCCCATGATGATTCTGTTTATATTAGCGAGGCTAACCCAGTCGATGTTTTTGAGGCTTATATTTTGAGCAATTCCGTTATTGAAGAAATAGGCTTTATCTCCATCAAAAATAACAAAGCATTGCTCTGAGAAAAATGAAAAACGAGGGCGTGCAAAATACTCGTCATGCCAGGAATCTTTTTCAAAATTAATTTTTTCTGTATTTCCGTTCTGCATATTCCAGATGATCAATTCTTCTGAGCCGAGGATATAGATATTGTCCCCCCAACAATTAAACGCAATAATTTCGAAGAGTGTTCTGAATTTTTGAGTGATATGTTTTGTCGTCAAGTGTTGTATTTCAATAGTATGATTATCGCTGCAATGAATAATTAAAGGTTTTTGGGGGTGAACTTTAGAGTACCGCAAATAAAGTTTACTATTTTTAATTTTCTGCTTAAGGCAAGGTAAAATATTGAAATGAAGCGTTGATGCAGCGGGTACATAGTTTTCTAGGCCGCAATCGAATTCGTAATCATGTGAAATTGAACCCATAACTTTGAGGTTATCACTCAACTTGAAGTTTTCTATACTGTTTTGCGACTTAAGATTATAGACAATATTCTTGGAGAGTATGTCTATAATAATGACTTCTGAATTTTTAAAAAGTATGCAGAGTGCATCACTGTTTTTTAAGCTGATAATGGTTATTTGCTGAATGCTTTCGGTAAATTCTTTTTCAAACAGTGTTGAGCGAGTAGGGATGTCAAAAATTATACATTTGTTTTCAGTATAATAAGCTATTTTGGTTAAGTCAGGACTTATATGAAATGCTTTATATTCTTCTAGATTGAATGGGGGAAGTTCGGTAATTTTTTCAAGAAAATTTTTAGCAAAGTTGAACTGATAAATTGACTTGTGAGTATAAAATTCAATTTTTTCTTCAGAATCGATTTCATTGTTTTGTGACAGCCTAAGTTCTACGATTGGGGTGCCATCATCAAAATGAGTGTCATCAGGATAAATTTGAGATTCATATAAATAAACTTTGTTGTTTTTTACATAAACAGGGGTATCTCCAGTCATCGTCAGAAGTCTGACTTCATGTTCTTCACCATCATCTTCATCTGGAACGGTCATTGAAAAGTAATCGTTTTCGTCCATCCCGAGTTGATATGATTCGATCTTATCTTCATAAGCAATAGTATAATAAACGTATCCTGTGTCGTCCTGGTGAAAAGGATAAAAGGCCGTAATATGTTTATCATGCGTATAAGAAGGGTATTCGCCAAAATTTGTTTCAGTAAAATCGCTATTGCTGCAGTCCGTGTTTCGCATAAATACGTTCATTGCATTCGCATTTTTAAAGTCGGTGTTTTGGAGAGCGGTTTTATGAAAAATATTCCCTGCAATGTTGGCCGAAGAAAAATTTACCTCGTTGAAAGACAATCCGGAGAAGGGAACTTCCAATTTGGTCAAGAGCGTCGCTAAATTAGGTGCAGCAGTACTATTAAAGGGCTGTTGTAAAGCTGTGATCACAATATGGATAAACTTTATGTATTCTTGTTCGGGGAGTCCATGAATTTTTTCGGAGAGAAAATCCAGAAGACTCGCTTTTTGAGCAAGATCGACTTTTTTCAGGATAGTAAAGCAGCGGTTTTGTATTTCATCAAAAATTATCTCCGCGATGAAGTACTCTATAAAAGTTTCGTGGTTTTCGGTTAGTTGAGCACGATGAATATGATGTGCCACCATTGAAGGGTTTAAATTAATACTTTCCTTCAGTTTCCAGGCGACCAAGCTAGATTCGCAATTTAAATAATCAAAAGCTTCGAATAAATTAAAACCGGGCCTAATGCCGTTTTCTTGCTGTATTAGATTTTTTTTCTCGTGATAGAGTTTTTTAATAAAGCGTTTATAAACTTCGTGTCGGGTTATGCTTCTGCTAAAATCATTTTCTTTCTTGAGTTCAGGTAAAATTTTATGAATTAATGATAATGTTAGAGGATTTTTGCAAAGTTCTAACATTTCAGGATAGTGTGCAATAAAGTCATAATCCTCGGGACTTTCCAAAAAAGATTTGATTTGATCGGAGGTTAATGCATTTAAGTCATATCGAATGCGAGGTCCAATAGCGTCCTGAGTTTCTTTTCCTAATTTTTCATACACATGGGTTCGTGTACTGATAATAATTCTGCCTTGAGGGCGTAGTAGACTCATGATTTCGTTTATAAGGGTTTTATCGTCAAGTTCATCGAGGCCATCGAGAAAGAAAATTAAATTTTTACACGCGCCGGTTAAAATTTCTTGAAGGTTTAATCCTGTTTGGAGTAACTTTTCAGTAATGGTATGAGTGGAATGATATTCTTTGAGTTTAATAACAATCGGAATATAGCCTTGTTTTAATGCGACAGGCTCAAGTAATTTTAATGTAGTAGATTTTCCACCGCCAGGTTCACCGCATAATATAATAGTTTTATTGTCGCTGTTATTCTCTAGAATTGCTGTGGCACCTACAATTTCTGCGTTAGGTTTCGGGTATGCTGTTACAAATAGCGGGAGCATTTTTTGTGTTGCCTCTTGAGAAGCGTTTTCAAGCCTGCTTTGTTTATAGTCAGATAGACGTTTTTTTAAAGAGACGTGAGAAGCAATGGGTTGATGTTTCGCCACTTCTGCTTTAATAGAAGCAATGAATTCAGGCTTTTCGAAAATATTAAAGTGATCAGATTTTTTAATCTCAATGAAAGTACTTTTTTCACAAGGCCAATCGAATTCAGGTTTTTCGGTTAAGCCCGTATCCGGTTTTTCTGCTTTAAAAATAACCATGGGGATGGAAAGTTCGCGTGGATTTTCCAGTTCCTGCTGCATAAAGCGAAAGTAGGTTTCAAGATTGCATTTGGTGTTCTCAATGCCTGTGTCACGACCTTCGGGATTTTTAGCATAAATCTCATCTAATCGTGGCTTCATTTTTTCAAGTTGTTGCGTGACATTAAAACCAGACAAATTGGTAGGCCATGCAGAATCAATATTAATAATAGTATTAATCATACGGTTTTGCTGTTGGAGTATTCTAGCCGTCGCGTAGGCTTGAAAAGCCCCAAATGACCAGCCTAATAAGATCATTTCGCCCTGAGGATATTTTGCTTGAATGATACTGGCATAGTAAGCGGCACGTTCATTGAGATCCGGAGAACAACCTAATCCTTTCGAGGGTAAAAAGAAAACATAAAAGGGTTGTTGAAAACCCAATTGTGAAGAAAGTTTACGATAATATTCGGTCACGTCACCTGTGATCGGCGCGAAGGCAAAAATGGGTTTTGCCAATTGTCCTTCTACAATGGGAACAAATACCTCTTTTGCATCTACGGGTAGTTGATAGTTTGTTTCGCTTGCGATTTTAGGCATAGGCTTTTTTATTTTGCCACTGCGAGCGGTTTCATATTCTGTGCTTGGTATTTTTCTAGAAGCAGGTAATGCGATAGGATTAAAATCCTTAAACGCTTCACGGCTTTCAGGAATGTTTAAATAGTCTGATCGACAAGCGATGATGTATTTTACATTTGGCCATTCTGAAGCAGGAAGTCGTATATCCGGAAAATCATTTCGAGCGAGTAAATCATAATCATCCAGTAAAAATATCACGGCGTAATTTTTTTGAAGGCATGCGATTTCGTCAGGTTCAAGCCATCGGCATAACCAGTCGCTAATAGCCGTTATTCGGCCATTTTTCAGGGAAAAATAAATGACTAAAGATTTTTTATCGTCTGAGCGTGAATCTGACCAGTGCGACTGGATCAAGTGTTTTAATGCAGTAGTTTTTCCAGATAATGCAGTACCCGTCAGCAATATTGAAGATGTCGCATCAAGATCAACAAAATTTTGCTCAGGAAGTTTTTCATCTAAAATATCTTGCTGTGTTTTTTTCAGTTTATTCAGTAATCTTTTTTGGGTTCTTTGATTTTTCAGATTTTCTAATTCAGAAGGCTCAATCGCAAGAGAAACTTCTTCTTGGCTTGCTTGGAGTTGAGTTTTTAATTTTTCGTAGAGCGCCATTTGATTTTTATTACTACAAAATAAAATATAGGGCCCTATTTTTTGTTGTCGACGAATTTGTAGTATAGCGCTTACGATGATAGCTTCATCGCTTATATTAGAAGAAGCCGCTTCTGTAAAGCTAAAAACAAAGTCTTGGTCACAATGTAGATAGGTTGAATTGCAAGCATCAACGAGCGTGGCAATTTTTCTTATGGTTTTGTTTTTGTGTATGTATCGCGAAAATTCTACGGTACTGGCGCTTTGTTCTCGAACGGTTTCATCCAGGAGTTCGTTCCAAACCATGTTAGTCATTTGCATGCGTAAAAGCGATTCACCACCTAACTCTTCCGTGAAATCTGTATCCAGCGAAATAGCCATGTCTTCGTCAAAAAGACGTTGCCATAGTTCAGCCACCTTTTGTTCTGTCGAAGAGAAATTTTCTTTAAGCGGAAATATTTTTTGTGAAAAAGGTTCTAATGTTTCAAATGTTTTTTTAAGCTTGCTGTTGCTTTGGTTTTCTTGCTCAAATTTTTCTTTATCAAGGCAATAATAAATATTGGGTTTTTGGCCTTCCAGCCGTGAAACGAGAGGAATAGTAGCGCTGTTAATGAAAGCCCTAATGAGTCTGTTATGGTGAATGACAGTAATGTCGAGTCCGGGAAACTCTTTTTTAAATCGCGTTTCGATTTCTTCGAGATCTACTTGTTTTCCAGCCCATTTAATTATTCTGTCACTGCGTCTGACAAAGACGAATCGATTTTCAAGTCGTCGTACAATATCATTAACTTGATATACCCGAGGATAGCGTTGAATTTTTTCAATAACAGAGGGGGCAAAATAATCAGCATATTTTTCGCGCGGAATAAATTTCTTTTCGTTACGTTCAGGGTCATCTAAATAGTCGCCTAATCCCGCATAGCCGGTGAGAAAAACTTCCCCTTCATCGTCTTGATTATCCCATGTTTTCCATTTAGCTTGTGGCGTTTCGTCTGATTTTTTCAGGCATAAACATACCAGCCCTGAAAATAATCCATTGTTTTGAGTACTATTTTCAAAAAATACGAAGATATTTTGAGGATCCGTAATTTGAACAATACTCGCGCCAAACGTGACTTCAGTGGGTCCATAGCCATTAAAAATGGCTATGCCTGCATCAAGCCATGTTTTAATTTGTTTTGCATCTATATTTTCCCCGGTGGTTAAAAAGCTTTTTAATCCCGGAAATCCTTCAGGAGACATGCCGTTGAGAATGCTGGGTACAAAAATGCCTGTTGTAATTGCAAAGCCATTTTCGTGTGCTAATGAAAATAATTTAGGTAAATTAAAAACATTTTCTCGAATAGTTTCGGGAGCCACAAATAACGGAATGCCTTTGGTGAGTGCCGAAAGCATTTCCATCATGCTGGCATCAAAGGCGCAATTGAGTAATGCGAGCATGACGTCATTATTTTTTTTGCGAATATTCATGCGTTGTTGATGATCACGAATGCGTGACATCAGGGCTTCGAACCGAATACGAATAATTTTAGGTGCGCTAGTCGTTCCGGATGAAGCAATATAATACACCCAGTCGTTATCAAATAATTCAATAGGCTTAAATGAAAAAGTATTTTCGGCGGGTTGGCTGAGTTTTTCATAGATAGTTTGGTCTAATAATTGTGCTTTTGCTTTTTCAATCTGAGCTGTATTGAGGGTAGATTTATTGTTAAGGGGAAAGTAAATCATGCCGGCTTTCCAAATGGCGAGCATCGCAATGACATAATCTATGCTCTGAGGGAGATAAACAGCAATAACGGATTTCGGTCTAAATTGTTCCGTCAGTCGAAAGGCAATGCGATCAGTGAGACCATGCAGTTTTTCATAAGTAATTTTATGTAAGGTCGTGATATGCGGATCGGTTGATAAAAGGGCGACTCTTTCAGTTTTGGGAATAAACGGTATGCCATTATAAATACGACTTGATTTCTGAGAAGAGTATCGTTCTCCCTGGAATGTAAATTCATTCAGTTTTTGATCAAAAGTCTCAAAAATATTCGTTGATATTTTTAATCTGATTGCTCCACAATTTTCTTTGAAGTGTTTTAGTTTTGTCGTGCTCGGAATAGGAATAAATCCCTTATGAATTTGCCACGCCAAAATAAATTGGCTTAATGTAACGTTTGGAAGTTTCTCTTGAATAAATGCGTTTAATTCTTCTCGAATTTTCATGTTATGTAAAACATTATTATTTTTATAGCGATTAATATTATTGCGATAGTCACTCTCACTAAGTTGGCCATTAAATTCATTCGTAAATAACGCTCGGCCGAGTGGTGAGTAAGTTACTATAGCGATGCCTAATTCCCGACAGGTTTCAATAACGCCATTATGTTCATCTTGGCGACTCCACGGGGAATATTCGACTTGCACGGCAGAGATCGTGCAAACAGCATGTGCACGTCGAATTTGGGAGGGTGTCACCTCTGACAATCCAACGTGTTTTATTTTGCCTTCTTGGAGCAGTTGTCTGAAAGCTCCCATACTGATTTCGATGTCGACTTTAGGATCAACGCGGTGTAAGTAATAGAGATCAATATAGTTAAGCTTAAGTGCTTTTAGGCTTTTATCGCAGCTGCTTAGAATATGTTGTTCTGAGCCATTAGTTTTAAATTTGCCGTTTAAAACAGTACAGCCGCATTTTGTGGCGATTTGAAAACGTTCTCGTGGGAGATTAGCAAATACGTTGCCCAAAGCGATTTCAGTGTTACCGTTGTCGTAGACGTTGGAGGTATCAAAGAAAGTAATACCTTTTTGAAAGGCATCAGGAACCAATCCTGCTGTTTCTTTATATAAACACCCTAAGCCAAGTTGAGGCTGTAAAAAAGCAGGTGTTGTGATGTCTTTCATCTACCGTTCTTCCCATTAAAACTAAACTCTAAAGGATTTAGCGCTGATTGGAAAACTCGTAAGTTTACGAGGTTACGTATTCTGCAAAAGCGCCCTAGTAAGTCAGCCTTTCGAGGTGTTTTACGGGATAATCATGGGTTTCCATTTTGGAGCCCGCAAACAGTCCGAGAGAGACCAAATAGGGCGAGTTTTTCGAGGGTTTTAGCTGAAATTTAGGGGGTGCTTCTTTCGGGCAGCCTGAAACCACATTGCGTAAAATGTCGATATCTGTAGTCGTGAGGAGCTTGCCAAAATGGTGATTAATGCGTTCAGCATGGGCAATTAAGTAAAATAATTTTGATGCTTGAGAAAACATGAGTCTGTCGTGATAGCTAAGTTGCTTAAATATGTTTATCCACACGTCAGTTTGAATTAAATTGGTTTTTTCATGGAGCTTGTTTGGCTGAACCGCAGGAACAGTTTCTTTTGTGCCCAGAAAAGCAGAAATAAAAATGTCATCAGGGTGATAATATAAAATCGGTAAGATAAAATTATTTTTTACATCGAGATGAAATAAATGAGGGCGTCCATTAAAATGCAAGCTAAGCAGTTTGAGGCTGCTGTTCCAGTGAACTTCTTCGTGTTTTGGGAAGCAAGACGTTTCTAGTGTGAGCGTTTGTTCAGCGAATGGAATCTTTCCTCTGTACTCGAACCCATCAAAAGTAATTTCATAAATATGGTACGAACTGTCTTTTTCATAAGTAATGGCAATTTCATCCATGATTTTGATGCAACACAGAACTTCTTCAAGAACATTATCATCCATGGTATTGCGGGGCACCTTAAATAATTTTGTATATTCACCTATAGATACAAAAAGACCTTGGTTAGTTTTAAAGATAGCAGGGTTTGCCGTGGGGCCGGGGTACATACTATAGTACGCATTATTGTATCCCTCATTGGGGAGAGGGTAATAAATATAATCATCGCCTTCGTGAAACTCGAATGTTTTTTGAGGGGCTATTTCCAATTCTGGGCAATTTAAGTTCCAGTGAAATTGAAAAATATTTTTTTTAACTCTCATGATATCTCCACCGAAAACAACTTCGCTAAATTCATCGAGATACAGCAATTTTAAGTCTGAGACGGAATGCATTTCAAAAATAAAACTTTTCCCGCTTAATAACGCATAATAAAATTTTTTACGCATGTATTCATTATCTAAAAAAGGTCCTCCTACAAGTTTTTTAAAGTGTATTCCATTATAGAAAAATATAACCATTTCATTTTTTTTGAGAAAAATTTTAAGGGCTACATAACCATTTTTATATTTCATAAAGATATCTTTAGTGTCGCCTAACGGCCATTCTTCAGGCGCCTTTTTGCATTCAAGCACTTTGCCATTTTCGAGTGAGTACGTAATCAGAAAATGTTCTGTACTATTGTGATTAACAATGATTTTGTTTTGTTCAATATAAAATCCGATGATTAGATCAGGGGAAGCGTTGAGGACGTGGAGAATTTTTTTTGTTTCACTCGAAGCGATATAAATGCAGTTTTGAGTTTTGTTATGAATCAACAGGTTTGATTTATTCTTAAGCGTATACTCCGGTGAATGACCTATAATAAGTTCTTCTGTTGACAAAGGGGGATAATATGCTTCACATAGAAACTGTTTCTCATCGAGAGCAATAGCATTAAATTCGGAGACTTTATCACCTAAATAACGTGGAAAAAAACCTTTTTCTTTTAAAGCAACTCTATTAAGTACATTTGAAATGATGAGTGGGTTGGAAGATAAAGTGATAGGGTATTTCGTAAAATGGCTTACCCGTGCTAGCGCTTCTATAGTGGGTGTTGTAGATGGGGTTTCGTGTGACATAAATTGTCTCCTGTGTTTTGAGACAATTTAATTTTTTTGAGTGTCTTAGAGTACTCGTAATTTTACGAAAGCAATATTTTTCAAGAAGCTTCGGCTGATTTTACCTGGCTCAGTAATTCGAGTTTTGTTCGACATTGGGCTTTTTGTTTAATGTTATCCAAATGAAATTCAACCGTACGTTGTGAGATATTTAAAATGGCGCCAGTTTGTTTGGCTGATTTGCCTTGCATCACATAGCTTAAGCATTCTGATTCACGACTAGTCAATTCAACATTTTTGCCTTTTTTATCTTTAATCCACCCGAACGCCAGTTTAGGTGAATGATGAGAGATTGATTCAGAATTAATGTGAAGTTCATTTTTTAATATTCTAAAAATATGCTGTTGTAATAATTGAATGGAATTTTTGGATTGAAAGAGTTTTTGTTTTTCATTGAATTCAGAGTCCCATGATGTTTTATCGATAAATTGTGCAATACCCGCAATGCCAACAATATAGTCATTTTCATCTGTTAACATGTAATGCCAATCTTTGATGTATTTAATTTCACCGCTCGGTTTTTGGATGCGGTAAAGATAGCTTACGTGTTCTTGCCCGGATTCATCATGTTCAATCATTTCACGTGCGACATTGCGATCCTCAGGAACAAGAAAAGTATCAAACGCTGCCGGGTTTTCGTATAAGGCTTGGCTACTATAGCCCCACAGATTATCAAAATTAGGGCTGACAAAAAGTTGGCGCTCGTAGCTACGGCTTCGAATCCATAAAACCGCTTCAGTTTGGTTTTGCAGAAACTCAAAAAGGTTGTTAAGACTCTCAAGGGACAGCTTTTTCATTGAAGAAATACCCCGTAAAATTACGGGGTATTAAATCATGAGTGCCGTATCGCTTCAAGGTTAATATGGTTTATTTGCGTGTCGCCTTATGAGGGGCTTTGGCAGGTTCTTGTCCTTCAGCAGAAGGTTTATTGTCATTTTTAATCGCAAAAAAACCTGTCTTTTGCAAACAGGCACTGTATTTCTTGTTTGTGCTTTTTGCAGTGTGAAAACCTTTGGGCAGATAAGTTACTGCGACTAGCGCAGTTCCATTATCAGGATTAATGGTTGGAATTTCGCACAGTCCTACGCGGCCTTCCTTTGTTGCTCCCAGAATTTTCATTTCATATTTAATCGGATAGTTGGCGGTGATCTGTTTGTCTTTAAACGTGATTTGGCAAATGGGTGGATTATGCGTAATTTGTTTAATGCCCGTGTCGCCATGCTTTCCACAAAACTGCGGGAACAACGCTAGTTTTACAAACGACTTTTTTTCGAGATCTGATACCAGATTAAAGTTTTCAATGTTTTCAGGGTCAAAATACAAGACGGGTTGTTGTTTAAATCCAGCTATTTCGATGGGTGATACAATTAATGAATCTTTCATGGTTAAATTTCCTAAGCAGTTAAAAGTGCGCTTAGGTTAAAAAAATGACGCCATGAGAAGAGCTCGGAAATTTTCCGGGAAATTGGCTAGGATATTTACGGGGGAGTGCTATAGCCGCGATAAATTACGGCTATAGTGTTAAAGAAGTTTTACGCTAATTTTTGCAGCTGTGATGTTAATTTATCTAAGGTATTTTGCCATTCTGCAGCACGTTCGCGTTCTTTTTGCACCACTGCAGCGGGTGCTTTATCGACATAATTCGGATTATTTAATTTAATTTGTGTTTTATCGAGCTCCATTTTTATTTTATTAATTTCTTTTGATAATCTTTCTTTTTCGGCTTTTGTATCAATTAAATCCGCAAACGGGATAAATAATTGTAACTCACCGGCAACCGCTGTAGCCGATTGCGCAGGCGGTGTGTCGGTATGTTCTAATTTATCAATGCGGGCTAAAAATAAAATCTCAGCGTGTAATTCTTTTAGGAAGGCGAGATCCGTTGAAGAACCATTTTGAAATAAAACCGTTATTTTTTTGCTTGGCGGAATCTGCATTTCGCTACGAATATTACGAACTGCAATAATAATAGCCTGAAGCCAAGTTATTTTGCTTTCAGCGGATTCTGATATTAATTTAGGATTAACATCAGGATATTTCGTATGTTGTATGGTTGTTCCCGGAACGAATCGCTGAAAAAGCTCTTCGGTAATAAAGGGCATTAAGGGACTGAGTAATTTTAAGATTTCAATTAAAACCGTTTTCATGGTTTTGCTTTTGTTAATTTTAGAAAGCTCAAGATACCAATCACAATAATCATTCCAGACAAATTCATAAATAGTCTGCGCTAATAAATCAAATCGATAATCCGCAAAATGTTGGTGCATCGACTCTGTTGCGCGTTGAAGTTTGGAGAGTATCCACTGATCCGCAGTCGAAACAGAATCGCTAAGTTCTGTGTTCATCATCACAAATCGCGCGGCGTTCCATAATTTATTACAGAAATTTCTATAACCGGCAACACGCCCTAAATCAAACTTAATATCACGTCCGGTATTGGCTAACGCACAAAACGTAAACCGTAATGCGTCCGTTCCAAACGCGGGAATGCCTTCCGGGAATTCGGATTTTGTGTGCGCAGTAATCGCTTCGGCTTGTTTAGGGTTTAATAATCCCGTAGTGCGTTTTTTAAGTAAATCATCGAGTTTGATACCGTCAATTAAGTCAATCGGATCTAAGACATTTCCCTTGGATTTGGACATTTTGTGACCGTGTTGATCACGAATTAATCCTGTGACATATACTTCTTTAAACGGTACTTCGCCCGTGAAATACAAACTGAACATCACCATGCGGGCAACCCAGAAGAAAATAATATCAAAGCCCGTGACTAATACATTGGTGGGGAAAAAGGTTTTTAAATCAGGTGTTTTGTCAGGCCATCCTAATGTTGCAAATGGCCATAATGCTGCAGAAAACCAGGTATCCAATACGTCGGTTTCGCCTTCGATGGGAATTTTATGTCCCCACCATAATTGACGGGAAATACACCAGTCTTGAATATTTTCTAGCCATAATAAATAGGTCTTGGTCCAATTTTCTGGAATGAATTTTAATTTGCCGGATTTTACGGCTTCAATTGCCGGTTTAGCCAAATCAGACATTTTGACGTACCACTGATCGGTTAAGAATGGTTCGACAATTTCGTTTGTTCTTTCAGAGCGTGGCGTTTTGATTGTGTATTTTTCAGTTTTTTGTAATAAATCTAATTTTTCCAATTCCGCAATCGTTTTTTTACGTGCGTCTTGACGATCAATGCCAGCGTAAGGGGTTAGATCATTAAGGGTGCCATTTTTATTTAAAATATTAATAATTTCTAAGTTATGGCGTTTGCCCACTTCGTAGTCATTAAAATCATGTCCCGGTGTAATTTTAACTACGCCCGAACCAAATTCTTTTTCGACAAATTCATCTGCAATAACAGGTATTTGCTTATTGATAATGGGGAGTGTAACGGTTTTACCAATAAATTTCTGATAACGCTCGTCATCTGGATGAACCGCAACAGCCACGTCACCAAATAACGTTTCAGGACGCGTTGTTGCGACGACTAAATAATCTTTAGTATTTAAATAATATTTAATATGCCACAGATGGCCATCTTCTTCGTTGGTGGAAACTTCGAGATCTGAAATCGCGCTTTGTAATTTTACATCCCAGTTAACTAATCGCTTGCCTTTATAAATTAAGCCGTCTTTATATAATTTTTCAAAGGCAAAATTTACTGCCTTGGTAAATCCTTCATCCATCGTAAAGCGATCACGCGTCCAATCAATGCTCGAACCCATGCGTCGCATTTGTTTTGAAATCATATTGCCCGAGGTGTTTTTCCATTCCCACGTTTTTTCGATGAATTTTTCACGGCCTAAATCATGTCGTGTTTTGCCTTCTTGTTCTAATTGGCGCTCAACAACCAATTGCGTTGCAATTCCAGCGTGATCCACACCGCCTTGCCACAATGTATTATCACCTAACATACGGTGATAACGAATTAAGGCATCCATCAGCGTATGCTGAAATCCATGCCCCATGTGCAAGCTGCCGGTTACATTGGGCGGTGGTAGTACTATGCAATACGCAGGGCCTATTCCAGACGATTTAAAAAAACCCGATTCTTCCCATTGTTTATACCAATTGGTTTCAATAGCGTGAGGGTTATACGTTTTATCAAGTGATTCCATAAATAGTTATCCAGAAGTAATGGGGTAGCGTCGTTCGCGAGTAAATGCACGCCGTGTGACGCGCGGACCAGGTGCAGCTTGTTTTCGTTTATATTCAGACTGTTTTAATAATTTTACACATTTTTGAATGATTTCTTTATCGAAGCCTAATTCAATTATTTTTTCAATACTTAAATCGTGTTCCACATAATTTTTCAAAATAGGATCCAATTGATCATAGGGCGGCAAATTATCTGTGTCTAATTGATTCGGCGCTAATTCTGCTGTCGGCTCGCGATTAATAATTTCAGGCAGAATATTTTTATATCTCGCCAGTGAATAAACCTCTGTTTTCCAGACATCTTTTAATACGGCATAACCGCCGCACAAATCACCATATAAAGTACCATAACCAGCGGCCGTTTCGCTTTTGTTGGTCGTATTCAATAAGAGTAAATTTTCTTCGTTTGCTAGCGCCATTAAAATATTTCCCCGAATACGGGCCTGAATATTTTGAGTGGTTAAATTATTTTTATGGCTTATGCTTAATAATTCTAAATAATGGGTATACAGATTATCTATATTAATTGTTTTATAGGGTTTTAGATTGAATAATTTTAATTGCTGCTCAATTAAATCCAGGCTTAATCCTGAGGTATGGCGGCTAGGTAATATCACGGGCAAAACATTTTCTTTCCCTAGCGCATCGATGGCTACTGCGCACGTCAGTGCAGAATCAATTCCGCCTGAAAAGCCTAATACCACTTTTTTGAAATGGTTTTTTAATACGTAGTCGCGTGTGCCTAACACGAGCGCGTTATAGCATTGTTCAATTTCAGAGGGAATTTCAGGCTGAATGGGCGTTAAGTGATTAATATTGACCGCAAGTAAATCTTCCTCGAAGAACTTCGCTTGCGCACAAATCTGGCCTTTATTGTCTAAAACCAACGATCCGCCATCAAAAATTAAATCATCTTGACCCGTCATATGATTGACATACAGTAGTGGAATCTGAATATTTATAATACGCGCGTGCATTTTTTCAACGCGTTTTAGGTATTTATTAACATAAAAGGGCGAGCCGTTAATAACAATTAAAATTTCTGCGCCGGCATTTTTCGCCGCTTCTGCAGGACCTGTATGCCACGCATCTTCACAAATAATAATACCGAATTTTTTTCCATTGAATTCAAATACGGTGGTGTGATTGCCTTCGTGAAAATACCGCTTTTCATCAAACACGCCATAATTCGGCAACATGTGTTTGCGATAATTTGCGATAACTTTTTGGGAGGAAATGACGGCGGCGGAATTAAATACCCGTTTGTTGTCTTTTTCGGGATAACCGATGATCGCAACTAGCCCGTCAGGCATATGATCTTTAATGTGGTTGAGTGCGTGTTGAATCTGATCCAAAAAATCGTTGCGCAATACTAAGTCTTCGGGGGGATAGCCGGAGAGGGTCAGTTCAGGAAAAATAACGAGCGCGGAGGGATATGTTTTATGAACGTGTTGCAGGCAGGCCAGGATTTTCTGTGCATTATCGTCGATGCGGCCGACGGTGAAATTTAATTGTGCCAGAAGACAAATTGTCATAATTTTCCTATATCCTCACTTCAATTCCCCTCTCCCGTTATCGGGAGAGGGGTAGGGGTGAGGGTAAAAGTTATGTATTATACGCTAACTTTACGCCGTATTAGGAGAGGCAATGTTAAAACGACTCTACTTCGATTTGCCCGAAACCACGCAACTTTTACGTGAATCGGTCGAGCAGTTCGCACAATCTGAAATCGCACCCCTCGCACAACGGATCGACGAAAAAAACGAATTTCCCAAGGCTTTATGGCCAAAATTGGGACACATGGGATTGCTGGGTATTACCGTCGAGGATACGTTTGGCGGAGCCGGCATGGGGTATCTGGATCATGTCGTTGCGATGGAAGAAATCAGTCGGGCCAGTGCCTCGGTTGGTTTAAGTTACGGTGCGCACTCCAATCTGTGTGTAAATCAAATTCATTTGAATGGTACTCCTGAACAGAAAGTCCAGTATTTGCCTAAATTGGTTTCGGGTGAGCATGTCGGTGCGTTAGCGATGAGTGAAACGGGTGCGGGTTCGGATGTCATGGGAATGCAATGTAAAGCCGTAAAAAAAGGCAGTAAATATATATTAAATGGCCACAAAATGTGGATTACCAATGGACCTGAAGCCGATGTTTTTGTTGTCTATGCAAAGACAGAAAAAATTACCGCGTTTATTGTAGAAAAAAATTTTAAGGGTTTTAAAACCGCACAAAAATTAGACAAATTAGGCATGCGCGGATCGAACACGTGCGAATTAGTTTTTGATAATTGCGAAGTACCGGAAGAAAATATTTTAGGAAAATTGGATCATGGCTCAAAAGTTTTAATGAGCGGGTTAGATTATGAACGTGTTGTTTTAGCCGGCGGTTCTGTCGGAATTATGCAAGCGTGTTTAGATATTGTCCTGCCGTATGTGCGTGAACGTAAACAATTCGGCAAAGCCATTGGTGAATTTGAATTAATGCAAGGTAAATTGGCAGATATGTATACGACATTATCTGCGTCACAAAGTTATTTATATTCTGTTGCAAAAGCGTGTGATCTCGGAAAAGTTACCCGTAAAGATGCAGCAGGCGTCATTTTGTATGTGTCTGAACGTGCAACACAAATGGCATTACAAGCCATCCAATGTTTAGGCGGTAATGGTTATATTAATGAATATCCAACAGGAAGATTGTTACGCGATGCAAAATTATATGAAATTGGTGCAGGTACTTCAGAAATTCGGCGTATGTTAATTGGAAGGGAATTATTTTCACATGGATAAAAATCCTTTAGTGATTGTTGGTTATGCGCGTACACCGATTGGTGGATTGTTAGGTGAATTAAAAGATTTTTCAGCCATACAACTGGGTGCTGAAGCGATAAAAGCAGCAATTTCTCGTGCGGGATTAAATTCTCAGGATATTCAAGAAGTTTTTATGGGGTGTGTTTTGCCAGCAGGATTGGGGCAAGCACCTGCACGACAAGCATCACTATTGGCAGGCATTCCGAATTCTGTTGGCTGCACAACCATTAATAAAGTCTGCGGTTCGGGCATGAAATCCATTATGTTAGCGAATCCTGAATTAATTACCGTTGCGGGTGGTATGGAAAGTATGACAAATAGCCCGTATTTATTATTAAAAGCGCGTCAGGGTTATAGGGCCGGTCATGCAGAAATAAAAGATCATATGTTTCTGGATGGATTAGAAGACGCATATGAAAAAAAATTAATGGGTTTATATGCAGAACAAACCGCTAAAAAATATAATATTTCTCGCGAGCAACAAGATCAATTTACACTAGTATCATTACAACGTGCACAGCAAGCCGATTTTAGTCATGAAATTATTGCGGTAAATAATATAGATAAGGATGAATTACCTCAAAAAGCAAAACCCGAAAAAATTCCGCAATTAAAACCCGCTTTTGATAAAGACAATGGAACCGTTACGGCTGCAAATTCTAGCTCTATATCAGATGGCGCTGCTGCTTTAGTCATAATGTCTTTAGCGGAAGCGCAAAAAAGAAATCTCAAACCAATCGCTAAAATTATTGGAAGTGCAACGCATGCACAAGAACCCGCATGGTTTACCACTGCACCCGTTGGTGCCATCCAAAAATTAATCCAAAAAATAAATTGGGACACAAATACAGTTGATTTATTTGAAATTAATGAAGCGTTTGCGGTGGTAACATTAGTTGCGATGCAAGAATTAAAAATATCTCATGATAAGGTCAATGTTCATGGCGGTGCATGTGCATTGGGTCATCCGATTGGCGCATCGGGTGCGCGTATTGTTGTGACTTTATTATCTGCGTTACAACAACGCGGATTAAAACGTGGTGTGGCGTCGTTGTGTATTGGTGGTGGAGAAGCCACTGCGTTGGCGGTGGAGATGATGTAACCTTTATTCACGATTTTTAACAACGAGGAGAAATTTTATGGAAGAAGACTTGTCCAAGCATGATGAATACTGGCTCAAAAGTAGCACTGTTATAGAAGGGGAAGCATGGAAAAGATCAGGAGAAGTTAAAAAGAAAAAAAATGAACCACGTGTAAGACAACCAGTTGAAGGCGAAATTATTTCTTTAATTTATACTTACAATTGCTTTCTTTTTGAACCAGAAAAGGAAGTTGAAACGCTTTTTTGTGAGTTCACGGGTAAAGAGGTACCCGATAGAGAGCTTCGCTTTAATACAATTACGGCAGGACCTGCTAAAAATTTTTTGGAATTACTGGGGTCTGCCAATACTTCGTCAGAATGCTACATAACATATCATCAGGAAAAAGCTCCGGACGAAGCCTACATTAACGTCGATTTTAAATTTCCCGATACATCATCACCACTAAACGGTGATGGAAAATACATAAAAACTTTTATTTTAAATATTCATATTGGAGGGAAAAAATATGAAGACAAGCTATATTTGGACTATCAGTTTAATCGAGAGTCAAGAGAATATATTGCTGAAAAATTAAATGCATTTCCATCGTTAATAGAAAAGCTTAATGAACAAATGCCTCGTGGTTCTTACCAACAAAAGACGGAGCAAAAAAAACGAAGTGTGAAAAGTTGGTCTTTTACTCCTGTTGGAGGTAGCGAATTTAATGTAAATATGCAGCAAGCTTCTGATACACAACCCCAATCTTCACAGAATCATAGCTATTCAGAAGGTTCTGAGAGTGGTGGAGTCTACAACAGAAAATGGGAGCAGATTCGCCAGCGTCCTCCTAATACAGGCGCTAAGAAGCGAGAAGATACTCCGGATAACCCAGACTTTAATAAGCAAGAAACGCTTCGGAATGAGAAAGCTAAAGTTTCTAAGGTTGACAACGAAAAGGAAGAGGCCGGCGCTCCCTCAACAAACAATCGTTATGTACCTCCATCTCAAAGTGGTTTCCGGAGGAGAGGAACATAGTAATATAAGGAAATTTTATCCTCTGATAAGACTTTGGATAACAAAGACTTATTTGTAGGTTGAAATTTCCCCCCAATCCCGCCAATATTCACGGCGGTAATATCGCATATGTACTCACGTAACAGATCTAGGAGTGGAACAATGTTAAAGACGTTTTTAGGATTAATTGTATTAAGTGTGTTAGTGATTCTCTTTAAAGCCCAGTTTGCTGACTTATTACATATGGTTGCAACATTACATGGTATTGCCTCCGAAAAATTGGCATCATTATTGTCAGGCTCATCCGCAGGTGTTTTGGCCGCTCACATTACGTCACTTGTTATTATTCCTATTATTATTGCGTTAATTCCTTCGTTTGTTTATTGGATTTTCTATCGCACCGAAATGCCACATTGGTTAGCCGTCGTGTGGGTGGTATGGGTTATGTTAGCGACCATTATTGGTTTGGCATAATTCTATGCCCGTTATTCAAACGAAAATTGATATTCACAGCGATGAATTTAAACAAAACGCTAAAGCCTTTAAAGCGCAATTAAAGCACTTTAAAGCGCACGCGGAAAAAATCAAAGCGGGTGGATCCGAAAAAGCGAAAGAAAAACATGCGGCAGCGAATAAATTACTGCCGCGTGATCGCGTGAGTTATTTGTTAGATAAAGACAGTGAATTTCTTGAACTGTCTTTATTTGCAGCCGATGGTGTCTATGAAGATTTTGTTCCTGCGGCTGGAATTATTACCGGCGTGGGAAGAATTCACGGCCAAGAGTGCATGATTGTGGCGAATGATGCGACGGTCAAAGGCGGAACGTATTATCCGCTTACGGTTAAAAAGCATTTAAGAGCACAAGAAATTGCGGCAAAAAATCATTTGCCGTGTGTATATTTAGTGGATTCAGGCGGTGCTTTTTTACCGCTACAAGATCAAGTATTTCCGGACAGAGATCATTTTGGCCGTATTTTTTATAATCAAGCGCAAATGTCGTCTCTCGATATTCCACAAATTGCAGTCGTGATGGGATCGTGTACAGCAGGTGGTGCGTATGTTCCTGCGATGGCTGATGAATCCATCATGGTAAAAAATCAAGCGACCATATTTTTAGGTGGTCCGCCCTTAGTCAAAGCAGCAACCGGTGAAGTCGTTACAGCCGAAGCGTTAGGTGGTGCAGAAGTGCATTGTCGTCATTCTGGTGTGTCCGATTATTATGCGCAAAATGACGCACATGCATTGCAATTAGCCCGCGAAGTGGTTTCGAATTTAAATATTAAACGGCATTTTAATTGTGTACGAAAAGAAATTCGCGAGCCATTATATTCTGCTGAAGAAATTTACGGAATTATTTCAGCGGATTGGCGTAAGCCATATGATGTACGCGAAATTATTGCGCGGATTGTCGATGGTTCAGAATTTACGGAATTTAAAGCCTTATTTGGCCAAACTCTCGTATGTGGCTTTGCCAATATTCAGGGTTTCCCCGTAGGAATTATTGCCAACAATGGAATATTGTTTTCAGAGTCGGCGCAAAAGGGCGCGCATTTTATTGAATTATGTTGTCAGCGAAATATACCCTTAGTATTTCTACAAAATATTACGGGTTTTATGGTGGGCAGTAAATTCGAACAAAGCGGTATTGCCAAACACGGTGCAAAAATGGTGACGGCAGTCGCCTGTGCAAATGTGCCGAAATTTACCGTTATTATTGGCAATAGTTACGGCGCCGGAAATTATGCCATGTGTGGTCGTGCCTATGATCCGAATTTTTTATGGACGTGGCCCAATTCTCGAATTGGTGTGATGGGTGGCGAACAAGCGGCGAGTGTATTAGTGCAAATTGCCAAAGATAAAAAAGCGTTAACGCCTGAAGAAGAAGCGGTGATTCGCGATCCGATTTTGCAAAAATACGAAGAAGAAAATTCACCGTATCATGCAACGGCGCGATTATGGGATGATGGCATAATTGATCCCGCGGATACCCGCAAAATACTGGCGTTAAGTCTATCGGCGAGTTTAAATGCTCCCGTCAAGAAAACCCATTTTGGTGTCATAAGGATGTAAAATATGTCTGATGTCTTGGTTAAAAAACACTCAAGCGGTCTCGCTGAAATTATTTTAAATCGTCCAGAAGTTAATAACGCCATTGATGAAAACGTTATTCAGCTATTTACGGATGCATTAATTAAATTAGCGTGTGATGACACTGTGCGCGTTATTGGTATTAAGGGCGAGGGTAAGCATTTCTGTGCGGGTGCCGATTTAAATTGGATGGGACGCGCCATACATTTCAGTCACCAAGAAAATATTGAAGATGCTGAGAAATTAGCAAATTTATTGGAAAAACTTCATAACTCGGTAAAACCTACTATTGCGATGGTTCAAGGTGCAACCTATGGTGGAGGTGTAGGATTAGTTGCCGCGTGTGATATTGCGGTTGCAACGCCGGATGCAAAATTTTGTTTTCCTGAAGTCAAATTAGGTTTAGTGCCCGCGTTAATTAGCCCGTATGTTATTTCGGCGATTGGTGAGCGACAAGCGCGTCGGTATTTTTTATCCGGTGAAGTGTTTGACGCCGCTCGTGCGAAAGAGATTGGTTTAATCCACGAAGTGGATGGTGGTGGAGAAGAAATTCTCAAATTATTATTAGAAAATAGCGCAAATGCGATGAAAACGGTTCAAAGTTTATTTTTAGGTAATCAAAAATTGCCCGAATTATTAGCGGAGATTCGTACGACGGAAGATGTTAAAAATCGTATGAGTGAATTTTTGAAGAAAAAAGGGAGCAAGAAATGAAACTATTTTCAATGTGGAGTTGTGTGATTGCGTTAAGTTTATTTTCGACGATAGCGTGTGGACAAGATTCTGCTCCTCCTCAAGAGGGACCCTTGTTGAATCAAAAGCCTTCTCCTGAAAGTGGCGAATTGTTAGATAAGTCAACGACTGCTACCGTGGGAAGTACTTCTCCGGTTGAACAATCTTCACCGCCTTCTTCGATACCAGTGGCTTCAGGACAAAATAATATGCTGGCGAATTGTTCATCGGAAGGTGTCTCCATCCAAAATAATGAAATTGTTTTTAATGTTGGGAAATCGGGCCCACATATTTTTTTAATTCAAAATACCTCCAGCGGAAAAGTGATGCTGAATCATATTAAAGCTGATGCGGGGGCGAGTGCAGGATGGGCATCTGCTATTGATAAAGGAAATTGGTCAGCGTTAAGTTTAACGCGTGCTAATTTCTCCATGGGATGCATGTTGTACAGTCCGCCTAAATTTGGATTAATTGATTGTGGTAATGTGGTTTCTGTTTGTGCTATTCCTACGTCAACCACTTCAGAAGGCTGGATGGCCGAAGACATGACATTGGATAAAATCAGGGAAAAATTAAAAAGCCGAGGGATTAACATGTGATTGAAGAAGGTGATGTTCGTCTTCGTGCGCTGTCTCCTCATGAATCGTTTATCGTAGAAGCTCCCGCCGGTTCCGGAAAAACAGAATTATTAACGCAACGATTTTTACATTTATTGCCCACCGTTAAAAATCCCGAAGAAATTTTGGCGATTACGTTTACACGCAAAGCGGCAAACGAAATGCAACAGCGCATATTAAAAAAAGGCTACACCGGTGATCCGCAGCGATTACGCATTATGACCATCGATGCATTTTGTCACGATATCGTCTCCCGTATGCCTTTAAAAGCGAAACAAACTTATGATTTTACACTGACGGATGATCCGGAATTACTTTACAAAAAAGCTGTTGAAAATATTTTTCGGTATCAAGATTCTGAACAACTCAAAATTGTTTTATTGCATGTCGATAATGATGTCGTGAAATTAACCGATTTATGTGTCGATATGTTAAGTCATCGCGATCAGTGGCTGCCGTATTTATTTGGACTGGAAGCGATTTCGGAATTGGAAAATACGCTCAAACAATCTCGTGAGTATTTATTTGAAAAATGTAAGCGTTTATTGCCGGCTGAATACCATGTTGAAAATGTTGCTGAAATTTTTCTGACGAAAAAAGGCGAGTGGCGGAAAAAAGCGCCTCTCTCAGAAACGCCAGAATTATTCGAGGTATTAACCGATTTTTTACACGCGCCGGATGAAAATTATTCGACGGCACAAAAAGAGTTAATTCAAGCGCTCGCTGAGTTGTTGCCCATTTTAGTGGCTGAATTACAGTTGGTTTTTCGGGAAGTCAATCAATTGGATTTTATTGAAGTCAGTTTGCGTGCATTACAAGCGCTGGGCACAGATGAAGAGCCAACGGATCTTGCGCTGTATTGGGATTATCAGTTAAAGCATATTTTAATCGATGAATTTCAAGATACGTCTGTCATGCAATTAACTTTAATTGAGCGATTAGTATCAGGATGGGAACCCAGCGATGGTCGGACGTTATTTTTAGTGGGCGATCCTATGCAATCTATATATCGCTTTCGTAAAGCGGATGTAGGATTATTTTTACAAGCGCAACGTTCGGGCATAAAAAGTATTTCACTCAAGCCATTACGATTATTAAAGAATTTCCGGACGGTGGATAAACTAGTTGACTGGCATAATGAATTTTTTGCGAATCTGTTTCCTGCCGAATCCAATGAAACGTTAGGGGCTGTAGCCTATAAGCCATCCATTGCGCATAAAACGACGGTAAATCAAGCCGTATTTGTTCAGGATGAAGCAGAGTTTTTAAATATTATTCATGCGAATAGACATAAACATACCGCTATATTAGTTCGTTCACGCACTCATTTAAAACCTTTTTTAGAAATATTGCATAAAGAAAATATTCCCTATAAGGGAACAGATATTGCGTTTTTAAAAGATCATCCCGTGGTCATGGATTTATTTTCGCTTACCAAAGCTTTATTAAATTTAAATGACAGAATAGCCTGGTTAAGTGTGTTGCGAAGTCCATTATGTCGGTTGAATTTATCAGAATTACATGAAATCGCTGCCTATGACCCTCATCATGAAATATGGGCATTAATGAATAAAATAAACAAGTGGTCTGAGATTAAAGACATTTTGGCCTGGGCTGTCGAAAATATGCGGCGTTTGCCATTGCGAATGCTCATCGAAAAAACGTGGTTAAAATTTAAAGGCCCGGATTATTTACAGAATGAGCAAGAATTAAGCTATGCCTACGCGTATTTTGATTTATTGGATCAGACTCATGATTTGGAAAGCCTCACCAAAAAATTAGAAAAATTAAGCTTGCCACAGAACACGGATCCCAATGTTAAATTAGAAATTATGACCATTCACAAATCCAAAGGCTTAGAATTTGATGCCGTGATTTTACCGGGATTGGGAAGGTCCACGCGTCCTGACACTTCAAAGTTATTATTATGGTCTGAACGCATTAATTATTTAGGTGAGCCTGAATTATTGGTCGCGCCATTAAAACATAAAGCCGAGACTGAAAATAAAACGTATCAATATTTAAAGCGGGAAGAAGCGAAACGAGCTGCGTATGAGCGTCAGCGCTTGTTATATGTCGCGGCAACGCGCGCAAAAGAAAGTTTGCATATTTTGATTCCGGACGGGGAAAAAGGAGAAGGGCCATGGTGGGATTTCATAAAATTGTAAAAAGCTATGATGAAGCATTAGCCGGAATTCAATCGGGGATGACCATTATGATTGGTGGATTTGGGTTGTGTGGAATCCCGGAAGGCCTAATCAAAAAAGTGCATGATATGGAAATTACTCATCTCACGGCTATTTCCAATAACGCCGGTCTGGATAATTTTGGATTGGGATTATGGCTTCAAAAAAGACAGATCAAAACTATGATTGGTTCGTATGTGGGCGAGAATCAATTATTTGAAAAATTATTATTATCTGGAGAAATGGAAGTGATTTTAACGCCGCAAGGAACGTTGGCCGAAAAAATTCGTGCAGGTGGTGCAGGAATTCCGGGATTTTATGTCGCTACAGGCGTAGGCACAGAAGTAGCGTTAAACAAAGAAACCAAAAAATTCAATAACAAAGACTATATTTTAGAAACTAGCTTAACAGCGGATTTTAGTTTAATTCGTGCGTGGAAAGCCGACAAAATGGGAAATTTAATTTACCGTAAAACCGCGATGAATTTTAATCCGATGATGGCTACTGCTGGAAATATTACGGTGGCTGAAGTCGAAGAAATCGTTGAGGTCGGCGAATTGGATCCGAATTTTATTCACACGCCGGGAATTTATGTGGATAGGGTTATTGTGGGGAAATTTCAGAAGCGGGTGGAACGGTTAACCCTCAAGAATTAACCAGTTCTCTCACATACTCCAACAAATCCGTGGCCAACATGCCACGCTCACCATATTTTTTCGCGACCATATCACCGGCTTTCGCATGAATGAATACGCCTAGTAATGCAGCAGCTTCTAAATCTAATTTCTGCGAAATTAATCCGCCAATTACGCCGCTTAATACATCGCCCATGCCACCTGTTGCCATGCCCGGATTACCGAATTTACAGATGTGAGCTTTGTGACTGTCGCCTAGAATTAAAGTACCAGAACCTTTTAAAATAGTAGTGCAGCCATATTTAATGTGTAGCATGCCTACGGCGCCTAAACGATTCGCTTGAATACCTTTTGAGGTAGTTTGCAATAATTGCGCGGCTTCACCCGGATGGGGTGTTAAAATCCAATTCGGTTTTGCCAATTCAAATTGCGCTAGCCAATATAATGCATCCGCATCCAAAATCATGGGCAAATCAGATTGAACTGCACACGCAAATAATTCTTTTGACCATTCGGATCTTCCTAATCCCGGTCCAACAACAACGGCGGTTGCGCGTTTAAATAAAGGTTCTAATTGCTGCGCGTTTGTAATCCCGTGGCACATAATTTCCGGGCGATTCGATACAATGGCGGAAATATGTTCAGGATGCGTTGCCACGGTCGCGAGTCCAGCGCCGGTGCGTAATGCGGTTTCCGCTGCCATTCGAACAGCGCCTGGCATACCGTAATCCCCGCCGATGACAAGAATATGTCCGAAATTTCCTTTATGCGCATCCCGTGCGCGAGACGGTAATAATTGACGGATTTGTTTCGAAGTGAAACTATTGGCGCTTAATTCATGTGTCACGGTTCAATTCCCTATGTCGAAAAACATTGAAATTATAGACAAAATACAACTGTCTGCCCAGATAAAACAGTGGGGGCTCGAGTGTGGTTTTCAGCAAGTGGGGATTACGGATACGGATTTGGATAAATATGAAAAGCGATTACACGACTGGTTGTCGAAAAAATTTCACGGCAGTATGGATTATATGGAGCGGCATGGTGAAAAGCGGAGTCGTCCAAATAAATTAGTGCCGGGGACCACGCGAATTATTTCAGTTCGGATGGATTATCTTCCACCGGATACGCGTATCAAAGAGACCTTATTAAATAAAAATAAAGCGTATATTGCGCGTTATGCCTTAGGTCGGGATTATCACAAAGTAGTACGTAGTCGCTTAAAGTTATTTGCGAAAAAAATTCAAGATAAAATTGGTCCATTTGGATTTCGTGCGTTTGTGGATAGTGCGCCGGTGTTGGAGAAACCGATTGGTGAAAAAGCAGGATTAGGGTGGCAAGGTAAAAATACTTTATTAATTAATTCCAAAGCGGGATCTTATTTTTTCTTAGGCGAGATATATACAGATTTAGATTTGCCAGTGGATATTATTCCAGATACAAAGAGCCATTGTGGAAGTTGTTCTGCATGTATTGATATTTGTCCGACCAAAGCGATCGTTGCACCGTATGTATTGGATGCCCGCAAATGCATTAGTTATTTAACGATCGAAAATAAATCCAGTATTCCAGCGGAGTTTCGTGAGGCAATAGGAAACAGAGTGTTTGGTTGTGATGATTGTCAAATTTGTTGTCCGTGGAATAAATTCGCGAAATACACGCGAGAAATTGATTTGCATCCGCGACATGAATTGGATAATCAAAAATTAGTAGATCTATTTTTGTGGGATGAAGAAACTTTTTTAATTAAAACCGAAGGTTCGCCATTACGCCGTCCGGGATATTTTGGATGGTTACGCAATTTAGCGATTGGATTAGGAAATGCACCGACATCGCTGGAAGTTATTTCTGCATTAAAATCCAGGGAAAATCATGAATCTGAGTTAGTACAAGAACATGTACGATGGGCGTTGAATAAGCACTGTCATCCCGAGGAGCAGCGCAACGCGTAGTACCCTTTGTCACCCCGAGCGGTAGCGAGGGGTCACCTCTGTCGTCCCGAGCTCTTAGCGAGGGAACTCCTTCTATAAAACTCCAACCTCAAAATCTTGTGCTATACCTTTATATATATTGTTTTTTGAGGAGAGGGGAGATGGAAGAGGGCTACAAGCTAGAGGTTGATCATCTCTTGCAGAGAGCTTTTGTAGCTTATGACAATTTAAGTGAGGAATATAAATTTTATTCTCAAGTACAAAGCTCAAAAAAAGCATTAGATGAAATCCAAAGACTTCTAGGTTTATCAAAAAGTTATTTTCATTTTCGAGAATTAGTTTTACAGAATCCGAAACTAAATGTCGGACTATTATCTGCAAAAGCACTTGACCCGTTTTCGTTATTCAAAAAATATGCAACAACATTGCATCGAATTTGGTATTTCATTTCACCAATTCATGTTCCTAGTTTTGGTTCTAAACAAGCACTAGCTTATTATTTTTATAGGCAACATGGATATAATCACAAGCGTATCTCAAGCCATTTTTGTGGTATAGATTTTTATAAGCCTGTCTACATAAAAATTATACCTAAATTTATAAAAATGGAGGTTTACCAATGGAAACTTATGTTAGATGAACAAGGCGATTATTATGCGGAGTCGAAATTAGCTGTTCCAAATTGTTTGGGTATTAGTCTATTTAAAAAAAATTCTAGCGAGAACAACGAACAAAAGAAACCTTCTCCTTTTCAATTGGGAGGTCAAGTTGCAGTATTGGTTTCTTCCGCTGTCGCTGCTTTAGATTATTGGTCACTAGGATGGGACGAACCTATTCAAACAAAAGGTGGTTGCATCCAATATTTTAATCATAATGAAAGAGAAAGTAACTTTAAAGAATTGCCTAATAAACCTTAAAAGGTTAAATTAAATTTTTTACTCTACAACGAGAATAAAACATGATCAAACAATATTACATCTACATGATCACCAACAAGTATCTCAACGTCCTCTACACCGGCGTCACTAACAATTTACCTCGCCGCATTCATGAACATAAAATCCATAGCCGAAAAGGATTTACACGTAAATATAATCTCGACCGTTTGGTTTATTACGAAATGCATATTGATATCGTTGCGGCGATCGCGCGTGAAAAACAAATCAAAGGATGGTCGAGGAAAAAGAAAGATGTGTTAGTCAAAACAACGAACCCCACATGGAAAGATTTATATGAGGAAATATGTGGCGCTTCGTAGATGGAGGTCCCTCGTCGCTAACGCTCCCTCGGGATGACAATGGGACTGCGTAGATGGAGGTCCCTCGTTCCGCTCGGGATGACGGTGGTACTTTGTAGTTGGAGGTCCCTCGCTACACTCGGGATGACATCTATTCCAACTCACCCATCGCCATCGCATGAAAACCGGAGTCTACATGAATGACTTCACCTGTAATGCCTGATGATAAATCGGAACATAAAAATGCAGCTGTATTTCCGACTTGCTCAATCGTTACGTTTTGACGTAGCGGTGATACTTTTTCGTTATACGCTAACATTTTGCGTAAACCACTTACACCCGATGCCGCTAAGGTTCGAATGGGTCCCGCTGAAATTGCATTTACGCGAATTTTTTTCGGGCCCAAACTTGCTGCCATATAACGTACGTTTGCTTCTAAACTCGCTTTTGCTAATCCCATCACATTGTAAGAGGGCATTGCTTTTTCTGAGCCTAAATAGGTCAGCGTTACTAACGCAGCGTTTTCATTCAGCATAGGTAAAGCAGCACGTGCGAGTGCCGTAAAACTATAACTGCTAATTTCATGAGCGGTTTTAAAACCTTCTCGACTGGTTTTTTCAACAAAATCGCCTTCTAATTCTTCACGCGGCGCAAATGCAATGGAGTGAACAACACCATCTAAATTAGCCCAATGTTTTTTTAATTCAATAAATGTTTTTGAAATTTCTTCGTCACTGCTGACATCGCAGGGTAATAAAACTTTAACGTTCCAATTTTTTGCTAATCCTTCTACACGTTCACGTAAACTTTCATTTTGATACGTTAATGCAATTTCGGCGCCCTCACGGTGTAATGCATCTGCAATGCCTGATGCGATGGAACGATCGCTGAGTACACCTGTCACTAAAATTTTCTTGCCGGATAAAAAACCCATGAAGTTTCTCCTGAAATTAAACGTTGGCGTTAACTAATAATTCACGCATTTTTGCTTTAATCATATCAATTGCTATGCGATTTTCTCCACCGCGCGGAACAATAATATCTGCATAGCGTTTCGATGGTTCAATGAATTGTAAATACATTGGACGCACGGTTGTTTCATATTGAAGCAATACGGATTCAAACGTACGATGACGCTGAATAACATCGCGGCGTGCACGACGGATTAAACAGATATCCAATGGCGTATCCATAAAAATACGAATATCCATGAGCTCGCGCAATTTTTTTTCTGCGAACAATAAAATACCTTCTAAGATAACGATGGTATGTTGACCAATTCGATGCGTTTCTGCGACCCGACGATGGGTAGTAAAATCGTATCGAGGCACATCAATGCTTTTCCCTTGTTGGAGTAACTCCAGGTGTTTGCACAATAAATCGTGATCAAACGCTTCGGGATGATCAAAATTAATTTTGGCGCGTTCCTCGTCAGGCATTTCAGGATGATCTTTATAATAAGAATCTTCAGGGATAACGACGACTTGTTCTGAACTGAGTTCACTTAAAATGGTATTCGCTAAAAGACTTTTACCTGAAGCAGAAGCTCCAGAAATGCCGATGATGATCGTCTTTTTCATGTTCGTATATCCGCCCAAACGGTTAGGTAAACCGTGCTATCATAGCATTATTTGTGGGGATTTTTCATGTCTTTAACGACATTACAAGATTATATCGAATGGGGTACGTCTGCTTTTGAAGAAGCGGGACTTTATTTCGGTCATGGAACTGACAATGCCTGGGATGAGGCGGTGTATTTAGCGTTATTTTCATTAGATCTTCCGTATGATAGTCCGCGCGAAGTGGGCGAACGTGTGTTGACGGCAGCCGAAAAAGACAACCTTTTAGCGCTGTATAAGCGCCGAATTGAAGAGCGAAAACCTGCACCGTACTTAACCCATGAAGCGAATTTTGGTGGCATGCCATTTTATGTCGATGAGCGCGTGTTGATTCCACGCTCACCGATGGCAGAGATAATTCACAAGCAATTTTCGCCGTGGATTTCCCCGGACAACGTTAAAAATATTTTGGATTTATGTACAGGGTCGGGGTGCATTGCAGCATTGTGTGCAGAAATTTTTCCCGAAGCAAAAGTCGTTGCGACGGATATCTCACCCGATGCGTTAACTGTTGCGGAAAAAAACCTTAAAAAGTATCACCTGGAAGAGAGGGTAGATTTAATCCAAAGCAATTTGTTTGACCAAATCCCCGCGCAACCATTCGATGTCATTATTTCGAATCCACCCTACGTCGATAAAGAAGACATGGATGATTTACCGAGTGAATATTTACATGAACCAGATTTAGCGCTAAAAGCCGGAGATGATGGATTGGATTTGGTAAAAATTATTTTAAAAAACGCTAAGAATTATTTATCTGAGAATGGCATCTTAATCGTTGAAGTAGGAAATTCCGCCGCGGAATTAATGAAACAATATCCTCATTTACCGTTTGTATGGCTGGAATTTGAGCACGGTGAGGGAGAAGTGTTTTTGTTGCAGAAGAAAGATTTGTAAGGTGTCATTCTGGGCCGTAGGGGCGACATACATGTCGTCCCGAGTTGAAGGAACTCTAGCAAATTGCTTGAAGATGAAAATATTTTCTTTTTTATTTTTCGGCGTATAATCCTCTTCCACGTAATAATAGATTTCAAGGAGAGTAATGTAATATGGCTATTTATACATCGACATTTTCAGGTTATAGCCTTACAGGCGAAGATGCTGAAGAATATATAAGAAAGGGGCGCGCTACGATTAGAGTTGATCAAGAAGGAAAAGTTATTACTGAGGAGTAATAAAATGCTAAATATTAATAATAACTATGTCATAGAACAAATGAACGCTTCGCATAATGTGTCAAAACTTTCTCTGAGCAGTTCTAGTTTTACTCCGCTTAAGATTTTTCTAAAACGAAATGCGTTAGATTTTCACCAATACGATATTGCAAAAACATTTGTTCTTGTTGATTCTAAATCTTCTAATGAGTCTTTTACGAAAAAATGTACTACCACATATTGGTTGCAGATATTTGGTCGTTGATGCCAAGCATGAATCGATTCCATTTTATCAAAAAAATGGTTTTACCTTTTTTGATGCTGAAAATAATCGAAGCAATGAGTATCCATTAATGTTTTTTGATTTATATACAAAAAGATGAAGTAATGCCACTAAATGTATTGGGTAATAAAAATGCTGACCTAACAGTTGTTTAGCTTGGTAGGGGCGGGATAAATCCCGCCCTTATCTTATTAAAAACTACATATGTTTTCCTGGTGAAGATTTTGGTTCTTCCGGAAATGTTTTACCTTGCACTCCGCCGAAAGGAGAAGGATAAAAATACCCAACGCCTGGACCAAACGCTTTGCCTGCATTTTTTGGTATTTGTTTGTTGTCCCACCTCGGAACATTGCCACACGAACCCACGTGAACTCTATCGGGTCCTCTGCTTTTTTCTTCGCTCATTTTTGCAACAATTCCAACTGCTACTCCAGTCGATGCTGCGCTCACTGCGAAAAATTTCATTTTGTTTGTAAATGCTTCTTTCATGTTAATTCCCCTTATCTAACGTTAAGTTAATTACTCCTCATGGGAAGCAGTGTAGAAAAATCCAAAGGGGGAATGATTGCTAATATGCTATAAATTTTAGTATTTTTAGCATAGTATGCTAATATATAATCAAATATTAGAGGTGAATGCTATGGACCGTACAGACAAAAAAATACTCGAGATCTTGCAATCTAACGGCAGAATCAATAATCAAGATTTGGCAGACAAAGTATCGTTGTCGCCATCACCGTGTTTACGTCGTGTAAATCAACTGGAAGAAGCAGGGTATATCCGCAAACACGTTGCGTTAGTTGATCCTGAAAAAATTGGGCTAAGTTTAACAATAGTTATTTTTGTGGGATTAACCAATCACGATCCGAAAAAAATGGCGCATTTTGAAAAAGTGATGGAAGCCTCGCCTGAAGTGATGCAATGTTATTTAATTGCCGGGCAAACGGCAGATTATATGTTGCGCGTTGTGGTTCCTGGGTTGCCCGAATACCAAGAGTTTTTATTGAAAAAGCTGACGCAAATTGATGGCGTAAAAACGGTGCATTCGAGTTTTGTGGTGCGTAATGTCGTTGAGAAAACCGATTTGCCGTTAAAGCATATTAAATAACTGGGTTGACATCCCTCCTATCTTTCCCGTACAGTCTAAGACTATGAAACACATACTCTCTCTAACATGCGTTGTCTGTAATGTCTGTGCCACCCGGCACTAATCTCTTTTTATCTAAAATTTAATGCTTTTTCCCCACCAAACCAGAGAGACTCACTATGTCGACAGTAAAGAATTTTTTAGACCGCCACTATCCCATTTTCATTATTGCGTTATCTGCTGCGTTTTTATTTTATAAATACGTGCTGCAAGTGTCGCCTGGTATCATGAGCGATGACCTTATGCATGCGTTCAATATCAATGGCGTGCAATTGGGTAATCTCGCCGCGATATATTTTTATGGCTATTTGGTTGTTCAAATAGTTGCCGGGCCTTTATTAGATAAATTTGGTGTAAAACGAGTTACGCCTCTCGCGATATTTATGTGTGCATTAGGCGCGCTATTTTTCAGTCAGTCCCAATTTTTTGGCTCCGCTTTATTGTCGCGCATGTTAATTGGAATGGGGACCAGTTTTGCGACAGTGAGTTATTTAAAATGCGGTGCAGATAATTTTAAGCCGCAGCATTTTGCATTTGTGAGTGGATTATTAGGAACCGCAATTATGTTAGGCGCGGTATTTGGTGAAGCGCCGTTAGTATTTGTATTGCATCACATTGGCTGGCGAGAAATGTTATTTGATGTCTCGTTGTTAGGATTTTTTATTGCCGTGATATTTTTTGTCATTGCAAAAGATAAACCCATGGAAAAACAGCAGTCTTCAGAAGGATTTTCATTGCCTAATTTGATCAATATTTTAAAAAGTCCACAGAACTGGGCGTTAACCATTTACAGTGGTTGTGCATTTTCGCCGGTTTCTGTATTAGGAAGTTTATGGGGAAATCCGTTTTTATGTGCAGCGTATCCGGTGAGTTTAGAGCAGGCGTCATTTTTATTATCCTGGATATTTGTAGGGTTTGGTGTGGGCGGTCCAATTTTAGGATTTATTGCGGATAAAACCAATTCGCATAATTTAATTATGAAAATTACAGCCATTATTTCGAGCTTAAGTTTAGCCATATTAATTTATGGTCATCATTTATCGTTGTGGATGATTGGATTGTTGATGTTCATGATTGGTTTATGCTCTGCCGCCATTTTGTTAGCGTTTGTTGTCGCGAAAAATTTAAATACACTATTAATGGTGGGAACGGTGATGACGATGGTAAATACGGGCGGAGATATTATAGGGGCGATGACGCAGCCGCTGGTTGGAAAATTTTTAGATTTACATTGGAGTGGTGAATTAGTGAATGGTGCTCGGCATTATTCATTAAGTGATTATCATCATGCATTTGTAATTTTGCCGATTTATTTAGTGTTGGCGTGGGTGAGTTTGCTTTTTGTGAGAGAGTGAATATAATGCTCGCCACGCAATAATAGATCTTAAGGAGTTTTTATGGCAATTCAAACATCCACGTTTTCAGGTTGGCGCCTTTCAGGCGAACATGCCGAAGCTTTTCGGCGACAAATAAATGATCCTACTCCCAATTTATTAGCCAAAGAAACCATGAGGCGTGGTCGAGTATTAGGCGAAGAATACCGGAAAAATGGAGGGTATGTTGTTTTAAAACCGATTAAAAGAGGAAAGCTAACGAATAAGGAATAACATATGTTAAACAGTAATAATAATTTTGTTTGGAAACAAATTACCCCTTCTGATAAAGCATCCAAATTTTCTTTAGGTAATCCGAATTTTACTGCCTTGAAGATATTTTTGAAAAAGCATGCTTACAATTTTCATCGTTATCAAATCGCAAAAACGTTTGTTTTAGTAAGCCCCGATACTTGTTCTTCAAGAATTTGGGGATACGTTTCTTTGATGAACAGTGAAATTATTTTAAATGAAGGTCAGCGACCAATAGAGATGTTCACAACTTCGAGGTATGACGTTTATCCTGCTGTTAAAATCGCTCGCTTGGCAGTTGACAAATCATTGCAAGGAATGGGTTTTGGAAAGCAAATATTGGAGTGGTGTGTAGAACATATTCAATTTAGCATTATGCCGCATGTGGGGTGTCGATTTTTAGTGGTAGATTCCAAGCGTGAATCGATTTCTTTTTATCAAAAATTAGGGTTTAAAATACTAGATAAAAAAGATAATTTATCACAAGAACATCCGTTGATGTTTTTTGATCTTTATGAGGCAGAGCAGTCCGTCCCTCAAAATACAGAAGAATGTAATTTACCCCAATTGGAAAATGCTTAGATCACAGGTTCAGGATGACAGCGAACGCCCCAAAAATTTCTCTAATCTCTTCAACGGCGAACGCTCCGGAAACGCCATATTTTCGGGCGGTAAATAAAACGTCTGTTCTAATAAATATTGACCGCCCATTGCGGCATGCGGTGCAACATCCGTAAATACCATCCATGTGGTTTGTGAAGGCATCGCATAAATTTCAGGATATTGTTTCTGATAATTTTTGTCGGCTTTCATCGTGTTATGCAAATTAAACATGTAATAGTCATATAAAGTCTGATAGCCACGCGTTATTTTTAATAATTGCTTTAACTTTCGAATACCAAAAATTGGCTTTTTAATTTCAGGAACAAATTTTTCCATTGCTTCTGCAAAGCTTTTTCCTAATCGCCAATCGCGTGTTCCTCCATTGGGATGAATATTGCTAAACACGCGGAGAATTCTTTTGCCTGCAACCGGAGTCGCCGGAAATGCATCAACATGTAAAAGCCGGTCATCTTTACTACCGGATAAGGGAGCGCGTGTTGCGATTTCAACGGGACGATAACTGGTTCGGCCAATCTTGATATGATTTTTATATTGGGGAAAGGCATTGTTGACTAAAGTTGCTGCAGATTGTGCAAATCGCTCCATCATCTGAGCGACTAATGTATTGTCGCAGCCCTTAATATTTTTTGTATGAATATCATAGCTAATGTTTTTGCGTTTTTTGGTAGTAATGACATCAGGCGTTAAAAACTGTTTTTCGTGATCTTGCAGGGAAAGTGGCAGGTTTTTGAAGAGTAATACTTGGCCATTTTCGAGTGCATCAATCATGGAAGATTGTGTAGTCGAATCCGGTGTTTCAGTCCACTGCGATTGGGGGAATTCGGTAATCATGCTAATCCTATAATATATACTGACTCAAATTCTGGCACCCACAAATCCATAAGAACAGATTTGTGGGAGTAGTTATTCATTACGCCTAGCGTTTGTGCTGCTGTCCTAAGGTGTTATTTTGCTCATCCGCAAATTCAAGCAGTAAATCCGCAGCATTTCTTTGCTCGTGATAATACACTCCGGCAAACTCATTGCTAGGATCTAGGTCACTTAACCCAAAGTTTTCAAAAACATAGACATTTGATGTGTTTATGTTTTTATTTTTACAGTAATCAAGCAAGCTATCGTATTTAGATTGACTATTTTTATAATCAAGAATTTCAGCGAAATCAATATTGTTTTTAGCGAGGACTTTATTTGCATTCTTGAAGGTTGCTGGATTCAACAATACGATTTCAAATCCCTTTTCTGAAAGACCTTTTAAAGTACTGGGTAAGTTTTCAGCAAATAACCGTTCGTCTAAGAAATTATCGATATCCAGGACGATGATTTTTTTATCGGAGGTCGCTGTTGAATAGGATGGGCGATAGAACGAAGCGGATGGAGCTGTGTGAGGGGGTGCGGCATTATTGTTGTTATTATTCTCACTTTCATCTTGGTATGAGTTAACAACCATGTTTTCAGTTTCGAATGCGCCAGAAATTCTACTACTATTTTGTACTTGCGAAGGATTGGGAGAAGCGGGAACATAAGAGACAGTGCTCGACGCCGCGTCAACGGATGCTGCAGTCAGTTGAAAATAACGTTTTTTAATCAATGATTTCTTGTTCCCTGAATCTACTAAAAGGGAGAAAAGCTTTTCTTGGTTTTCATTAGAAAGCTGTTGTATTTGAGCCATTAAATCATCATCGACTTTAATGTCTATTCTGCCGTAATCACAAGTCGACAAGTCTGCTGAAATTCTCTTGATAAGGTGAGCCAAAAATAACGCTAGCATTTGCCTTAATTTACGATGATGCCACCATTCTCGGGGAGAATGAACACGTTTTTCAGATTCATACGCGTCAATTAATTTTTGTAAGTGTTGAATGGGTAGACCGAGAACGGGATCTTCTTTTGCAACATTTTCTCTTCCTTTGGCAAAGTCGATATTCGAACGACTATACCTTCCCTCTGGGTAGAGGCCATCTCTAAAGGCTTCCACAGAATGACACGCAATTGCACAATGTAATGGAGAACGTTTTTCTTCGAGAACACGTCTCACAGCCTGAGTTTGACTTGGAAAATCGTTTATGCTTTTTGTCGTGGATAGAAATAACAACGGGTCTTGCAACTTATTATTAGCAATATTTACAGAAGCTTCATATTGATTCATCAACAAACACAAGGCTGAGCCCTTTAATTGGCCATCTTCAACGCTCCATAATTTACGCCGTAACGCGATATGCACGGGGGTGTTTCCATTTCCATCTTTCGCATCAAAGTCAGCTCCAAGGTTTTTTAACGCATTAAAAATTAAGCTCATTTCAACATCTGTCATATTCCGATCTAATTTTTCTAGTACTTTATGTAATAGCGTTGAGCCATTTTTATCTCGGGATCTTCCTGTTAGGCCTAGAGTAGCTAGATTATTTATTGCATCAATAAATTCCTGTGCCTCTCTGGGGTTGCTGATGTTGAATGGATGTTTTCGAAAGATTTCTTGATCTATTTCTTGGCTGGCTTTTTGAATAGTGGGACGTTCTGTTTCAAAATGACCCAACACCTTAGGCGCAAAAGTTCTCACAAAAAAACGGAAAACGTTAGAATTCTGAACTTGTTTTAAAGGCACACAGTTTAAAATATCGCGGATGTCATTCTGCGGAAAATGGGCTTCCATTGCATCGAGCGTTAACGTAAGTTCTTCTACTTTTTGCTGTTTTTCTAGTTGGTCATTTCCTGAAGCATCAAGGTCATAAGGCCAAGAACTCATCCATCGTGCTTTTAATGCATCGATTGCGAGACGTAATTCTTTTCTGGCTCGCCTGCGCAAAATAGGGTGGCGCCAATCGAAGCTTTTCGCATTCTTGCCAGCATCATTTACAGCATTGATCAATTCAGCCAGTGATTTTTCACCGTTGGCAAGCAGGGGACGTCGTTGTTCATCAGAATCTGCGCTCATTGGGTTCTCCTCATTCAATCAGGAGGTATTATATACTCAAAACCTTAGAGTTTAGGGAAAACCTACAAAATATACTGACTCAAATCCTCATCTTTCGCTAATTTCTCTAATTGCGAATTGACATATTTTCCGTCAATCTTTAATTTCTTGCTGGATTTGTTAGCCGCATCAAAGGAAATATTTTCTAACAATTTTTCCATGACCGTATGTAATCGTCGCGCGCCAATATTTTCGGTGCGTTCATTCACTTGATAAGCAATCTCAGCAACACGTTTAATTCCATCGGCGGAAAATTCTATTTTGACGTTTTCCGTTCCCAATAATGCTTCGTATTGCTTAGTAAGAGATGCGCTGGGTTCCGTTAAAATGCTGATGAAATCATCAACTTTTAAGGCAGATAATTCTACGCGAATGGGCAAGCGACCTTGTAATTCAGGAATTAAATCTGACGGTTTGCTTAGTTGAAATGCGCCCGACGCAATAAATAAAATATGATCAGTTTTTACGGGACCGTATTTTGTATTGACGGTCGAGCCTTCGATGATCGGCAATAAATCACGTTGTACGCCTTCGCGTGAAACATCCGCGCCCGAAAATTCTCCGCGACGCGTAATTTTGTCCATTTCGTCAATAAAGACTATTCCATTCTGTTCTACGTTTTGTAACGCTTTACGACGCATTTCTTCTTCGTCAATTAATTTCGATGCTTCCTCATCTGTCAAAATTTTCATGGCATCTTTGATTTTCATTTTGCGTTTTTTCTTTTTATCGTTCGACATGTTTTGGAACATGGATTGCAATTGTTGTGTCATTTCTTCCATACCCGGAGGCGCCATAATTTCAACGCCAATCGTTGCAGAAATATCAATTTCAATTTCTTTATCATCTAATTCATTGGCGTGTAATTTTTTGCGATACAATTGGCGTGCACCGGATTCTTCTTTTTCACGTAGAGTATCTTGTTCAGATAAAGAATCGCGCGGCGGTTTTGGAACTAAAATATCTAATATTCTGTCTTCGGCAGCGGTTTGGGCTTTGTCTTTGACAAGAGCCATCGCCATTTTTCGCATATCAACGACAGCAACATCCATTAAATCTCTGATAATGGAATCCACATCACGGCCCACATAACCGACTTCCGTAAATTTGGTGGCTTCGACTTTTAAAAATGGCGCATTTGCAATTTTCGCTAATCGGCGTGCAATTTCAGTTTTACCCACGCCCGTCGGACCAATCATTAAAATATTTTTCGGTTTAATTTCGGCGCGTAATTCTGGTTCGAGTTGCATACGTCGCCAGCGATTTCGAACGGCAATTGCTACAGCACGTTTAGCATCTTGTTGACCAATAATAAATTTATCGAGTTCCGCGACAATTTCAGGCGGTGTCATAACATTGGTTTGAATGTCGATGGGCATTTTATTTATCCTTGGATAATTCTTCGATGACTAAATTGTGGTTGGTAAATACGCACATATCTGCTGCAATATTTAAGCTATTTTCAACGATCTGGCGTGCCGTTAATTTGGTGTTGCCTAATAATGCGCGTGCTGCGGCTTGTGCAAAAGGTCCGCCGGATCCAATGGCGACAGAATCATGATCCGGCTCGATGACATCGCCATTACCTGTAATTACCAATGTTTTGTCAGGATCAGCGACAATTAATAATGCTTCGAGTCGACGCAGCATTCTGTCGGTTCGCCAATCTTTGGCGAGTTCCACTGCGGCGCGCATTAAATTCCCTTGATGTTTTTCCAATTTATTTTCGAAACGTTCAAAGAGGGTGAATGCATCGGCGGTGCCGCCTGCAAATCCCGCGAGAATTTTGTTTTGATATAAACGACGGACTTTTTTGGCATTACCTTTCATAACCAAACTTTGTCCGATGGTGACTTGACCGTCGCCGCCGAGAACGACTTTGCCGTTACGACGTGCGCATAGAATGGTGGTGCCGCGATATTGTTCCAAGGAAATCTCCTAAATTAATTGTCATCCCGAGTCGTAGGGGCGCCATACATGTCGCCCGGAGCGAGTGATCTCCCTTATAGATGAGGCCTATGAGGTAATTTTCAAGACTTTGCTGGTGATTTGATTCTGTTGAAGTTGCTTTTGTGTCCCTAAAGCGTCACTTTTGTTAGTGAACGGTCCAATCCAGACGCGTTGTAACGTTTGTCCATTTTTTTGTGCGGGAGTGACATTGACGTCAAACCCTAATAATAACAACTGCGCCTTTAACTGATCAGCATCGCTCGCTTTTGACATTGTCGCGATTTGTACGGCATAGCCATTGGCTGTTTTTGTTGCAGGCGTTGAAGAAGCAGTCGTTGCAGATGCGGGTTGAGATTGTGGTGCGGCAGGAGCAGCAGAAGTTGTTTCAGGTTCTTGTGATTTATTAGGCAGAACATTATAAAAATCAAACTGGGTTTGTAAGTTTTGTGGATTGGATGGCGTTTGTTTTTGGTCGGGTTTTACGGCTTTGTCGACATCTTCTTTTTTTGTTTCATGTTTGACGGGAGCTAATTTATTGATCGTCACGGGTGTGGAATGTTGTCCGCGAAGATAAAAAATCCCTGAAATAATCAGCCCAATTAAAATTCCGACAAATAACCAAACGATAGGCGAAGGCCCATCATTTTCATATTCATCCCGATCGCGTCGGGAGCGACTTTTGTAATCTCTCGGCATTCAACTCTCTTGTCTACAAGTTACATGGTTTCTGGAGCGGATACATTTAGCAATTGTAATCCGTTCGACAGAATTTGTCGTGTAGCATCGACTAAACACAATCTTGCGTGACGCAAGTTTTCTTCGGGGATGAGAAACGGACAGGCATTATAATAAGCATGGAAGCTTTCTGCCAGATCTTTGAGGTAATGGGCAACTAAATGTGGATCATATTGTAGCGCGGCGATCTCAATGACATCCGGGTAACGGCTTAGCATAGACAGCAGATCTTTCTCTTGTTGCGTCGTGAGTAACGCCAGATAGCTGAGGCCTTTATTTTTATCCCAATCGAGCTTTTTGTCCGGCAATTGTCGAAACACACTGCAAATTCGAGCATGGGCATATTGAATATAAAACACGGGATTTTCATTGGTTTTGGATTTGGCGAGTTCTAAATCGAAATCCATATGCTGATCCGCTTTGCGCGAGACATAAAAATAGCGCGCAGCATCTTTGCCGACTTCGTTGCGTAACTCGCGTAATGTTACAAAATCACCGGAGCGGGTCGACATGGATACTTTTTCTTTGCCTCTCCAAAGTGTGGCAAATTGCACAATGGGTGCATGGAATTTTTCAACAGGATAACCCAGAGCAGCAATGATGGCTTTTAGTCGGGGAATATAACCGTGATGATCGGCGCCCAATACATTAATCACTTCATCAAAATGATCAAATTTCCATTTGTGATATCCAATATCGCTGGCGAAATACGTATGTAAACCATTTTCGCGTGTGACAACTCTGTCTTTGTCGTCGCCAAATTCAGTGGATTTAAACCAGATGGCGCCATCTTTTTCGTAAATATAGCCACGGTCTTTAATTTTTTTGATAGCTTTTTCACCTTCGCCATCGAGCCATAATTTTTTCTCAGAAAACCAGCCTTGATAGTTCACGCCAAACTCAGATAAATCTTCTTTAATATCTGCTAAAATTATTTCAAGCCCTGTATTAAATACCGCTTCATAATTTTGTTCACCCAATATATTTTTGGCATTGTCGATGACGATATCAATATAATTTTCTTTATTGGCTTCGGTATTTTCGGGCGTATTTTTAAGTATTTCAGCTATGTTATTGACGGGGATATTTTTATCCATAAGTAATTTTGCTACATCTTTTACGTAATCACCTTTGTAGCCATTTAATGGAAATTCAAATTTTTCGCCTTTTAATTCAAGGTACCGCAAATAAATGCTGGTCGCTAAAATATCCATCTGGCGACCGGCGTCGTTAACATAATATTCGCGATGCACCTCGCATCCAATTGCCGTTAACAAATCACAGAGCGTTGCTCCGTACGCGGCACCTCGGCCATGGCCAACATGTAATGGTCCAGTCGGATTAGACGACACAAATTCAACGTGAATTTTGCGGCCTTTACCAATGGTTGATAAGCCGAATTTATTTGTGTGTTCTGAGATACTTTTTAATAAAGGCAAAAAATATTCGGGCGTAACATAAAAATTAATAAAACCGGGTCCGGCTAATTCTGTTTTATGTACAACAGGAGAGACAGGAAGAGCGGTAATAATTTGCTGAGCTAATTCGCGCGGATTTTTTTTCAGTACTTTTGCCAGTACCATTGCAATATTGGAAGCAAAATCGCCATGCGCACTGTCACGCGTATATTCAATATGAATTTTATCGTGTGCGTCGATGTCGAGTGTTTTTAATGCCTGAGAAATCAAGTCGGTCAGTAATTTTTTCATCTGTGCAGTATAAGAAACAATAGGGTGTTGCGACAAGCCATTTCGTTTGGCATACTGCCTATGCTGTTTGTAGGGGCGATGTATGCATCGCCCGTAATAGTAATAAAACGTTGGAGATTATAATGAAAGGCTTCAGTTTGATTGAGTTAATGATTGTCGTTGCTATTATTGCTGTATTAGCTGCCGTTGCACTTCCGTCCTACCAAAACTATACCCTCAAAGCAAAATTCGCCGAAGTGATTCAAGCGGTTTCACCCTTTAAATTAGCTGTCGAATCGTGTGCTCGCGAACACGGCAGCCTTGCCCATTGCGTTGAACAACAAGGGTTGCCTCAAGCGTTAGATAATTCGTCACTCCCGCAAAGCAAAGTCAAAACCGTCAGTGTGAATGCAGCGGGCCAAAATGGGATCAAAATTACTGCTACCTCGCAGCATATTGGCAAAGGCGACGCAGAATATAACTATATATTAGAAGGCATCGAAGCATTGAATGGCCAAATTTTTTGGTCAAAAAGCAAAATCAGCAGCTGCATTATTGCTGATATATGCTGATTCAATCTGTCGATCTGGATACGATTCCAGATAGCCAAATATTATTAAGTGTTTTGCCTGAGCGCGTAATGCAAGAGTATCAAGTCTTGGTATTGGGCATGGATGCTCAGTGCGCCAAACTTGCGATGGCGGATGTCGAAAATTATGAAATTCTTCATGAGCTTCGATTTCGATTAGCGCGGCGATGTGAAATTCATCTTGTCGATAAAATAAAGCTCGCACAGCGTATTGCGAAATTATTGCATCAGCATGCGCAAGAACATGTGGCAGATGATGCCTCCGTTGTCAGTTATGTTGAAAGATTGTTTGTTGATGCTGTTTCTAAAAAAGCGTCAGATATTCATATCGAAACAGAAGAGAAACAATTACGTATTCGATTGCGAATAGATGGCATTTTATATGAAACGGCGCAATTGTCTGAGCAATTGGCACCGCGATTAATGGCGCATCTCAAAGTGTTAGCGCAATTGGATATTACGGAAAAACGATTACCCCAAGACGGACGCTTGCGTATTTTATTTTCAGATAAAAAACATATTGATTGTCGAATCAGTACATGCCCGACCGTGCATGGTGAAAAATTGGTCTTACGGATATTAAATAATGCCCATGTAGATTTGACGATAGACAGTTTGGGTTTTTCCGCCGATCAGAAAGAGTGTGTTTTAGCGCATTTGTATAAATCTCAAGGCATGATTATTGTTACAGGTCCGACGGGTAGTGGGAAAACCATTACGTTGTATACATTGTTGAATATTTTAAATAAATCAGAGCTAAATATTTTAAGCGTTGAGGATCCCGTGGAAATTGATTTGCCGGGAATTAATCAAGTCGCAGTAAATTCAAAAATTGATTTAAATTTTGCGAATGTGTTACGCGCTTTTTTGCGCCAAGATCCGGATATTATTATGGTCGGCGAAATGCGGGACACGGAAACCGCAGATATTGCAATAAAAGCCGCGCAAACGGGACATTTAGTTTTATCAACATTGCATACGAATAGTGCGGCAGAAACTTTAACAAGATTAATTCATATGGGAGTTCCTGCATATCATATTATTTCATCGGTTAAATTAATTATTGCGCAGCGATTGGTGCGTGTAAAATCTCAGCAGGGATTTTCAGGTCGTACGGGAATTTATGAAGTATTGCCTGTCACGGAAAATATTCGCGAAATGTTATTGCGCTCTCCAGATTCAGTTACGTTAGAAAAACTAGCCAAACAAGAAGGCATGAAAACATTGTACGAACATGGCTTAGAGAAAGTAGAGGCGGGAGTGACGACGATGAATGAGGTGTTGGGGGTGGTGGGGTGAAGGATCTCCAGCTACGTAGTTGTGTATGGGCGGCGCTTGCGACGCCCATACCTTATAAGGTGGCAGGAGATCCTTCGACTCGCTCCGCTCGCTCAGGATGACACAGCATGATCCGCGATCTCGCTACATTACTATCTGCCCACATCCCACTTCCACATGCCCTAACAATATTATCCGACGCCGCATCGCCCAAAAATAAAATCATACTAGCTAGTATAAAAAATAATATTGAATCAGGCATGTCATTTTCGAAAGCGTGTACGCAGTATCCCAAATACTATCCGCCGATGATATGTAAATTATTCGAAGCCGGTGAGCGTGCTGCAGCATTACCTGTCGTATTAAATAATATTGCCGACTATCAAGAAAAAATGGCGGATTTTAAATCCCGTATTATAAAAGCTACTTTTTATCCAGCCGTTGTATTTTTTGTTGCGATGTTAATTACCGTTGCGTTATTGTTATTTGTCGTTCCGCAATTCGAAAATTTATTCACCAGTATGGGCACCGAATTGCCGTCATTAACGCGAACCGTTATTTTTATGTCAAATACGATAAAAAATTATTGGTGGATGATTCTTCTCGTCACAGCAACTATTGTAATTTTAATTTACTTTCACAGAGAAAAATTTCTGCGATTACCCTTGATAAGAAAAATCCAATATAAGATTTATATCTCGCGTTTTTCCAGAACGCTATCTATATTGCTAACTTCGGGTGTTCCCTTGGTCGACGGATTATTTTTGATGTCAGAAATATCTGTCCGGGAGAAAATTTTAAGAGGCGAAATGTTGTCAGACGCGTTACAATCCACCCGTCGATTTTCGGGCATGATGATACACATGATCAAAGTGGGCGAAGCGTCCGGGATGTTAAGTCAGATGCTTTCGCGTATTGCTCTCATGACTGAAACTGAATTAGATGGAATATTGTCACGATTTACGCAATTGCTTGAACCGTGCATCATGATTTTTATGGGATTATTTATTGGTGGATTAGTGATTGCGATGTATTTACCCGTGTTTCAACTAGGGAGGGTGGTGTAATGGTATTGCTGATATTTTTAATTGGATTGTGTCTGGGTAGTTTTCTCAATGTCATTATTCATCGTTTACCCAAAGAGCGATCGTTAATGCTTCCCGCCTCACATTGTCCGAAATGTCGCCACAAACTTCGATGGATTCACAATATTCCCGTCTTTAGTTTTATTTATCTGAAAGGACGGTGTGCATTTTGTCGTAAATCAATTTCGTGGCGTTATCCTGTCGTGGAATTATTAACGGGTGCCGTGTGTGCTTTTTTATATCTCCATTTTGGTTCGGGACGATTATTTTTCGAAACGGTAGTATTTAGCTTATTTTTAATGAGTTTGACGTTTATTGATCTCGAACATCAAATATTACCCGATGAATTAAATTTTTCTCTTTTATGGATGGGATTATTAGTCAGCATTTTGCCGGGATTTACATCACCCGAAGATGCGATTGTGGGTGCTGCCGTGGGATATTCGAGTTTATGGTTTATCGCGAAAATGTATGAATATGTAACGCATCGCGAAGGAATGGGCTACGGTGATTTTAAATTGCTAGCGGCGTTAGGTGCGTGGACGGGATGGATTGCACTACCGTGGATAGTATTGATTGCTGCGTTGTTGGGTTCAGGGGTTGCGATTGCGCTGATTGTATTTAAAAAAGCGAATGGCAAAACCGCGATTGCGTTTGGTCCGTATTTGGCGATTGCCGGCTGGGTCGTGTTGATATGGGGTAAGCAGGCGTTTTTTTAGACTATATATAAGGTATAGCGCCGGGGGTGGGAAACCTAACGCTAGGTTGCTATAATTCTGCCTTAAACTAAGGGGGATAATATGGCTAGCGAAACACCATCGGTCAAAAAAGTGCGTCCAGTCAACTTAAACCTGTTCACCATACGTTTTCCCATAACTGCTATTGTCTCCATCCTTCATCGCATCACTGGTATTTTGTTATTTTTATTCGTACCCATAATGGTGTGGGCATTGCAAACTTCGCTTGCATCTCCCGATAGTTTTACGGCTGTTCAAGAAATTTTTACCTTAACCGTCGTTAAATTTTTGATTTGGATTTGTTTGAGTGGTTTGATTTATCACATTTGCGCGGGTATTCGACACTTCATTATGAATTTTGGATTTCTCGAAAGTTTAGATGCCATGCGTATAACGGCAAAAATTGTATTAGCTTTTTCTATTCTGTTTTCTCTCGTTCTAGGAATTTGGCTATGGTAAAAAGTGTTACTAGTCTAACCCGAAATGGGTTGCGCGATTGGCTTGTCCAAAACATGACGGCATTTTTTATGGCCGTCTATCTCCTAACACTCGTTGGCTATTTAATAGTTAACCCCATTCATGATTATTATGCATGGCACATGTTATTTAGCATGACGTGGGTGCGCATCGCGACCTTGTTATTTTTCTTATTTTTAATTTTGCATACGCGAATTGGTTTGTGGACCATCGCAACCGATTATTTAAAATCCGCTGCAGTCAGGATTCCATTCTTAGTTGTCACATCGCTCGTGCTCGTCGGATCGTTTATCTGGGCGGTGAGCGTTCTCTGGGGGGCATAAAAAATGGCAATGCCAAAATATGTATTTGATGCAGTGATTGTTGGCGCTGGCGGTGCAGGTATGCGCGCGGCGTATCAATTAGCCAAAACAGGCCAAAAAGTTGCAGTCATTTCTAAAGTATTTCCGACGCGTTCCCATACGGTTTCTGCACAAGGTGGAATTACGTGTGCACTCGGAAATGCTGATCCTGAAGATCAATGGCAATGGCACATGTACGATACCGTAAAAGGTTCTGATTACTTGGGCGATCAAGACAGTATTGAGTATATGTGTAAAACAGGCCCTGAAGTCGTTTATGAATTAGAACATATGGGTTTACCGTTTTCACGAACGGATGATGGAAAAATTTATCAACGTCCGTTTGGTGGACAATCGAAAAATTTTGGTGGTGCACAAGCAGCCCGAACCTGTGCAGCTGCAGACAGAACCGGTCATGCGTTATTACATACGTTGTATCAAAAAAATCTCGAAGCCAAAGCGCATTTTTTCAATGAATGGTATGCCATGGATATCGTTAAATCGAAATCCGGAGCCGTTGCCGGTGTAACTGCAATTTGTATTGAAACTGGAGAAATTGTTTTTTTCCATACACGTGCAACGATTTTTGCAACGGGCGGTGCAGGACGTATTTATGAATCCACGACAAATGCATTAATTAATACAGGTGATGGCGTCGGAATGTTTTTACGTGCTGGATTTGCAGTGCAAGATATTGAAATGTGGCAATTTCATCCAACCGGAATTGCAGGCGCAGGATGTTTAGTGACAGAAGGTTGCCGCGGCGAAGGTGGATATTTAATTAATAAAAATGGCGAGCGATTTATGGAGCGTTATGCGCCGCACGCAAAAGATTTAGCCGGACGTGATGTGGTTTCACGTTCAATGGCCATCGAAATTCGCGAAGGCCGTGGATTTGAAATTAACGGTGTACAATGTGTCAAATTAAAATTGGATCACTTGGGTCCGGATTTAATTAAATCCCGCTTGCCGGGTATTCGTGAATTAGCCATCGCGTTTGCACATGTGGATCCGATTACGACACCAATTCCTGTTGTACCCACGTGTCACTATATGATGGGCGGAATTCCAACCAATGTTCATGGTCAAGCGATTACCGTAGACGGTAGTGGCAAAGATAAAATTATTGAAGGGTTATACGCGGTGGGTGAATGTGCGTGTGTGTCCGTGCATGGCGCAAATCGTTTAGGTGGAAATTCCCTGTTGGATTTAGTCGTATTTGGTCGTGCTGCCGGATTACATGTTGAAGCCAGTTTACAAGACGGATTGCCATTGCAATCGGTTAGCCAAGAGGATGTCGATGCCGCCTTGGTGAGATTGCACCGTTGGGAACATGCGGCTAAAGGTGAAAGCGTCAGCCAAATTCGAAAAGCCTTACAGCGCGTAATGCAAAGCGATTTTGGCGTATTCCGTACCGAAAAATTCATGCAAGAAGGCTTGAAAAAATTGATGGATTTACGTGAAAGACTGCAATATGCGGTATTATCTGATCACAGCAAGGTATTTAATACGGCAAGAATCGAAGCGTTGGAATTAGATAATTTGATGGCAGTCGCATTTACGACAGCTGTCGCCGCATTAGAACGTAAAGAAAGTCGTGGTGCACATTCACGCGAAGATTATCCGAATCGTGATGATGCCCATTGGTTAAAGCATTTAGTGTGTTTCCTGGATGGAAAAATCATGGAGCGTCCCGTTAACATGAAACCGTTAACGGTTCCCGCATTTGAGCCCAAAGAAAGAGTGTATTAATTTATGACAAATCGTATTGTGGAATTTTCAATTTATCGTTTTGATCCGGAAAAAGATCAAGAGCCGCGTATGCAGGATTATCAATTGGATATTCCTGAAAATACCGACATGATGTTACTAGATGCCATCTTGTTGATTAAAGATACGTTAGATGAAACCTTAACGATTCGACGTTCATGCAAAGAAGGTGTGTGTGGATCCGACGGCATGAATATTAATGGTAAAAATGGTTTAGCGTGTATGACGCCTTTGTCGTCATTAAAATCACCTATTACATTACGTCCGTTGCCGGGTTTACCTGTGATTAAAGATTTAGTTGTCGACATGACCCAATTTTATAAACAATACGAAAAAGTCAAACCGTATTTAATTAACGATGAAGAACCACCTGCAAAAGAGAGATTACAGTCGCCAGAAGATCGGGCTAAATTAGATGGATTATACGAATGTATTTTATGTGCGTGTTGTTCCACATCATGTCCGTCTTTCTGGTGGAATCCCGATAAATTTATTGGGCCCGCCGGATTATTAACCGCATTGCGATTTATTATTGATAGTCGCGATACAGCCACGCGTGAGCGATTAGAGAATTTAGATGATCCGTTCAGTGTGTTTCGTTGCCGTTCGATTGGTAGTTGTACCAGTGTATGTCCTAAAGGATTAAATCCAACTGAAGCGATTGGGAAAATTCGCGCCGAACTCGTGAAGGAGCAAACGTAATTCCCATGAAAGAATCCTGGTCATATTCTTATTTAAGCGCAGGCGATGAATATATAGATGCTTTGTATGAGGATTATTTACGCGATGCAGAATCCGTTAGCACTGAATGGCGAAAGTATTTTCAATCCTTAGGAGCGGATACTGTTTCGCATCAAGATGTTCGCGACTATTTTATTGCGTTAGCGAAAGAACCCGCAAAAAATAATATTCAGTGTGTGGTTGGGGGTGAAGATGAAGTCGCCTATGCCTATCGCGCCTTAGGCCATTTTCATGCCAATTTAGATCCACTGAAATTATCCAAGCCGCCCAAAGCCATTGCACTGCCGCGTGATACGACATTTGAAAAAATTTATTGCGGTACGATTGGTGCAGAATTTATGCACATTACGGATCAAGATGAAGTGAAATGGATTCAAGACAGATTTGAAAATGCAGCAAACCGTCAGCCATTATCCCTGGATAAACAAAAAAGAATTTTAGCGTGTTTAACAGCAGCGGATGGATTAGAAAAATATTTAGGTACGCGCTATGTCGGTCAAAAACGATTTTCATTAGAAGGCGGTGACAGTTTAATTCCCTTGTTAGACGAAGTCATTCAGCGTGGTGCCACACAAAGTATTAAAGAAGTGGTCATTGGAATGGCACATCGCGGTCGTTTAAATGTTTTGATGAATATTTTAGGAAAAGCACCGCAAGAATTATTTGATGAATTTGAAGGAAAAATAAATAACGAAGGTCGAACGGGTGATGTTAAATATCACATGGGATTTTCATCCGATATTAAAACTGCGGTGGGAAATTTACATTTAGCCCTCGCGTTTAATCCGTCTCATTTAGAAATTGTTTCCCCCGTGACGTTGGGTTCAGTGCGTGCACGTCAAAAACGGTATGGTTTAGATAAACGCAGTGAAATATTAGGGATTCAAATTCACGGTGATGCCGCGTTCGCAGGGCAAGGCGTTGTGATGGAGACTTTTGCATTGTCACAAACCCGCGGATTTGGCACAGCAGGAACAATTCATATTATTGTGAATAATCAAGTTGGATTTACAACGGATCCCGTTGATGCGCGTTCAACTTATTATTGTACCGATGTCGCGAAAATGATTCAGGCGCCGATTTTTCATGTGAATGGCGATGATCCGGAAGCGGTAGTATTCGTTGCGCAATTAGCGATTGATTACCGCATGAAATTCAATAAAGACGTGGTAATTGATTTAATTTGTTACCGACGTCATGGCCATAACGAAGCCGATGAGCCAGCAGCTACTCAGCCCGTGATGTATCAAGTGATTAAACAACATCCTACGCCGCGACAAATTTATGCGGATGTATTAATCAACGCGGGAAAAATTACAGCGGATGAGGCAGAGAATTTAGTCAATGCGTATCGCGATGGATTGGATGCAGGCAAAAATAATTTGCCTCATGTCGTTTCACAAAACATTAATCAATCGGGCGAAGATTGGACGCCATATTTAAATAAAAGTTTTGATACTAAAGCGAATACTGCCGTAAAAATTGATGTATTGAAAAAATTAGGTGCACAAATTAATCAAGTTCCATCCGGAATGGTATTGCAACCTCAAGTTGCCAAAATTATTGAAGACAATAAAAAAATGGCTGTAGGGGAATTACCGATGAACTGGGGATTTGCTGAAAATTTAGCGTATGCGACATTATTAAATGACGGGTTTAATATTAGATTATCCGGGCAAGATTGTGGTCGCGGCACATTCGCACATCGACATGCGGAATGGCATGATTATCAAAACGGGACGGTTTTTATTCCATTACAACAAGTTTCGAAAACCGGTAGTTTTTCTGTTTTTAATTCTATTTTGTCGGAAGAAGCGGTTGTTGCATTTGAATATGGTTATTCAACTAACACACCCAGCACGTTAGTGTTATGGGAAGCGCAATTTGGTGATTTCGCAAACGGTGCGCAAGTTGTTATCGATCAATTTATTAGCTCAGGCGAACAAAAGTGGGGTAGGCTTTCTGGCATGGTAATGTTATTGCCGCATGGTCAAGAAGGCATGGGACCTGAACATTCGTCTGCGCGATTAGAACGTTATTTACAATTGTGTGCGCAAGATAATATGACTGTGTGTGTGCCCTCAACGCCGGCGCAAGTATTTCATATGTTGCGACGCCAAATGGTCCGTCCCGTGCGTAAACCCTTAATTGTCATGACACCCAAAAGTTTATTGCGTCATAAATTAGCGGTATCAAAGTTAGAAGATTTGTCGCAAGGTGTTTTCCAGAAAATTATTCCTGAAGTTGATGCCATTAAAGAGGCAGATGTTAATCGCGTGATTTTGTGTTCTGGCAAAATTTATTATGAATTATTAGAGGCGCGTCGACAGCAAAAAATAAATAACATTGCGTTGGTTCGTGTCGAAGAATTATATCCGTTTCCGCGAGAAGAAATTAAAAAATTATTTGAGCAGTATGGAAAGGTTAAGGACATTGTGTGGTGTCAGGAAGAACCAAAAAATCAATCTGCATGGACGTATGTAAAAGGCAAGCTTAAAAAATTAGTAAATAAAGATCAGGTAGTACGGTATGTTGGTCCACTTTCATTTGCAGCACCTGCGTGGGGCTCAAATAAAATGCATGTGATTCAGCAAAAACAAATTATTGTTGACGCGTTACAAGGAAATGCAAAATGACGATTGAAATTAAAGTTCCTCAATTACCCGAGTCTGTTGCAGATGCAACCATTTTGGCGTGGCATAAAAAGCCGGGCGACGCGGTGAAGCGTGATGAAAATTTAGTGGATCTGGAAACAGATAAAGTGGTCATTGAAGTGCCAGCGATGGCGGATGGTATTTTAAAAGATATTTTGAAGCCGAGCGGAACGAAAGTTAATTCGGGCGAATTACTGGGAAATATTGAAGCAGGTAAGGTTTCAGAAAAACCTGCCGAAAAAGCTGTTGAGAAACCGGTTGAAGTGAAAGAAGGTAAAGAAATTAAAGAGACTAAAGAATCTAAAGCTGAGCCTAGTTTAAGTCCGTCAGTACGACGTGCTGTTGCCTCTGGCGAAAAAACATTGGCTGCCGTTACTTCACAAAGTACTGGTGCCCGTACCGAACAACGTGTACCTATGTCTCGTCTTCGTGCGCGTGTTGCTGAACGATTATTATCTGCACAACATAACGCAGCTATTTTGACGACATTTAACGAAGTTAATTTGCAAGCGATTATGGATTTACGGTCAAAATACAAAGATCAATTTGAAAAGTTACACGGTATTCGATTAGGATTTATGTCTTTCTTTACCCGCGCTGTTGTTGAAGCCCTGAAAAAATTCCCCGCAGTTAATGCATCTATTGATGGTAGCGATATTGTTTACCATGGATATTATGATATTGGTGTTGCAGTTTCTACGGAGCGTGGATTGGTTGTTCCTGTTATTCGCGATGCCGATCAATTGTCTTTAGCAGATATTGAAAAGAAAGTTTCTGAATACGGTAAAAAAGCCCGTGATAATCAATTAACGATGGAAGAAATTACAGGTGGAACATTTACGATTACCAATGGTGGTGTGTTTGGATCGTTATTATCTACGCCCATTTTAAATCCGCCACAAAGTGCTATTTTGGGTATGCATAAAATTGAAGAGCGCCCCGTGGTTGAAAATGGACAAATTGTTATTCGTCCCATGATGTATCTCGCGATGTCCTATGATCATCGCATGATCGATGGAAAAGAATCTGTACGCTTTTTAGTGACCATTAAAGAGTTATTAGAAGATCCTTCACGTTTATTATTGGAGATTTAAGAAATGAATTTACATGAATACCAAGCAAAACAATTGTTAGCAGAATTTGGCATTCCCGTTCCGCGCGGCGAAGTCGCCCAAAATACCGAAGAAGCCATTGCAATAGCAGATAAATTGGGTGGCGGACAATGGGTGGTTAAAGCGCAAGTGCATGCCGGTGGTCGTGGAAAAGCAGGTGGCGTGAAGTTGGTCTCCAATAAAGAGGATTTATCCAAAGTGGCGCGTAGTTTATTAGGTACGCGATTAGTAACGTTTCAGACAGATGCAAATGGTCAACCCGTTCATCAGGTCTTAATTGCTGAACCGTGTGATATTGCACGCGAATTATATTTAAGTGCGGTATTAGATCGCGGCGCACAACGTGTGGTGATTATGGCGTCGACTGAAGGTGGCGTTGATATCGAAGAGGTGGCTGAAAAACATCCGGAAAAAATTCTTAAAGCGGTAGTGGATCCTTTGGTGGGAGTGCTACCTTATCAGGCAAGAGAGTTAGGATTCGCGTTGGGTCTAAATTCCGATCAAATTAAACAATTTACGGTAATTATGACTGGCTTAGGTAAATTATTTAAAGAGTACGATTTAAGTATTTTGGAAATTAATCCGTTAGTAATTAAAAAAGACGGTAATTTAACGTGTTTAGATGCGAAAATCGTTATTGATGATAATGCGTTATATCGCCAACCCAAATTACGTGCAATGCGTGATGCGTCTCAAGAAGACGAACGTGAAAATCGTGCGCGTGATTGGGAATTAAATTACGTTGCACTCGAAGGCAATATTGGATGCATGGTTAACGGCGCAGGTTTAGCGATGGCAACCATGGATCTTGTTAAATTAAGTGGCGGACAACCGGCTAACTTTTTAGATGTCGGCGGTGGTGCAACAAAAGATCGCGTGACGGAAGCGTTTAAAATTATTTTGTCAGATAAAAACGTCAAAGGAATTCTCGTCAATATCTTTGGTGGTATTGTGAGATGTGATCTGATTGCAGATGGAATTATGGATGCTGTCAAAGAAGTTGGCATCAGTATTCCCGTCGTCGTGAGATTGGAAGGCAATAATGCAGAATTGGGTGCGCAAAAATTATTGTCCAGTGGATTAAATATTACGCCTGCGGAAAGTTTTACTGATGCGGCACAAAAAATTGTTAAAGCCGTAGGAGGAAAATAATGAGCGTTCTCGTCAATAAAGATACTAAAGTTATCTGCCAGGGGTTTACCGGAAATCAAGGAACGTTTCATTCCGAGCAAGCGATTGCGTATGGTACGAAAATGGTCGGTGGTGTCACGCCGGGCAAAGGTGGTCAAAAACATTTAAATTTGCCGGTATTCAATACGGTTCGTGAAGCGTATAACGAAACAAAATGTGATGCGACCGTGATTTATGTCCCTGCACCATTTGCAAAAGATTCCATTATTGAAGCGGCAGATGCGGGAATTAAATTAATTGTGTGTATTACCGAAGGCATTCCTGTTATGGATATGTTGGATGTTAAGATTTATTTGAAAAATAATTCTCAATCGCGCTTAATTGGCCCGAATTGTCCAGGTATTATTACGCCTGGGGAATGCAAAATTGGTATCATGCCAGGCCATATTCATCAACCGGGTTTTGTTGGAATTGTTTCCCGTTCAGGGACGTTAACCTATGAAGCTGTAAAACAAACAACGGATTTAGGTTACGGACAAAGCACGTGTATTGGAATTGGTGGTGATCCCATCCCAGGTACCAGTCATATTGATGCGCTCGCATTATTTGAAAAAGATCCACAAACCAAAGTCATTGTTATGGTCGGTGAAATTGGTGGAACGGCAGAAGAAGAAGCGGCGGAATACATTAAACAATATGTGACGAAACCGGTTGTCGGATATATTGCCGGTGTTACGGCTCCTCCCGGAAAACGTATGGGACATGCGGGCGCAATTATTTCCGGTGGAAAAGGAACTGCTGCAGAAAAATTTGCGGCGTTAGAAGCTGCGGGAATTACGACCGTGCATTCTCCTGCAGACATTGGCAAAGGTGTTACCGAAGCCATGAAAAAATTGAAAATATCTGCATGATGATTGTTGGATTGACAGGTGGTATTGGCTCAGGAAAATCTACAGCTGCAAATTATTTTAAAATCCTGGGCGTGCCTGTCATCGATGCAGATGATATTACACGCGATTTGGTTAAACCCGGTACGCCGGTTTTAGCCAAAATCGTTGAACATTTCGGTCAAGCTATCCTGCAAGAAAATGGCGAATTGGATCGCGCAAAATTACGCAAGAAAATATTTTCTGATCCGAGAGATAAAGTTTTTGTTGAGCAACTTTTGCATCCCTTGGTGTATGAAGCCATAAAAGTATTTTCGAAAAAAAATCCTGCGCCGTATATTATTGCGAGTATTCCGTTGTTAATCGAAACTCGTGATAAACATGCTGAATTAGTAGATAAAATAGTTGTCGTCGATGCGCCAGAAGCATTACAAATTCAGCGGATAAAAGATCGCGATAAATTTTCTTCCGCCGAAATTAAAAAAATTATGGTAACGCAAGCAGAACGCCAAGCGCGTTTAAACAAAGCGAATGATGTTATTGTTAATGATGGCGATCTCGATAAATTAAGAAAACAAGTGATTGCATTGGATGCTAAATATAGGACCAGCGTATGACCCATCAGTTGCCAAAGTATGATAAAGCCAATGTATTAGTTGTCGGCGATACTATGTTGGATAAATATTGGTATGGTTCGACATCTCGTATTTCGCCGGAAGCGCCGGTGCCTGTCGTCCATGTAAAATCCATGTTGGAATTACCCGGTGGGGCTGCCAATGTTGCCTTAAATATTCGGTCCTTGGGCGCGCATGTAGATTTATTAAGCATGACAGGAGATGATGAATTAGCGAATAGCTTAGAAAAACAACTCAAGCATAAAAAAATTGGCGTGATGTTTCAGCGTGTGAAAAGTATTCCGACCATTAGTAAAGTGCGTGTGTTGAGTTTGCATCAGCAATTAATTCGGTTGGATTTTGAAGAAGGATTTGTCGGTGTATCACCAGCGTCGATACTAAAAAATTATGAAAAATTAGTGAAAAATTCCAGCGTGGTAGTGTTATCTGATTATGGAAAGGGTGTTTTATCCGAAGTTCCTAAATTTATTGCCTTAGCAAATAAAGCCAAAATCCCCGTATTTATTGACCCCAAAGGGACAGACTATACCGTTTATAAAAATGCGACATTATTAACGCCAAACAGAAAGGAATTCGAGGCCGTTGTCGGAAAATGTAATAGCGAAGAAGAAATTGTTGAAAAAGGCATGCAATTAATTCAAACACTCAATTTAAAAGCCTTATTAGTGACGCGCGGTGAAGAGGGTATGTCACTCATGCAATTAAAAAAACCAGCGTGTCATTTACCTGCAAAAAAACAAGAAGTGTATGACGTGACGGGTGCAGGTGATACCGTAATTAGTGTATTAGCGGCGAGTGTGGGGAGCGGTACTTCACTCGAGGAGGCTATGATATTAGCCAATATTGCGGCAGGAATTGTTGTGACAAAATTAGGTGCTGCAACCGTGAGTCCACATGAATTACGTCGTGCACTTCAAACTGAATATGATTTTCATCGTGGTGTACTTGCGGAAGATGAAGCATTGCTTGCCATTCACGATGCGCATGCCCACGGTGAGAAAGTGGTCATGACCAATGGCTGTTTTGATTTATTACATTTAGGGCATGTGCGTTATTTGGAAGAAGCCAAAAAATTAGGGGATAAATTAATTGTCGCGGTCAATGATGATGCATCTGTTAAGCGTCTGAAGGGGGCTGATCGTCCGTTAAATGCGCTCGAAAGCCGGATGGGGGTGTTGTTGGGTCTGTCCTCCGTAGATTGGGTGGTTCCTTTCAGCGAAGATACCCCCGAGAGGCTCATTACCAAGCTTTTACCGGATGTTTTGGTAAAAGGCGCCGATTATCAAGTCCATGAAATTGCGGGCCACAAGGCCGTCTTGAAGAATGGTGGGGAAGTCCGTGTGATTGACCTTGTTCCGGGGCATTCGACCACCAAAACCATTGAAAAGATGGGAAAGGGGGAGTAGGATCTGAGCCTGTTTTGACAGGAGTTGTTATGGATAACAAGGGCTTATACGCACGTATTGAGCACAGTGCACGGACGTTACTGAATGCTGCAACGGGTACCACGCATGTTATATCCTCATTGGTAAGACAAGCGGTTCAAGCCCAGCAGCAAGTATCGCCGGTTGCACTCAAACCCCATTTGAAAAATCTCCAAGCGTTATATACCGAATTTGGTCATGTATTAGATTCATTGTCTGAATTTATGCGCATCGAAAAAGGCGATACCTCAACCGATGTTCGCGCTATTGATCTGCAGGATTTGATCAACCGTGTGGCACACCCTTTTGCACAAATCGCTCGTGAAAAAGGATTAGCATTTGAAGTGGATTATCAGGAAGATGCGTCTCCCATTATTTATGCGGATCCCACCCAATTAACGCAAGTATTAAATCATTTATTACAAAATGCATTAGCGTATACGATTACGGGGCGGGTGGATGTTGTCGTTTCCTCTTCCTGGCAGCTTCAAGTCAAAAATCCTATGTTAGAAGTATCCATTATTGATACCGGAGTCGGAATGGAATCCGAAAAAATTAAGGATCCCGGTTTAGGATTAGGCTTAACGATTGCCAAACATTTTGTGGAAAATATGGGCGGTAAAATCAGTATTTCCAGTAAGCTTGATAGGGGAACGCGAATTACATTTACATTACCGGTGACGAATAAAGTCGGAAATGAAAACATATTAAAAGAACTTGGTGCGTTACGTGTGTGGGGTGTCGAGTGTGATGAATCATTAAGTAGCGATTTAGAAGCACAGTTACAATTTCCACGATTAGTGTCGGAAATTATTCCGTTAAGTGATGTTATTTTTCGCTTACAAAAAACACCGAATGCAGAACTCCCTCATATTATTCTCGTCGTTGGACAAAAATTGACGCAAAATATGTCATATTTTGCGCGTGCTATACACTCCAACCCTCAATTTCAACACATATTTTTAGTGGTTACGCTGAATGCTGAGCATGCAGATTTGGACAAGGATCAAGCCATTTCGCATGGTTATCATGCTGTAATTCCTGCAACCAAATATATTTTGTTTGCGGAAACATTAGTAGATTCATGGACGCGTTGGAAACGCAAAGGAGAGCAAGATATGATGTTGAAATCGCATGGAGCGAGCCGTAAAGTATTAGTAATCGAAGATCATCTGATCAATCAAAAAGTGATCAAAATGCTGTTGTCAGAAATGGGGCTTGAAGCAGATATTGCATCGAGTGGACGCGCAGGACTGAAATTATTAGACAAAAGTGTATACGCTGCATTAATTGTCGATTTGGGTTTGCCTGACATAAGCGGTTTAGATGTTATCACCGAAGTCCGCGGGCGAACCGATGAAAAAAACTCAATGCCGATTATTGTATTAACGGCAGGAGGTCATCGTGAAACCATCGATGAAATACAAGAACGTCACATTGATGCGTACTTGTTAAAACCGGTGACCATTACACAATTGCGAGAGGTATTGTCACCTTTTGTGAGAACTGCACAAGCTGCTTGATTTTATTTTATTCGGCCTTATCTTACTCGTATTGAGTTTTCGTAGGAGAAAAAGATATGCGCGCGGATAAATTAACGACTAAATTCCAAGAAGCGTTGAGTGACGCTCAATCTTTAGCGGTTGGGCGTGACAATCCTTTCATTGAACCTGTGCATGTGATGTCTGCGTTATTAACGCAAGACGGTGGTAGTGCAAAACCCTTATTTACCAAAGCCAATGTCGATACCCTTACGTTAGAAAAAAATCTTGAATCAGCAATTTCACAATTACCTCAAGTTGAAAGTAGTACTCCAGGACGTATTGAAGTTTCAAATGATTTGAATCGATTATTAAATTTGACGGATAAATATGCACAAAAGCATAAAGATGATTTTATTTCCAGTGAATGGTTTTTATTAGCGGGCTGTGATGATACGGGTGTATTAGGCTCAGTATTTAAAAAAGCAGGTGTGCACAAAGCGGCATTAGAGAACGCCATTGAACAAATGCGAAGCGGGGAAAAAGTGACGGATCAAAGTGCAGAAGATCAACGCGGTGCGTTATCCAGATATACGATTGATTTAACAGAGCGCGCGAAAAAACATAAATTAGATCCGGTGATTGGACGCGATGATGAAATTCGTCGGGTGATACAAGTATTGCAACGTCGCACCAAAAATAATCCAGTATTAATTGGTGAACCAGGTGTCGGTAAAACCGCTATCGTAGAAGGTTTAGCACAACGGATAGTAAATAACGAAGTTCCTGATGGCCTAAAAAATAAAAAATTATTATCACTGGATATGGGGGCATTAATTGCTGGCACGAAATTTCGTGGTGAATTTGAAGAGCGTTTAAAAGCGGTAATTAAAGATATTACCAAGCAAGAAGGACAAATTATATTATTTATTGATGAGATCCATACCATGGTAGGTGCGGGTAAAGCCGAAGGCTCGATGGACGCCGGAAATATGTTAAAGCCTGCTTTATCTCGTGGCGAGTTACATTGTATTGGTGCTACTACTTTAAATGAATACAGACAATATATTGAAAAAGACGCTGCGTTAGAAAGACGTTTTCAAAAAGTATTAGTCGATGAGCCCAGCGTTGAAGGATCGATTGCGATATTGCGTGGTTTAAAAGAAAGATATGAAGTTCATCACGGCGTAGAAATTACAGATCCTGCCATTGTTGCAGCCGCAACATTATCTCACCGTTATATTACTGATAGAAATTTGCCGGATAAAGCGATTGATTTAATTGACGAAGCCGCTAGCCGTATACGCATGGAAATTGATTCTAAACCAGAATCCATGGATAAACTCGAACGCAGATTAATTCAGCTTAAAATAGAACGCGAAGCGCTTAAGAAAGAAACGGATCCGGCCTCTAAAAAAAGATTGGAGTTATTAGAAAACGAAATTAAAAAATTAGAGCGGGAATACGCGGATTTAGAAGAAATCTGGAAAGCCGAAAAAGCCTCTTTACAGGGGACTCAACATATTAAAGAGCAATTGGAACAAGCCAAAATGGATTTAGAAACCGCACGCCGTAAAACGGATTTAACCAAAATGTCTGAAATTCAATACGGTAAAATTCCGGAATTGGAAAAACAATTGCAAGCGGCGATGAAAGCGGAAAAACAAGAAAAGCATTTATTACGCAATCGTGTCACGGATGAAGAAATTGCTGAAGTTGTTTCAAAGTGGACGCATATTCCCGTGTCGAAAATGCTCGAAGGCGAGCGCGAAAAATTATTAAAAATGGAAGAGTATTTACATGCACGTGTCATCGGACAAGACGAAGCAGTCAATATTGTTTCCAATGCGATCAGAAGATCTCGCGCCGGCCTATCTGATCCCAATCGGCCCATTGGATCGTTTATGTTTTTGGGGCCAACGGGAGTGGGTAAGACTGAGCTTTGCAAGGCGCTAGCTTCGTTTTTATTTGATACCGAAGATGCGATGATCAGAATTGATATGTCTGAATTTATGGAAAAACACTCTGTCGCGAAATTAATTGGCGCACCTCCCGGATATGTGGGTTACGAAGAAGGTGGATATTTAACGGAAGCCGTTCGTCGTCGTCCTTATTCCTTAATATTATTGGATGAAATCGAAAAAGCGCATCATGATGTATTTAATATATTATTACAGGTTTTAGATGATGGCAGATTAACCGATGGTCAAGGTCGCACGGTTGATTTTAGAAATACGGTCATCGTCATGACATCCAATTTAGGTTCGCAAATTATTCAAGATTTAGCGAGTGAGAAAAATTATCAAGCGATGAAAGAAGCAGTCATGAATATTGTAGGTCAACATTTTAGGCCAGAATTTATAAACCGCTTAGATGAATGTATTGTTTTTCATCCGTTGGAAAAAGATCAAATTCGCAATATTGCGAGTATTCAAATTCAGTTATTGCAAAAACGTTTGGCAGATAAAGAGATTAAGCTAAGCGTATCGGAAAAGGCGTTAGATCATTTAGCTGAAGCGGGGTATGACCCAGTGTTTGGTGCGCGGCCTTTAAAGCGCACCATTCAGCAATTATTGGAAAATCCCTTGTCGAAAGACATATTAGAAGGTAAATTCCAGGCTGGTGATTCAATTAAAGTTGATTTTAAAGCGGATAAACTGACCTTAAAGAAATGAAGCACACCCCAGAGTTGTCGTCCAAAGACGTCGAAATCGTTCAGCGCGATGTGATCTATCAAGGTCACTTAACGCTGTTCAACTATCAGTTGAAATACCGTTTATTTGCAGGTGGGTGGAGTCCGGTTGTTATTCGAGAATTATTTCATGCGCATGCGGCCGTAGGTGTTTTATTATTTGATCCGATTCGCGATGAAATTGTGTTAATTGAAGAATTTAGACTAGGAACGCTCGAGCAAAAAAGCCCGTGGATTTTAGAATTGGTTGCGGGAGTTATTGAGTCAAATGAATCTGTTGAAGACGTTGCACGTAGAGAAAGTCACGAAGAGGCTGGATGTGATGTGCTTGATTTAATTCCGATGTGTGAATATTGGACAAGTCCGGGGATTTCGACGGGAAAATTTAGTTTATTTTGTGGTAGGGTTGATGCGTCGAAAGCGGGTGGAATTTTCGGTTTATCCCATGAACACGAAGATATTCGTGCGCATGTGTTTCCCAAAGCATTTGTTTATAACGCTTTAAAAACAGGTGAAATTAACAATTCTGCAACTATTATTGCTGTGCAGTGGTTGCAATTACATGAACATGAAGTGAAACAACGGTGGAAATAGCTAATCTATGACAAATTATACAGCGTCGGCAATTGAAGTTTTAAGTGGTTTAGACCCCGTACGAAAAAGACCGGGAATGTATACTGATACATCACGCCCGAATCATTTATTTCAAGAAGTTTTAGATAATAGCGTTGACGAAGCACTGGGTGGACATGCCACAAAAATTCGGGTGCATTTATATAAAGATGGTTCACTGGAAGTCATTGATAACGGTCGAGGTATGCCGGTCGATAAACATCCAGAAGAAAAAATTTCGGGTGTGGAATTAATTTTGACGCGTTTACATGCTGGCGGAAAATTTTCCGATAAAAACTATGCGTTTTCAGGTGGTTTGCACGGTGTCGGTGTTTCTGTGGTTAACGCGTTATCGAAAAAATTAACGGTTCAAGTAAAGCGTGATGGCAAAATTTATTCCATGTCATTTGCGAACGGTGATAAAGCGTCAGAACTGAAATCCATTGGAAATACGGAAAATAAACGTGACACTGGTACAAGCGTGCATTTTTATCCTGATCCAAAATATTTTGATAATCCTAAATTTTCAGTAACCAAAATTAAACAAGTCTTGCGTGCCAAAGCCGTTTTATGTTCGGGATTAAAAATAGAATTTTTTGATGAAAATACGGGTGAAACAACAGAATGGCTTTATGAAAATGGGCTGCCGTCGTATTTAATGGAAGGCATTGGGAAATCACCGTGTTTGCCAGAAGAGCCGTTTGTCGGAAATTTTAAAGGTAACATGGAATCCGCGGAGTGGGCATTGGTATGGATGCTTGAGCCCGAAGAGTCGATTACGGAAAGCTATGTCAATTTAATTCCGACGGCGCAAGGTGGTACGCACGTCAATGGATTAAGAACTGGATTATCTGATGCATTACGTGAATTTTGTGAATTGCGTAATTTATTACCGCGTGGATTAAAATTAGCACCGGAAGATGTGTGGGAAAATTGTCGGTATGTTTTATCGATTAAAATGAAAGATCCGCAGTTCTCGGGTCAAACAAAAGAACGATTGTCTTCACGTGAAACAGCGGCGTTTGTTTCGGGCGTAGTGAAAGATGCATTTTCGATTTGGCTTCATCAAAATTTGGCGCAAGCAGAATTAATTGCAAAATTAGTCATCGAAAATGCTCAAGCACGCTTAAAATTAGCCAAAAAAATTGAACGCAAAAAAATTACGTCAGGTCCCGCATTGCCTGGAAAATTAGCGGATTGTACGACCAGTGATCCGATGAAGGGTGAATTATTTTTAGTGGAAGGGGATTCTGCAGGTGGTTCGGCAAAGCAAGCGCGCGATCGCGAACGTCAGGCGGTGATGCCACTACGCGGAAAGATACTGAATACCTGGGAAGTCTCACACAGTGAAGTATTAGGGTCAGAAGCAATTCATGATATTGCGACAGCGATTGGTGTGGATCCGGGTAGTGAAGATTTAAGTTCATTACGTTATGGAAAAATTTGTATTCTCGCCGATGCAGACTCCGATGGATTGCATATTGCGACATTATTATGCGCGTTATTTTTAAAGCATTTTAAAAAGCTCGTAAAAGAAGGTCATGTGTATGTCGCGATGCCGCCGCTATATAGAATAGACCAAGGCAAAGAAGTATTTTATGCGCTAGATGAATCTGAAAAGAAAGGCATTTTAGATAGACTTTCCGCGGAAAATAAAAAAGGCAAATTAAATGTGCAGCGCTTTAAAGGATTGGGCGAAATGAATCCGATTCAATTGCGTGAAACGACAATGGCGTATGATACGCGTCGATTAGTGCAATTAACGATTAAAGATGATGATGCCGACGGAATGCTGGATATGTTGTTAGCAAAGAAACGTGTTCCGGATCGAAAAAATTGGTTGGAAACTAAGGGTAATTTAATAGAATCAGAATTATTATGACGTGCGCGTGGTATTAAAAAAGATACGGGTAAAAAAATTGAAGTACAAGTGAATGCGATGTTTGAAATTGAAAATCATCAAGTTATTTCGTGTAATGAATTAACGCATTTGCTTGTTGGTGAAAGAAGCGATCGTGATTTGGGTTCGCGGACGTAATAGACTGGTCAGGATTTTCGACCAGTTCCAGAGTTAAATATTACAATTCCATGCGCTGATTATTTTGTTTTTCCACTGTTTGTTTATCTTTTTCCAATTTAGCTTCTAACATTTTTATAGATGATTTTGGTGCAAAAAAATACGTCAGTTTATCCGGGTGTTTGCGAGGTAGAATGGGAGGAACAGGATGAATCCCATCCGTTAAAAGAAAATCATCTCGTTCAGCAGTCATGCTGAATTGCTGATGAAGTTCCTCGTCACAGTTGGCAGGATCATAGTCATTGGATTCAGCACAGTATTCGATTTTTGTGTTCTTTTCTTTTGCTTTTTTTTGCGTTTCCGCAGAGCAATTTTCTATTGGTTTTATGCACCCCAATGAAAGCGCTTTGGCGGTTAGATATCCCAGTATGGGATGAAATTCTTTGTCGTGAAGATGTAATAAACGAAACGGGTGATTTGATTTTTTTAGCGCTTGTGCGACAGCCTTGCCGTGTTGTGCTCCTGTGACGACGATAACAATATCGTTTGAGTGAGTATAAGCGAGTGCATTTTGTAGATAGGTAATCATTGTGGTGTCGACGGTGCGAAACATTTTTTCGCTGTTTCTGCGATCTCTCTCAACATGAGGAAAATCTGAAAAAGTAATAGCGAAGCCGTTTTTTTCAAAAAATTCTGGTACGATGGCGGGAGCAATTATCAATGTAAAATCATATGCTGCAATGGCTTCAAAAAAGCACGCTGCTTTTCTTTCTAGAGGGTCTTTTTGTGGATTATATACAAAGCAATTTGTTGTGAAAGCTTTCGTCAGTGCATTTCGAGTAAGTGTTTGCATGCCATGGGTATTTTTGTAATCTTTGTAAAGTTCTTCGATATTTGTAAAGACGTCGGGCGTCGCTCCTCCCATTTCATGAATAACAGTAACGGAAGATAGTGTTGAAGGACGAGAAAGTTGAACGCGTTTTAAATATGCCAGAATAAGGTTTTTAGCAATGAGGGATTCATAATGGTTTTCCAATACAGCAACAACTTTACTTTTCTCCGAAGGTGTCTGAATAAAATCGTAAAGCGCATCATCAATTGCATGAAAACCTTTTTCCATTTCTTTTTTGACATCTTTTTCGTGATCATCGCTTCCATCTAGAAATTCAGGAAATAACTCGAAAACCTTGCTTCTTTCAGGCGTACGCGCTGCACTCGCCACTGGAAAACTCAACGCGCGATCAATTCGCGTAAATACGGAAGGTTCACGTGTTCTGCTTGGCGTATCCAATTCCGCAGACATGTTTGCATACACACTTTGGGCTAATCCAACAGCTAAATAAACGGCAACGCCGCTTAATACTAATCCTGCGGTAATAACCGCAATTTTTTGAGGGAGCGAATAATTATGCCAATTAAGAATAAGTTTTTCCCAAAAGGTATTTGTATGGTAACGACCTGGGTTAGAATATTTTTTGGATGGACGTGATTTTTTATTTCCCATGTTTTCTTTAGCTTCAGCTGATCTGCGAAGTTGATTTTGTTTAGGTAAAGCCTTGTTGGAAGTGCGTTCGCGCATAATCCTATTCTCTTATCACTGAAGGTTGTATTTTACAGGAAAAATAGCCAAAAAGGAGAAGGTTGTTTCAGATTATGCTAGAATTCCTTAGCTTTCTTGATAACATAAGGTGAAAAAACATGCTCGACGGTGCCGCAAAACTCAAAGACCTCTGTAACAATCGTTCCCATTATCCACAGTATATTGATCCCGATACCGGGAGGGTAGCCGTTGATGTGTTTGCGCAAGACCACCATATAGGCAAGGCGATTATAAATAAAGCAGGAAAAGAGCGTTGGCAATTTCCGTCTCTTACCATCGATACCTCCTGGAATACCATCTTGCTATCATTTCGGAATGTAAGTTTTGAGTTATGCACCATCAAGGGTGTGAATTTTGTGGGATGTGACTTTCAGGCGGTTGATTTCGCTACGTGGATAGGGGATACGCCAACGCCAACAATGGATAATGTGCAATTCACTCAAACTTCGATCACTAAAACAATGGTGTCGGGAGGTGCCAATAATTTTCATTTTCTATTGGGTACGCTGTCTGAGGTGACTTTTGATTCGAATGTTGAGCAGTCTAGCTTTGCAAAAACGAAACTTAGTTTCGTTAAATTTGAGGAGGGAATAAGCGGTTGTCGATTTGAAAATCTCGAGATAATTGGAGGTTTGATTTTTCATGCCGAGGTCACGGGCAATACCTTTAAAAATGTAAGAATAGACGGTGCGGGATGTAGTGAAGATGTAATAGAGTTTGATTACAACAGGTTTCAAGATTGTATGATTGGTTCATTTAATTGCCCCAGTTATACTAATTTTGCTGCCATTATGAAGAGTTTTGAAATTCCAGGCACTACCTTAAATAGTGGTGATTTCTCTGGACGTCGAATGAATGGGAATTCTGCGTTGGGCGTTAATTATTAGTGGTAGTACTATTTTTGGTCTTTTAATTTTAGCGTTTATGATGGTCATGATTATTCGACGAAATCGGGCAAATAATCGACCGGATCCGTTGCATATTGCTATGCATTTAACAAGAGCCGAAAAAGAATTAGCCTTAACTGAAGCATTGGGTGAATTTGACAGAAAAGCTATGTGGAAATTGGAAAAACGATCGAAGGGTGTTTTTCCGGGTGATCTTTTGAAAAAAATGATGATTGAAGATATTTCTCGTGAAGCTCGGCGTTATAGACGAAATTTTACGACCACAGGATCATTTGCGCCACAAGGTTCTAATCGATGGGTATTTTTTACGGGAAGACAAAACGCTGAGCATGTTCGATTTTGTGATTCTGTTGGAAGAGCTGAGTATAGAATTGAGGTAATTAATAAAACCTGGGAAGAGATTGCAAAAGCGCGGGCAAAGAATCGCGTTGTTGAAGTGTTTGATGAAGATGATATCGTTCAGGAAACAGAACCGTTATTACGTGTACAAAATAATGATAAAGGTAAAGAAGAAGAGCGGGAATTAACAGACGTGACGGTTGGGCAGGATAGTGAAGACGCGTCTGTGTCGTATCAGAATTCGAATTTCCAGATATAATAATTTAACGCGTTGCCCTTTCAGATGTATTTTAGCAACAATTAATCGTAAACGGGACGAGATAATATCTCGCCCCTACGTGTCAAATTAGATATCTCTACGTGGAATTGTAGGGGCGACATACCATGTCGTCCCGAGATAAATAATGTTGTGCGATTCTGATAGATTTACGGGACGAGATAATATCTCGCCCCTACGTGTCAAATTAGATATCTCTACGTGGA
>CAZLGL010000002.1:220562-270882 GCA_964559315.1 uncultured Coxiellaceae bacterium
ATTGTAGGGGCGGCATACATGCCGTCCCGGATATATGTGTTGCCCCAAAATTCCAATTTAACATTTAAAATTTCTTGCATTATTTTTGTCCAATTCCCATTTTGTGGGATTTAATTGAATATATTCTCTGATTTTGTACAACGATTGTTCATTTCTAATAATATGCTCGTAATATCCGCGTTGCCACCCAAAAAATATTTCTCCTTTCGTTTTATTAATAATTCGCGTGCAACTGGCCTTAAAAGATCCAACAACCGTAGATAAATTAGAACCAAATCTTGCAGAGGATTGTTTATTTTCATCCCTTTGAGATTGAATCGCGTTCATCTCTTCTCGTTTTAATTCAGGTCGTACGAGAATTCCATGAATATGATTTGGCATAACAACGAATTCATCCAGGAAAATGTCAGAAAAATGCTGTGGAATTTCATTCCAGCATTTGGACACAATCTTGCCCATGTCAGAATGAATCATTTTATTTTCAATAATTTGCCCTAGAAAATTTTCTCGGAGACGTGTGCAGATGGTAATGAAATAAAATCCCACGGATGAATAGTCATAATAGGGTAAACGCAACATAGTTTTTCGTTTTTGCAGCTTATTTGTAATTAACATGGAACAATCCTTCTTATTAAATTAAATAGGATAAAAAAATATTTTTGTGATTTATACGCTCGTGAAATTAATTGCGCAATAGGTTTTTTCCCGGGACGACATAATATGTTCGGGACGGCATGTATGCCGCCCCTACGTTTCCACGAAGACATGTCTAATTTGACACGTAGGGGCGACATATTATGTCGTCCCGAATATGCGTCCAGCGGACGCGTTTACGATTAATTTTTGCGAAAATATATCTACATGGAAATGTTTTTACATCGGCTCTAATTTCGCATACGCCGCGACTAACCATTTTGCGCCAACTTGCGAAAATTTTACCTGAATGCGCGCATGATTTCCTTGACCTTCGTAACTTAAAATGACGCCTTCACCAAATGTCGGATGTCTCACGCGTTGTCCCAATTTTAAGCCATTAATTTCTTGAGATTGCGGAACAGAACTATAAACGGGTCGAGTTTGAGCCGTTTTCGAAAAAGTATCGCTACCATAAGAGGGAACGGCACGCGAAATATGTGTTTTTATGCGAACCTCTTCGAGTAACTCTTTGGGAATTTCATTCAGAAAACGTGAAGGGCGATGATATTGCTCATTACCATGCATACGACGTGATTCAGCATAACTGATGTATAGTTTTTTCTTCGCGCGGGTAATGCCCACATAACATAAGCGACGTTCTTCAGATAAACGCCCCGGTTCTTCTACTGACATGCTGTGCGGAAATAAACCTTCTTCGACGCCTGCTAAAAATACCGTCGGAAATTCTAAGCCTTTGGCGGAATGCAATGTCATTAATTGAACATAATCCTGCGAATCACTGCTTTGCGTTTCGCCGGCTTCTAATGCGGCGTTAGCTAAAAATGCATCTAACGGTGATATATCGCCATCTGCTTCTTCCACAAATTGCCGCGTGGCAGAAACTAACTCTTCCACGTTTTCCAATCGAGTCTGGGCTTTTTCACCTTTTTCTTGACGAAAATGTTCACGCAATCCTGATTTATGTAAAACATGATCCGTTAATTCGGGAAGTGATAGCGTCGTTGCGTCTGATTTTAACGAGACAATTAAGTCTAAAAATAGTTGCATTGCACTTTGCGCGCGTGAGGATAATTGCTGTAAAGCAATGATTTCATGTGTCGCTTGCCACATCGAAATTTTTTGCGTACGCGCATGTGTACGAATAATCGTAAGCGTGGAGTCGCCAATGCCGCGTGCGGGTAAATTCACGACACGCTCAAACGCTGTATCATCATGTGGATTCGAAATTAAACGCAAATACCCTAAGGCATCTTTAATTTCCGCCCGTTCGAAGAACCGTAAACCGCCATAAATGCGATACGGAATGCCCGCTTGAATTAAAGACTCTTCTATAACACGCGATTGTGCGTTGGAGCGATATAAAACAGCGCACTCAATGTAACGACCATAATGTCCGCGCATTTTATCAACAATAAATCGCGCTTCATCAATTTCATTAAACGCCGCATAGAGTGAAATTTTTTCGCCTAATCCGCCATCCGTCCATAAATTTTTGCCCAATCGATCGGGATTATTTGAGATTAATGCATTGGCAGCTTGTAAAATGGTTCCGGTGGAACGGTAATTTTGTTCAAGTTTGATGGTTTTTAAAGGAGAAAAATCACGCTCTAATTTACGCATGTTTTCAATTTTTGCGCCGCGCCAGCCGTAAATAGATTGATCATCATCACCTACGGCCATGAGATAATTATTGTTTTTTGCGATCGCATGAATAAAGGCATATTGAATGGTGTTGGTATCTTGAAACTCATCCACCAAAATATGCTTAAAGCGTGTTTGATAGTGAGCCAAAATATCAGGACGCTGTTCCCATAATTCATGCGCGCGTAACATTAATTCGGCAAAATCTACGGAGCCATTGCGTTGGCAAATTTCTTCATATTGCTGATAAATTTTAATTAACGTTTTGGTGTGCACATCGCCGTTATCTTTAACGTGTTGAGGACGTAAGCCTTCATCTTTTTTCGCGTTGATAAACCATTGAATTTGTTTGGGTGCCCATTGTTTGTCATCTAATCCTAGGCTATTAATAATACGTTTAATTAACCGATTTTGATCATCCGAATCAATAATCTGAAAATTTTGTGGTAATCCGGCTTCTGCCCAATGAGTGCGCAATAACCGATGGGCTAGACCATGGAACGTTCCTACCCACATGCCTTGCGTAGAAATATTTAATAATTCTTCAATACGGGATCGCATTTCGTTGGCAGCTTTGTTTGTAAACGTCACGGCCAAAATATTGAAGGGGGACGATTGCTCGACCTGTAAAAGCCAAGCAATGCGATGGACCAGCACGCGTGTTTTACCGCTTCCGGCTCCTGCCAAAATGAGCAGGTGGGAGAGTGGCGCAGAGACTGCAGCTTGCTGGGCGTTGTTTAATGAGTCTAGTAGAGTTGATGAGTTCATTCGGTTATTCTAACGGAAGTTTTGCGATGCTTAAAGTCAGAGAGGACCTATGATCGATCATTTAATCTTTCAGCTCCAGCAGTTGCTTGGTTCTTTGCAGTCGAATGTTGGTTTGGCATTAGAAATTGTGGTGTCGCTATGGGTAGTTCATCTGTTGAATTATGTGTTAGCCTATAGCTTAAATTTTTTTGGCATTACGCCGCGCAGCATGTTTGGATTGATTTGCATTCCCTTTGCACCATTTTTACATAGCAGTTTTACGCATTTATTCTTTAACACAATCCCGTTATTTGTTTTGAGCTGTTTTTTATTGCTAAATGGGGAGCAAAATTTTATTCATATATCGTTAATAATTATTGGTGGGGCGGGATTAGGGACGTGGTTATGTGGGCGTACAGGGACGCACGTAGGAGCGAGCAGTGTCATCATGGGTTATTTTAGTTATTTATTGATTAACGCTTATTATCATCCTAGCGTAAATTCTTGGATTATTGCGGGTCTTGTAGTTTATTATTTTGGAAGTTTATTTTTCAGTTTATTTCCGCAAGAAGAGCGGGTGTCGTGGGAAGGCCATGTATTTGGATTTTTAGCCGGATTGGCAGCCTTTTATTTTTTAGGAACAACATAATATGAGCAGTATTGAGATACATAATCCCGCAACCGGAAAAGTTATGGGTTCTGTTGAAAACATGGATAAAAATACAGTCGAAAGAATTATTCAAAAAGCGCATGAAGCTTTTTTACAGTGGCGAAAAGAAACACCCAAGGTCCGCGCGAATCTATTACGCAAATGGCATGAATTAATTATTCAACATACTGAAAATTTAGCCAAAATATTAACCACGGAACAAGGTAAGCCTTTATCTGAAGCAACACGTGAAATTCAATACGGTGCGAGTTTTGTAGAATGGTTTGCAGAAGAGGCAAAGCGAATTTATGGCGATGAAATTCCCGCGCCTATTTCTAATCACCATATTGTTGTCAAAAAACAACCGGTTGGTGTTGTCGGAGCCATTACACCGTGGAATTTTCCGTGTGCAATGATTACGCGTAAATGTGCGCCTGCGTTAGCCGCAGGATGCACCGTTGTTTTAAAGCCGTCTTCTCTTACGCCATTAACGGCGATTGAATTAGTGAAATTAGCGATAAAAGCAGGTATTCCTGAAGGCGTAATTAATATTGTCACAGGCGATGCAAAATTAATCGGCGATATTTTAACGAGTAGTGAAATTATTCGTAAAATATCATTTACAGGATCGACAGAAATCGGCAAATTATTAATGGCACAATGTGCGCCTACCATTAAAAAAGTTTCGTTAGAATTAGGCGGAAATGCGCCATTTATTGTTTTTGATGATGCCGATATTGATGCAGCCGTGACAGGTGTGATTGCCAGCAAATTTCGCAATATGGGTCAGACCTGTGTGTGTGCGAACAGAATATTCGTTCAAGAAAATATTTATGATTTATTTGTAGATAAATTAACGGATGCGGTTAAAAAATTACGTGTGGGCGATGGATTAACAGACGTCGATCAAGGCCCACTGATTAATGATGCGGCGGTGCAAAAAGTCGAGGCGCATATTCAAAATGCGGTTGAAAATGGCGCAAAAATCATGTGTGGCGGTAAACGTCATGTATTAGGCAAAACATATTTTGAGCCAACCGTAATACGAGATGTAACGATGAGCATGGCTTGTGCGCAGGAAGAAACGTTTGGTCCGATGGCGCCGGTGTTTCATTTTCATGATGAGCTCGATGTCATTGAAAAAGCGAATGCGACCAAATATGGGCTATCTGCGTATTTTTACAGTCAAAATATTCATCGCGTATGGCGTGTCGCTGAACAATTAGATTATGGCATGATAGGAATTAACAGCGGTACGATTTCAACGGAATTTGTGCCTTTTGGTGGAGTCAAAGAATCCGGCATTGGGCGTGAAGGATCGAAGTATGGAATACAGGAATTTATAGAAATTAAGACTTTATATATGGGGTCGTAACCCTCGGGAGAATTTTAATATGGCTGGTCACAGTAAATGGGCAAATATTCAACACCGCAAAGGCGCACAAGATGCGAAACGTGGAAAATTATTCACGAAATTAATTCGTGAAATTACTGTCGCTGCACGTATGGGCGGGGGCGATACGAATTCGAATCCACGATTACGATTGGGAATTGATAAAGCATTATCTGCAAATATGTCGAAAGACGTAATAAATCGCGCTATCCAAAAAGGTATCGGTGGTCTCGAAGGCCAAAACATGGAAGAAATTTCGTATGAAGGGTATGGTCCAAACGGTGTAGCGGTATTGGTGGATTGCCTTACCGACAATAAAAACAGAACGGTTTCGGAAGTGCGATTTGCCTTTACGAAATGCGGCGGAAATTTAGGTACCACCGGATCCGTTAATTATTTATTTGCTAAAAAAGGCCAGATTTTGTTTGCGCCCGGCGCATCCGAAGATAAAATCATGGAAGTTGCATTGGATTTAGCTGACGATATTATTACCAATGACGATAAGTCGATTGAGGTGATTACCAGCCCAGAGAATTTTGAGAAAATTAAAAATATATTGGTTGAAAATAAATTAGAGCCTGTGGATGCGGAAATTACCATGGTCGCGAGTACGAAAATTAAATTAACGGGTGAAGAAGTGGAAAAAATGGAGCGGTTGCAAAACATGCTCGAAGAATTGGATGATGTTCAAAATGTTTACTCCAATGCAGAATGGTAATGCGTATATTAGGTATTGATCCGGGATCGCGTATTACAGGCTTTGGTATTATTGAGGTTCACAAAAATCAGCAAAAATATATTACCAGCGGTTGTATTCGGTTAAAATCCACTTGTCCGCATGAAAATTTGAATCAGATTTTTTCGGCGATTCAAGTGGTCATCGAAAAATATTCACCGAATGAATCGGCAATCGAACAAATTTTTATGCACAACAATCCGGGTTCTGCGATAAAATTGGGTCAAGCGCGCGGTGCAGCCATTGTGGCGATGACACAAAAAAGTTTAGTCGTTGCGCAATATTCTGCGCGCCAAATTAAACAATCGGTTGTCGGTTACGGTGCCGCGAAAAAAGAACAAGTTCAACATATGGTGTGCAAATTATTGAATTTAACGGGGCAACCGCAAGCGGATGCCGCAGATGCCTTAGCTGTTGCGATTTGTCATGCAAATAGTCGCGGGTTGGGCAATAAATTAAGCATGAAAGGTTTGCGTCAGGGGAGAGTACGAGATGATAGGGCGATTACGCGGAATTTTAGTCGAAAAACAGCCGCCGAATTTATTGATTGACGTCAACGGTGTGGGTTACGACGTTCAAGCTTCCATGAATACGTTTTATCAACTACCTGAAATTAATCAACCCATTAATTTATTTACGCATTTTGTGGTACGCGAAGATGCGCAATTATTATTTGGATTCTTTACGCAAGAAGAACGGGCGTTATTTAGGGCCTTATTAAAAGTGAATGGCGTGGGTCCTAAATTGGCTTTGACTATTTTATCAGGCGTTTCTCCCGATGAATTTACGCGTTGTGTCAATAATGGCGATAGTAATAGCTTAGTTAAATTACCTGGTGTGGGTAAAAAAACGGCAGAGCGATTAATTATTGAAATGCGTGATCACAGTTTTACCCTTACGATTAAATCGTCTGAACAAGATGCGGTGAGTGCACTCATTGCATTAGGCTATAAACCTCATGAAGCGTCGCGTGCATTACATGGCATCGATACGTCGCAGCAGTCCAGTGAAGATTTAATTCGACTCGCGCTTAAAAGGATGCAAACCGCATGATGGATAATATTGAAGAAGACCGATTAATTTCAGCCAGTTCCGTCACCAACGAAGAAGAAAAATTCGATCGTGCAATGCGTCCGGCTACCTTGAGTGAATACAAAGGCCAACCCACGGTCTGTGAACAATTAGAAATATTTATTGGCGCAGCGCGTTCCCGCAAAGAAGCGTTGGATCATGTCTTAATTTTTGGGCCGCCGGGATTAGGAAAAACGACCTTGGCGCATATTATTGCCAATGAAATGGGTGTGAAATTACGCCAGACTTCAGGACCAGTGTTAGAAAAAGCAGGTGATTTAGCTGCGTTATTAACAAATTTAGAACCACGCGATGTTTTATTTGTGGATGAAATTCATCGGCTTAGTCCCGTAGTCGAAGAAATTTTGTACCCCGCGATGGAAGATTATCAATTGGATATTATGATTGGTGAAGGTCCTTCAGCCCGATCCATTAAATTAGATTTGCCGCCATTTACCTTGGTCGGTGCAACAACGCGTGCGGGATTGTTGACTTCACCGTTGCGTGACCGTTTTGGAATTGTTCAGCGCTTAGAATTTTATAATATGATTGATTTAGCTTTTATCGTAAAACGTTCGGCGCATATTTTAGGCGTTAGGATTGATGATGAAGGTGCGAAAGAAATTGCGCGTCGTTCACGCGGTACTCCCCGAATTGCAAATAGATTATTAAGGCGCGTGCGAGACTATGCGCAAGTCAAAGCGAACGGTGAAATTTCTCAAACAGTGGCAGACAAGGCGTTGAATTTATTAGAAGTCGATATTCATGGTTTTGATCTCATGGACCGAAAATTATTATTAGCGCTCATCGAAAAATTTGATGGTGGGCCTGTTGGGATAGACAGTTTGGCGGCGGCGATCAGCGAAGAGCGCGGTACGATCGAAGATGTCATTGAGCCGTATTTAATTCAGCAAGGGTTTATGGCGCGTACGCCGCGCGGCAGGGTAGCCACGAAGTCCGCGTATCTGCATTTTGGGTTGACGGTTTTGCCCTCATCGACTGTGTAGTTTTTTTGAGTTTCACAAGGAGAAAATTGTTATGCAAGAGTCTACGGTAGAAATTCCTGAAGAATTTGTGTGCCCTATATCCTCTGAGATCATGACCAATCCTGTTTTAGCAGAAGATGGAGAAACGTATGAAAAAGAGGCGATTGAAAAATATTTTGCGAGTAAATTAGCAACAACGCCAAACACAGAAGAGAATCTAAAAGCCGAACAAAAAAAGACTATCGAGCTTGTAAAAATAACCAGTCCTCTTCATGCCGCTGAGATGGGCACGAAGCTCACGCCCAATCTTGGAATATTTCGTCAAATCAAAAAGTTTTTAGAAAGTAATCCTTCATTAGTAAAAGAAAGTTATTTTGAAGAAGGATTGCGTATTGAATCGCTTGAAGCAATTCAGATAGGTAGCGTTGAAAGCTTAAATCGTTTAATTGAAAAAGATAAGCGATTATTGGAAAAAGAAATTAAACCAGGTAAAAAATTAATTGATGTAGTGTGTGAAGAAGGGACTCCTGAATTATTGCGTATAGTTATTAAAGCCATCAAAAAATGGGGGACATTTGAGTTTTCAAATGAAAAACTCACCCCCCTCATTTTGAGTTGTTTGGAGACTATGCAAAAAGAAGGCATAAATGTTTTTATACTAGAAGCTAACTGGCAAACGGAACGATGGCAAGATTTTTTTAAATATCATTTAAAACAAGCAGGGGAGCTAAAAATAATTGAAGCCTTTGTTTCATATAATTTTATAAGTTTGCGTACTGCTTTAGATGAACAGAAAAATACGGCCTTGCATTTAGCCATTATAAATAAACAGCCAGGGAAGGTTAAAAAATTAATTTTGTTGGGGGCGAATACTAAAATTAAAAATGCATCGAGCCTCGATGCCAAAGAATTAGCTAAAATACAAGGGGATGATGATTTAGTAGAAAATATCTCACAGTGGAAGCATGAAAAAAGATCAGCCTTAATGCACCAAGAAATTGTTGCGTTAAAAGACAGTAATCATGCTTTAGCATTAAAGTTGACTGAAATGGAAGGTGATAATGCTAGGTTAAAAGCTTTGTTAGCTGAAAAAGCGGATAGACAAGACGTGCTGTTTATATCGGGTCGATTTTTTAGATCCTATGTAAGAAGGCCAGTGTTGACTTCAGCCCAAAAACAAAAGCAAGAAGAGTTTTTAACAGCAATTTCATTAGGCAATATTGAAAAAGTCAGCGAGCTTCACAAATCTGGAGCTTTTGTGGATAGGCCCAATGCAGCAGGTTTATTTCCATTAGTTGCAGCTGCTTATAGCGGCTCACCCGATGTATTCTATTATATTGAAGCTGAAATTAAAGATTCTGATGAATTAACTGAATATTACTTAATGATAGAGCTGGAGCGTGTTTTAGGAGTGATTAAAAAGTTAATTCCTGACGTGAGACCTCAAGATGCTACCTATGATTGGATTGGGCGATGGTACAAAGATAATGCAAATAAATTTTGGTGTGAGAAATATGATCAAGCTGTTGGAGTCGCTTTCGAGGACAAAAATTGGAGCACCCGCAAGAATTTATGGTTTCAAGCGGGGGTGGTATTTCGTGATTGTGTTAGCTATGTTGAGCGTGACATGAGTAAGAGTGATTCGGGTTATCGTTCCGTGAGTCAAAAGGAGCATAAACGTAGAACTGAAATAATGCTGAATGCTGAGGGTGTGCTTATTATGAATCATCGATGGGAGAGTGGTCCTTTAGGTTCTTATCGCAATGGAGTATTTAAAAAAACGTTTTCAACATATTATGCGAGAGAATCTATACAAACTAGCATGTATTCACGTTCTCGAGATCAAGCTAGACACGAAGAATTGTGCAGAGAGGGATGGGAGACAGATAATTATTATGAAGGAAAGCAATGGTACCGAAAGACAATTCCAGAGCACATTGAGGAGAAAAATCATTCTGTGCAGATTTGGTATCTACCTAGTCCTGAAGCACATGATAAATTTGTTTCTGAACTCATTCAGGCTTTAAATAAGCTTCAGGGGCATGTTATTGAAAAAGTTCAATTAGCTAAGGTTTGCGAACAAACTACAGGTTTAACGAATTAGCCGCGCGGCAGGGTAGCCACGAAGTCCGCGTATCTGCATTTTGGGTTGACCAATACGATGTCATCCTGAGCAAGCGAAGCGAGTCGAAAGATCTGGGAAATAAGATCCCTCGCTCAGCTCGGGATGACAATTACGCTCGAGATGACAATAATGCTACAATTCTAAACCTCATATTCTCTCGGAGATCCACACGGCATGAACTTCGATACTTCGTTTATTTCTTATTTTCTCGACAGTAGTATTATTATTAAGGGTGTTGTGCTGTTATTAGTATTTGCATCCATCATGTCTTGGACATTTATTTTTCAGCGTTTGTATTCTCTTAAGCGCGCGCGCGCGGATATCAATTATTTTCAAGAGGAATTTTGGTCCGGTTCGGATATCACAAAGCTGTATAATTCTTTGGCGCGTGAAGAAGATTTAGCCGGCATGGAAAATATTTTTGTGGCAGGATTTAAAGAATTTCAACGGCTTCGCAAACAATCCGGCGTTTCTCCTGCCGTGATGATGGAAGGTGCGCAACGGGCGATGCGAATTGCACGTTCCCACGAAACCGAAAAACTCGAAAAACATTTACCGTTTTTAGCCACCGTCGGTACGACGAGTACGTATGTGGGTTTATTTGGAACTGTCATTGGAATTATTGCGGCGCTTCATACATTAGGGGCTGCAACGCAAGCGAGTATTGCGGCCGTTGCGCCGGGGATGTCTGAGGCGTTAGTGACCACGGCGATGGGATTATTTGCTGCCATTCCCGCGGTTGTTTTCTACAATCGGTTATCCAGTGACGTCGATCGCGTCTTAAATCAATACGAAACGTTCCAAGAAGAATTTTCCAGTATTTTATATCGTCAAGCCCACACCAATTCGAGGGTTGCGGAACATGAATACCACTAAATCATCACGACGTCGTGCATCCATTGTCGAAATTAATGTTGTGCCGTATATCGACATTATGTTGGTGTTATTAATTATTTTTATGGTCACGACGCCTTTATTAACGCAAGGCGTGAAGATCCATCTTCCAAAAGCAGCTACGCAAACCATTCCGACAGATAAAGCGCATCCCATTATTGTGACGGTAGATGTGAAAGGAAATTACTATTTAAATATTTCTGCCAATCCGAGTACGCCGATTGATCCGATGACATTGCATAATATTGTGTCGGCGCAAATTCGTTCGGAACAGCAACAAAATCAAAAGCCGATTGTATTGGTGAAAGGCGATAACAATGCAAATTATGGCAATGTGGTGCAAGCGATGGTGTTATTGCAACAAGCCGGTGCATCGAATGTTGGATTGGTGACACAACCTCCTAAATGAGCGAAATAACTGCGCAAAAACCGTTTTTTATCTGGTCATGTATTTTACATGTGGTTATTTTATTGGGATTGATTTTGAGTGTTTCTTTTAGTGGTAGTGCTGCGACTTCTTCGCCATCGCAACCCAGTATTATTCAAGCTGTTGCGGTCAGTTCACAAGCGTTAACGCAGTATAAAAACACCATTATTCAAAAACAACAAGCGATGGTAGCACAACAACAAGCAGCCCAACTGGCGGCACAAAAAGCGGTGGCAGAAGCAGTGGCAGAAAAACGTGCAGCAGAAAAAGCCGCCGAAGCAAAAGCGGTAGCGGAAAAAGAAGCTGCGATGAAACAAGCGATTCAAAAACAATTAAAAGAAAGCATGGAAAAACAATTAGCGCATACACCGCCACCGCCCGTATCAAAATCCACGACAGCAAGTAAATCCGTTACACAAAATAAATCAACAACGCAAAATAAATCAGTGACACAGACTAAATCTACGGCGACAAATAATTCTAATCCAGGATTATCAGACAAATATAAAGCCGCTATTATTCAGGCTATTAGTGAGCAATGGTTAGTGCCGCAAAATTTACCGAAAAATATTTTGTGTGTATTGGATATTCGTGTTGCACCCGGTGGGGTAGTATTAGATGTCACCGTGAAGAAATCGAGTGGAAATCCGGTGTTGGATAATTCAGCGATGGCGGCAGTAAAAAAAGCCTCCCCATTACCTGTGCCGACGGATCCCAGTTTATTTGATGCATTTAGAACGATAACATTAACGGTAAAGCCGGATGGATCATTATTAGAGGGTTAATTTCATTTTCTTCTCCCGTTATCGAGAGAAGGTGCCCCGAAGGGGCGGATGCGGGAAAACGAACAGGAGAATGCATATGCGTAAATTAATTTTATTTTTAGTTTCTTTTTTATTTTGTATCCCCGCCTTCGCAGAAATGAACTTAACGTTAACCCAAGGCATTTCCGGAACAATGCCTATCGTCATTGATCAATTTACCAATGATGCTCCGAATGTCACCAATGTGATTAATAACGATTTAAATTATTCGGGGCGATTTAAATCGGTTCCAGCAAATGGCGATGCAACCTTAAAAGGGAATGTGACCTCTACATTTTCAGGATACAAAATTAATTTTCAATTATTTGGAAAAGATAACCAGACTTTATTAAATCAATCCATTACAGTTCCGAAAAATCAAATACGACAAGCAGGGCATCGCATCAGCGATTTAGTGTTTCAAACACTGACGGGTATTCGCGGAATTTTCTCAACGCGTATTGCCTATGTTTTAGTCCACAACGGACGATATGCATTAGAAGTGGCGGATTATGATGGTTATAGCCCGAAACCTATTTTAAATTCTCCGCAACCGATTATGTCTCCGGCGTGGTCAAAAGATGGACGTAATTTAGCGTATGTTTCTTTTGAAAACGGCAATCCTGAAATATTTATGTCAAATGTTGCAACAGGGTCGCGTACGGTGTTGAGTAAATTCCCAGGCGTAAATGGTGCGCCGGCATTTTCCCCAAATGATAATCGCTTAGCATTAGTATTATCCAAAAGTGGTGTTGCCAATATTTATGTCATGACATTAACGTCAAAAGCATTGGCGCAATTAACCTCAGGAAATGCTATTAATACCGAACCGAGTTTTTCACCCGATGGTCAATCGATTTTATTTACCTCGGATAGAGGCGGTTCGCCACAAATTTACCGAAAAATTTTATCCAGTGGTCAAACGGAACGCGTTTCGTATAATGGTTCTTATAATGCGCGTGCCTCTTTTTCGCCGGATGGAAATCAAATAGTCATGTTACATGTCGGGGATAATTCAAATGGTTATGGCATTGGTTTGCAAGACTTACAAACCGGCGCGTATTTAACATTAGATAATTCCGGCAATGATCAGTCGCCCAGTTTTTCACCGAATGGTCAAATGGTGATTTTTGCGAAAAAGGTGGGTGGTAATCGTCAATTAGCAATTGTTTCCACTGACGGCCGAATTAAGTTAGCATTACCGTCTGATGTGGGTAAAGTACAAGAGCCCGTTTGGTCACCTTTCTTGAATTAATTTTGAACTAACAGGAGTTTAATTATGCTGAAGAAATTATTAGCTGTGGCTGCAGTTGCTGCGATGTTAGCGGGTTGTTCCACAACGGGAAGTGGCGAAAATGGAAATGCACCAGTGGATGATGGCACAGGAATTCAAACGAGTGGTGTAGGTGGTTATGGTGACAGTGGATTAACAAATCCGAATGCAATGGTGCCGGGTGCCGATCAACGTTATTACTTTGATTTCAATCAAAGTGTTGTGCACAGTTCTGATTTGCCGTCGATTAAAGTTCAAGCGCATTATTTAGTTTCACATCCCACGGCGAATGCGAAATTAGAAGGTAACACTGACCGCGTAGGAAGTCGTGAATATAATTTAGCATTAGGTCAACGTCGTGCAGATGCGGTAAAACAAACGTTATTATTAGATGGTGCGAGTGCAAAACAATTAAGCACGATCAGCTATGGTTCAGAAAAACCGGTTTCGGATGAAGATGCGCAAAACCGTCGTGTGGATATGAAATATAAGGCCCATTAAACCCTCACCCCAACCCCTCTCCCGATAACGGGAGAGGGGCCGAAATTATATTGAGGTTTACTATTATGTTAAAAAGTACCATCAAAATTTTAATTTTATTAAGCTGTTTAATTTCACCCATTGCATTTGCCGATGATACTGGCGCGCCAGTGGTATCTCTTGCTCCAACAGATAATACTGCGCCAACAAATTCTGCGCCGACACCTGCTCAACCATTAAGCATAGATCAACGCGTAACGGTTCTAGAGCGACAAATTTCTGCGATGAATCAAATTGATTTAGTGAACGAAATGAGCCACGTTCAACAACAAATTCAAGATTTACAAGGACAAGTTCAAGTCTTGTCACACACATTACAAACACTGCAGTCCCAAACCACAAGTCAATATGCGGATCTAGATAAACGATTACAGACGCAGCCAGCGGCTGCAACAATAACGCCATCGACAGCACCGTCAACAACGACTAATACTACTACTCAAAGTACTGGCACGGACACTGCTGCCGAACAAAAAACGTATGATGCAGCGTACAAAAATATTCGCGAACAAAAAAATGCGGCGGGTATTGTGGGCATGAAAAAATATTTAGAAAAATATCCGGATGGACAAAATGCTGCGAGTGCACATTATTGGTTAGGACAAGTTTATTTGTTAAAAGGCGATGATAAATCCGTCAAAAATGCTGTGACCGAATTTGATACGGTGATTAAAAAATATCCGAAAACAGATAAAGCCAAAGAAGCCAGTTTGAAATTAGGTTTTGCCTATTTATTGCAGAGCAAAACAGCTGAGGCGCGGGCACAATTTAAAAAAGTCATGAAAGAGTATCCAAATACGTCTGAATCCAAGATGGCGGAATCGAGATTAGCGCAGTTGTCCTAGATGTCATCCCGAGGGAGCGTAGCGACGAGGGACCTCCATCTAAATGCACAACACAAATATTTTCGTTAATCTTTTCTAGTGGGATTCGTTTTTTCTGCGCGAGAATAAGTAGATGAAATGTGTGGTTTAGCATAAACCCCACTATTTACGCTATTTATAATGAAATTTTGTTTTGATTTGTAGAGGGAGATTGCTCGTCGCTACCGCTCCCTCGCAATGACAGTCGTCCCGTTTTTCATCTGCCGCCGGCGAAAAATTCTCTACTACCTCCTGCAATATCAGTGCTTCTTTGTGCGCTTGAATTTCATCTAGGCGTTTTGGCGCTAATGTTTTGCTACCAAATTTTTCCGCAAACGTAGCCCATTTTTTTGCTTGAGAAACATTTTCTTTTTCCCAGTAGTAGCTGGATAAAGTAATAGCAGTGCTTTTTGATTGTGTTTTCAGCGCAATTTCTGCGAGAAGTTGCGGCGCCTCTTTTTCGCAACCTAATTCCATTGCTTTTATCGCAAATTCTTCAGCATTAACATTATTGCCTTCATCGCGATAAAATTTTGCTAAAGCATAAGCCGATTGAGGATTGTCAGAGATATTTTCATCCATAGGGGTGAAGTATACCATCAAAGATAATGGAGATTATTCTTTCGTTGCTTTTAGTGATGTGGATGGCGGAGTAGGTGGGGGCTGTTCCGCTTCTTCTTCTTTTCCTTTACCACCAAGCCCAAATTCTGTTTGTGATGAACTGCGCGATCGCGGAAATGCTGCGAGTTCGTCTTGATCATTGTTTGAGTGAGCTCGAACTGGAGGAGAAGCACCTGCCGTTCCTTGCGCTATTTTACGTGGCGAATTGGGTGCTAATAACGGTTCTACTTCTGAATCCATCACAAATGATTTTAAAAACGGCGTTGCTATTTTATAAATTTTTCCTAACGTGGGCGCAAACGCTAATCGGAATTTATCGCCGCCGGTTAATGAAGGCTCTCGACCTTGTACACTATTTAATAATCGTTGCGCAATTTCACGCGTGGGGTGATCTTGAATATATCGTTCTAATATTTGTATAACTAAATCTTCGCGTGCATTGGCAGAAACACCATTATTAATTCTTTCAACATGATTAATGTCATCTTCTGCAACACCTCTTAAACTAAATTTATATTTTACGGGTCCTAATAAACGTAACGGATTTGCGCCTTTTTCAATCAATGTGGTTGCTAAGCCAACATTACCGTTGCAATACGCGGCTAATAAAGGTGTTTCGCCCCAAATGCTTTCGCTGTTAACGTCTGCGCCTTTTTGAAGTAACAAAGCTGCAAATGTGTTTGCCGTCTCGTGATTCTCTTGGTTGCATGCAAAATATAATGCTGTTCGTCCTGTATAGGAGGGTACAACCCCGTGGCGGCGTTCAATGTATGCATCCCACGAACCTACATTCAATGCCTCTTCCTTTAATTTTTTGACTAACAGAGTTGCCATTTCGAGGTTGCCGTTACGACATGCATGTTGCAGAGGGGAGAGGTTCGTTGAATTCGAAGCAGGAAAAAAATAGGCGTTATTTTTTCCAATTTTTTTAAATAAGTACTGAAGAATTTCAAGGGAATTTGCTTCGGCGGCTTTCGCAAAAACATTCGCGTCATTACAAATATCTTCAACGGAAGTTTGATCAATTAAATATTTTGCAATGTCAGTTTTGCCTTCCGCAATAGCAAAGTGAATATAATTATAAAGTTTTAACTGTCCGGCATTGGCATACCAATGTTCAATTGGATAATCTGTAGGATTCGCGCCGTTTTCAAGGAGTCTTTTTACTTCTGCGAGATCACCCGCCTGAATAGCATTTTCCATAAAGCCAAAGGTGGCGCATAAAAAATTAACCATTTCGCGGTTATTTGCGTCACAGGCGACTTGTAATAATTGTGCTTTGTTTAGATTATAGTGTCTTACGGTAGTAGCAAATTCATAATAATCGATGGTATTTATCCAGCGATTTTTATTTTGGTGCGTTCGGATCTGAAGTGTTAATAAATCTATTGGGTTGGGTAGTAGTGAGCGTTTAATGGAACAGATTGAATAAATAGCATTTAAGCCTTGTTGAAAATCATTTAAGTGTGCATATACCAACGGATCAAAAATGCCGATAGCGTCGAGATCAGTGATTGTGAAATTCGGATTAGTTAATGCAGCTTTAAGTTTTTTAATATCTTTGTGGCGAATAGCCGTCAATATTCTTTTTTGAAGATCGCTGAGTTGATGTTGTGAAATAACGATTCGATAATATTTATCAACTTCTCTTCTGGCATGCGCGCTGGCTTTAGCATAAGTTTCTAACGCCGGCATCGAGAGATGAGGAAGCAGATGTTGATGGAAAGGTCCTTTCGGAACATTATGCATACCAATCGTGACGCGACGAATAAGCGTTAATAAATAATCGAGGCGTCTGTTTTTATTTTCTGATTCTACTATCACTACTTTGCCGTCTTTGTCTTTCTTTTTGGAGGCAGAATATTTTGGATCGATACCATATAAAGGTTTAAGAATTTGGCGAACTTCATTACTGACTGCAGCTAAGGCATCTTCTTGAGGAATTGCTAAATCACCGACAATTGCAGTAAGAAATTCTTTGCGACCTTTTCGAGGACGCATATTTTTATCAAATAAAAATACGCGCAACTGTTCAACTAACGCATCTTCGGCATCATGTTCATATTGTGAGCTTGGGGGGACTTCTTCCATAACCTCTACCTCTCTTCTTAGGGACATATATACAGTATAGGTCAGAAAGCTTAAGGTTTTATGAAGGTAGTCAAAAAATAAGGGGGGAAGAGTAACCCCGGCCTGCTTCGCAGGCCGGGGGTGTAGAAAAACTACTTACGCTGCTTTTGCTGCTCGACCAAATCGTTTCGCGCTAATTTGTTGAAGTTCTGTTTTACGCGCAACGCTTGCGTCTTTGAAAAACTTCACATAATTACCATCTGAAGGTTTGGAGGTACCCACGAAAGCTAATCGCTTTGGTGTGTGTTCATTATTTTGAATAGCGCCATCATTTTCTCTTTCTTTCATACGGGCTATTTTTTCTCCAGTCGAACGGTTGTATGCTTTTTTGAATTTCATTTCGAGTGCAGTATTAATAGCAGTTAATTTTTTTTCGTTCTCTGATTTTTCAACAAGTGGCTGTTGGGGCTGAGAGGTAAGTAACCCATCTGAATCCTCCACAAGACCACCAACCGGCATTTTTTCTCGATCTATGGTTCTCTGTAATGCTTCACCTTCTGCCACTAAACGCACAATACTTCTATCATCCACAAGTCTTTGAACGCCTCGATTTTCCAGTGTACTAAATCCGCGCACTATCATTTTGATCCATGAAAGCGGGGTAGTTATCACTTGGGTTATACCACGCAGAAGTTTTGTGGCACTGTTCAATAACCAAGAGGCAGGCACTACATAAGCGGCGACTGTATTTCCGAACACAGATTCTAACTTATGACCTCTCTTAGCTGTTATAGCGACAGAAATATTCATGATAGTTAATTTCGCAACAATAAAAAGTGGGATATACACAATTTGTCCCAGTGCTTCAAGAATGTTGCCGATTCCGCGAATCGGTTGCAATAAATCCCAGCCCACATCTCTCCAGGATTTATTCGGTCTGAATGTATCTGCTGCGTCATATACTGCATCAACAATAGGCTGGAAGGCTCCCTTAAATTGAGTTCCAATGCTGAATGTATCAAGGTCATGACGCGCAAGAGGGAGAAAATATGAGCGCATTACAAAGGGGTTTGCCCGTTTCCATCTATCACGTCGTCTATTTTTCGTTACCCAGATTTGTCTAAAGTTTTCTCGAACGCTATGGTAGCCTCGGTCGATATGTGGCATGTGGGATCTCCCTATTAAAGAATAAAGTATGGGAATTATAGAGTAAAAGCCCCATAAAATCTTGCCTTTCTGTTTTTGTGGTTGCTATAATGCCGCCTCTTTTTCTCCTTGCTGGACGGCAATGTCCGCCAGCTTTAATCCATGAGGGGCATTTATAATGCGACATTATGAAATAGTTTTTATGGTCCATCCGGACCGCAGCGACCAAGTCAGTGGCATGGTCGAACGCTACAAAACCATGATCAGCCAATCCAAAGGTAAAGTCCACCGCTTTGAAGACTGGGGCCGTCGTCAATTGGCGTATCCCATCAACAAAGTGCATAAAGCACACTATATATTAATGAACATCGAGTGCGATGATAAAACACTCAATGAAATCAAAGACAACTTCCGTTACAACGATGCCATCATCCGTAACATGGTCATCCGTTGCGATCGCGCAATCACCGAACCTTCTCCGCTCGTAAAAAGCAAAGAAGAAAATCGTGACAATGAAGAAGTTGCATCTGCTGCTGGCGAGGAGGGTTAATTATGGCTATTGGTGGTGGTTCTCGAAATTTCCGTCGTAAAAAATATTGCCGATTTACCGCAGAAGGCATTGATCAAATCGATTATAAAGATATCAATACCTTAAAAGGTTATATCACCGAAACGGCAAAAATCGTTCCCAGTCGTATTACGTGGACAAAAGCCCGTTACCAACGTCAATTGTCATTGGCGATTAAACGCGCACGCTTTCTGGCTCTTTTGCCATATTGCGACCGCCACGAAAATTATTATTGATAAAGAGGTTTGACTCCGATGGAAGTTATCTTACTTGAAAAAATTCGAAACCTGGGTGCTCTGGGTGACCTGGTTAAAGTGAAAGCGGGTTTCGCGCGTAATTATTTGTTACCGCAACGCAAAGCTGTAACGGCAACTGAAGTGAATCGTGCAAAATTCGAAACGCAACGTGCGGAACTGGAAAAACGTGAAGCTGAATTATTGAAATCTGCTGAACAACGCGCAGAAAAAATCAATGCCTCAGGTTCCATTACCATCACCGCGAAAGTGGCTGAAGAAGGCAAACTGTATGGTTCAGTCGGAATTTATGAAGTCTCCGAAGCCATCAAGAAAGCGGGCATTGAAGTGCAAAAAAGCGAAATCAAAATGCCTGCGGGTCCGATTCGTCATATTGGTGAATACGAAATTCAATTATTTTTACATGGTGATGTTACAGCGACAATTAAAGTTGTTGTTGTTCCTGAGCCCGCGTAAAATTGATGGATGAAACGTCAACCACCTAAACCACGGGAAAAAGATACCGCAACCGCCCATCTTAAAATTGCTCCGCATTCGATTGAAGCAGAGCAGTCAGTTTTGGGCGGATTGATGTTAGACAATAACGCGTGGGAACGGATTCACGAAATTCTCGATGCCAATGATTTTTATCTCGCACAACACCGTATTATTTTTTCTGTTTTAGAAAATCTCGCTCACCGTAACCATCCCTTTGATGTGTTAACTGTCGCAGAAGCGTTGAAATCCACGGGACAATTAGAAGCTGTGGGCGGCGAGGTGATTTTATTTGAATTAGCGAAAAATACACCCAGTGCTGCCAACATTCATGCGTATGCCGATATCGTTCGCGAAAAATCTATTTTGCGGCAATTAATTTCGGCGGGTTCGGGAATTATTGAAAGTGCTTACACGCCTACCGATAAAAAAGCTGCAGATTTATTAGATGACGCAGAGCGCGCGGTTTTTCAAATTGCTGAATCCCAAAAATTAAATGGTAGCGGTCCTGTTCGTATTGATGGTTTATTAAACAAAGCCGTTCAACATGTTGATAAGCTTTATCATTCTGATGATGTTATTACGGGAATTTCAACGGGTTATAAAGATCTGGATGAAATGACCTCTGGATTGCAAAAAGCGGATTTGGTTATTGTTGCAGGTCGACCCTCGATGGGTAAAACGACATTTGCAATGAATATTGCAGAACATGCGGCCATCAAAAGTAATATGCCTGTCTTAGTATTCAGTATGGAAATGCCGGGCGAATCGCTTGCGCTTCGTATGATGTCGTCCTTAGGAAGAATTGATCAACACCGTGTGCGATCCGGAAAATTAGAAAATGAAGATTGGCCACGTATTCAATCGGCTGTCAGTATGTTATCTGAAACAAAATTATTTATTGATGATTCGCCTGCCTTAAGTCCCAATGAAATGCGTACACGTGCACGACGTGTGATGCGTGAATACGGACAAATTGGATTGATCGTCGTGGATTATTTGCAGTTAATGCAATCACCCGGGCATCGTGAAAATCGTGTCGGTGAAATTTCTGAAATTTCACGATCGTTAAAAGCATTAGCGAAAGAATTAGGTGCGCCCGTTATTGCACTGTCTCAGCTAAATCGCGGTTTGGAACAACGAACTGACAAAAGACCCGTGATGTCGGATTTGCGTGAATCGGGTGCCATTGAGCAAGATGCCGATTTAATTGTTTTTATTTACCGTGATGAAGTGTATAACCCTGAATCACGGGATAAAGGCATTGCAGAAATTATTATTGCAAAACAACGTAATGGTCCGATTGGAAAAGTGAAGCTCACTTTCTTAGGTAAATACACGCGATTTGAGAATTTTGTGAATGAACATGCAACATTCTACACTCCTGCTTGATGCGGATGCGTTAGCGCATAATTTTCAGCACGTTAAAAAATTAGCGCGGCATACCAGAGTAATATCCATGATTAAATCCAATGCGTATGGTCATGGCATGTTGTGGGCGGCGAAAATCCTTAAAGATTCCGATGGATTTGGCGTAGCCTTATTATCTGATGCGATAAAATTACGCGAAGCAGGAATTCCCCAAAAAATTGTATTATTAAGGGGTGTGTATAATCACGCAGAATTAGCGTTGATTCAGCAATTTGATATCGATATTGTGGTGCATACCCAAGAGCAAGTCGATTTAATTACCGCAGAAAAACCACAAAAATTAAATATTTGGCTCAAAGTAAATACAGGTATGAATCGTTTAGGATTTCAGCCGGAAGAAATTCGGTATATTTATACTCAATTAGATAAATACAATATTGTTTTGATGACACATTTTTCGAGCGCAGACGAATTGCAAAATCCTTTAACCCACAAACAAGCTGAGCTATTTAATAAAATAGGGATCAAAACTGAAAAGTCATTAGCGCATTCAGCCGGAATTTTAGGGTGGAAAGACTACCATGCGGATTGGGTTCGACCGGGATTGATGTTGTACGGTGTTTCACCGTTTCCTGCTACAACGGGATTAGATTTTAATTTAAAACCTGTGATGACATGGAAATCGTCCTTAATTGCCACGCGGAAAATAAAGCAGGGCGACGCAGTGGGATATAACGGAACATATGTTTGTCCTGAGGATATGATGATGGGTATTGTGGGTGTGGGATATGGATTTGGTTATCCGCGCCATGCCAAAAATGGTACGCCCATTTTAGTGAATAATATTCAAACGGAAATTGTTGGGCGCGTATCGATGGATATGTTAGCGGTGAATTTACACAATATTCCCAACGCTAAAATTGGTGATGAAGTGATTTTGTGGGGACAAGGGTTGCCCATTGAGAAAATCGCAGAGAAAACGGCGACGTCGGCGTATGAATTATTGTGTAATAGCCATATTTAATTTCTTTTTTTGGGACAACATGTATATCCGGGATGACATAATATGTCGCCCCTACAATTACACGTAGAGATGTCTAAATGGACACGTAGGGGCGACATATTATGTCGTCCCGAAAATTTATTCGAATCAGGGGTCAATACAACAGTGAAAATTGCTACATGGAATATCAATTCGTTAAGAGTTCGTCTTCCCCACATATTAGACTGGATGGAAAAAAATAATCCCGATGTATTAGCGCTTCAAGAACTCAAAATGGAAAATAAAGATTTTCCAGTCGAAGTCTTTAAAAAATTAAATTATCACGTATCGTTCAATGGCCAAAAAACCTATAACGGTGTTGGCATTATTAGCCGGAGTGAAATCACCGAACCAGAAATGCCGGATTTTGATGAACAACGGCGAATATTGGCTGTTACCATCCACGGTATTCGCATCGTCAATGTGTATGTCCCCAACGGTGAATCGGTCGAATCGCTGAAATATCCCTATAAATTAAACTGGCTTGCGCATATCAAAAATTATTTGACTGAATCGCTCAAAAAGAATCCAAAATTAATTTTGGTCGGTGATTTTAATATGGCGCCAGAAGATCAAGATGTGTATGAACCTGATTTATGGCGAGACAGTGTGTTGTTTACGGATAAAATTCGGGCAGAATTTAAATCCCTTGAAGCCTTAGGGTTGTATGATAGTTTTCGTTTGTTTCCGCAAGAACCCAAAAGCTACAGCTGGTGGGATTATCGAACGGGTGCCTTTCCCCGTAACTGGGGGTTGAGAATTGACCACATTTTGGTCAGCGAAGCCTTAAAAAGCGCATGCGAACAGTGCGTGATTGACCCGGCGCCCAGGGGATGGGAGCGGCCTTCAGACCATGCCCCGGTTGTTTTAACCCTGCGAGTAGTTTAGACTTCTTGCTTTCCCCGATTCAGCTATATAAAGAGAAATACGTTATGAAAAAAGAAACCCATCCTGCATTCCATGAAGTTGCCTTTACGTGTAGTTGTGGCAACGTCATCAAAACAGGTTCAACGATGCAAAAAGAGAAGTCCCATATTGATGTCTGCAGCAAATGCCATCCGTTTTATACGGGTAAACAAAAGATTTCTGATGCAGGCGGCCGTCTCACGAAATTCCGTAAAAAATACGGCGATTCCGCTGATAAAGATGGTGCTAAAGCTGAATGATGTCCCAATCGGGTAAAAATCCGTCATTCTATTCTCGTTCAATGCTTCCATGGCTGATGTGTGGCCTGGGAGCATTATTCTATTGCTATGAATATTTACTTCGCATGTCGCCCAGCGTCATGACGAATAGTTTAATGGCAACGTTCAGTATTGATGCCGGCATGTTAGGCAACCTTATTGCGTACTACTACTATATATATATGCCGATGCAATTGCCGGTGGGTGTATTGATGGATCGATATGGTCCTCGACGCTTACTAGTATTTGCCTGTTTGTTGTGTGTGATTGGATCTTTTTGGTTTGCCAGTGCTGCGCATGCTTCTGCTTTGGGTGCTTCACGTTTATTAACTGGATTAGGTTCTGCGTTTGCATTTGTGGGTGTGATGAAATTAGCCAGTTCCTGGCTACCAGAAAATCGTTTTGCGTTAGCGGCAGGGTTAACGACCACATTAGGTACGATTGGTGGAATGATTGGTGATGATGTGATTTCTCGGATGATTGGTTATCACGGCTGGCGTCATACGATTTATGATTTTGCGATTATTGGTTTGGTATTAGCCTTAGTTATTTTCTTGTTAATGCGGGATGAACCGAAAGATCCGATTCCGCAATCTCGTCCTATGATGTCAAAAATGACATTCAATAAATTGTGGCCAGAAATTAAAATTTTAGTTACCAATCCCTTAATTTGGGTTGTAGGTGTGGTGGGATTATTTACGTATCTACCCGCATCAGCCTTTGCTGAATTATGGGGCGTGCCGTTTTTAAAAACGGCGTATGGGTTAAATCGTGAAGCGGCAGCGCATGCAATTTCATTTGTATTTTTTGGATTAGCGATTGGTAATCCTATCATTGGTTGGATTTCGGATAAAATTCGTCAACGTAGAAAGCCGTTAATCCTGGGCGCATTTATTGCGGCAGTATTAGGTTTTATTTTAGTGTATATACCGAATCTTTCCCAAGTCGAATTATATAGCGTGTTATTTTTATTTGGATTTTTCTCGTCGGTGGAAACCTTGGTTTTTGCGATTGGACGTGAAGTCAGTCCCGATGATGTCTCGGGCACAGCCATTGGATTTACCAATATGTTAGTTATGTTTGGCGGCGTAATCTTTCAGCCCTTAATTGGCATATTATTGGATTCACGTTGGAATGGGACCAAATTACATAACGTTCCGGTTTATACATTGTCGAATTATCATTTTGCGCTATTCGCGATTCCGGCTGGATTTTTGTTATCCATCGTATTGATGTATTTTATGCCTGAAACGCATGTGGATGTGAAACCCGTAAAAGGTTAATCGTTGTGATGACATGGATGATTTTTTTTGGCATTGTTGCCATTCTCTTGTTTTTAGATCTTGCGGTATTCAATCGTAAAGCTCACTCTATTTCCGTAAAAAAAAGCATGATGTTAAGTGTAGGCTATATTACGGTCGCATTATTATTTGGTCTAAGCGTGTGGTATTCCATGGGGTTAAAGCACGCCACTGATTATTATACAGGTTATTTAGTCGAACTAAGCTTATCCGTGGATAATCTGTTTGTTATCGCGATGATTTTTAAATACTTTAATGTCCCTAAAACAATGCACCACCAAATTTTATTTTGGGGGATCTTAGGTGTTATTGTCTTGCGTGGAATTATGATTGCGGGTGGTCTGGTATTGCTTTCTCGATTTGGCTGGTTGTTATATGTTTTTGCCGCATTTTTGATTTTCGTTGGAATTAAAATGTTTTTCGCGAAAGAAAATAAAAAAGAATTTAAAGAAAATTTTTTATTTAAATTCTTTGCGCATCATTTACATCCTGGGAGTAAATATTACTTTTGGTGGATAGTTTTGATGATTGAGACAGCTGATCTTTTATTTGCTGTGGACAGTATCCCTGCTATTTTTGCTATTACAACGAATCCGTATGTTGTTTACACAAGCAACATTTTCGCGATTGTGGGATTACGATCACTTTATACCTCGTTAGATGTATTAATCCATAAGTTTATCTATTTGCAACACGCGCTTGCCTTAGTATTGATTTTTATTGGGCTTAAAGTCTTTTTTCATATTCCGTCCTGGATATCTTTGCTTGTTACGATTGGTTTATTATCAGGGGGTGTGATCTTATCTATAAGGAAATCCCATGGTCAAACGTCAAACCAATCTTGACTCTCACAAATGGCTGGATGATATCACGCTGAAAAAAGCGTCTGACATTGCCGGTACGCATCTTGAAGAAGGCTTAGGCATTGCGCGCATTATTGCGGAATTAGGCTTAGAAGACGAAGCGTTAATTGCGTGTATTGTTTATCCTGCCTACGCGGCGAAAGAAGTTCATTTGGATACCATTACAGAACGTTTTGGTGATGCTGTTGGTGTGCTCATGCGTGATATTACGCAAATGGGTGCGTTAGGAAAATTACAGCAATTAGACAATTCCAAATCTCATCAAGTTGAAAATCTTCGTAAGATGTTACTCGCCATGGTATCGGATGTTCGCGCGGTATTAATTATTTTAGCCGAACGGCTATGGTTATTGCGCAAAGGCGTTGATGAAAAATTTGCGAAAGAAACCCTCAATATTTATGCGCCACTCGCAAACCGTTTAGGTGTTGCCTCCCTGAAATGGGAAATGGAAGATTTATGTTTTCGGTATTCACAACCAGAAAAATATAAAAAAATCGCTAAATTTTTGAGTTCGCGTCGTGAAGAGCGTGAAAGTTATATTGCGACGGTTATTCATCGCTTAAAAGAGATGTTGTCACATGCAGGCATAAAATCCTTTGAAGTAACCGGGCGTGTAAAACATATTTATAGCATTTATAAAAAAATGGAACGTAAAAACAGTCCCCTCGAAGAAATATATGATATCAGTGCGGTGCGTGTTTTAGTTCCGACGGTTGAAGACTGTTATGCCGTATTGGGATTAGTGCACGATGCATGGGAGCGCATCCCCAAGGAATTTGATGATTACATTACGCATCCGAAACCGAATGGTTATCGTTCTATTCATACGGCGGTAATAGGTCCCGAAAATCGTACGGTTGAAGTACAAATTCGTACGCATAACATGCATCAAGAATCCGAATTAGGTGTAGCGGCGCATTGGCGATACAAAGAAGGTGGCGCACAAAAATCCAGTTATGAAGCAAAAATTGCGTGGTTACGACAAGTGATGGAGTGGCAGCGCGAAATTAAAACGGATAAAGAAAAGCCGACGATGGATTTATTTGCCGATCGTGTTTATGTGTTTACGCCAACAGGTGACATTATTGATTTACCGCAAGGTGCAACGCCGTTAGATTTTGCGTATCACGTGCACAGTGAGGTGGGACATCGTTGTAAAGGTGCGAAAGTAGATGGGAGTATTGTGCCATTAACGTATCATTTACAAACCGGTGAGCGTGTTGAAATTTTAACGCAGAAAAATCCGAATCCCAGTCGTGACTGGTTGAGTCCGTATTTAGGTTATTTAAAATCACCGCGCGCGCGCGCGAAAGTATCGCATTGGTTTAATGTATTGGAACAGCAACAAGAAAGCCATAAAGAAAAAGAAGATAAGGCAGACATAAAAGAAATTCCTGTGCCCATAGTATCTTCTAATGTAGTGAATATCAAAAAGAAATCTTCTAAAAAATCCAAGTCTGATTTACAGATTTTGGGCGTGGGGCATTTATTAACGCAAATCGCGCGTTGCTGTAAACCCTTGCCTGGCGAAGATATTATTGGATACATCACACAAGGCAAGGGTGTCAGTATACACCGCAAAAATTGCCGCAATATTATTCATGTTTCAGAAGACTCTAAAAAACGCTTAATTGAAGTGGATTGGGGCGATAAAGCGGCGAATATTTATCCTGTCGATTTATATATTGAAGCGTATGATCGACATGGATTATTACGTGATATTACGAATTATTTTGCGACTGAAAAAATTAATATGTTAGGTATTTTATCGAATACGGAAAAGTATTCGCATGAAGCGCATATTCATGTAACTGTCGAAATCTCTGGCTTAGAGTCCCTTCAGAAAATTCTCGATAGACTTAAATCTATTCCGAATGTTATTGGGGCATGGCGGGAGAAGAAGGGGTAATCCCTTTAAAACCCCCTGAAAATCCCTCATTTCTTAATATTTCCTTAAGGTTTCGCGCGTATGATGCCTCTAGTTTTATTATCTATAACCCAAGGGGTGTTGTATGGAAGAAACAGTTTTGAGTCCTCAAGAAATTGCGGGCAAGTATTTAAATGAAAATAAAAGCGATGATCAACTTTTGGGTAACCTATATGGTTATCCTGAGTTTAAGGAGGTAATAGCGCAAATACGCGCCGGAAGTTTTTCATTAGCCGTCCAGAACTTAGAATTTTTTCTTAAAAAACATCTCTATTTGTATGGTGCTCAGCTCAGAGATTTTTATTTTTTTCTGGGCCTTGCACATTTAGGCAATAATGACGTTAATGCTGCAACGGATGCATTTATTCGATCACGTGAATTAGGGAATAATGAGGCTGAGAAGATTCTATCTGACGTATATCCTGATAAAGCAGTTCGATTCTTTGCGTATGCGAACACTTTTATAAAAAATCGCAAATCATACAATGCGTTGGTGTTCATGTTAGCGGCAGCGCTATTGAATCATGAAGAAGCGAAAAAACAGCTTGAAATTAAGGGTATTACGTTTGAACAGAACAATGCGGATGATAATAAAAATGTCACCTCCTTGAATTTTAGCAAGGAAGTGAGTGCCGCTGTACGATATAAAGTCCTTCAATACCTTTATATAAAAGAGTGGATTACTGCTGACTTGTATGTCAAAAATTTAGAAGCGCTTGAAGCAGGTACGGATTCAAAATTAGCAGGTAAAATTCAACGACAAATTTTATTGAATAAAACATCTGTTAATTGTTCAGACAATGAAATTAAAAATTTTATTCAAAATACAAATGCTTTTCTTACGGGCGCTGCTAAAGAAGCATTTGGTAAACTCGAAGAAAAATTTAATGATTCGCGAATTTCTGCTAATTATTTTCCTGAGGATGCCTTGCAGGCAGCGGAGTTAGCTGTTTTTACTCCTTCAGGAGCGATGTTTAGTGCTGGCTGGGCTTGTATGGCATTGGATGTATTGGGTATTTTGCCTGCGTTAGCGTGTTGGGTTGTCGCGATTGGTTTAGGTGTGCTCGGTGCAACTGTGGGGCAAATTGCAGTTCCATTTTTGAAAAAATATTTTGAAAATCGTCACAATGAATCTGCAGTAATAGCGGAGCGTACAAAAGCTATCAATGAAGCGCATGTAAAATTAGTGAAGACTGAAGTAAAGAGAGTGCAGGCGAAGCATGCAACTTTTTTCCCACGAAAAGATTATAACAGTGAAAAGCGTCTTCCGGGGATAAGCTTTTTTAGGCCGGCAGTAGCTTCGGCATCTGCTGGTTCGCCAAGTGTTTCGACTGCAAATAATCTGGAATTCGGAATGAAATAAGAAAATGTTGGAAAAGGGTTCGCAATGTCGAGCCCTTTTTTCATTTACAGTATTTTTTGTAGCGCTATAATGATCGCGATTGCCGCGGTTAGCATGTAACCAAATTTCAAACTAAGACGATATTCCAATTCAAGAATATCTCGTTTTAATGCGTTGATATCTTGCTTAGTCGGAATTTCCATTAAAGCAGTTTTATTACTGCTACTGTAAGCGATAATCCTCCGAAGAGCATCAACCCCAACCGTATGGTTAGCTGGTAAGTTAATTCTTTAAGGTCTTGCTTAGTCGCGACCTCCATTTCCGATTGAGCATCTTTAAATGCTTCAGAAATAGCTTTTGCGTGTTTCTCGGAAATGCCTGAATGTTTTAATCGTTCCACGAATTTAAGGGTATCAAAGGTAATTGCTGCCATAACATTCTCTCATTATTGAGTCTTAACAAAGGAGTGCGGTTAAGTTTATCGTGTTCGTAATATAGCGTATCCACAAACACCTGATACGACCGAACCCATTATGACTCCAAGACGTGCTAATTCTATCATGGAATGATCAAACGCCAAATCCCCAATAAATAAACTCATCGTAAAGCCAATACCACATAAGAAACTACCACCTAGCATCATTTTCCAGGTGCAATCTATCGGTAATTTTGTTAAACCCGTTTTGACTGTTAACCATACGGCAGAAAATATGCCTAAGAATTTTCCTAGCCATAGCCCTAAAATAATACCAAGAGGGATGCTACTAAAAATGGTTGCAACAGAAAAATTAGTTAAGGTTATTCCGGAATTGCTAAACGCAAATAAGGGCAAGATAAAATACGCGACCCAGGGATGCAGTTTTTGTTCAAGCATCGGAATTTTTTTTGTCGGAATTAAAAAGGCAAGAATCACACCTACAATCGTCAGGTGAATTTGTGGGCTATAAAACAAAGAAATAATGATGATCGCACCTAAGTCATCAAATATCGCAAGCGCCATGAGAAATATTTTCAATGACAGGGGAACCCGTTTTCCTAAAAGGCTTAATACCGCTAACGTAAATGCAATATCTGTTGCTGTAGGAATGGCCCAGCCACGTAATAGTTTTGGATCATGATAATTCAAGGCCGCATAAATTAACGCTGGAAATATCATTCCGCATATAGCAGCGATTGCCGGGAGCATGATTTTCTTTTTAGAGTTTAATTCGCCTGAAACGATCTCGCGTTTGATTTCTAATCCCACTAAAAAGAAAAAAATCGGCATTAAGCCGTCGTTAACGATAAAATTTAAATGGTAGTTTGTCAGCAGGGATTGGTAGAGTGGACCGAGTGCAGAATTAGCGATTGTTATTGCAATGAGGGACCCAATACCTAATAAAATACCAGAAGCAGATTCGAGCTTGAAGAATTTTTGGAGAAAGGTGCTGGTCACGTTTTTAACCACACACACTTCTTACTGATTTTCTCAATGTCATTTAGCCGTTGATTATGCAATTCTAATTCAGCTTCGCTCGCACGAATGATTTTTAACGCAGAACGTTTTTGTGCTTTCATAATACTAATGCTGGATTCAGTAGAGTTGGATTCTTCCCCAAATAAACTGCCTTGACCACCGGTCATGGCTAAATACAATAACGCTAATAAATTCGCATCCAATAACGCGCCATGTAATTCGCGTTTGGAGTTATCAATGTTGTATCGCTTACACAATGCATCTAAATTATTTTTTTGCCCGGGATGACGTTCACGTGCCAATAATAAAGTATCAATTACACGTATATCGGCGGATAACGCTTTTTGAAGACGCGTTAATTCCGCATTGATAAACCCAATATCAAATTTAGCATTATGGATAATCAATTCTGCATCGCCCAAATAGACTAGAAACTGTTCAGCTATTTCTGCCATCCGCGGCTTGTCTTTTAGAAATTGATTGGTAATCCCGTGAACATTGATGGCTTCTGCGTCGATGGGGCGGTCCGGATTGAGGTACACATGAAAGTTGTTTCCCGTTAGCCGGCGATTGAGCAATTCCACGGCGCCAATTTCGATAATCCGGTGCCCTTGAAGTGGGTCTAAGCCTGTTGTTTCCGTATCCAAAACGATTTGCCGCATGGTTTTACTTTTCCCCCAATCTGGGTATATTACCCCCTCTTAATAGACAACGAGGTGTTCAAATGATACGCCAATTCGGGCTCTTAAAGGAGCGGCGTTTTTTGCCACTGTTCCTGACGCAATTCTTTGGCGCATTGAATGATAATTTTTTACGCGGTGTGTTAGCAACCCTTATTATCTATGCCGGTACAACATTGCATCACTATTCCAGTGTGCTGTCCATTTCCGTTGCCGGTATCTTTATGCTCCCGTTTTTTTTGTTTTCTGCGGTTTCAGGGCAAATAGCAGATAAATACGAAATGGCCCGTCTGATTCGGCTCAGTAAAATAGCCGAATTTTTTATTATGCTTGCGTCTGCGTACGGCGTGTATCATCACCAGATTTTTTTCTTGTTATTCATGATGTTTTTTAAGGGATTGCAAGCCACGTTTTTTGGACCCTTGAAATATGCCATTTTGCCGAGCAATTTAGCCGAAAATGAATTGATTGCCGGAAATGGTTTAATTGATGGCTCAACATTCTTAGCGATTTTATTAGGAACTATATTAGGAACCACATTGGTTTTCTTGCCATACGGATATGGCATTGTTGCGACATTGTTAGTCTTAATTGCTATTGCAGGATTAGTGTCGAGTCTATTTATTCCCAAAGTAAAAGTTTCTGATCCCAATTTAAAAATTAATCCCAATATTTTCCAAGAAATGTTTAAAGTGATGCGGTATACCTCCCGACATACCCGAATTTTTTTAGCAGTATTAGCGATTTCTTGGTTTTGGTTTTTTGGGATTACGTTTACGTCAGGATTTCCGTCATTTACGCGGACCATTATTCACGGCCGTCCTGAAATTATGACGTTTTTCTTGACCATATTTTCAGTCGGTATCGCGATGGGATCATTGTTGTGTAATAAAATATTGCGCGGAAGAATTAATACAACTTTTGTTCCCATCAGTGCATTGGCGATGAGCTTCTTTACCATTGATTTGTTTCATGCGAGCCAGCATTTTTTAATCGCGCCACCGGCAAGTTTAATGACGCTCAGTGAATTTTTAGTGAAATTACAAGGCTGGCGAATCATTCTGGATTTATTCATGTTAGCCGTAATGGGCGGCTTATTTATTGTGCCACTGTTTGCACTCGTACAACATGAAGGGGAGCCCAGCCATTTATCGCGAATTATTGCAAGCAACAATATTATTAATTCGTTTTTTATGGTGGCGTCAGTAATAATGGCGGCGGGATTATTATCGCTGGGGTTATCGATTTCTCATGTATTTTATTTAGTCGGATTAATGAATATTGTGGTAGCAGTTTATATTTGTCGTTTATTGCCCGATGCATTACCACGCAGTATTGTTCAAGCCATTACAAAATTACTGTATCGCGTTGAAGTTCACGGCATGGAAAATTATTATGCGGCCGGAAAACGTGTTGTTATTGTGGCCAATCACACGTCATATTTAGATGCAGCGTTATTTGCTGCATTTTTGCCGGATAAATTAACATTTGCGATTAATACCATGGTTTCGAATGTTTGGTGGGTAAAAGTCTTTACGTGGCTAACGGAAAATTTTCCGATTGATCCCACAAAACCGATGGGTATCAAATCCTTAATTGAATATGTGCGAAAAAATAAGCGCGTCATTATTTTTCCGGAAGGACGCGTAACGGTTACTGGCGCTTTAATGAAAATTTATGAAGGTCCCGGCATGGTTGCCGATAAATCGCGTGCAAAATTATTGCCGATTCGAATTGAGGGCGCAGAATATACGTTTTTTTCGCGTTTAAGTGGAAAAGAAGTGCCCACCAAATGGTTTCCCAAAATCACCATTACGATTATGCCTCCGCAATCGTTCGAAGTCGATGATGCGTTAGTAGGGCGTAAACGTCGCCAAGCGATCAGTGCGAAATTATATGATTTAATGAAAGAAATGATGTTGGCCAGTAGTGCGTATCAAAAACCCTTATTTTATTCGCTACTGGAAGCAGCAGAAATGCATGGACATTGGCATACCATTGCAGAAGATATTCGCCGAGAACCCATTCGATATCATAAATTAATTTTAGGGTCGTTTGTGTTGGGACGCTCCGTGGCAGATGTTTCTACGCCTGGCGAAAATATTGGCATGTTATTGCCGAATACGATTGCGGCGGCAGTTTTATTTTTTGGATTGCAAGCGTTTGGTCGTGTGCCCGCGATGTTAAATTTCTCGAGTGGGGCTAAAAATATTTTAGCCGCCTGTCGAGTGGCGAGAATTTCGCGGGTGTATACATCACAGCAATTTGTTGAAAAAGCGAAATTGCAGCCTGTTATTGCGCAGTTAGCGCAATACAATATTACCGTAGTGTATTTAGAAGCGCTGCGCGACAAAATAAGCATTTTCCGTAAATTATGGGGAATGATCATCAGTTATTTCCCCAAAACGTATTACAAACATTATTTTAAAATTAAGACGGATCAGGATTTAATGCTGCAATCGCATAATGCCTCAGTGGTGTTATTTACGTCAGGTTCTGAAGGCACCCCGAAAGGTGTGGTGTTAAGTCACGCGAATATTCAAGCGAATCGCTATCAAATTAGCGCGAGCATTGATTTTGGTCGACACGATGTTTTATTTAATGCGTTGCCCATTTTTCACTCGTTTGGTTTGACGGGTGGAATGATTTTGCCGTTTTTATTAGGTACGCGCGTATTTTTCTATCCGTCGCCGTTGCATTTCAGAATTATTCCCGAATTAGTGTATGACACCAGTTCTACAATTTTATTTGGAACGGATACGTTTTTAGCGAAATATGCGCAATTTGCGCATCCGTATGATTTTTACAGCATTCGTTATGTATTTGCGGGTGCAGAAAAATTACGTGATGAAACGCGACAAATATGGTCAGAAAAATTTGGGGTACGCATTTTAGAAGGGTATGGCACGACAGAAGCGGCACCCATTTTATCGTTAAATACGCCGATGTTATATAAGAAGGGCACGGTCGGAAAATTATTGCCGGGAATTTTATATCGTCTAGAACCCGTTGAAGGAATTGATGAAGGCGGGCGATTATGGGTATCGGGTCCGAATATTATGTTGGGTTATTTATTGGATAAACATCCCGGTGATTTAGTGATGCCACCCGATGGATGGTATGACACGGGTGATGTGGTCAGTATTGATGATGCCGGATTTATTACGATTCGTGGACGTGCAAAGCGTTTTGCAAAAATTGGGGGTGAAATGATTTCGCTCACAGCCGTTGAAGAAGCGGTATCGCATTTATGGCCAGGATTTTTGCACGCCGTATTGAATTTGCCGGATGAGCGAAAAGGCGAGCAATTATTATTAATTACGACATATCCGGAAGCAGATCGACGTCATATCGTTGAGCATTTTAAACAAGAAGGCTTAAGTGAATTAAGTATTCCGAAGCGCGTAAAAATTATTAAATCCATGCCGTTGTTGGGTAGTGGAAAAATTGATTATGTGACCCTAAAAGAAACCGTAGGGGCGTGATACATCACGCCCGATTTGTCATCCTGAGTAACGTACAACACAGAACAATGCACATGACAGAACAATCCACAACACAGAACAATGTCATCCTGAGCGGAGCGAAGGATCTTGTGTTAATTCTTGGCTTAAAAATAAGATCCTTCGACTCGCTCTGCTCGCTCAGGATGACAAGAGAGAATCAATCGCCTGATTCGCTAATTCATCCGCCCATTCATTTTCAGGATGACCCGTATGGCCGCGAACCCAATGCCATTTAATATCATGCGGTTGCGCTAATTTATCCAATTCAAGCCATAAATCAGCATTTTTAACCGGTTTTTTATCAGCGGTTTTCCAGCCATTTTTTTTCCAGCCGTGAATCCATTTTGAAATGCCATTTTTGACATATTGTGAATCTGTTGTGATCGCAATTTTGCTGGGTTTTTTAATGGCGCTGAGTGCGCCTATCACCGCCATTAATTCCATGCGATTATTTGTGGTATGTTTTTCGGCGCCAGAAATCGTTTTCTCATGTGAACCCGAACGTAATATGGCTCCCCATCCACCGGGCCCTGGATTTCCGCGGCATGCGCCATCCGTAAATATTTCAATCATGATGCACCTCGTGTAGTGGGTTGCCATTGTTTTCCTAACATTAATTTTTTCTCCCATTGTTTTTCTTGAAGAGGCGTCATCGCCGAATTGTTTTTGCAGGCTTCAATAAAGATGGCTGAACCTAAATGTAACCATTGAATATTTTTAGCCACAAAATTCGCTTGTTCTAATAAATCCTGAATTTTAATTAATGATAAGGATTTGTGAAAAATATTAAACGGATGCCAACTTTGACGTACCAGAATAAATAGTCTTCCATGATTGACTAAACAGCGATGCAGTTCCATCAATAATGCTAACGGATAATGCGTATGTTCTAATTCGTAAGGCATGACAATATTATCGATACTGTGGCTGCGAATCGGCAGTGTCTCATAGTGGGATAATACCTTTCCGTGTTTAGGCGAAACAGTAAAACAATGTAAATTATTTTTAGGCAGCCAGTGAGGTGAACGGTGGGTTCCCACCAACATCAAATGAAATCCCCGCAAGGGCGGCGAAAGTTTTTCTAAAATGCGTTTTTCGCAGCTAAGTAATCTAGTCATTTAATAGCCTGATCATTTCGGGAATAATTTCAAATAAATCGCCGACCAGACCATAATCGGCAATTTGAAAAATCGGTGCGTCAGGATCTTTATTAATGGCGACAATAATTTTACTGTCTTTAATGCCCGCGATATGTTGAATCGCACCGGAAATTCCGACAGCAATATATAAATCAGGTGCGACTATTTTGCCGGTTTGTCCGACTTGATAATCATTAGGCACAAATCCGGCGTCGACTGCGGCACGTGATGCACCAATCGCGGCGTGTAATGTATCTGCCAATTGCTCAAGCAATTTAAAATTCTCGGCGTTTTGTAAACCCCGTCCGCCGGAAATAATAATTTTTGCAGATGATAATTCCGGTCGAGTAGATGGCGTTGTTTTGTAATCCACAAATATAGTTTTATGAAAAGTATTTTCTACATTTAAGGTAATGTTTTTTGTTTCGCTGGAAGAGGGTTGAAATGCCGTCGTTCGAATAGATAATATTTTAATGCGGTCGAGACTTCTGACGGTTTCCAATGCATTTCCCGCATAAATGGGTCTAACAAACGTATCGGGTGACTTAATTTCAATCACATCGGAAATCATGCTGCAATCTAAACACGCGGCTAATCGTGGCAGAAAGTTTTTCCCCCAAGTATTTGCCGGCGCTAAAATATGTGTATACTCCGAGGCTATTTTTAGAATTTCAGCAGTAGTATTTTCGGCGGTATTAGTGTCTATGTGCGCAACGGTAATATCATTTCCTAATTGAAGTGCTGCAGAAATTAATGCAGGGGAAGATTCAGAGAGTAAAACTAAAATTTTGGTCATATGACTTTCGCCTCATTTTTTAATTTCTGAATTAATTCTTGGGATGACGAAACTTTAATGCCCATTTTCCGCGCTGCCGGTTCAGCAATGGATAAAATTTCAGTATGAGCGTGTAAATTGTCGGGCAGTGGAAAATTTTCGATAGGTTTTTGTTTGGCTTTCATAATATTCGGCAGGCTGGGATAGCGTGGTTCATTTAAACGCAAATCCGTTGTTATTACGGCAGGTAATTCCAATGTTAAGGTTTCCAATCCGCCATCGACTTCACGTGTAACGCTTGCTTTATTTTGAGTAATATCTAGTTTAGATATGAATGTCCCTTGAGGAATATTTAATAGTCCCGCTAACATTTGGCCTGTTTGATTGCAATCGTCATCGATAGCCTGTTTGCCTAAAATAATGAGGTCTGGCTTTTCCTGATCAATAATATTTTTTAAGATCTTAGCAATATTTAACGGTTCAAAAAGTATATCTGTTGGAACATGAATAGCCCGATCGGCGCCTAATGCTAATGCATAACGCAACGTTTCGTGAACGGCTTGAGAGCCAATCGAAACGGCAATAATTTCCGTCGCGATTTTTTTTTCTTTGAGCCGAACCGCTTCTTCGAGCGCAATCGCATCAAACGGATTGGCTGCCATTTTGACGTTTTGTGTTTCAACACCGCTGCCATCCGCTTTCACGCGAATATGCACGTTGTAATCAATAACGCGTTTAATACTGACAAGAATTTTCATACAATACGAAGACCATATATAAAGGAAGACATTATGACGCAGGAATCGATTCATGGCGATATCGTCATTGTAGGTGCAGGGCCTGCAGGACTTTCCGCTGCCATTCGGTGTAAACAATTAAATCCGTCTGCTCAAGTGATGGTGTTGGAGAAGGGAGCGGAAGTGGGCTCGCATATTTTATCCGGCGCGGTCATGGATCCACGTGCTATTACTGAATTACTTCCCAATTTCGACTACGAAAAAACACCCGCGCATGACGATAGCTTTTTACTGTTGACGGAAAAAAAAGCCTGGCGACTTCCGACCCCGTCGCCGATGAAAAATCAGGGCAATTTTATTATTAGCTTAAGTAATTTTTGTAAAGCATTAGCCAAAGAAGCGGAAAAAATTGGCGTAGAAATTTTTCCGGGATTTGCGGTGAGTGAGGCATTGTTTGATGCATCAGGTAACGTTTGTGGTGTGACTACCCGCGGCGCAGATATTTATGCCAAGCATGTTTTATTAGCCGAAGGTGCGCGCGGATCTGTCACGAAAAAAATCATTCAAAAATTTGATTTAGCGAAAAAATCTGATCCGCAAACGTATGCATTAGGCGTGAAAGAATTATGGCAAATTGATCCGGCGAAAACTAAAGCCTATCAGCCGGGAAAAATTATGCACAGCGTAGGGTGGCCTTTGGATCATCAAACCTATGGCGGAAGTTTTTTATATTGCTTAAATAATAATTTAATTTCAGTGGGATTTGTGGTGGGATTGGATTATACCAATCCGAGTTTGGATCCGTTTCAAGAATTACAAAAATTCAAAACCCATCCGCACATAAAGCCGTATTTTGAACATGGAAAACGTATTGGCTATGGTGCGCGCAGTTTAGTCGAAGGCGGATTTCAGTCATTACCTGGATTAAGTTTTCCTGGCGGATTATTGATAGGTGACGCGGCAGGATTTCTGAATGTCCCTAAAATCAAAGGCATTCATATGGCCATAAAATCGGGAATGGTTGCCGCAGAAAGCATTTTCTCAAATTCACATTATAAAACTAATCTTGAAAAATCATGGCTGTGGGAAGAATTATACCGCGCGCGAAATATTCGACCGAGTTTTAAGTGGGGTTTAATTCCCGGCTTAATTTTATCGGGAATTGATAATTATGTGTTTCGTGGTAAAGCACCGTGGACATTGCATCATGCTAAACCAGATTATAAATATTATGATAAACAGGCAAAGCCCTTGTTGTATGCAAAACCAGATAATAAAATTACTTTTGATAAATCCAGTTCGTTATATTTATCCACTATTCATCATGATGAATCGCAGCCGTGTCATTTGAAATTAAAAAATCCCAGTGATATAACTTTTTATAATTATTGTCCGGCGGGTGTATATGAAATTGTTAATCAGACGCTTCAAATTAACGCGCAAAACTGTTTACACTGTAAAGCGTGTGATATAAAGGATCCCGATCAAAATATTGATTGGACAACGCCGGAAGGTGGGTCAGGGCCAAATTATTCTGAATTATAGGGGTTTTTCAACTTCTGGCCCTCTCCTGAATGGGAGAGGGTCGCCTGCAGAGCAGTCGGGGTGTGGGAAAACGTAAAGGAGATTTTATGCATATTCACAGAGCTGGACGTTCCATGCTGGTATTATTTTTCTTCGTTATCATCAGCTTAGCTGTCGGACAATCAGGTGTGATTTATATGACGCCGGATGCATTTGCATGGTATAAAACATTGGTCAAACCCGACTGGACGCCGCCCAATGTTATTTTTCCCTTCGTGTGGACGTTTTTATATTTGCTGATGGGAATTGCGGCATGGTTAGTATGGCGTGAAAAAAAAGACCGTCATCAATGGGCATTAAGTGCGTGGTTTACACAACTCTTATTAAATGGTTTATGGACCCCCGTATTTTTTGGGTATCATCAATTACAACAAAGCATGATTGTGATTGCGTTATATATCCTCAGCGTTTTAGTTACCACCGTCTTTTTTTATAAACACCATAAATTAGCTGGGTTTTTAATGACCCTCGTTTTGGTATGGGTGCTGTTTGCAGGTGTATTAAATTATGTTATTTGGCAATTAAATTAAAATTTATTCATCACTGAACTGATCTTTTCGCCACGGAAGATTTTTAGAATAGGGAATAATAGGGTATTTAATCACCGCGAAATACGGCGAGTAATCAAAATCGCTGGGGGTAAATAAATTAGGATTTCGCTGAATTAATTCCAAATTATTTTTTCCATCTTCTTGTACAAGCGGTAAAATCGGAAAATTTACCGATTCGAAGGCATGCGCAATCATGGATGAACATATTTCTTGTGTCGGTTTTAAGGCGTTGTGTTGAAATAAAGACGATCGCCAACGTCGCGGAAAAATACCCCACGGAAATAAAAATCGCGCTAAATCAAAAATATGGCGAATATTATAATTTGCACCCAGGCGTCGCATTGCAAACGTAATCACTTTTTGAGCGTCTTCTTTTGATAATCCCGACGGGCGAAGAATACGAATATGCTCATTGCGGTATTTTTCGATAGGCGAAAGCACGGTACCGATACCGACATCGCTTTCGATAATTAATTGAGTAGACCCTGTTTTTTCGCTGACGCGTTTAGCAATTTCGCGTAATTGGTTATCTTCGATTTCATCGGGATGTCCGATATATAATACCGCGTGTGTCCACGGACTTTGTGTGATAGAGCGAATAATATCGCTGACACGGTTGCGTCCTTCAATTAAAAGAACGTCACACATTTGTACTTCTTGTTGAATGTGATTGAAATCACAGAGATATCCACGATGCGAAGGTGATGTTTTTAATAAATATTTACTGAATTTTTTGACGATCCAATCTGAAAAAGACATATCCTATCCTTAATTGCGTAACGCGTTTTTCAAATCATTTTCCAAATCATTAATATTCTCAATACCCACGGACAAGCGAATTAAATTATCTGTGATTCCAATTTTCTCGCGAGTTTCTTGCGGAATCGCCGCATGTGTCATCATCACCGGATAACACGCTAAACTTTCAACGCCGCCTAGGCTTTCGGCTAATGTAAATAATTTAAATTTTTCCATGATCATTTTGGCGTTGGATTTTGTATACACGGAAATCATGCCACCAAACGAATTTGCCATTTGTGATTGTGCTAACGCATGTTGCGGATGGGAGGCTAATCCCGGATAGATAACTTTAGAAACATTCGGATGCTTTTCTAAAAACTGCGCTAATACTAATGCATTTTCACAATGGCGTTGCATACGCAGGGGCAATGTTTTTAAACCGCGCAAGGCTAAAAATGCATCAAACGGACCCTGAATGGCGCCGACGGCATTTTGTAAATATCCCATGCGTTCCGCAAGATTTTTATCATTGACGACAACTACGCCACCAATAATATCCGAATGGCCGTTTAAATATTTGGTTGCGGAATGCACAACAATATCAAAGCCTAACTCTAACGGCCGCTGAAGAATCGGTGTCGCAAATGTATTATCTGCAGCGCACAATAGTTTATGTTTTTTGGCCAGATCCGAAATTTTTTTCAAATCAATAATTTTTAATAACGGATTGGTTGGCGTTTCAAGCCAAATTAATTTGGTATTTTTTTGAATGGATTTTTCGACCAGCGCAATATCATTAAAATCACAAAACGTAAATTGTAATCCGGCGGTGTGCTTGCGAACATTTTCGAATAATCGGTACGTGCCGCCGTATAAATCATCTGCGGCAACAATGTGATCCCCGGGTTGTAATAATTCTAAAACCGTTGCAATTGCCGCTAATCCTGATGCAAACGCAAATCCGTGTGAGCCTGATTCTAAATTCGCCATGCAATCTTCATAAGCTTTTCGTGTGGGATTTCCCGTACGCGAATATTCAAAGCCTTTATGAACACCAGGCGAAGATTGTGCGTAAGTGGACGTTGCATAAATGGGTGTCATCACTGAACCTGTGGCGGGGTCGGGATGTTGTCCTGCATGAATCGCGCGTGTTTCAATTGATAAAGTCATGATCTTTCATCCATTTGTCATCAGCAAATTTTGTTAAATAATTTCGAATTGAATCGGGTAATATCACTAAACATTTTTGATTGGCATTTAAATTTTTTGCGGCTTGTAATGCGGCCCATACTGCTGTTCCACATGAACCGCCGACTAATAATCCTTCTTCGCGAATTAAACGACGCGCCATTAAAAAAGAATCTTTGTCATTAACTTTAATATATTTATCAATTAATGAATTATCTAAAACGTTGGGAATAAAATCATACCCAATACCTTCGACTAAATACGAATGCACATCCGTTCCACCCCCTAAAATCGATCCAAATGGATCGGCGCCAATAATTTGGATATTTGGATTCGCTTCTTTTAATCGACGTGCAACGCCTGTAATCGTTCCGCCTGTGCCTGCACCTATCACAATCATATCCAATTGATTATCCATGTCTTCTAAAATTTCTTGTGCCGTAAAATGATAGTGAACATTAGGATTATCGGGATTTGCGTATTGATCCAAGATATGGGAGTTGGGAATTTCTTTTTGTAATTTAGCCGCCAGTGAAATATGGCTGTCGGGATCATTCCATGCGGCTTCCGTGGGTGTGCGATAAATTTTCGCGCCCAGCGCTTCTAACACCACTTGTTTTTCATGGGACATTTTTTCGGGCATCGTAATAATCATTTTATAGCCTTTCACTGCCGCGGCGAGTGCCATGCCAATACCCGTATTTCCTGAGGTAGGCTCAATGAGGGTGTCACCGGGTTTGATTCTTCCCGATTTTTCTGCTTGCTCAATCATGTAATAACCGATGCGATCTTTAACCGAACCGCCGGGGTTTAGAAATTCGCATTTAACGCACAATTCACACGGCAAGTCTTTACCAATACGGTGTAGTTTTACGATGGGGGTTTTACCGATGGCTTCGAGTATTGTATTGAGTTTCATGACATCCGTTCCCTGGGAAGTTTTGGAGGACTATGATAGCATTTCTGTTTGAATTTATTACCACCGGAGGGTTGTTGTATGGCAAAGCGTATGTCGAAGCGACTGCTTCAATTAAGTGTCGCAACTTTATTGACAGGATTTTCTGCCAGCAGTTTTGCATCTGGATTTCAATTATTTGAAGTAAATGGTGCGGGAGCTGGTGATTTTTATGCAGGTGGTGCAGCGTCCTCCAACGATGCAAGCGCGGCATTTTTTAACCCTGCGGCATTGGTCACAATGAAAAATACTCAAATTCAATTATCTGGCGTGAATATTTTTTCGAATGTTCGTTTTCAAGGATCGAGTACTTCGGCAGGTTTAGCACCTCCTGCAACTCTAAATGGTAGTGCCGAAGGGGGTGGGTATAATTTAGTGCCTTCACTTGAAATTGCTTCGCCATTTAATAACGAAATTTCGTGGGGTTTCAGTATTACGACACCGTTTGGATTAAATACTGACTATGGAACGAGTTCTTTTTTACGTTACGCTGCAACAAAAAGTAAAGTTGAAAATATTGATGTCAGTCCCAGCATTGGTTTTAAAGTGACGGATAAATTTTCCGTAGGTTTGGGACTGGATGCCGATCGCCTTGAAGCAGATTTAAATTCTGTGGTGGGAACGCCCTTAGCGCCGTTGGATACTCAAAGCCAAAATAATGCATCAGGTTGGGGATATGGTTGGCATGCGGGGTTGTTATACCAATTTACCAGTGCAACACGTTTGGGTTTTGAATACCGTTCGAAAGTGACCTACAACGTTAATGGAACGAGTAAACTCATTGGTCCGATAGCCGGTGGATTTTTATCCAACGATAATTTAGCGGCAAATATTACATTGCCTGCAACGTCTATTCTGAGTTTTGAGCATCAGTTTAATAATGCATTTACGGGTGAAGCGACAGTTGCTTACACGCAATGGAATGTATTTGATAATTTAGTGCTTCAAAATGTTCAATCGGCTGGAACAACGGTAAATGTCACTATTCCACAGAATTTCCAAAATACGTGGCGTGTGGCGTTGGGTGGAATGTATCAAGCCAGTGATAAATGGATGCTGCGTGGGGGTGTGGGGTACGATCAAACTCCAACGGTTGCCGGTTCGCGTAATGTAAGATTGCCGGATGGAAATCGTTTTGCCGCTGCGGTCGGCGTGCACTATCAAGCGACAAAAGCGGTCGGATTAGATGTGGGTTGGACGCATTTATTTTTCCAAAATGGAGATGTTTCCAATGTACAATCTACAGGACCTTTAACGGTAACAACCATTGGTACTGCAGAAAGTTATGCAGATGTGGTGGGTGCGCAATTAACGTGGGATATTGTTTAAGAGATAATGACTAATGCGAATAGATGAAGATTTAAAATTAGATTTTAAAGACGTTTTAATCCGTCCGAAAAGAAGTACCTTACGTTCGCGCGCTGATGTTGATATTACGCGCGAATATCAATTCAAACACAGCAAACTCAAATGGAAAGGTGTGCCTATTATTGCAAGTAATATGGATCACACGGGAACGTTTGAGATGGCGAAAGTGCTATCTGAATCGCAATTATTAACAGCTGTGCATAAATTTATGACAGCCGACCAATGGCAAGCTTTTCAAAAAAGCCACAACGATGTGGTGAAGCATTGTTTTGTCAGCTCGGGTACTAGCGATAATGATTTTGAATTATTAAAAAATAACATGAAGCATGCGCATACAGATTTTATTTGTTTAGATATTGCGAATGGATATTCACAGCATTTCGTGGATTTTATTAAAAAAGTGCGTGATACCTTCCCGGATAAAACCATCATGGCAGGAAATGTCGTGACGGGAGAAATGGCAGAAGAATTAATTATTTCGGGTGCAGACATTGTTAAAGCGGGAATTGGTCCGGGTTCTGTTTGTACGACACGTAAAAAAACAGGCGTAGGTTATCCCCAATTATCTGCAATTATTGAATGTGCAGATGCAGTACATGGATTAAAAGGATTATTGTGTTCAGATGGTGGATGTTGTGTGCCGGGTGATGTATCAAAGGCATTTGCTGCAGGTGCAGATTTTGTCATGTTAGGCGGAATGTTTTCCGGGCATGATGAATGCCTGGGTGAAATTTTTGAAAAGCACGGGAATAAATTTAAACGTTTTTATGGTATGAGTTCGCAAGAAGCGATGACGCGTTATAAAGGTGGCGTTGCAGAATACCGTGCCAGTGAAGGGAAATCGGTTGATGTTCCGTACCGTGGTCCTGTTAAAGAAACCATTTTAGATATTTTAGGTGGTGTTCGTTCTGCATGTACGTATGTCGGCGCAGAGCGATTAAAAGAGTTATCAAAACGTACGACGTTTGTGCGTGTGACTCAGCAAATTAATGAGGTTTTCACTCCGTTTCAGGTATAGGATAGGTGTCATCCCGAGGGAGCGGAGCGACGAGGGACCTCCTTCTACAAAGTGATACCGAAATTATTACTAAATTATATAAATAATAGGGTTTAGGAAAAAACTCAAATTCCCTATATTTATTTGCTGTGAAGAAAAAACAAACCTCACTAAGAAAAATTAACGAAATTATTTTTGTTGTGTATTTAGAGGGAGGTCCCTCGTCGCTCCGCTCCCTCGGGATGACACCTGTAGAGATGACGACGTGTTTTTAAGGAATAATAAAATGTCTTTCCAATCGTACTTCAACGCAGAAATGCGTAAGCTTCAACAACTCACGAACGATATACAATATCCCCATCCCATAATCGATCGCATTCTCGAAGGCTGCGCCCATCTTTCAGCCCGTATTCGCGAACAACTCGACGATGATTTTCCTGATATTCCTGCGCAAATCTTGCATCACCATTGGCCGTTCATGTTGCGCGCGTATGCCTCGCGAACCCTCATACAGTTTTCTCGCCAAACCAAAACATTCTTTCCTAAAGGGACGCTGATTATTTCAGAGCCCGTGGGTGAAGAGAAAACAGTATGTAAATTTACAACCTTACAAGATATTACGGTTTATCCGATTCAATTATTGCGGGTTGAGATTAAAAATAATAATTTGCTATTTTATTTTAATAGGGATATTCCCCGTATCAGACTTTATTTGAATACAGACAGCTACACGGCGTTAAATATTTATTATGCTATTAGTCAAAAAAACATGTTTTCAGCAGAAAATACCGCCCAATTATGGATGGATTATTTCGGGTTTCGTGAAAGTTATTTATATCTGGATATAGAAAATATACAGCAGGCTTGTGCCGTTTTGCCGCTTAAAAATCCTCTGCCACTTCAATTTGAGATAAGAACCGAATGGTTTTTGTTAAATGCAGTGCCTGCCGTGAATGAATTTGCAATGTCAGCAGAGCCATTATTATATAAATCTTCTCGATGGGATTATGAAATTATTCCCGATCATCATCGTCCCAAAAGTATTTTGCTGCAATCACTGGAAAAACTTTCAGCCGCTCATACGTGGGAACCGTCACGTAAAAAATTAATGATTAGGGATCATCAGCTGAAAGAAAATGCAATCATCTCATCTGATATTATCGCCACCAATGGTCATTATCCTCGAGAGTATTGGATCGAAAGTAAAATAACGATGGCTATGCGACCAACGCCGTATTTGTACGTGGCGCAACGGCGTGATTATTTGTGGGATGTTATGCGATGTTTGAATATTGATCTCAATCATATTGATTTGAATCAAATCCAGCAATTATTTAATTGGACTAGATTTTTATGGGCCGAACGACAAACTAAAGCCATTTTATCTCTTACACAAAAAACAGTGCATAAAATAATCAAGGGTGTTTTTTATCAAGGGACTGGTTTTGCGCTTACGCTTCGTGAAGAAAGCTTTAGCGATATTGCTGAAATTTATTTATGGGGAAAGGTGTGTCATGCTTTTTTTAAATTAATTATGCCCTTAAATCATTGGGTCGAACTGGTCATAATGTTGTCTCCCTCCGAACGGGTGCTTAACTATGACTATTTTTGATTTAAATAATACACAGTTTAGGGTGTCGCCTAAATTATCTTTTCCAGAATATGATATTTTGTCGTATTGTGAAAAAACTGGCGTGGTTGAGTTGCGGTTTATGGGGTTGTTGGGTGTAGATTCGCCCTTGCCGTATTATCTTTCAGCGTATGCCGATTTATTACAGCCCTTAAGCCATTATTTTTATACTTTATTTTTCGAAGCCAGTTATAAAAAATATTTATTTGATGCCTACATCAATTATTTTGATGAATGCAAAAAATATTCGCGCCAAAATGTCTTGAAATTGCTTCAGCAAAAATTAAGCCCCCATTCGGTTGAAATAACTGAATTTATTCCGGCGTGGGTGGAGTTAGATTCACACAGCAAAAAATTAGGTGAAGTGGTATTAGGCCAGCGCGTATTAGTCAGTCGACTCCAGGTAACGATTCCTAGGAATGCAGATCATGTTGTAATTGGGCAATGGATAATGCATTAGATAAAACATCTGCGATAACTTTATCCAATTGATTGCTGATGATGGATGCCGAGAAAAAGCCTTTTAATTTATCCTTTTCTTTGACTAATAACGTGTGTTGATTTACTTCCCGTAAGGTTTGAATAATGTGGCCGACTTTGGCATGCGTTAAATCTTGTGCATCCAGTGTTGGAACTTCGCGTAATGGCGTCATGATCATTTCCACTTCAATTTCGCTGCGCGGAATGCGTTTTTCTTGACTTAATTTGACAGGTTTTTCGCCGAGAATATCTTCGGATGTAATAATACCGATGACATTTTTTTCGGGATCAGCGACCAGTAACACGGGCAATCCGAACAAATCCATTTCAGCGCGCGCATCATCGAGTGACCGAAAAGTTGAGATGAGTGGCGGACGGTGACGTTCAAAATCCACAAACGTATTCGCGGCCGGGTCGTCAACATGAATGATGGGCGGAAGTTCGACGGGTTGTGTCGATGTGCAGGGTGCTTCTAACGTTATCGTGGCCAACGCATGGTAGCTTTTGTTCATAGTTCGGTCCTTACCCATTCTCAGGGTGAAAATTTTACTCGGTCAGCTTGAAATCGGCAAATCTGGACCTATCTTTCGAGCATATTCGGAAGAGGAGACGCCCATGGCTGCAGAACAGAAAGAAACACTTGGTTTTCAAGCGGAAGTGAAGCAACTACTAAAGCTCATGATTCATGCGCTTTACAGTAACAAAGAAATCTTTTTGCGTGAATTAATTTCCAATGCGTCGGATGCGGCAGACAAATTACGCTTTGGAGCGTTAGGCGATGCGGCATTGATGGAAAACGATCCCGAACTTTCTGTGCACGTGAGTTTCGATAAAGATAAGCGAACCATTACGATTAAAGATAATGGCATTGGCATGAGTCGCGATGAAGTCATCAGTCATTTAGGAACCATTGCGAAATCGGGTACGAAAGAATTTTTTGAAAAACTCAGTGGTGATCAAGCGAAAGATGCGCATTTAATTGGACAATTCGGTGTCGGTTTTTACGCGTCATTTATTGTTGCCAAAAAAGTCACGGTATTAACGCGTCGTGCGGGATTAACGAAGGAACATGGCGTGCAATGGGAATCCCACGGTGAGGGCGATTACACAGTTGAAAATATCGAAAAAGCATCGCGCGGAACGGAAGTCATATTGCATTTGCGTGATGATGAAACAGAATTTTTAGATGAATGGCGTTTGCGTCATATTATTACGAAATATTCTGATCATATCACCATTCCGGTCACGATGATGGGGGGTGAGAAAGGCGAAAAACTCGAAACCGTCAATAAAGCAACGGCATTATGGACATTACCTAAATCTGATATTAAAGAAGACGAATATAAGCAATTTTACAAACATATTTCACATGATTGGGAAGAACCGTTGTTATGGAGTCACAATCGCGTTGAAGGTAAGCAAGAATATACGTCGTTATTATATGTTCCTGCGCATGCGCCGTTTGATTTATACAATCGTGAACATCCGCGCGGATTAAAATTATATGTCAAACGCGTATTTATTATGGACAACGCAGAGCAGTTTTTGCCCTTATATTTACGATTTATGCGGGGTGTTTTGGATTCATCCGATTTGCCGTTAAATATTTCGCGTGAAATTCTTCAGGGTAATAAACTAGTCGATAGCATGAAATCTGCGTTAACCAAGCGGGTATTATCTTTACTCGAAAATCTTGCGACGGAAGATAAACATAAATATCAAACTTTCTGGAAAAACTTTGGGCAGGTGATCAAAGAAGGTCCGGGTGAAGATATTGCGAATAAAGATCAGATTGCAAAATTATTGCGTTTCTCTTCGACCGAATCAGACAGTGAAACACAAGAGGTTTCGTTGGATGATTATATTTCGCGCATGAAACCTGAGCAGGAAAAAATTTATTATGTGATTGGCGATGGATTTGATGCGACAAAAAACAGCCCGCATCTAGAAGTCTTCCGTAAGAAAAACATTGAGGTTTTATTATTGTCTGACCGGGTAGATGAATGGTTAACGGCGCATTTACAAACTTACAATGGAAAATCATTGGAAAATATTGCGAAGGGAAATTTAGATTTAGGAAAATTGGAAAACGAAGAAGAGAAGAAGCATTACGAAACTTTGGAAAAAGATTTCGAAAGCATGACGAAGCAAATCAAAGATATTTTGGGTGATAAAATTAAGTCAGTAAGATTAACCTCTCGTTTAACGACATCACCATCCTGTGTTGTGGTGGAGAAAGAAGAATTAGGCAGTCACATGCAGCGCATGTTAAAAGCGGCGGGGCATGCTTTACCCGAAAGCAAACCTATTTTTGAGTTAAATCCGGATCATAGATTAATTCAGAAATTGCGCGATGAAGCGGATGATGCGCGTTTTAAAGAATTGACGTATTTATTATTTGATCAAGCCTTGTTATCGGAAAGTGGTCAATTACAAAACGCAAATGAATTTGTGACGCGATTGAATAAGTTTTTGTTGGAAATTATTTAGTTTTCTCCCGCACCCCCGCGCGAAGCGGGGGTGCGGGTAATAATTAAAACCTATCAACTCTATCAATAGTGCAGTTTATTCATGCCAAGCAACGGGGCGCTCCCGATGCTTGGCTCGCGTGTGGGTTAATTCGCTACTTCCGAACCACAAACGGTGATGATACAGTGGCCACGCTTTTCGATGCTTGAGATAACCGCTCTGTCAGCACCGCAAGCTTCTTGGTGCATTCTGTCTTCAACGTAGCGGAATTTTCACGGTCGTGCTGTAACCAATCTAACGCAGCATGCCCAGGCACATTAAACGTTAGGCAGCCCCACGCCAGCCCTCGCAAAAAAGCAAAAGTAGAGCCGCATTTGCCAGTATTATGTTCTCGCTCAAACCACGTTTTTACGTGAGTACCGTTGCGTGTAAATCCTCTCGTCATTTGTTGGTTCGGCCAGGCTTTATCCTCTCCTTCTTCACTAAATACATAAATAAACCACGCCGGCATATTTCTCTGGGCGCCTCCCACTTGTTTATTCCAGCAAATTTCACATTGTTGCCAGTTTTCTTGGTTATAAAAATCTTCATAACGCTGATAGGCAGTTAATAAGGGATCGAAGAAACTTAAGGGTGCTCCGTGTTTCTGTGTAATATCTGGCCTTTCTTTCAGCAATGTAATTAATTGATCATACGCTTCTGCTTCAGTCATAAATTCTAGAAATACGTCCCATAATTCCCAGTCACCACACCATATCGCATATTGAAATCCGGTGATTTGCGGAAAAGTTCGTTCAGATAAATCCGTAAGATCATATTGGGCATGCACTAAATCTCTGTTTCGTCTTAAACATGCTCTGACTTCTTCTAATTGCCCCCGAATAGTGAAATTCGATAATTCTTTCATGGCTTCGGGTGTTATCTGTGCAAGAACATTTTTTGATCTTTCGTTGACGCGACTGTTAGGCGTTAAAGAAGCAAGACGTGCAGCTTTTCGTTCTTCTAGCTTACGACGCGCTATCATTAATTTCGAAACATTGGTTTCGGCTTGTTTTGAATAGCTCGAGAGTTGGTCTATTTGCAATGATCGATTTGA
>CAZLGL010000003.1:0-91040 GCA_964559315.1 uncultured Coxiellaceae bacterium
ATTAGATTCAGCAAAACAAGGATTAGAAATTGCAGCGGGGATGAAGAGTGGATTTAGTTGGCAAGAGGTTGTGCAACTTGGGGTAGAAGCGGCCTATGGAGAATTTGCGTATTTAAATCCAGCGAGTGGCACGTTTGAAGCGATGATGCAAGCAGGAGAATTAGATATAGAACAGCAATTAGTATTATGTGCGTTGACGGGAAAGAGTTTTAGTATAGAAGAAGTTGTGGAGCAAATGGCATCGGCAGGAGTGGGATATCAATTACAAGGAAAATTATTACCGAAAGGGAGTGATTTTGATGCGGCCACAGTTGCGATGCGACAAGCAGTGGTTAATGCTGCATCGATATTAACGAGCACAGCGCTTCAGGCTATGTTTGACGGAAAATTAAGTTTAGATGCATTAAAATCAGCCATGGCGCAATTTATTGGGACGGAGATAGGCCAAGGTGTTGCGAAGGAAATGGAGGAGAGAAATGAAAAAGCGCAACAACCGACAACGAAGCGAAGTGAAATCAATCAAAAGCTATCGGATAATTTAGCAGATCATCCCTGGTTGCGAGCAGTAGAGAATGGAATAGAGGATCTCGCTCATGATGTCGAAGCGGCAGTAAATGACATTGAAAACTTTTTTGATCCGAGCGTCACGCAACCGAATGCACAACCCGCAGCACAAACACAACAAAAACAATCGAATGCGAGAGCGATGGCGAGATATGGGATACATTCAAGACCTGCGGTATTAAATCAAGCAGATACAAATGGAAATTACATAGGTGCAGGATTAGGATTAACAGATAATCCGGCTATAGATAATTTTGATCCGAATAGTGATAGTACTTTGAGTGGTAGTGGGGTAAGTAGGACGCCGACGACGCAAGCTTCGCGTTTAGTTGTAATTGAAAAAGATCCATTTAGTAGTACTTTATATAATCCAGTGACGCATCAGTATTATATTCATGATGACTTTACGGGAATAACATCATTGCGAACTAATTCAGGAAATGAACTTGTGCTTGGTGTAGCAGTTGTAATTGGAGCTGCCGCTACAGGAGGAATGGTTGTTGGAGCAGCAGAATTATTCGGAGGTGGAAGTTTATTAGAGAGTGGCGGATCGTTGTTGGCGCGATTTGGATTAATGGGTAATGCAACTTCTAATACAGAAGATGCTGTTTCGCTTTATAGGGCGGTTAAGCCGGAAGAGTTCGATCAAATAGTGGAAGATAATGAATTTAAGAATTTGTCAGGTGCATCTGCCGAAGGAAAATATTTTTCGACTTCATTAGAAGGTGCAGCGAATTATGCAAGAATGGCGGAAGAGGGATTTCAAGATCCGCCGTATTCATTTGTAAAGACAAGCATTCCACAGTCTGAGATAACACCAGAGATGAAAGTAATAGTTGATAGAGGAATAGATACAGTAGTGGTGCCAGAAGATGCATTGCCTAAGTTATCTGAACCTGAGGTAATTGATCGTAGTCAAGTTTATAGGAGCTATCCAAATGCTAACCCCTGATATTATTGCGAACATCAAATTTTATTCGACTGAAAATGGAGGTCGTAAATCTGCAATATCTACAAACTTTTATGGCTGTATATTTTCGTTGGAAGATAGCAAACATGATTGCCGTTTACTTTTGGAAAATATTGGGGCAGTAGCTCCGGGAGAAAATAAAAAAAGTGTGCCAATCAAGTTTTTGTGCGCAGATTTAGTTATACCAAAGATAAAGGCAGGCAGTAAGTTTTATTTATGGGAAGGTGGAAATATAGCAGAAGGTGTTGTTGAAATGATAATAAATACAAACCCTGTGAGTACAGAGGCATATTTTACAAATTCGACGAAGCAAGCGTAGCTTGGATAGAGCAAAGCGAAATTCAGGATTTTTTTATTTCCCCTATTTCGCTTTGCGCAATGCGGGCTAGGCTTCTATAGCAAAGAAGGGAATGAGTTCATGGATGTAAAGGCTTAGGTATTATGTTCTGTATAGGATAAAAAAATGATTGATGTGATGTTTTATGAATAGCGATGAGTTTGAGAAATGTAAACGGGACAGGGATTACGTTGTTAAGAAATATTTTTTAAGCAATAAGTTTTGTATGAGTTATGAGAAATTCAAATGTGCTGAAGATATATGTAGGGCACATACAATTAGTAAAAAATTTTTGAACGATATTTCTGAGAATGGCCATGTTTATATGCCATATTCTTCTTCCTACAATAAGGAAAATTTGTACGAATTTAATCTCAAGGGTGTTAATGATGCAACTTGCTTTACAGGGTTTTGCACGTATCATGATCATGTATTGTTTCAGTCGTTTGAGAAAAAAGATTTTTCTCCAAAAAATGAAGAGCAAATATATGATCTTACCTTTAGAGGTTTGTGCCGAGAGCTTTTTCAAAAGAAATGTTTTTGGCTAATGCTTGATAAATTAAGAAAAAAAGGTTTTCAAAACATGGGGCGAAATTGTTTTCACGAGGCTGAGCTAGAAGTTAGACAACATAAATTCCTGTATGAACAGCTAAAACGTAAAAATAATCTCCGCTATGTGGCTATTGTCGTAAAAAAATTACCTATTGCAGCAACGGGCGTAATGTTTCCATTGCTAGATATTTTTAGTCGCCCATTACAAAGTCACAGTTCACGCCAACACGGGTTTGTGTACAATATTTTCCCGGTGACAGATAAAACCTATATTATTCTTTCTACAGTTCCTTCTTTGCATGACCAAGTGCATAGTAAATTTTTGGATGGTGTTGTTGAGAAATCATGTGAATCGATTATAAATTATGTGTTTAGCTATTCATTTTTTAACAATGACAATATTGTTATTCAGAAGTCATGGTTTGAGAGCTTGAGCCCAGAATTTAAACAAGCATTGATTACTTTGTTAAATTTTCAAGTAGGAAAACATGATGAAACTTCTCTTGCTTCTATATTAAATTTTTCTTCTTTTATGAAATGCTCAAAAGTTGAATTTATTAAAAATTATTAAACTATAGAAGAATTAGCAAGTAGCCTGGATGCAGCGTAGCGAAATCCGGAAAATTTAAAACAAGAGCCTTCATCATGCTTCGCATTCCTCAGGATAACAAAAAAACTAGCAAAAATCCTGGAAAAACGAACAAAAAACGTCAATATCTCAATCAAATTGTACTCAAATGCTTACAAAAACCCCCCTCTATTTTTGCTAACATATGCGTTTTAATTATAGAGTTACGTATAAATAATGACGTCAAAGAAGTTGGTACAATATAAAAATCAATTTTCAGGTAATCATAGCGACTTTAATTCTCGAAGTCGTTTCACGTTTTTTCTTTGGTATACTTACTCACTTCTTCTTACACGCCAAAGTGCGATGTTAAAAGCCGGAATGTTGGATGTTGCACAGTAATTAGTTTTATCTGCGACGACGGGAAGCGGATTTAGTTTACAAGAAGTATTGAAGCAAATGGCATCGGCGGGAATTGGTGCGAAAATACAAGAAAAATTACTGCCAGCAGATATGTCGCATTTGCCAGCGCTAGAAGTTGCGATGGGCAGAGCAGAAGCAGATGCAGCAACGATAGTTGTAAGTGGAATTGCAGAGAGTGTGTTTGAAGGTAAAATAACAGACGCGCAATTAAAATCAGAAATGGCGCAAATGGTGGGATCGGCATTAGGAGAACTTGTATCCGTAAATATAAATCCGCCACTACCTCCTGCGCAACCCCAAACCAAAACATCGCAAATAAATACACAGGTATCGAATAATTTAGATGCTCATCCGTGGGTAAGAGCATTAGAAAATGATGTAAATAGTTTAGTAAATGATGTGAAAGCGGTGGTGAGCGATATCGAAGACTTTTTTGATCCGAGCGTCACGCAACCGAATGCACAACCCGCAGCACAAACACAACAAAAACAATCGAATGCGAGAGCGATGGCGAGATATGGGATACATGCACAGAAAGCAATTAGTGCTTCTAATAATAATGCCAATGACGGAATTAATTTATCTTACAATTCGAATTTTTCAGGTGTCGATTCAAGTCAGTTAGGACCAGGGTTGGAATTATACGGTACTGCTTCGGATGGGGGTGTGAGTAACACTCCAACAACACAAAGCACTACGTCAAAAATATTAGGATCTTTAGTAGATATTACGGGAGCAATAGCGAATTTTACTGGAGAGCTTGCTAATTCGAATATGGTTCAAGGAATTCTTGCTGATAGTGCAGCGTTGCAACACCCGAGCACTCTAACATTGACACAAGCAGCAGGAATAATAGGTAATGGAGTAATTTTGGGGATTACAGACGGAAGCGGCGAAGGATTTGTTGCGGAGGAGCCGGAGATAGAGTCAGCTATTTCTAATGATTTATCAAGATTCAAGGAAGTATTTACTAATGCTACAAAAGCCGATGCAAGGGCAATAATAAGGAGTGGTGAACACGATTTAACGCCAGAACAAGCAGATAAGGTTTTGGATTACTTAAATAAAGGCAGTGCGGATCGAGTTAATTTAAAGATTAATAATAGTACAGGCGAGGCAAGATTATCAGTAGAGCGTAGTGGAAAAGTGAGTGGTTTTCAACGTATGACATATGGTATAGATGAGTCGGGGGCCACTAATAAAGTAGTTCAGACTGCATTTGATAATAGTGGAGAATTGGTGCGTCAGATACCAGGGGAGCCAAAAGGAAATTTATATGATGTCAAAAGGTGGGTAAAGTGAATATGAAACTTGAAAATTTAAAGTCGATCTTGGGCGGTAATTTGAAATTAATGAAAAATATTGACGTTAATGAAGTTGCAAAATTCGAAGACCGTGTTCAAGTAATTCCAAAAGATGTTTGTAATATGCTAGAGAAGTTTTTAACAAAAAAAATTAGTGCAAAAGAACTATCTGAATGGGCAAAATTTGTTACTGTTAGAGGAGAGTACTGTAGTCCTAGAGAAGACGGACGGGATGATGATTATTATGAGAAAATGTGGGATATAATCTCATGGCTTTCAACCCCAGAAATTGATGGGGAAATTGATGTCGAAAGTGTAAATAAATATTTGTTGGTTTTGAAAAAATATGAGAATTAAAAGTAAGTAGCCTGGATAAGCAAACCGAAATCCAGGTTGTTTATCAAAATAAATTAAGCACTAAGATCCGCACTTCTTTCACCCGCAGCATTTATTCTCTCTGAAATCTGAAACAGAAATGTAGATAATCGTTGGTATTCCTGGGTAAGCGGCGAACGAGCGGAGTAAATGACTGATAAGCGTCGTTCTTGCAAGAGTGTTGTCAGGACAGCTTCTTAGGGTCTCTTTTTGAACCTCCAATCTTCCAAATCCTTACTATACTTAATAAGAAGCATAGCTAAGGCGGGAGGCGTCGCCATGGACGAGAAGAAGAGTGGACAAGTGGGTGAGCAGCCAGAAAACGTATTGGAAGGAAAAATTCCGGATACGGAAAAGGTTGTGTATTTCACTGAAGAAGAGGTGGATGATAAAGGCGACTGTGGTTTTATTGCATTAGCCACTGATCGAAATACAGTGGCTAATGAACTGTTAGAATTATCTGAAATCGAAGATTTTCGTTCTCAATTATGGCAGGAGATCTACGAGGCTTTTGAAACCCACAGAATTGAACGAACGGCTGAGTTTGAATTACACTTTAATGCATTTCAAGAACCCAATCTTGTAGAAGAAATTTATGCGCGAAGACGTAAAGCATTAGAAGAATATTGCTCGAGCAAAGAAATCTATGAACTCTATGTAAATGCTTATCGAGGTAAATTATGGTTGGGCTATAAGAGCGCATTACTTTTTGCGCAGGCAAAAAAAATAACCGTTTATATATGGAGAAAGGATACCACTAATACTATTTCAATTTTGGATTCTGAGGTTTCAAGAAATCAAAATGAAGTGTTCCATCTGCTTTTGACCCGAGGCTACACTCACTACAACCTTTTGGTTGAAACCAAAGCACCTGCAAAAATAAAAGATAAAGACTTAGAAAATCAAGCGATTCCTAACCTTGATCCCACAAATGAAGCTCACAGAAATTTCGCTAAAAAAATAGCTGAGTTAAAAGATGAAGATATTGAAGCGATGTTAATGGAGCCAGCAGAAAAGTTTGAATCCGGGAAAGGACTAAGTCATCTTAAAAGATCATTTAAAGCAGGGCATGAAGCTAAGGCAAGGGAAGAACGTACACAAGATTTGTTCAATGAAATAAGTAGTGAGTTGAGTGTTCTGTTTCCTGATTTAAAAAAACCATTCTTTAATGAAGAATTAAAATTAGTTATTGCCGACGCCAAAAAAATGGCACATATAGCATCCGAAGAAAAAAATAAATCTAGTGAGGTTTCAAAAGATAAAAAGGAAAAACCTCTTCACGTTACACCTAAGGCTGAAATTACATTTAATGGGAAAGATTTTTACACGGTTATCGATAAATTAGAAAAACCTATTCTGGAGGCTATAAAATCGTATGGGTATAGTTCAATCCAAAAAACGAGTGATACTCGAAAACTGGTTAAAGATGATGGTACATGCATTGAGATCGCACAGAATGGAGAAATGAACACGCTTGTAAGTTTAGCGAGCGATCCTGATAAAGTGGCAAAAGAATGTGCGAAAAAATTTGTTGCAATGATTATGGTTTATTATGAAATTGCACAAGAAATGGGTAAAGATAAAGCGTTTTCATCAAAAAGTTTAGATATGAGCATCGAGGATATTTCTGGAGAAACAAACAGCTTGGTTAAGATGTACGTTAAGCAAGAGCTTGCTAAACCTCCTTTGAACGGGATAAAGGATAAATTCACCTATGACGGAGAAGCCCTCTTTCCGGATTCTGTAAAAGCCGACACGAAAGCACAGGGGCTGACATTATTGAAGCCTCCCAAGGAAATGAGGGATAATGTTGATCATGGATTAAAAGAAAATAACGACACATCAAACTCAATACCATCAGACAATCAACATACAATCCAGCAGCGTAGTGGAAGAAAACGGTAAAATTTCTGCTATTAGCCATTTTTTATTAATCACACTTAAATTTTTAAGAGCATTAATTAAATGTTTTAAAAATTATACTCATCACAAAGGGTTTATTAATTTTTCAGGAGATGAGTATGCAAGCTGAGTGGATAAAATTTATTACGATGAGAAAGAAGTCGATTGTTCAGAGAAATTGTTATGTTTCTGTTGGTTTGAGAGATGAATGGATAGTAAAATACACCAAAAATCCACGTTCAAGACAAGAATTGGCTGAGCTATCTTTAAGCTCAAATTGTATTGCTGATATTGGCGCACAAGCTTTAGGCGAATTTTTACCGCGATGTCCAGGGTTGGTGAGACTAATTTTACGAGATAATAATATTGGAAATAGAGGGGCGAGAGCTTTAATTGATGCTATACCTGAGTGTCCGAGTTTAATTGAGCTTGATGTAGAAGGTAATCCTATTGATAAAGTACTTAAAGATGAAATAGAAAGGCTATTAAAACAGAATAAACTTATCAGTGACGGATTTTTAGCAGCAGCGGCTGTTGGCAATTTAGTATTGCTTCAAGATTTTCTTCGAAAAGGGGCTAATATTCGTTCTCGAGATACGAGTTTCAATACGGCTTTGCATTTAAGTGCAACAGGAGACCACGTAGAGGTACTTAGATTTTTATTTGAACAGGGCCTCTCTTTGTTTGCTAGAAATGATGATGGTAAATCTCCATTAGATGTTGCTGAAGATGCGGGACAAATAAAAAGCATGTCGTTTTTGATGCTACGCTCAATGGAAGCGGTAGGTATGATGCAGCCTCAACCTTCAGCACCACCTCTCACTGAACCTCTGCCGGTATTACACGATGGGGAGGGTATAAATGCATTACCCAGCGCGCCCATTATTGGAGAAAATACTGAGTTTAATTTGCGAGAAAGTGCAAAACCACCTCACATTGATTTTGAAAGCATTAAATTAAAAGATAAGCCAATTGCCAGCGGAGGTATGGGAGTTGTTTATGAAGGGCTCATTCAAAAAGAAAAAGAAATACCCCAAATTGTAGCGGTGAAAATGCTCGTTGATGCACAAAAGAATAATGAAAAATTAATTGCCGCAATCCAAAAAGAATATGACATTCTAGGAACTTTATATCACCCACATGTGGTTCAGGTTACTGGATATTCTACAAATAAAAACGGATCATTTTGTTTGGTGATGGAATATTATCCGAATGGTTCTTTGAGTGAGTATATCTATTCACCAAATAAGTGGGACATTCAATTATTGTGGTGTTTAGCTGTTGCGGAACAAGTTAGCCGAGGGCTTGCTTTTTTACATCAGCGAGGCTTATTGCATTTAGATTTAAAACCAGAAAATATTTTACTGAGTGATAATTGGCGAGCAGTCATTGGTGATTTTGGAATTTCGCGAAGCTTGCAGGATGAGCACACGCATTGCAGTACAAGTGCACCTCCCGTTGGTACCGTTTCTTTTATTGCTCCTGAAATACTTGTGCCACCAGAGGGCGATGCAAAAACACATTACAGCAAACCCAATGATATTTTTAGCTTAGCTGTATTACTATGGTGTCTTATGTCTCAGCGCAGGCCTTTTGAAGGGTGGAATTATTTTAGAATAATGATGGAGGTCGGAAATAAACAGCGCCGTGAAATAATACCTGGCAATACCCCATTAAAATTAGCAAGATTAATTGAAAGAAGCTGGGCGCATGATGCGTTGCTTCGTCCTACTGCAGAAGCAGTTTCCCGAGACTTAAGCGAAATCTATTCTGAAGAGCTTGCTCGTAATCCTCTCGGATATTCCGTGCCTGTAAGAAAATGAAATTTGAGTGCATATACTAAAATCATAATTTTCTCTTGGGTTGTAATCTTTATTGGGAACATTTATGGTCATTTGCAGGAAATTACTTTGCGTCCTCGTATAGGACGTGAGCTTTATGAGAGATTTCATCAAAATGGATTAGTAAATGTAACTGTTAAACCAGAATCTTATTTTTTTGAATGTTCAAAACTTCACAAGAGTCAAATAAAATATCAAAATCTAGGAAGTTCGCACTTTGGATTTCTTTTTTTATAAATACTCATTAGGAAATTCTCTAGCCTAGGTGAGTATCACTCGTGGATGAAGCAAAAACTCTCAAAAACCCAACAAAAACGCCAATATCTCCACCACATTGTAGTCAATGGCTTACAGAAATTAGTTTTTTTCTTTGCTAAAATGCCCAGCGATTAATTCCAATAAAGGAAATGTTATGAAAAATATTAATACAGTTTTGTACTTAGTTTTTGCCTTGTTGCTTTCTGGCTGTGCGGGACCCACTATTCATCTTTCACCCGCGTCTCGACAAAATATTCACAGTGTTACAGTCGATCCAAAAATTCCTGTACCTTCAGCGCCTGAATATCGAGGCGGCACATTGATGGGAAATTCTGTTGCCGCCTCTACCGGAATGATTGGTGCTTTAATTCAATATGCTGCAGAAAGTTCTAGCCGTGATGCTATCGCTAAATCAATGAGTAACGACGGAATTAAGTTAGATCAACAGCTTTATCAAAAATTTACGCAGAAATTAAAAGAGCAAACTAATTTTAAATTGGCTGTTCGAAGTAGTGGTGATGCCCAGTTTCAACTCGTAGTAAATGGATATGGTTTTGCTAATGATCCTTTATCCTCAGTGGGTGCAGTTCCCTATATAAATGTGACGGGTCAATTAGTTGACACACAAGGAAATATTTTGTGGGAAAAGACTAAAAAAGAATATTTAGTACCATCCATGTCGATCCATTATAAGTTTAAAGATTATATAAATAGTCCTGAGCTTATGAGGAAAGCATTTAATACACTCTCGGATCAGGCAGCAGATGATCTTGTATTCTCATTAAATCAATAAAAGGGTCCCATAATGAAATTATTAAAATATATATCAATTGTGTTGTGTTCTGTAGTCATGATTGGATGTTCAGATATGACTCCGGTGTCATTGCAGCCTGTCGTTCACACACAAAATATCAACAATGTGGGGAAGGGTAAAATAATCGCTTTACGAGTTATTGATGCACGGAATAATGCTTTAGTGGAAAAGGATGCATTCCCAACGGTTACAAGAGCCATGAAAGATAATTCCTCGAATACCGTTCAGGCAGTTTATCAGGAGGCGGTGAAAGGGTTTGCCGCGGCTGGATTTAACGTAATTAATGGTAATGCTGCTCACTCAATGCGCGCAGTTACTATAACTATTAACAAAATTCATGTTCAAGCTGGATCGAACGTCGATGTGATGGGTAATTCTTTATTAGCTGTGAGTGCGATTAATAATGGAAGGCAGTACAAAAACACATATTATGCTGAAGAGAGTAAGTATCCTATATTTGGATTAAATAGAAAGCTCCTTCTTGATAAAGCAGTCTCAGAGAGTTTAACAAAGATATTTTTTGATAGGGAATTGATGCAATTATTGGCAAGATGAAGACAAGTTTTATTTTTGTGTTACCGTCTGACTCTTCTCATACTTCTTCCTCAAACTCTTCACGGTACTGCCTACAGAAAATCGAATGAAAAGATAATACAGCGCGGTGGTAGCCAGGATCATCGCGATAATCACGCCGCTATTCATTGAAAGCGCTTCCAGCGAATGTTGTGCAGCGAAATGCGAGACAATTTCCGGGGGTGCAAATAGTTTAATAAAAAGCGTTGTGCCCAACGTAAGCAATGTAGGAATCAAACTGATGAACGTTGCAATTTTCGCGGATTTCTTAACAAATGTTTGTTGTTCATCAGGTGAGAAAAATCGTCCTTCGTTTTTAATGAATTTATCACAGGTTAAAAACGGGATGGACATCGCTAAACCGACAATCACAATAACATCATGCAAATGCAATTTCCATGTGACATCGATTAATATCAATAAAGGAAAACCAATAAGACAGCCAACAAAATAGTACAGTCCAAACTGTCTTACATATTTTTTCACTACGGCATCCATAGTTGCACCTTCACTGTGATAAAGAGTACAAGGATACCTCTTTTACGCCGCTGACGGTAATGGGGGTGAGTTTTTTCTTGAACAATCCTAATCGGCATAACAATCCCTTTGCCCGCAGTTGGAGTCGACGTTTTTCTTCGATGCAGTGATTAAATTTTTGTTTAAGCGCGTCGAGAATTTCACTGCTGAGTTCAAGCGAACGAGGTTTTTGTTTTTCTGGGGGCGGCGTAAAGGTTCGGGTGAAATAGACGGAGCAGAAGGTTGGGGTCTAATTTCTCGCGTAGGGGATTTCAACTCGACGCGTTCCGTGAGTATATTTTCTTCCAGTGCCTGTTGTGTGTTTTCAATATCAGCGATACGTTGTGTGGTATTAGCGTACGCTAGTTGAGCAGAAGAGGGGCGAGGAAAATATTTATGGAAAAGCCTGCCATATGAGGATTCGGCGTGTTTTAGGCGGGACTCTTGTCGCGCGTCGCCGGGATGATAGGTGATATCTTGAAGTGCAACTATAGCTTTTTCTTCAGCGCGTAACGTATTTTCAATATGTTCATTCATGGCTGGCCCCTTTCGTATTAGCAATCGTAGTAAGTCAATTTATACGGGAATTTGTTATTCAGATTAAGCTATATGTTTTAGGAGGGATTGCGAGGAGTAAATCTTCATGACAGTATAGGCATCTTTTCGGGGCCGTTAGCTCAGTTGGTAGAGCAGTTGACTCTTAATCAATAGGTCGTAGGTTCGATCCCTACACGGCCCACCAGATTTAACAACGTCTTAGAAATATTTTCCCCTTTTAAATTTTCCCGTCTGTGTAATTCCTGTGTAATCGTGCCAGAAATTATGCGTGGTTGTCGTCTATCATCTTGTATGGGATGATTTCCTTCGCTACTGTAGAAACTCATGGATGGAGAATTTATGAAATCGGTAAAAATTATCTTATTATTCGTAGCAACCACACTTTCACTACCTGTACTTGCTGATATCTCAGTAAATGGAAACTTACAAACAAAACAAACTTATAAACATGCCCAATACTCCCCCTCTTCAGATGTTATCGAAAGTAATATCAACGGTGAATTCAAAGGATGGGATGGAAATACTATTGTTGAATTAACCAATGGCCAAATTTGGAAACAGTCCTCATATTATTATTACTACCATTATTCATATAATCCTAGAGTCCTAATTTACCCTGCTGATGGCTGTATAAAAATGAAGGTAGAGAATGTTGATCCAACCGTTTGTGTAACGCGATTAAAGTGATGCGTACATTTGCTTATAATCACCTTGCATTATTACTTTATCGAACATTGATTTTTTAAAAAACCTGGAGAAAATATGACAACACTGCTCGATAAACTAACGAAAGATCTTGAACGTAAAGAATGTATTACACTTAAAATGAGCGCCGGAACAGCAGTGCCAATAGACCCTGAAATTGATAAAATTGGAATAGTAACAGAACAAAATACAACGTGGGTACATATAAAAAATGATAATGAAAAAACAGAGGAATTTCATAATCTGAATTTTATTCAAAGTATAGTTATTGAATATAAATAAAATAGTATCGTAATTATTCGTATAAAATTTATTTCTTTCTCTAAATTTTTGGCACTATACTGGAACCCAAAGGACGCTGAAACCATGAGCAATACAGAACTTGAGGATTTCAAAAAGGTATTAGCGGATAATAATTATTCTGAAAAAGACTTTGAGCTTCATGAAACCGATTTAACAGGCGACATTACACCGAGCACTCTTGAATCTATTCACCTTGTACCTATAAAAGGAAAAATTACCGTAAAGCGAATATCCACAAACAAAGAACGTACGTATGATACCGGCTGGAATACTCATTGGGTTGCAGATTTTGCGGGCGAATTGAAACAAGGATTCTTTGACTGATTTACGAAAAAAGCTTTCCGAAAAAAGATTGAACCTCATAGAAAATACGTTTAATCACTGACGGCCAAACATTTTTACCTAGCAAAAGAATATAAAACTTTGTCTTAGGAGCTTCATTATCATTCTTAGAAACTCTAACGGTCCAAGCCCATGCTAAATTGCCACATTCAAGTATGTTGGTTGACTCTATAACCGAATCATCGACTATTCTGCTTTTCCAAAAAAGTTCACAACTATCTACTGGGAAACATGAAACCGTGCACCGTAACGGTTTGTCCGGAAAATTTGATATATCAAGAACTATATCTTTTTCAATATCTGGTACCTTACTTGTCTGCGTCAGATATATTGGCAGAAGTATTTCCAACATTCTTTCTGGCTTTTTTATCTCTTTAAAGGGCAGATTACGAACAGTTACTCTATCAGTATTTATTTTTTTAATCTTCAAATCAAATTTATAAAAACCTGAAGGATGAAATGAAATCTTCGAGGTAGTAGATATTGTGGATTCTTCAATCTTAAAGTGCTTTCCAGGAATAAGCTCTCTATTGCCATCAAATATTTTCTCTACATTTTGTATAAATCCGCCGTCCTTATTTCGATTGATGCCCATAAGAATGGAACCATCAGATGTAGCCTTACACCACATAAAATTCAACAGTATGTTACCTTTTAAAAAGAAAATTCTTGAGCCTGATTTTTTTGACATTCACACTCCAAAAACTACGCTGCATTCTGGTTCTGATATCTTTGCTCCAACTTATCCATTGCCGCCTCAATATGCGCACCATTTTGATGACTGTATCGCTCAACCATTTGTAATGTTTTGTGCCCAGAAATTCTTTTTACTGTTGGTAAATCAACTCCAGCTTGAACTAAATGTGTAATAGCGGTGTGGCGAAGCGTGTGACGAACAACTTCCGTTGGATCTAAGCCTGCGTTTTTAACAACACGACGAAAAGCTTTTTCAATGTTCATGGTATGGCCAGAGCTTGAATTATCAGCAGGGAATAACCAAGTTTGGTCGGGGGAGAGCATTTTTATATGAGAGGATAAAGTTTCAGCAAGAGGGCCAGTTATAGGTTGTTGTCTTGCGCCTGCTTTTGCATTTGGGATATGAATTAATTTTCTTTGTAGATCAACATCTTTAATTTTTATAGAAAGTATTTCCATGCGACGCATGGCTGTTTTTAAACCAATCATAATAAATAGATAAATGTGAGGATGAGAATCTGCTTTGGCTGAATCAATGACGCGATCGATTTGTTCAATGGTTAGGTAAGTAATTTTACTGGGTGTTTCTTTAAATCGTTTTATCATGGCAGGTTTATTCTCTAACCAACCCCACTCAATTCCTTTTGTAAAAATATGAGATAAGACAGCAAGTTCGCGATTAATGGTAGTAGATTTCGCGTTATTTTCCTGGCGATATTTTTTGTATCGTTCTACATCAAAGCTACAAATTTTATTTAATGGAGTTTCATTAAAGAAGGGGAGCAGGTGTGTTCTTAAGTGACAATTTTTTGAACGTAAATTTTTAGCACCTTCTATTTTTTGATTCTCTAGATATTTCTCTGAAGCTTCTTTGAAACTAAAAACCGTTTTGCGTCCCTTAGGTAAATTTAATCGACCTTGTCGAGCATCAGAGCGAAGCTTGGAAATGATATCTTCAACTTGTTGACGCGTCACGCCTTCAGATTCTTTTCCGACTACTCGATGAACACGCTGACCATCGACCATAATATTGATGTAAAACCGTCCATCTCCATTTTCGAGCCGTTCAAATATAATTCCATGCTCAACTATCTTACGTGGGCACTGGAGTTTACGCATGTTTACTCGAGTTAATTTCGTAAATTTAATCATTTTGTCATCTCCAATAATAATTCAGATGGCCACATCATAATATTTTAAAAAATATTTTTATAGAGAATTAATGTTAACTTGTACTGATTGTTACTGGTTTGTATGTATTGTTATGGATTTGTACTGGTTAATATTGGTTCATTGCGGTTCATTAAGTTCTCGGAAATTCTCGAAAAATTCCATTTCTTTTAAACTGATACGAAGTCTCTTGCATTTATAAATATCCTGTTCTAGGATTTTCTTTAGAAATTTAATCACAACTGCGGAGAATATTACTAATGACGATACTTAAACATCCGATTCAATCTGCTCCTATCTTTATGTTTCCTGATGAAAGATTGGACACGCACAATGCAGCGACTTATTTAGGGTTAAAGGAAAAGACTTTAGCCATGATGCGCAGCAAAGGTGTAGGCCCTAAATTTATTAAACGTGGCCGCGTCTTTTATTTCAAAGAAGATTTAGATCATTGGTTAAATGCTGATGGTCGCTTAGTAAGCACGGCTCAAAGTTTTCATGGTATCCGCGCCACGAGATAACCATGAGTTCCCCACTCATTTTTATTGCTATCGATTGGGATAGTTTTAACTATTTCAAACGACTGAAAAGCGCTTGTTTATTTTATCGTAATTTACGAGCGATTTCCTTTTGTTATCAGAGAGAAATCTGGGTGCTGTATTCGAATGTGAAACACTTTGAGGCTGCCATGCACTTCGCAAGACTTGCACAGCAAGCAGGCAGCTCAAGAGTTTCTGTCATATTGATTAATCCTGATTAAAACCGGAGTGAATTTATGAAAAATTCAATAATAGAAATGCAACCGCTTACTCATCCCGACGCCTGGGATGATCCCATTTTCTTTAATGAATATGATATGCCGGATATTCCTGCTTGTTTGTTGCCGAATATATTCCATCAATTTGCAAAAGAGCTGGCGGAATCTGTCGAAGTTCCAGAAGCATTATGTGTCATGACGGTCTTAGGTATTATTTCTTCTGTTGCTTCTAAGTTTTGTAAAGTATCACCTGTTGAAGGTTGGGAAGAACCCGTCAATATTTATACATTGATTGCACTTCCTCCTGCTAACCATAAAAGCATTGTTCTTGCGCGTTGCAAGGAACCCCTTATCCAGTGCGAACAAGAACAGGAAAAAGATTTTCGTCAAAAAATAAAGCAACATCTTTCCGAACGTAAAACTCATGAGAGAATTATCGAAGGATTGAGAACAAAAGCGGCAAAGATAAAAGATTTAAATGAACAGCAAAAATTAATTCGTGAAATAACCGCAAAAGAAGGAGCGTTGGAAGAAATCCCGGCGGCGCCACAATTATTTGTAAATGATGTTACGCCTGAATCGCTCACGACAATTTTGAGCGAACAAAACGGGCGATTGGCAATATTTTCCGATGAAGGCGGTGTGCTAGAAACGTTAGGCGGGCTTTACAGTAATGGGGCTGCGAATGTAGATATTTTGTTGAAAGGTATTGATGGTGGAGAAATTCGTGTTCGACGTAAAGACAAAAATATTTCTCTTAATCCATATTTAACTATGGTATTAGCCGTTCAACCTATTATCGTTAGAAATTTAATTTCTAAACAAGCTTACATCGGTAACGGAATGGTCGAGCGTTTTTTATACGTACTACCTCACAGCAAACTGGGATATCGCACTCACGACAAGCCATCTTTGAGAGAAGAGCTTCGTTCAGTTTATAAAATGAAAATTAAAGCGCTCCTGAGCGAGATCTCATCGGAGAAGATATTTACCCTCACACCTGATGCAAGAAACGGCTGGAAGCAATTTCAGCGCGAAATAGAAATTGAACTTCGACCGGATGGGAAATTAGGAAATTGCCAAGGATGGGGTGGAAAAATTTGTGGCTTCACTCTTCGTATCGCAGGTTTACTTCATGTTGCTGAACACGGAATACGTATTAACGAAATTAATTCTCAAACGATGAATCGAGCCATTGCGATCTCAGAACTTCTTATTCCTCACACACTTGCAGCTTTCGGATTAATGGCCATGGATGAGGCCACTGAAGATGCGAAATGGATCTGGGAGTGGGTTCTGTCAAAAGGTGAGGAGTCATTTACTCGAACAGAAATCATCAATCGCACCCGAAATAAAAAACTCGGAAAGGTGGAACGATTAAACAAAGCGCTTCAGGTTTTAAGAAATCGTAATCTCGTTAGCAAAGCAGTTGAAGTTCCAACCCGCAAACCGACTTTCAAATATTATGTTCACCCCTTGGCATTAGCCAAAAAAGATTCTGAAGTTCTCCACTAACCCTCTGCCTTCATCTTCTTAAATTTAAAGCTCACTTTGGTGGGCTTTAACGCACTGTTGCTTGCAACATGTAAGTGCGCTCTTAGACGGAAGGAAGTTTTTCCGCCAAGGGGAACTAAAATTTTAAAACTCTTCCGAAGATAAGAATATGTGAGAAATGTGAGAGAAGTAAAAAAATAGAGGGGGTCAAAATTCACTTTTCTCACATTTCTCACTTTTTCTTGTCCCAAAGACAAATCTAAAAATTAATCATTATTCGCCGAAACTCAAAACCCCTCTGCCTATCAGAATACTCAACCCGTCCGAAGGCGCACTTATACAAACTAGTGTTTGTTGTGCTTGGGAGGAGGTCACAATAGCTTTTAAGATAAAAGACCTACCTGGGTGATTCTTACCTCATGAAACAATTTTTTAGCCCCCGTTGCGAAGCAACGTATAAGTGCGCTCTTAGACGAGATGAAGATTTTTATTCCTCAGGGGGTAAAATTTAAAACTTCTCTGAAGACAAGAATATGTGAGAAATGTGAGAGAAGTGAAAAAATAGAGGGGGTAAAAAATCACTTATCTCACATTTCTCAATTTTTACTGGTACCTAAGACAGATCGAAAAACGCGTAACTACCCCCAAATCCTTGCTACGAAAATTCTCAAACCGTCCAAAGGCGCACTTATGCATTGCTTCGCAAGAACGTACTTTATTGTATGAGCAGATGAAGCTCTGAGATATGACCGTTCCCTTCGTCAGCCGGCAATCAAGGTTCATGCGTGTGCTATACTTATCGAAGAAATGGTCGTAGTAAAATGGTGGTGTTACCAACAAACTCTAAGAAGGAGAAACTTATGGAAGAACAAGCGCAGTATCCTCACAATGGTATTTTACGGCTGTACAATCAGTTCCCTGGTATGTACGCCAATCTCGCAGAAATGACCACAGATATTCCTCGAATCGCGGCAATGGGGTTTAACGCTGTGTGGGTTAACCCATTACATCCTACTTGTGCAGTTCCAGTTGAACGTAGAACCAAAGAAAGAGTAATTCATTTAGCCGGAAGTTTGTATGCGATTTCTAATTTTAGAGAAATCTCTCCTCACATAGGAAGCGAACAAAGTTTATGTGAATACAGTGCTCAACTTCGACAGCAAGGGCTTATACCAGTTTTTGATCTTGTATTGCGCCATGTAGCTAGAGATATCGACTTTGCCACTCAAGGGTTAAGTAAACAATGGTTTAAACCTTTCAACCCAGAAAAAGAGATGAATGATACATTGGATTTTGTATATGCCAAACCTGTTGGAAAAACACGAAAACTAGACCAAAAATTTTTTGATTCTGCTGATAAGACTTGGCCAGAAATTTTTGAAAACTTCTGGATTCCATATATTGATCGATTCATGCGCGGCTATGGGTTTAGGGGTGTTCGTATCGATGCTGTCAAACACTTACCCACCTATGTTTTAAAAGATGTATGTAACTATATTCATCGCAGATACCCTGGCGCTGTTATATTCGCAGAACTATTATTCCTTGGTGCAAATCCAAAAGCACAAATTGAAGAATATTTAAATTTAGGTTTTACACATATTACTAACTCACTCTATTCACAACCTTTCGATTTTGAATCCCGCAAGCATGGGCGATGGAAATCTGGACAAAAAATAGGGGAAGGCGATTTAGTTCGAAATATGCTCGGATAGTTGAATTCTACAACGCAAGGTAACGGGGGAACGGTGGGATTTGCTGGTTCCCATGATGAACAAACACTTGCCAAATCACTGCACCGCGCTCCCGATCTTGATAAAGCAATGCGAGAAAAAATCGCCGCTGTTGCTTTTACATCTAATGGCGGATGGTATCTGATGTGTGGCGATGAATTCGGATATGATGGGCAAGAAACAAAAATCGTTTTTGAAAGAATAAGTCTCAAACCTGCCCCTTTTGAGTGGGAAGAAAATAAAAGAAGAAAGGACGACTGGACGTCTGATAAAACTCATCGTGATCTTTCCTTGTTTATTATTGATATAAACGTCTCTCTCGCACGCCTACCCCAAACAACAAGGAACGACTGGGTTGAGCATTTGATATTAGAAGAATTTCGTGACTTGATGATTATTATTAGAAATTCTGGTCCAGGATTCGAAGGTGAAACCCGGGTTATTTTAATCAACCTTGATAATAATCCCTTGATTTTAGGAGAAGATTTCAAAGAAAAAATTGCAACAACAATGAAAAATAAAGAATTGGCAAGCCATAGCTCCCATGAGTATTGTGAATTTCTGTATAATAAGCTCTGTAGGCTTGGCGATGATTTATTCATATTCATTGGAAAAATCGAACATAGACCGGTCCATAGTCCACGCCCTAAATAAAAGGAGAAAACGATGAATGAATTTAAAGCTCTTGTTCAAGAAGCCGACCTAACTAAACTAAAGGAATATCTTGTAAGACATCCTTTTTCTGAATTAAAGGATGGTCCGCCAACATGTGAAACTCCTATGCGATGCGCAACAAAATGGGGTAGCGAGGATGTTGTTGGATTTCTCGGCGATAACTATTGGGCTGAATTTTGCCAAGAAGATAAAGATGCAGCGCTTATATATTACGCGACCAAAGGTAACATAAACAAAGTAGAAAACTGTTTAGATAAAGGCGCGAACATTGACGCAGTCGATTTCAGTCAAACTGCCTTACATCGGACAACCCAAAATCAACATGTTAATCTAACAAAAATATTAACAAGAAGAGGCGGAAATGTTAATGCAAGTGATCGATATGGCACAACCCCATTCATATGGACATTAATAAGAAGAAATACTGAGTTATTTAATTACTTTCTTGAACACGCGAAACCGAATCTTCATGCTATCAGCAGATTAGAAGGCACACCGTTAACTTACGCTATTTTTTCTGAACAGTTTGATAACGCTATAAAACTCATTGAACAAGAAGGACAAAATTTTAAAATTTCAGATCACCCTGAAGCATTAAACTGGGCTATCCGAAAAAATAGAAAAGATATTGTAAGCTGTATGCTCACACATAACGCTGACGGTATTAATACTCCTGGAGGAAAAACAACAGACATTGATGATCTCTCAATAGAAGTATCGCAATCCGAAGAAAGAGCTATTAAAGAAGACGAGTGTAATGATCTTGCGCTCATTTGGGCTGTTGGATTAGGGCATGAAGAAATTGTTGATTTACTTCTCAAACATGGCGTAAATCCGGAAACACAAAATCTCAATGGCATATCTGCCAAAACTATTAGCCAAGATCCTAATTACGCTTTTCCAAACATTAAAGCAAAACTTTCTGGTCAAGGTTTAAAACCTTTAAGATCTTCTCGAGAAATGAAAGCAATAGGAATTTTTAAAACTGAAGGCCCTCATTCTCCTGAGGATACAGGTAGAGATAAAAAAGAATCTTCGCCAGGAAGAGAGGAAAAAAGTATTGAAATGTTATTAGAAGAACGGATCAAAGAACGTGCCAAACAAGACGCTGAATTTTTAGCTAGGCTGGAAGGCTTGAAGGCGAAAGTTAAAGAAGAAAAAAAATTATCTTCCGGTTCAGATGAAATTCCAGCAGTCATTGCTGAAGCTTTTCAGAAAGCTGAGACTATAATTAAAGAATCAACTGAACAGGATGAAAAGAAGTTAGAAACATTTAAAACGTCACAAAGTGGCCAAGGAAACTCTCCTAAATAATCCCAACCAATATTGGTAATTAATTATGAGCGCAGAATTAATAGCAGGTGTTAAAAGTATTTTAGAGAATAGAAAATCTCCTGTAGAAATCGATTTGAGCAACAAAGGGTTGCGAGATGACCACGTCGAAAAACTGGTTGAATTATTAAAACAATATCCGGGAGTAGTGGTCAGCCATTTGAGATTATATAGAAATAATATCGGTAATGCAGGAGCAGTGTCCCTTGCAACATTAGAAAATATTAGCTCAATAAGCCTAGAAGATAATCGTGTGGGTGATGAGGGTGCGCAATCTCTTGTTTCTAATTCGAAGATTTTGAAATTAAATTTGGCAGACAATCCAATAAATGAAAAATGCGCAGCATTTATTTTAGAAAACACTAAGCAAATTTTTCTGGGATTACAGCGAACTGAAATTGCTGATAAAAGTATTGCGCAAATACAGGAAAAAGTTAAAGATAATGAGCGAAAATATTCAAAAGAAAATCAAGAATCTCCCAGAGTTGCTTTAGATATGGAGTCTCAAGGGCTTTACAAATCAATAGCGCCTCATTCTTCCGGAAGAACTGAGAAAGCTCTGCAAATGTTACTTGAGGAGTGGATAAAAGAGCGCGCTAAACAAGATGCTGAAGATTTAGCAAAATTGCACGCATTGAAAGTTGAGGTAGAAGAAGAACAAAAACAATCCACAGAAATAAATACAAATACTCCTAAGATAATGGGGTTGATTCAACAAGTTGAGGATAAGATTAAAGAATCTGCCAAACGGGATGAAGAGTTGCTAGCAAGTGTTAGCTTTTCACAAGCCAGAGTTGGCAATACCTCAAAGAAATAGTTAATTTAAATCTGTGCCGGCATTCAACAGTCTGTTCTTAATCTCTGTGTAATTCTTGTGTAATCGTGCCAAGAAAAGTGGGGTATTTTAGGGGTTTTGAGAGAATAGGGCAGAATACGTAAACGCCCAAAAAAGGCGTAAGAACAACAAAATAGACAAATATAGAATACTTTAGAAAGACCAGATCGAGTTCTCTTAATCAATAGGTCGTAGGTTCGATCCCTACACGGCCCACCAGATTTAACCCGTCACAGCAACCTTTCAGGGCTACACCATCAAAAAATTATTTCCACAAAAATTTTCGTTCGTGAGTTTTTCGTGAATCAACAGCCTTTTTTCGTGACTTTTAATATCTGATGTTATCATTTATAAATAATTTATAAGGATTTTTGATTATGAGTGGTTGATGTTTACTCATGCAGTTAGGAGGAGGTATTTTTATATCCCTATATAAACTTCTTCATGGGTGAGCTAAAGTTTTGAACGTGTAGAATATGTATTTAAGATGCAAAATTTCTCAGTCTGTATCAGATGAGGTTGTCAAAAGTAATTGTAGCGCAAGAAAAGGAGCGAGCAATGGCTAATGAATTACCCGCCGAAGTTAAAACACAAATTTCTAATTTAGCAGGAAAAAATAATCATAATGAAGTATTTAAATATATAAATGCTAAATTAACTGAAGGTGTTATTACAGCTGACCAAATATTGTATTACGCTGAGCGTTATAAATTTTCAACAAAACCCGGTAAACCTTTTGTAATAGATGCAAGTACTATCAATAAGTTAGGCGTTGCGGTAAGTAAACTATCTGATCCCGACCAAAAAAAATTAAGTATAAAATTTTATAAATTAGCCGCGGATCGTGATAGTGACTGGGGTTGTGATAATTATGCTGTTTCTATACTTAGTGAAGATATCGATTCTGCATTGAAATACGCGGTTAAAGCGGTTGAATTAACGAAAGAATCTAAAAAAGAAAAAGATCGGCATAAGTGGATCTTGGGGAGATGCTTGCTTGGAAAAGAGCGAGTGAAAAAAGCCTTTATTGCGTTTGCAGAATATTTTGTCCTCAAAGAAAGTGAGTATCGTTCAACGTACGATCAAAAAGTCAAGGAGGGAATAATTTCTGACATTAAATCGATAGCAATATTAAGAAAATATATTAAAAATAAATATTTGGATAATATCACAGATGAAGAGGATTTCGATGAGGAGCGCTTACAGAATATTTTAGAAGTAATGGATCCTTTGATTAATATAAAAGGATTTTCTTCTATATGTGACGATGCGAAAGAATTTATGGCTGAAGTATTTTATATCAAAGGGGTGTGTCATGAATTACGTAAAGAATATGCTGAAGCTATGGATGCATTTTGTAATAGTGCATTTGATAAAAAACAAGATTGCTATCGTGACGTAATTAGAAGAAGAGCTCGCTTGATTAAGGATCAGGTCGCGCGCGATCTTACACCCGATGACTCTGAGGGCACTCCTCCAAAGAGGCAGCGTACGTCAATAAGGATGTTGTTACATAAAGGAGTTAGGTTTGTAGATAAGCTCTCCAGCTTTTGGTCAAAAGAAAGTGAATGGGTTCATTCTGCAGATGCTAGAGGTGTATCTGGTGAATATGAAGCACGATTGGCGCAAATTAATGGCGTAATCAAAGGAAGAAGAACTGAAATTGACTTAATCGACGAGCTATTAAAAGAAGAAGCAGAAGATGTTGGTAATGTCACTGAAAAGAAACAAAAGCTAGAAGAAGAGCTGGTAATCTTAGAAGAGGCAAGAGAAAGCCTTACTAAAAAACATGCAAAATATAATCCTGAAAAAAGAAGGGTATTTAGACGACATGCTACTGAACAGTCATTTTTTAATCCAAAGAGGTCAAAGAAACATGCTGAACTTATTGAATTAACACATAATATTATTGATCAAAGATTTAAACTTGAAGCTTCAGATGGTGAGGAATTACCACCACCTGTTGTTTTAGATGATGTTAACGCACGTAGATTTATTTCAGCTGAAAGAGCATTTCAAGACGCTGTAGTTAAATTAACAAGTCATGAGAATCCACGTCTTGGTATTCCAAAAGTTAAAGAAAAAGCCTGGAATCTGGATAATGGCCATTCTGGTAAAACTGGATATGGTCCGGTTGAGCAATATTTAGTTTCAGATACAGAATTAGAATCAGAGCATAGAACTAGTCCAAAAAGAGACCGATTAGGTGATAGTTACTTGCCACAACATGGAAATTATTCGTCTGATATTTATGGGTTTTTTTGGAAAATAACTCAAGAAGATCTGGAGAAAGAGAAGAGTATAGCTGCATTTTTGATACGTTATGGAAAAACACATCAGACTGTTTCTTTAGAAGAACTGCAAGATCTCTATGAGCAAGCTACTCTTGGTGATGTGAAAAAATTCAATCAAATTTGTTTTTTGGTGATGGAAAAAGAACAGGCTCAATGGCACCATGCTGTAAGTGAATCCCTGCAGGTTGGCATGGCTGTTTCTCAAGCTAGAGCACTCATCATGGTTAGAGCGGGATTTATAACTCTCGAGGAGGTTTTCAAAAATAACACCTTGTTTGGTATCTACTCTCAAACTCAAATAGTTAAAGTTCCCCAGGATGTTGAAGCTTCATGTCGGAGAATAGACGAGCTGTATTTAATTTTCCTCCAAAATAAAAACCTGAAAGAACATTTCGCATTGCTGAAGAAACACATGGATAAAAGCCAAATGGTATATGTATTAACGCGTGAGCAAGCGCACCGCGATTTGGGTGAGGTGTATGGTGGTGAAAGTGATACTGGTGAAAGTGATGATGAGTATGAATCAGAGCTGTCTTTTTCAAAATAGGTCATTGATACAGTGGGAGATTAATGGAAAACATTCTTGAAAATCCCGACAAGAGTAAATCTCATATTGTTTTGGTGGGAGCCGGTTGTAGTCGCGCTGCATATGGAAAGCAGTCGCCGCTCATGAATGATTTTATCGATGTAGTGGGGCTTAAGGATACACTTAGGAACGCTGGTTTAAATTGTGATGGAAATATAGAGAATATTTATTGTGAAATTGATGATAATAAATTGAAAAAAATAGTAGAAGATAAAATATTTAACTACTTTAGATCCTTTTGTTTGCCTGATAGTGTAACGCTATATGATCAGCTTCTTCTCTCCTTAAGTCATAAAGACGCAATTTATTCGTTCAATTGGGACCCTTTGTTGTTTGACGCTTACAAACGTAATGCAAAAGTTATTAATCGATTGCCAAGAATTTATTTTTTACATGGGAATGTGCGCATTGCTAGTTGCTCAAATTGTGTGAGGTGGGGGGAGAGGGAGAATATATGTCCTGAATGCGTTTTAAGATTTAATCCGATTCCTCTTCTTTATCCGATTAAAAAGAAAAATTATTTTGATGGAAATAAATATATAGCTTCAATATGGCAAGAAGCAAAAAGTGATTTTGCTGAGGCTTTTGCATTAACAGTATTTGGATATGGTGCGCCTGACTCAGATGTTGGGGCGATAGAAATACTATTAAAGGCATGGTATCAGAATAGCGCACGTAAACTTGATAGAGTTGAAATAATTGATCTTAAAGAAGAAAGTGAGCTTCGTGAAAAATGGGATAAATTTACCCCAGAAGGTCGTTTAGAAATAATTGATTCTTTTGAAAAATCAAGAATATACAAGTTTCCTAGGCGAACCTGTGAACAACTAGTGCGCGCAATACAATGTGGCTATTCTGATACTCCTTTTCCATACAAAGAAACTGGCAGCCTGAAAGCTATACAGTCAGAAGCTATGAAAATAGCGCAATACGAAGCAATATAAACTTTCTTATATGCTGTTCGTATCTATAAAAATTTCTTATTCGTGAGTTTTCAAGACTGATCTTATTTTTTATCAATGAGTTGCATGGGTTTTTGAAGAGCGCGGTTGATGTTTAATCAATAAATCCCATCAAAAAGAGATAACTGTTAAATAAAATTGAAATTTTTTCAAATAAACTCATCAATAAATTTATCCACGAGTTCATACTTGGTTTTACAATGTGTTTTTAATTTTATATTTTCAAGATAATGCTCAATTGTACGTCGAGAAAGTTTAAGCCTTTCACCAATATCTTTTGCGGTTTTGCCACGCACAAGCTGTTTTAGAATATTTTCTTCGCGTGTGCTAAAGGTAATGTTTTGATGTTTTTTAATGGGAGAAATTGTTGTCGTTGTCAGACCCATCGAAAGAAAGGTTGAAAATGTTTGAGTAAAACGAGGTAATGCATCTGCATCAAGCCTAATAGAAAAGCCAAAAATGCCTATGATTTGATTGTCATAGTACCACGGAAATTTAAATGACATCACATGAAAAGTGGACTGATTTAAAGATGTTCCTGCTTCTTCGAAAATCTGCATAAAACCAGACTCTATAACTTTTTGATGATTTTCGGTCGCTACATTCCCAAGCAGGGTTCCAGCAAAATGTCTTACAGATTTATTTTTCATCTCTTGAGTGGATTCTGCGCCACTGAGTTTTGCATTCAGCTCATTTCCATCTACGATAATATTTTCATTACGATGAAAATATACACTTGCATCAAGGTTATATAAATTCGAAAGGTTTTGCCGAGGAGGGCAGACGGTGTGAGAGCAGGGACGAACTAATTGAACGCCGTGTTTATAGCGTTGAATTAAGAAGTCACTATGGGTATCAAAAGCAGCAATGTTTCTCATCTTTAAATTTCCTCAGCGAAAGGCGATGAATATGGGTATTTTACCTGTGAAACCTTAAGAAAATCTTAAATGTAGGGTAAATTTTACCCTTTCTGCTGAGAGTTGAGGAAACTATACTCTCACAGCTTGATAATTAGTGAGGTAATAAAGAATGCTTGAGTTAGTTCAACTGGGTCCTGGCGGTCTTCCTAAAGTTTTATGGCTGCAATTTACTGGATTATTACCTTTGCCTGAGCTTGCTCGTTTAATGAGATCGTCTAAGTTCTTTAGACAAGCTGAGTTTCAAGCTCAATTTCAGAGTCGCTGGAACGGGCCGGAAGGCCAATTTATGCGGTTATTCCCTCTGGAATACAGTCGAATGACTGAGCGGGGTGTGGAGTATGATTGGGCATATCAGCTTGCTCAAGGGGAACAGAAAGCGAATCGTCGTGCTCATCTATTAAAACAGGCTCTACAAAATTTCAAGACTAACCCAGAAGTTGCTAGGGAAAGATTGAGGGGACTCGCGGATTTTCCCGAAAGAGAAAGAGGCAATCCAACGGATGATGTAATTTTATGGGCAGGGTTATTAGGTTACCAAAATGTACTGGATGCTTTTTATCCGATGATAAAAAAAGCACGTGCACGGCAATTCGATATTCCTGAGTGGGCTATTTGTACGCGTCAACCATTATCTGAAATTCCCGATACGAACGATAGCGCTACATTTCAACACAGAATGTTTTTGGCCTGTAAATATGGGCATGAAGCATTTATAGATAAAGTGTTGCGGTTTAACGGAGCACATGTATTTTTTGAATGGAAAAATGAAGAGGGATTTTCAGGTATAGAGGTTGCCCATCACTGTACTCAACATCGTATTGTGAGACAAATATCGAAAGCTGTGAATTTTCACCTTTTTACACAATTATGTCGCTCACCAAAAATAAAATTTTTGAATATTTTATTTAAAAATGGATTTACTCTCGATGAAGATTTAGCTTTGCAATTATTTGACATGTTGTGTCAAGAAAAGCATTTTAGAATAGCTGCGTGGTTACTGGAAAGAAATGAAAATTTTGTAAATGCTGAAATTTTAGGACGTTTATTGTGGCGAGCGTGCGCGAGAGATGACGTGGAAGCAGCAAAGTTTTTAGTTGAACATAATGCAAATTTGAATATGTTGCTCAATGAAAATATGGGGATGTTTTTATCAGATCGCGAAGCCGCAACAAAGCGTACGCCATTCAATAAGGCTTTAGTTGAGAGAAAATATAATACGGCTGCCGTATTAGTGAACAGTGGCAAAAAAATTGTTGATGCTTGTGAAGGACGGAATGCAGAATTTCTTATTCCTCAGCAGAATTATGATGAATTTCAAGTTGTTTTAGAAGCTTCTCGTCGAGCTTCTGTCGGTGGAGTGTTTGGTGTTTTGCCACTCATGGTGTGGATAGTATTGATTACTCGATATTTATCACTGCCTGAATTGGCGCGTCTTTCTACTGCCTGCGCTTCATTTTTTGAGGAATTTTATCGCCGATGGAATAGTTCTGAGGGGGTATTTTTACGTGAATATCCTGAAATTTATGCGCAAAGAATATCGTCAGGTTATTTAAACGTCGATTGGGAAGAGGCATTAGTTTCTGCAAGACATTCAGAAAACTTAGTTTTACCTGATGAGTGGGCTACGATGAGTATAAGTGCAATAGATATGATAAGAATGAAAAAAACGCATTTATTAAAAGAGCATTTTAGGATTTATGTTATTGTGCTGCAGCGCACAGGAAATATTGAATTTTTTACTGAATTGTTGCAATCGCCCAACGGAAATCTATTTAAACGTGTGGCGCTAATGGGGTTTCAAAAGGCATTGGATGAAATGTTTAATTACCTTATTTTGCCTATGCGTCGTGTGCAAGGTATATCAGTTTTTTTATGGGCAATTCGTTTACATCAACCCCTCGCTTTAATAGAAAGAGAGGTTGAAGAGTGGGATGCAGAACAACTTTCTCCATTGGGTGTTGCTTGTACATACGGACATTTTGATGCTGCTTGTTTTTATTTAAAAAGAAATGGGATTGAAGAAAGCACGCGTGAATTATTGGTTGCATACAAACAGGGGCATGGCAAAATTGTTCGATTTTTCGTTGATCAAATGGCGCAGTTTGCTGAAGCAATTCTTTCGCGTGCATGTAGAATGAGTGACGCAGAGCTGGTATTTTGTTTGTTCGATAATCAGATAAGAATTGATGAAATAGCTTTAGTTCGTGTACTAAGCGTGGCATTAGCAGAAGAACAAATAGAAATAGCAAAACGTATTATTCAGGCAGGGGTGGTGTTAACACCTGAACATTTAATGTGTGTATGCTCGTGGAAAAATCAATCTGCACAAACTCAGTTCGTCTTTATAAAATATCTTGTTAATAAAAACGTTGATCCGAGTTGTTTATTTCAGGAGCCTTATTCTCCACTCTTTCATGCATTGATGAATAATGAAACGATTGCGTTAAATGAAAGACGTTCCTTAATGTTTTTGATACGCCGTCGTCTTGTGGATCCCAATAATAGTGTAGTTCGAGTTGGATTATTTAGGCGTGTAGGTGTGTTATGTGGGAATAGAGACAGTGTCATTGTCGATTTATCAGAATCCCTTTTGGAAGCGGGTAGGCTCCGAAAAAATTTAATTCAACAATTAAATGGTTACTTGGATCGTCGAGAAGGAAATTTAATGGCGCATTATTTTTTAAGAGAAGCATTAACCGAGCCGTCAGAAGCAAATATTGGAAAAATAGAAGAATTTAAAAACTTTTATACAACAGTTAGTCAGGAACCCTTAAGGATCCTATATAAATCTTGTTTAGAGATGTTGGGCATGTATGAGAATATTATTATGGGGTTAAGGAAGTAAAATGAAACTATTTTACCTGAACAGAAGAGAGATGGCTTGCTTTAATTTCAGAGAGAAACGCGCTAGCATTTCGTGAATGTGAGTACTGCTGGAAGGAGTGAGGGGATATGTTGGAATTAACGCTTTTTGCGTTAGGCGCATTGATTCAAGCGTTTATAACGCTACAAGCGGTCACGGGTATAAAAAATGCCTGTTTTCTTATATCCCCTGCAATAGGTGCAGGGGTGTGCGGATTTATCCCGCTTAGGGGTGAGAGTGGCTATAATTTTTATCTTCACTATGGAATTTCTATAGGGATATTTATGCTGGCCTTTGGCGTGCTAAATAATAAAAAAATCCTCCCGGTTATTACTGAACGATTTCTTTTATTGTTTAATATCATGTTTATTTATTTTATATTTAAAGATATGGGGAATTTGTTTAGCGAATTTACTATGGCACATCTCTTTATTCTGATTGGTATTTTGATTCCCAGTATTATGGTTTTGCTGAACGGGTTAATTCCAGGTACTCCTCCTGCTTGGATGAAAACGGATTTTTATGTGTGGTATTTAATTATGGCAGCGGTCTTACTGTTTAGAATAATTTTGCCGAATATGACCGCGTTATCTGCAATAGATATAGATCAGGTTAGCTTTCAAGATATGTTTATGATTTTCTCCGTAGGGATGCTGTCATTGAGCCTAAGCGTGGATGTAGTGAATGTCTTGCTTCTGGTTCCGTATCCGTCTCGCGATGAAACATTTGCAGAAAGAATCGAAAAAATTAAGTTACATATAAAGTTGCTGAACAGTAAATATGAAGATGAAGATATTAATCCCTGGAATACGGTCGTACTGATCGGTGTGATGGTATGTTTATTTGCATTGAATGCGTATGTGTTTAATTTAAGTGATTTTTTGGTGGCGACGGTGGTATTTGTTGTGGGACGTTTTGTGCTTTCGGGGTATCACGTCAAGCACTAAAAGCTGAATTTTCGTTCAATGGATGATAGAATAAGCGCGTTATTTCTTTTTGTTTTATTGCCCACCTCTACTCATTCAAATGTAAAATTGGCCGCGTTTTTTTAGAAATTTAAAGGAGAAGATATATGCAAGCAGATGGAAATGGACAACAACCAGAACCGCGCAATAAATTAATGTTCCGCTTTTTTGGAAATGGTGAAGAAAGAATACGGCGCGAGAATATTCAAGAATGTTTTTATATGACGCATATCGATAATTTGCCGAGTATTTTACAAAATGGGCTGCTTTCCCATCGGCGAATTGAAAAATTAAATCCCGCTCGAAAAGATCTTTCTAATCAGGCTGTTCAAGCAAGACGTGGGACTAAAGTTATTGAGCGCGTTGACCCCAATAAAAGGCCCCGTTCTTTGCATCGATTTGTGAACTTATATTTAAATCCGCATAACGCCATGATGATGAATGTTATTTTTGGTCGAGAAGGTTTTCCTGCCCAAGATAGGCAAAATATGTGTATCTTGCGAATTCGTGGAGAAATACTGGATCGTAGCGATGCTATTCTGACAGATCAAAATGCGGCAACGAATTCAGTTGATTTTTTTACGGTAGATGCATTTGAGTTAGATCAACGACGTACTATGGCAATAACGTATGAAGACGTTACGGGTTATAAACCTCTTAAAAGTACAGGACTTTTTCGAGGGATGACGGATGAAGAAATATCCTCATTCAAAAAACAGACGCGTCAAGCAGAAGCATTGTTACCTTATAAAGTAGATGCGCGCTATATTTTTGGAATATGGGTTTGTGATCAAGCTACGTGTGAGAGAGTCGGCGCGATTTTACAAGAAAGAGAAAGAGATGATGTTCGTGTTGCTGTTAATAATCAATTATTTCTACCTAAACAATATCAGCCTTTAAGAAATTATGTTGCACGAGATCCTGACGCTGAAATGGATGATTTTGAGGTTATAGAGCAATTATCCTCGGATGAATCAGATGATGAGGGAGCTGCAAATGCAATCATATTAAGGAGGTCAGGAGTATGACCCGTCGCGTTTATTTAATTCTCCGACCGGAAACAGCTGTTTCAGTTATTCAAACCGGTCATATGCCAGATCGACTACCTGAATATATAACTCAACGTGAGTTTGTTTTGTACGAAACACCAGAGAAAGCCTTAGAAAAATCAGAAGTAAAAGGAACCAATGCTTTTGTTGTTGTGCTAGAAATTCCCGATCCCGGTGTAGATCCCGCTATTACCTTTTATGAAACTGTTAATGGGTTTTATGTCAAAACCCCACAGCTTAAGCGTGAATGGTTTAAAGTAATTTTAGTGAACTCTCGGCAAGCAGAAAATTTAGTTTCACATTTGTTTAATAAGGACTGTCCTATTCCTATTCGTCTTTCATCGAAGGATTTTGAAAATAATAATGCGCGGCTTACACCGATTGTACAAGATACTCCAACACCACAAGAGATTTTTTCCAGCCAAGAAGAAATACATATACGAAAACAAGGGGATTTATTAGGTTCTAAAATGCATGCGCTGGTTAACACTGTTAATTGCGTAGGAATTATGGGAAAAGGTATTGCGCTGAATTTTAAAACACGTTATCCCGCGATGTTTAAAGATTATGAGGCGCGATGTAAACGTAACGAAGTAAAACTCGGTGAACCGTATATCTATAGAGTCAGTAATGATCGCGTTATTATTAATTTTCCGACAAAACAACATTGGAAAAATAATTCAACCATTGAAGATGTTGAAAGAGGTTTAATTTTCCTTGCACAACACCTTCAAGAATGGGGCGTGCGCTCTCTTGCCATTCCGCCATTAGGGTGTGGAAATGGAGGATTGAATTGGGAAGAGGTGCGTCCTTTAATTGAACAGCATTTGTTTGGATTAAATATTCCCATAGAAATTTACGAGCCGTTTGAGCCTTATAATAGAAGTGCAGCGGGAAAAAGAGAGGTAGCCGCTCCTGCGCCACCTCCGGCTAAAGCATTTTTTGAAAAACGACGAAAAAAAGTTAAAGTGTTTTCGTATAGTGTAGATAATATACGTTCAGAAATTATTGCGCGTGATGAACATAATCAACGTGTGGGTGTTCTTGGGTTCGAGAAAAAAGATGGCGTCGTCTGGTTTTCTCGTATAGAAGTAAATAAAGAATGTCGTCGACAAGGCATCGGTCAAAATTTAGTCAGAGAGTTAGTAAAGCAATTTCCAAAAGTGCAATTTTCTCGCGCGGATTCAAAAGAAGGATATGGTGTACTTGAATATCGTAATAATCCCGGTGTACAAGAATTAGTGGATTATTGTTTTCAACAAGGAATATTGCGACCCGAAATCAATGGTGTGAGACCTGTGCCGAAAATGACGGCGAATAATTTATTTTAGATTTTGGTTGTTTATTTTTTCAATATATTCCTGCGCCGATGCATAATACGCATGACTCCGGCGAACCGCGCCAAAACAATGTTTAGCGGCGTCTTTGTTTTGTGCACGAAAGAAAAGTAATCCGCCTAAATAATAAATATCGTTTCGTTTAGTTTTAAACTCCGCACAACCTTTTTTCATTGTTTTTTCGAGTATGTAAAATAATCGAATGCCATAATTAAGATCAGTGCTTAAGCAGAATAGGGTCGTGGCTAAATTTAAACCGGCAACGGTTATGCCGTGTCCAAAAGCAAAAGAAAAACATTCGCTAGCAAGGTTAATATCTTTTTTAATTCCTTCTGAGCCCTTGAAGAAAATCATGCCTAATTCGTTTAATACCCATGGAGCAGTGTTAGATGTCTGATTAATAATTTTTGCAATTAATGATTCAATATATTCAGAGGGGTTGCCATGTTTTTGCAACTGCTTTATATGATAGTGAAGTTGTTGAGCTAGAAGTTTTCCTATCATTCGGTTGTAGTATTCTGACGTTTCTTTCATTAGTAATTTATCTCGAAATTTAATATTTCCTTAAGGTTTGAAGGCTATTATGGGGCCATCGATATTAAAACTTATAAAGGGGCCGCCTATGTACGATAACGAACGCAGTATAGAACTTGATGCCCGCAAAGATAATGGTAACGCAGTCGACCATGAAGCAATACCACCTGTGTTGGAGATATTTTCTTTTAACAAATCAGAGGCACATCAGGCAGCGATGACAGGCTCCGTGTCTGCGTTACGTGACATGAAAACAGGTAATATAAATTTACGGGAAGTCGATGATTTTGGGCGCTTGCCGATTCATGATGCGTGTTTGAGTGGTCACCCCAATGTGGTCAAATTTTTTCTAGAAGAAGTGCCTAATAGTCACGCAATGATCAATGCAAAAGATAAAATGGGAATGACACCAGTTCATTTGGCCTGTGTCATTGGGAATGTTCCGCTGCTTAAATTATTTTTAAATCATAAAGGGATTAGACATTTTGATGAAGTTGATTTGAATCATAAAACAGCATTCCAATATGCCGTTGAAAATGGAAATTATGCGTGTGCGTACTTGTTGCTCGAAAAAAGAGCTAAAGCGAAACTAGCAGAAATTAATAAATTAATGGCATGGGCGATAAGCTTAAAATTACTCAGCAATGCCGAGGTATTATTTGAAAAGCACAATGCTGATTTAAATACAAAAGGGAAGAGTGGATTGACGTTGTTAGAATTGGCGATTATTGAAGGCGAGGTAAAGTTAGTCAATAAAATACTCGAGTCAAATACCGTAAGTGTTGAGGTTCGCGCTAAAGCATTGGTGCTTGCAAGTGATCGTTATGAAAAAGCAAAGCTGTGTAAAAATGAGGGGTTTTGGACACCAGCGTATACGAATGAAGATAAAGAACATTTTAATCTTATTATTAAATCCCTTACTAAAACCTTTGTTGAAACGACAGATCAGAAAACCGAGGCGCCCAAGATAATACAGTAATTAAATTTTAGTTGGATTTTGTAGGCGAGCCTACTGAAGCGGCGCCTATTGAAAGCTTCATTTGTTTTGCCTGATCGACGCGACGGTCTTCAACTTGGGCATCATCCTCGTGTTGAACTCGCATTTCTTCAAATAATAAATTTCGTTTACTGACTGAAATGCTGTCACTCAGGCGAGCTTTTTTCAGCTTTTGTTCTTTGAGTTCAGTACGTCTTGCGTTGAGTGCTTCATCGTCTTTTGATATTTGGTCAGCCGTACGTTTTTCTTTGTGAGTTAGCTGATATTTTTTGCGGGCTAGTGCGGGAAGAAACGCAAATGCGGCAAAGAAAACGACTACCGCATTCAGTGGTTTAAAGCGAGAAATATTCCAAGCAAATTCAAAAAAGCGCTTTGAAAAATCTTTAAGGTCTTCACCGTAAATTATTTTTTTTGTTTGTGCAAATTTGGTTTCTCGCATCCATCTCTCGTTTTCTATTACCTGTTCAGTGTTTAACCCTGAATCAAAGAGTAAAATTTGCCTTTGAATTTTACCGACAAGTTTTCGTTCTTCCTCAGAAACAGGAGGTTCATCGTTAGCATCAAGCTGAGGTAGGGCATGCTCAAGAATAGCGTCAGGAGGACGGCTATCCATATTCTGAGCGCTCTGCGTATCATCACTATCATCTTGTGAGCTGTGGTTTTCCTCTTTGAGTGGCGGAAAGAATATTGCTTGCCTAAGGGCGAGTAACCAACAAACATACCTATTTTCATCTATTATGTTATTTACAAAAAGACTTTTTATGATCGCATAGCATTGTGCGTGAGTGAATTTATCATTAATTTCAATTTCATCAGCTTTTGGAAAATAAAATGCTTTTAAGTTTGCGAGTTCTTCTTTGTAAATGCCCTCGGAAAAAGCCTCGAAATAGTAAGCATGCGCTTGAGCCCATAGACCTTTTTGAGCTGCAATGTAACCTTTGATAAGTGCTTGCTCCCTTGAAAGGTATCGAAGGAATTGCGCTTCATCAAGTATTTCTTCCCCGTAGAGTGTCACCTGTCGGGGGTACAGCTCCGAGAGAGATAACTCCTGTATTTTCTGGTGCTCATCTGCATAAAGTGTTTTAAGATTTTCTAAAATACGAAGCTGGCTTTCTAAGCTTAACTTTTTTGTGAAATCAAAGACAATTCCTGAGCCTTCATATCGAGTGACGTTTACAAAAGGTTCTAACGATTCCGTAATGTTGAGATTTAAAGCGCAAAAATCTTCTTCGCTATCGAGACTTACAGGGGTGTAGTCTGAGTTAGGAGCATTAAAAGGAACAAATTCGGTTTTATATTTTGATTTTTCTTTAAGTTGACCTGCGACTAATCCAACGAGCAAACGTTGAACAGCAGTATCTGTGTCATATGTAATTAGCGATTTATTGTTCTCAGATTTTTCTGCTGTAGCCTTGTCTAGAAAATCGAGTGAAGAGACTATCTTGCCTTCTCGGTGAGCGATTTCAGCCTTTATATAATTACAAAATACGGACTCAGTATTGCCGCTGGCTTCTATGATAGAAACCGCAGTATGTGCCGTTCTGAAATCGGATACCTTGAGAGCCTCTAAAGCCCGCTGCGCCTGTTCGTTAAGAATTTTGGTTAGCATTTTTTGAGCGGGTGCATAGAGATCTCGTGTAATAGCCGAATTTTCATCCCTTGTATTTTTTACTTGTACTAAGTTTTCAACAGCAATGCGCAAGTTACCTTGCTTTTGTGCTATTTTTGCGCGCATAAAATGACAAAAATTGGATTCTTTTTTCGTAAGTTCTATCGAAACAATCACGCGTATGGCGCTATCATACGTATCAGTATCAAATATCTCTAAAGCGCGACTGATTTGTCGGCGAACAAGTTCAGAGATTGCTTTAACGGTGAGAGCTTGAACATCGGGTAATAATTCAGAGGCAGCGTTGTTAATTTTGACTAAATGCGTGATGGCGCTAGCAATATTATTTCGTTTGGAATCGATGCGTGCACTAAAATAGTGAAAAAAATTAGGATCTGTTTGTGCAAGAGATGCTATCGTTTCGCTTGCATTGTTGTAATCCTTTTCGTTAAGAAAACGCAGTGCGTTGTTAGCAAGTTGTTGGGAGGCAAGTACTTCTTCCATTGATGTTTGCTCCTAGCGCGTCAGATCAAAAAACGTACACACGGTAGTATACATTATAAAACAATATTTCTATAATCTCGCAACCGCGGATAGCGAATAACAAAGGATGATTATGGAACAGCTGACAGTTGTAAGACACCCGATTGAAAGACAGAAAGTTGAGAGAGAGAAATATGAAGGGTTGTTAAGCAAATTTGGTTTAAGGAGCAAGGGGCTCGACGAATCGTTAACGTTATTTTTTAGCCAACTTTTTTCTAAAGACGCTTTTGTTACGTCAAATTTTTTTAATCTCGTTCAAAAAATGAAAACACTGGATGGTTGTCATGTGAGTTCCGTCGTTAGACACATGGATAATCATGACTTAGTAAAAATGGTTCAACATCTTTGTGTGAGTGATACTAATCCGCATGCTGAATATGTATTTAATGGCTCTGAAATTTCATACAATACTCAAATAATGAGCAGAATATTTTATGACCCTGATAGAAAAGTATCGCTTTCTGATTTGCGGGAGATGAGTGATTTTAAATACCTTTCTTTTCTCAACGCTTTTGATCTGCCTTATTTAACGGATACCAGAATTGATCGCAGTTCATTTGAACATTTCATGTCTTCCTTTCTAAATCACCTGGTACCGGATGACAATTCTGAAAGCCTAGAGATTTTGCGCTTTAAACTGATACAGAATGCTTCTGCTCATATGGGATATACCATAAGTTCTTGGGTAAAAATTTTGTATCTTATTATGCGAATTATGCAAAAAATGTATGGTTTAGCCATGGAAGCGGTGCAAGAAAAGTTTCCTGAGAATTATTATCTGATCGAAAAAATTCAATTCTTTGAGCGGTTTATATTGGCGCGTAAAAGATTTTTAGAGACAAAAGAAATGCCTGAGACGATTGAATCGTTTAGAGATTTTTTGCGAATTGACTTTACACGTATCACCGAAGGAAACTCTACTGAGACGGCTCATATGAATGCTTTGCAATTATTAGAGTTTGAGGTGGGTCAGTTGGATAATATGGTTTTATCTTCGAAAGCAATTTCAAAAACAGCAATGGATTTTTTTAGGCAATATCAATTAAACAACAATCTTTCTGATGATTGCAAAAAATTTTGCGATATGGGGGTTCGTTTTCAAGCTTCATTCGAGCAATTGCTAGAAGCCGTTGTGGTTGGAAAAGAAAACACATACCAGATGGCGTTGAGAACCGGCATTCAGTTGCTAAAAGTATTGTACTCAGAAGCATTTCCGAATGTGCCGCTTGATCCAAAGTCTTCCTCAAATACACCGACGCCGCGCTCCCATCGCACGCCACGTGATGATAATAGCCCCAGGCTTTTGGCTCGTAACAGCCCAAGAGATACCTTGCGTTCATCGGCTGGGATGCAAGAAAAGGATCCTGCAAGAGCAGCTCAAATAAAAATGTGGGAAAGAAGAAAATCAGTGGGTAACGGAACGCCTCCTGCTGCTGGGGTGGAAGGGCGATCTCCAGGGCTAGCCCGTTCCTCAGGGGTGGGCGATGTTAAGTAATTTATCCCAAATACATATATAAGGTATCGCTTTCCTCCAAAAGACCTTTGCCGATCTATTCCTTCATGGGGTAGAATGTTGGGCTTATTCTGTGCGTGCGAATGCAAAGAAATCAGCGAAAGTGGCGAAATTGGTAGACGCGCTGGATTTAGGTTCCAGTAGGGTAACCTGTGAGAGTTCGAGTCTCTCCTTTCGCACCAAACAACAAGAGGACTTCATAAGATGCAAATTTCAGTTGAAAATGTAAATTCACTTGAACGTAAAATGACCGTTGTCGTTCCGTCGGCTCACATTAAAGACGCAACCGAAAAACGTTTACAAAAAATTTCTCACACCGCCAAAATCGATGGCTTCCGTCCCGGAAAAATTCCGATGGATGTTATCCGAAAACAATTCGGTTTCGGTGCGCAAATCGAAGCATTGAACGAAGTGATTCAAGATACGTTATATAAAGCGTTGCGTGAAAAAGAACTTCACGTTGCCGGTGAACCGCATGTGAATATCACTGAACAATATCAACCGGAAAAAGATTTTTCGTATACCGCAACATTTGAAATTTTTCCGACAATTAATTTAGCGCCATTTACCGATTTAGTGGTTGAGAAATTAATTGCGGAATTAACCGATGAAGATGTGGCGAAAACCATCGAAGGTATGCAAAAACAGCAAACGCATTGGCATGTTGTCGATCGTGCAGCCAAAATGGGTGATCGCGCACACATTGATTTTGTGGGAACAACCGGCGGTGTGGAATTTCCAGGCGGAAAAGGAGCGATGCCCCTAGTGTTAGGTTCGCATGCAACGATTCCGGGATTTGAAGACGGTATTGTAAACGCAAAAACAGGTGAGACGGTTTCCGTTGATGTGACATTCCCAGAAAATTATGGCTCCAAAGATTTGGCAGGAAAGCCGGCGAATTTCAAAATTACCGTGACGAAAATTGAAGAACCGCATTTACCTGAATTAAATGATGAATTTGCAAAACAATTTGGCGTGCAAGACGGTGGAATTGAAAAGTTACGCGCAGAAGTCAGAGAGACTTTACAAAAACAAATCGGCCAGCAAACGCGTCAAGCCATAAAAGTCGATGTCATGAAAAAATTATTTGAAGCGTATAAATCCATTGATGTTCCAAATGCGTTAATTAAAATTGAAGCCGCACATTTATTAAAACAAGCGGAACAACAATTTGCGCAATTTAAAGGGGCGCAAAAACCTGACTTTACGCCAGAGATGTTTACCGACAGAGCTAAAGAACGTGTCGTGTTAGGTTTGGTGGTTAACGAAATCGTGAAGCGTGATCAAATCAAACCGGATGCCGCAAAAGTACGTCAATTAATTGAAGAAATTGCAGAACGTTTTGATGATCCTGCTCGTATTGTGCATTGGTATTATGAACAGAAGGATCGTATGGCAGAAATGGAAGCCATGGCGATGGAAGAACAAATTGTTGAACGAATAATGAAAGAAGCCACGGTTGTGGAAAAAACCATTAAAGCTGCTGAATTATTAAGCCTTGGAGGGGCGTAAACCATGTCGAATATTTATCAATCCACGTTAGTACCAATGGTTGTTGAACAAAGTGCACGCGGTGAACGTGCGTATGATATTTATTCTCGATTATTAAAAGAACGTATTATTTTTTGCGTGGGTCAAATTGAAGATCACATGGCAAATTTAATTATTGCCCAAATGTTATTTTTGGAAGCAGAAAATCCGGATAAAGATATTTCGTTATATATTAATTCACCGGGTGGGGCCGTAACGTCTGGATTGGCCATTTACGATACGATGCAATTTATTAAGCCTAATGTTACGACATTATGTTTAGGTCAAGCGTGCAGTTTCGGTGCCGTATTATTATTGGCGGGTGAAAAGGGCAAGCGTCTTTGTTTGCCGAATTCACGCGTTATGCTTCATCAGCCCCACGGTGGTGCGCAAGGTCAATCGACGGATATTCAAATTCAAGCCAGAGAAATTGCCTCAGTGCGTGAGCGAATGGATAGCATTATTGCTAAACACACCGGAAAAACAGCGGCTCAAGTAAAAGTAGATACTGAGCGTGATAATTTTATGAGTGCAGAAGAAGCGAAAGCGTACGGTATTATCGATGCGGTGTATTCGCAGCGAGCGGAAATTAAATAAGAGGACGTCATCATGAGCGATCATTCAGATAAATCCACTTTTTGTTCTTTTTGCGGAAAAGGACAAGATAAAGTAAAAAAATTAGTCTCAGGTCCGGGCGTATTTATTTGCGATGGTTGTATTGCGTTATGTAATGATGTGTTAAAAGAAGCGTTAAAAGACGAGAAATTTGAACAAGAAGAACAAACACTTCCGCGTCCGCAAGAAATTACCGAAGCGTTAAATCAATATGTTGTCGGTCAAGAGCACGCGAAAAAAGTGTTAGCGGTTGCGGTGTATAATCACTATAAACGCTTATATAAACATTTACCCGATGATGAAACCGAATTAAATAAAAGTAATATTTTATTAATTGGTCCTACCGGAAGTGGAAAAACTTTATTAGCGGAAACATTAGCGCGTTTGTTAAACGTCCCGTTTGCGATTGCCGATGCGACAACATTAACCGAAGCGGGTTATGTAGGTGATGACGTCGAGACCGTTATTCAAAAATTATTACAAAACTGCGATTACGATGTGAAAAAAGCCGAGAAGGGCATTATTTATATTGATGAAATTGATAAAATTTCACGCAAATCGGAAAGTCGCTCCATTACACGCGATGTAACTGGCGAAGGGGTTCAACAAGCGTTATTAAAATTAGTGGAAGGCACGGTTGCCTCTGTTCCGCCCGCGGGTGGACGTAAACATCCTAACCAAGAATTTTTGCAAGTGAATACGCGCAATATTTTATTTGTCTGCGGAGGGGCCTTTAATGACTTAGATAAAATCGTCCGTGAACGCAGTGAAAAATCCGGCATTGGTTTTGGCGCAGAAGTCAAAGGCAAAGATGACAAGAAAACGTTTAGCGAAATTCTCAAGGGATTGGAACCCGATGATTTAATCAAATACGGTTTAATTCCAGAGTTTGTCGGACGTTTGCCAACGGTGGCGACGTTAGATGAATTAGATGAAAAAACTTTAATTAAGATTTTGGTTGAACCTAAAAACGCTTTAACAAAGCAATATACCAAATTGCTGAAGATGGATGATGTCGAAATCGAATTCCGTGAAGAAGCCCTCAAAGAAGTGGCTAAGCTCGCGATCAAGCGAAAAACCGGTGCTCGCGGTTTACGTGCGGTACTTGAAAATATTCTTTTAGACATTATGTATGAAATACCTTCTTTGGAAGGTGTCACAAAAGTTGTGGTTGATGCCAACTGCATCAAGAGTGGGTCCAAACCGCTTTTGGTTTATGATAACTCTCATGAGAAACAAAAGAAGGCATAAAAATTAAATTTAGTCGCGCTGTAACGTCTCTATCACGTGAGGAATTATCATGCCTAAAGCCGTATCTGCGTCTGCGCCCGAAGCTCCCTTAGTCGTTCCTATTTTACCGTTGCGCGATGTGGTCGTGTATCCGCATATGGTTATTCCACTTTTTGTCGGTCGACGAAAATCGATTAAAGCGTTAGAAGCCGCAGCGCAAAAAAATAATTTAGTTATATTGGTGGCGCAAAAAAATCCAGGCGATGATGATCCAGTACCCGAGCAGCTGTATACGATTGGAACCTTGGCGCGCATTTTGCAATTATTAAAACTTCCGGATGGAACATTTAAATTATTGGTGGAAGGGACGCAGCGAGCGGAAATGCGTAATTCCATGGCGGAAGAAGATCATTTGTTGGCAGAGTTAAATTTAATGCCAACGACGTTTCCGCCGGATAGCAAAGAATTAGATGTCTTAGTCCGTTCAGTGCTCACCCAATTTGAGCAATACATCAAACTCAATAAAAAAATTCCGCCCGAAATTTTAGCGTCGCTAAATAGCATTGAAAATCCGGATAAATTAGCTGATACCATCGCAGCGCATTTGGTATTAAAAATCCCTGATAAGCAAGTGATTCTCGAAGCGGCAGATTTGCAAAAACGATTAGAGTTATTGCTGGGCTACATGGATTCTGAAATTGATTTATTGCAAGTTGAAAAACGTATTCGTGGTCGCGTTAAACACCAGATGGAAAAAAGTCAGCGCGAATATTATTTAAATGAACAAATCAAAGCTATTCAGAAAGAATTAGGTGATTTGGATAATGCGCCGAACGAGTTAGATGCGTTGAAAGAAAAAATTGATAAAGCAGGGATGAGTGAAGAAGCCAAAACGAAAGCGATGGCCGAATTTAAAAAATTAAAAATGATGTCGCCGATGTCAGCCGAAGCCACGGTGTCGCGTAATTATTTAGATTGGTTAGTGAATTTGCCGTGGCAAAAACAATCTGAAATTAAATTTACGTTAGAAGAAGCTGAAGCGTGTTTAGATAAAGATCACTACAGTCTGGATAAAATTAAAGAGCGTATTATTGAATATCTCGCTGTTCAAAAACGTGTGAAAAAACTCAAAGGACCGATTTTATGTTTAGTTGGACCTCCGGGTGTCGGTAAAACGTCGTTAGGACAATCCATTGCAAAAGCAACGGGGCGGGTGTTTACGCGGATGTCATTGGGCGGTATTCGTGATGAAGCAGAAGTTCGTGGGCATCGTAGGACGTATATTGGTGCATTGCCCGGAAAAATTATTCAAAAATTAACGAAAGCGGGCGTGCGAAATCCGTTATTTTTGTTAGATGAAATCGACAAAATGGCGATGGATTTTCGTGGTGACCCTGCATCGGCATTATTAGAAGTTTTAGATCCGGAGCAAAACAATACATTTAACGATCACTATTTAGAAGTTGATTATGATTTATCAGACGTCATGTTTATTGCGACGGCGAATACATTAAATATTCCGGCGGCATTAGCCGATCGTATGGAAATCATTCGTTTGCCGGGTTACACGGAAGATGAAAAGGTCAATATTGCTGAGCGTCATTTAATTCCAAAAGAATTAGAAGCCAACGGATTAAAATCCAGCGAGTTAGAAATTACGACGGCGGCGATTTTGGAGATGATTCGTTTCTATACGCGTGAGGCAGGGGTTCGAAGTTTAGAGCGTGAAGTGGCGAAGATATGCCGTAAAGCGGTTAAGAAGATCGTTAGCAAAAAACGCGAGAAGAAAATTATTGTTAACTCACGCAATCTTGAGCGTTATTTGGGTGTAAAACGTTATCGTTATGGTATTGCAGAAGAGAAAAATTCTATTGGCTTGGTAAATGGTTTAGCGTGGACGGAAGTGGGCGGAGAATTATTAACCATTGAAACAGCAATTGTTCCCGGAAAAGGCAAGCCGATTTACACCGGACATTTGGGTGAAGTGATGCAGGAATCTATCCAAGCTGCGATGACAGTTGTACGAAGTCGTTCGAGTGCATTAGGTATTCCGAAAGATTTTTATGAAAAGAATGATATTCACGTTCACGTTCCCGAAGGTGCGACACCGAAAGATGGTCCGAGTGCGGGGATTGGAATGTGTACCGCGTTAGTGTCTGCATTAACACGCATTCCAGTGCGTGCGGATGTTGCGATGACCGGTGAAATTACGTTGCGTGGTGAAGTGTTGCCGATTGGGGGATTAAAAGAAAAATTATTGGCAGCGCATCGTGCAGGCGTAAAGACGGTTATTATTCCGGAAGACAATCGTCGTGATTTGAAAGACATTCCGAAAAATATTAAATCGGGATTAGAAATTAAACCTGTGAAGTGGGTTGATGAAGTGTTGCAAATTGCATTGCAATATCAACCGACACCGCTACCGCCTGAGGTACCCACGCCTGCGTCTTTATTAACAACTCCTGTGGTTCCAAAAGTATCACCTGAGGGTGAGCAAGAAGTTCCGCCGGGCAGTACGCACTGATAGCTGTCATCCTGAGCCCGTGGTCGAGGCCATGCCTCGACCAGCGAGTCGAAGGAACTCCCGTGTGGTTTCTCTTCGCTTTTCTCCCTCGGGATGAAGGATTAATTTTTACTTCACTAATCCTGCTGGCATATCGTATTGCATTTCCATGCCTGTATCTCGACGAATATCTTTCGGGTCTTCCCAAAATTTTAATCTCTTTGGTTGAACTTCAGGTAATTCTGCGATTTGTCGCACAGATGTTGGAGTCACTAGCGGAATTTGTGGCATCAGAGGAAGCTCTTTTGTCATAAGTATTTCATAAGGTAGTTCTTTTTTATATATTGCTATATTGTATTGTCGTATTGTTTCATTGAGCTCCGTTATTTTTTGACCCTGAGCGGCTATTAGTTCATTCAGTTCGAGTGTTTGTGGGTTGTCTTCAGCTTTCATTGCTTCAGCGCGTTCATTTATTGCGGCATAGCGTGCCTGTATGACTTTGTTGCGGTCAGCCAATGCTTGATTGCGTGCCGTTATTATTTCATTCTGTTTAGCTATTGTTTGATTATGTTTTGTTATTCTTTGATTAGGTCTCATTTTTACTTCATTTTGTTTTGTTATTTCTTGATTGTATCTGTCTAGTTTTCGGTCTAATCCAAGCTGTGCACGATACGTATCATTGGCGACTTGCTCTGCTTCAATACGATTATCAATATCGTTGATAAAATTCTTGGCTGATTCAATGCGTCGTTCCTCAATATATTTATATAAGAATATTCCTGCCCATATAGCACCAGCCACTAAAGCGGCGATCGTCACGGGCCAAAATATTGCAGAAACGGTTGCGGTTAATGAAATTCCTGCAACGGCTAAAATCGAGAGGGGCAATAAACGAAACAACAAAATTCCAGTTCCCATGCGTCCGGTTGCAACGCTGAGACGGTTAACGCCTTTTTTTGCATAGGTGAAACTGTTTGTTTTTTTTGAAGGAACTAAGCGACGAAACGCGCGATCATCGGCGCCTTTCATGATAGGAAGCATTTCTATCTTTGAATTATATTGATTTTCTGGATTGGGTCTAAGGCCTTTAACCAGTTTTCTTAATTTTCGGTTTTCGGTTTCTAATTCTTCCATTAAATCGAATTTCCATGCATTTGCATCGTATAATTTTTTTAATTCTTTTTTCGCTTCTTCCATATCAGGTTTAACACGTCGATTGTAATACGTAAAACCTAAAACGGTTCCGAGCGCAAAAGCAGCAACACCTAAAATTCCGCCTTGCATGCCATCAAAAAAAGCTGCTACTTTTTTTATTCCGCTGAATGTGGAAATTGCAGCACCACCAACCCATTCTAAAAATGAAGCAATAATTCCTATGTTTGCCGCCGTTCTTAATTTCGTTGTCTTTTCCACATAACTGCTTTTATTTATATCTGTTTCGCCTTTGATAATTTCTTTAACTTCAGCTGTACTTTTGACGATGGAAAAAAATCGATCGCGGAATTTTTTAAAGGAACTTTTTTCAGGAAGCTCAACTTTATTAATAAATGCTTCTGTGATTTGGATGTCGTCAGGCAGTTTTTGATGCTCAAGTTTGTCTTTATTATGTTTGTCATTCATACGAATCGTCAGTGCAGTATATTGTTTATGCTGCAAAGATTTATCTTCAACACTCGCTTGCGATTTAATTTCGAACTGTTTTTCTTTCTCTTTTGCGGCTTTTCTGTTACGAATGTAACTTCCTATTTTTGCCCCGAATTTTACTAGCGAAATCCCTAAAGCAATCGCCAAAGTTGAAATTTGTGAAGTCATGCTCCATTGATTCGTGTCAGCATTGTCATACAGCATGTCAGACACGAAAAATACCAACCAGAATTGAAATGACAAATCGCCTGCAAAATCAAAAGCGACTTTGCCGACATCGCTCACTTTGGTTTGATTTAATTCTTTAAGCTTTCCTAAAAATTCTCGGCGAACTTGGGATATTGGCTTTTTGCGATCTGCTTCAGGAATCATTTTGTCCAATTGGACTTTAACCGCAACATCTTTTTTATCGTTAAGATTTAAGTTTGCGATAACTTCTTCATAGGAATTATTGGACTTGAGAATATCCGTGATTTTTTTTGAGAACATGTAACTTAAGCGATAGTTATCAGGATGCCCTGTAATTTTAACGTCAAGATATCCACGCCCCAGATTGTCTAAATCTTGTTGAAAATAATGTTCTAGAGCTTTTTGATGTTCTTCGGTAAGACTACCGTCGTATTCAAGATAGCAATATTTATCACCAAAGTGCGTACGGCAATTTTCTAAAACTTCACTTAATGATTCGACTTTGTTTTTATTAACGACTTTTCCTAAATACGCTAAATTGGAAATTAACGCGCCACCAATAAATGCGCCTGCTAAGTGGGGATGCGCGGCACCTGAAATAGAACCAAAGGATTTTTGAGCAAACACTTGAATATCACGTAATACCGTCCAGAACATTTCATCCAGGGACCCGCCCAGGACATCAATGACCCTGGGAATTGCCGCTAAGATTTCATCTCGAAGTTCCGTTTCTTCTTCTGTCGTGTAAAGTTCTTTCATTACGTGACTCTTATTTATAGGAGTTGCTTTTTTTTACAATTTGACTATACGCCCCAAACCTTAAGGAAAGATTAAGTTTTGCCCGAATATTTCTTGACAGCCCTTCAGGTCAATTGGTATAAAACATGCCGCTTTAGCGTATTTAAGGCATACGCCAAGGCTCCAGAGGATGTATCATTTTTCTAGCAAAAGGGGACGGGATGTGAACAAGACCGAATTGATTGATCGTATTGCAGAAATTGCCAGTATTACCAAAGCTGACGCAGGTCGTGCATTAGATGCAACTTTTGATGCCATTTCAAAGGCATTGAAAGCCGGTGATACCGTAACACTGATTGGATTTGGTACATTTTTAGTGCGTAAACGTAAAGCTCGCACAGGTCGCAATCCTCAAACAGGCAAGGAAATTCAAATCCCTGCAAGTTTGTTGCCAGCATGGAGACCGGGTAAAGCGATTAAGGATGAAGTTAACCATAACGCCTAAACACGGTGTCAATAGGGAAATAATGCAGCAGGGTGCTTAGCTCAGCTGGGAGAGCATCGCCCTTACAAGGCGAGGGTCGGGGGTTCGATCCCCTCAGCACCCACCAACAAGTTTCACGAAGGATAAAAAAGTTTAGGAGTGGTAGTTCAGCTGGTTAGAATACCGGCCTGTCACGCCGGGGGTCGCGGGTTCGAGTCCCGTCCACTCCGCCAGTCACGTAAGTAGGGCAGATGTTTCAACATCTGCCCTGTATTTTTTAATGGACTACGAACTATGCTCCAAAACATTCGCGATAAATCTCAAGGCCCCGTGCTTTGGATAGTCGTTATTCTTATCATTAGTACATTTGCAGTCTGGGGAATTCACAGTTACGTCGTTGGTTCCCGACAATCTCATACTCCCGCCGTTGTGAATCATATTTCGATTACCGAAGCGGAAGTTATGTCGTCGTATGAACGACTGCGCCAACAAGAACAAATGCAATTGGGCGCTAATTTTGCGTTAAATCCTACAGTCGAAGAAAAATTAAAAAGCCAAGCATTGAATCAATTAATTATTTCCAGTGTGTTAATTCAAGCCGCGGCAAAATCTGGTTATCGAGTTACAACGGATCAAGTTAATGAAGCGTTATTAAAAATCCCAGCATTTCAAGAAAATGGTCAATTTTCAGTCAATCGATTTCATGAAGTATTAAGTGGTATTTTATACTCGCAAAATACATTCTTATCGGATATGCGTCATTCGATGTTAATTAGCCAAGTTCAAAGTGGATATGTGAGCAGTGCGTTTGCATTGCCTGGCGAAGTGGATGGTGCGATTCGATTAGTTAATCAAAAGCGGGATATTAGCTATGTGATTATTCCGGCTGCACATTTTGCGAATGACATTCATATCAGTGATGCCGATGTTAAAAAGTATTATGAAACGCATCAAAATCAATTTCAGTCACCAGAGCAAGTCAGCGTGCAATATTTAGAATTATCCTTGCCGGCGATAAAAAGCGACATGCATTTTGATGAAACTAAATTGCAACAATATTATGAAAATAATATCGAAAATTATACGAAACCTGCCAGTTGGCACGTGGCATATATTTTGATCAAAGTGCCCAAAGATGCATCACCGGAAGATGTTGAAGGTGCACAAAAGAAAATTGAAGATATTCAACATCAATTAAAGTCAGGCGCGCACTTTTCAGATTTAGCCCGAAAATATTCTCAAGATTTAGCCTCGGCAAAAAGCGGCGGTGAATTGGATTGGTTTAGTGCGGGAACATTGGATCCGTCATTTGAAAAGGCCGTGGCCAATTTAAAAATGGGTGATGTGAGCGAGCCGGTTCGTACCTCATATGGCTTTAGTTTAATTAAATTATTAGGCGTAAAAAAAGCAGAAGTCATGCCGTTTCAACAAGTGAAAGAGCAAGTTGAAAATACGTTAGCGGAACAACAAGCAGAGCAAGTATTTAGTCAAGCAAGTGATAAATTATCGAATTTAACGTATTCGAATCCGACGTCGTTGGAGATTGCGGCTAAAGCTTTAAATCTCTCTATTGAAACGACGGACTTATTTACACGTGATGGATTGAAAAAGGGTATTGCATCGAATGCAAAAATAATTGAAGCCGCGTTCAGTCATGATGTTTTACAAAATGGCAATAATAGTGATGTGATTCAATTGGATCCCAATACAGTGGCTGTGATTCGTGTAAAAAATCATCAACCGCAATCCGTACTTCCTTTTGCTGATGTTGAAAATACCATTGCGCAAAAATTACGTAATCAACAAGCACAAGAACATGCTGAAGCACTAGGGGAGTCATGGCTAAAACAAATTAAAGATAAAAAATCGACAGCGTCTGCGTTGTCACGTCAAAATAATTTTCCGTGGCAAGTTGACAAAGACGCAGGGCGTTATGATTCGCGTGTAGATGGTCGAATTTTAACGGAAGCATTTAATATGCCATATCCCAACAATCAAGCCTCTGTTATGGGGGTTTCGCTTCCCTCGGGAGATTACGCCATCATTGAAGTTGATGCCATTCATCAGGGTGAATTACCGAAGGCGGATGACAGTGTGTCACGCAATATTTTCAAAGAAGAATTAGAAAAGAATTATGGTCAAATTGATTATCAACTGTATGTGCGTCAATTGATGAAAAATTCCTCGATAAAAATCAATCAAGCCGCATTGGATGTTAAATCGGATAATGCATAATGACAGGATTATTTATAACCCTCGAAGGTATTGAAGGCGTTGGTAAATCCACGTGTATTCGCTACTTGTCCAATTACCTCAAACGTCAAGGTATTCCGTTTGTTATTACGCGCGAACCTGGTGGCACTCCGTTTGCAGAAGAAATTCGCCATTTAGTTTTACATCATCCCACAGCAGAAACCGTCCATTCGGATACCGAATTATTGTTGTTATTTGCAGCACGTGCGCAACATTTGGCCGAAGTTATTTTGCCGGCGCTGGCGGCAGGATTTTGGGTATTGTGTGATCGCTTTACCGATGCCAGTTATGCATATCAGGGGGGTGGGCGTGGTATTGATAAAAAACGGATTGAGACATTAGAAAATTGGGTGCAAGAAGGATTTCGTCCGGATGTTATATTTTTATTGGATGCGCCTGTCAAAAAAGCTTTGCACCGAACGCGTCGGCGAAAACAATTAGATCGCATTGAACGCGAAGAAGTCAGTTTTTTTCAGCGTGTTCGCCGTACGTATCTTTCACGCGCTGACCGTTATCCCCGTCGTTATCATATTATTGATGCATCCAAATCTCTTTCTGTGGTGAAGCGTTCATTACAAGAAATTATTGATCCGTTGATTTTAAAAGCAAAAAAATGAATACCGCAGATCTTCTGAATTTAATCCAGCAAAAAAAATTGCCGCATGCGCTATTATTTTGTGGTGGCCAGCTTTCTGAAAAACGTGAATTTGCATTGCGGGTCGCAAAATTATTGTTGGGTGATAAATGGATCGATGATTTATCCCATCCGGATTTGTACTATCAAGAAACGACAGCGATTGATGATGTGCGTGACGTTATTACAGCGTTACATCACGCGGCACATCAAGGAAACCATAAAGTCGTTGTTTTTGCTTTAGCGGAATCCATGCCTGTGGGTGCTATGAATGCACTCTTAAAAACATTGGAAGAGCCTCCTCCGCAAACGCTTTTAATTTTAATCACTGAATTTCCGAGTTTGTTGTCGTTGACTATTAGAAGTCGTTGTCAAAAAGTGACCTTTGGGGGAGGGCGAAAAGAATTACGCGATGAAAAGCTTGAAAAATTATTGCATTCACCGTTATCCCCTATGGAACAGGCAGCACAATTAGAAAAACAACCTTTATTAGAAACGCTTGAAAAATTATATTTTATTGCGAGTGATACTATTATTAAACATCCTAAACCGGGATTGTTTAAATGGCTGGATGAAATTAATCGTGCACGTGAAAAAGTAATGCGAAAATATAATCCCAATGTATTATTGACGTTAGAAGCACTTTTTTATCAGTGGGCAAAATATGGATCTCGTTGATTCACATTGTCATATTAATTTATTGGATTCGCCAGAATCGATGTTGGACAGTGCGCGCAAAGCTGGCGTGAAGCATTTTTTGTGTCCCGGTGTTGATGCGAAAACGACTTCCGATGTTTTAGCGGTTGCCGACAAAAATCCGGATGTCAGTGCCTCCATTGGTATTCATCCTAATGAATTGGAAAGTATTTCTGTAGATGAATTAATTAAGTTAGCTTCGCATTCTAAAGTGGTTGCGTTAGGTGAAACGGGCTTAGACTATTATCGATTGGAAAATCATGATCCATCGATTCAACAAAATAATTTTCGACATCATATTCGTGCTGCAAGGGAATTAAAAAAACCACTGATTATTCATACGCGTGATGCGCGTGAAGATACCCTCGCGATACTAAAAGAAGAAAAGGCGCAGGATGTCGGAGGTGTGATGCATTGTTTTACAGAAAATTGGGAAATGGCTTCGCGTGCCATGGATTTAAATTTTTATATTTCGTTTTCCGGTATTGTGACCTTTAAAAACGCGGTAGAACTCCAAGACATTGCAACAAAAGTTCCACTAGATAAAATATTGATTGAAACCGATGCTCCATGGTTAGCGCCAATGCCGTATCGCGGAAAACCCAATGAGCCGCACTATGTAATATATGTCGCACAAAAAATTGCAGCACTTCGTCAAGAACCGGTTGAGAAAATTTGCGAAGTAACTACGCGAAATTTCTTTACCCTTTTTAAATCAGCAAAGAGGACTTTCTGATGATGATACGAGCGTTGATGGATAAAATTAAATTGCCTTCCTTTTCATTTACGACATTACCCAATCATTTGGATGTGTGGCAATCGCTATTTTTAGGGTTGCTGGTTTTTATCGCCTGTTTTTATGGCATGGGTTCATATGCAATTTTGGATATGAATGAAGGGTTGTATGCGGAAGTGGCGCGTGAAATGTTAGTCAATAATCATTGGATTATACCGCATTTAAACGGAGTCTCATATCTCGAAAAACCGCCTATGTTGTATTGGTTGATGGCGTTGAGTTTTAAATTTTTTGGTATTAACGCATTTGGTGCTCGATTTATTCCGAGTACTGCAACTGCATTAACAGCGTTATTATTTTTTCAATTTGGTAAAAAAATGGAATCTGTGCGCACCGGTTGGCTTGCAGCGGTTATATTATTATCCAGCATTGTATTTATTATTATGGGGCGAACAGTTTTTTTTGATCCGTTGTTTATGTTTTTTATTTCCGCGAGCTTGATATCCTTTTATTGGATGCTTTTGAATGCGGGTTATGTTTTTTTAGCGCTGGCAGTATTAACAAAAGGCGTTGTTGTTTTAATTCTGATTCCCGCTATTTTAATTGTATACATGAGTTTGACGGGAGCCACAAAAGAAGATTATCTCGCGTTGATTGATCGAAAAGCGATTACTTTATTTTTAATCATCGTATTGCCCTGGCATATTTTAGCGTCCATCGTTCAGCCACGGTTTATTTGGGAATATATTATTAATCAACAATTTTTGCGGTTTTTTAATGTAGCAAGTCCTCATGATTATCATACCGGACCGTTATATTTTTATATTCCGCGTGTGATCGCCTATTTACTACCGTGGAGTATTTTTCTGGTTTTCACATTTTGGCCGCTGCGTTTAAAAAAGCCGTTTGATTCGATAAAAGCGTTTTTGTGGAGTTGGTTTGGCGTGATGTTTGTTTTCTTTTCTTTATCCGCAGATAAAGGTGACTATTATTTATTAATCGGTGCGCCACCATTAGCGTATTTAGTCGCGCAAAAAATTGAAAGTTGGTTGAATGAAAATAAATCGCGTTGGCTTATTCTCGTTTATGGAGTGTTTACTGCCGCATTGGCTGGAGCAGGGGTTTTTGCCATGATTACCCCGAATCTTGTTCCCGCACTTTATCAATCCACAGTATTTTTTCTCACTGTAGTGTCTCTTGGATTTTGTGCGGGCGGTTTGTATTTTTGTTACCGCAATCGGGAAAATACATTATTACCGTTTTTATTATTAGCTTTATTGTCTATTCCATTAGTGTGGTCCTATTTAGGTATTAGAGAAAATTCCCAGTTTTTATATTCGCAAAAAGCGTTGGCGCAGTATGTCAAAACTCAATATCAAGCAAGGCCAGTTTATCTTTATCAAGATTTTGAAGGATTTTCATCGTTTGTCTTTTATGTGGGGTTTCCGTGTCCAGTAGTTGATAGTCATAGTGCCGATTTATATTATGGTTCTACAACCCGAGAAGGGAAGGCGCAATTTTTAACGTTAGGGGATTTCTTTGCAAAATCAAAAACAGAATTTTTATATTTGGTTATGCATACGGGACAGTGGTCAGCGTTTCAACAGAATCCAGATGCAAAGCCATTTTGTGCGGTGGCTCAGAATAAGCGCGTGATGTTATTAAGTAATTCCCCTGAAGATTGTCAGGCTATTTTGCAATCAGGCGAACAGAAGAAATTACCTGATGTTATCGTCAAATAAGATACTTGATACGTCAGGGTTGCTATGTCCGCAGGTGTTATTAGAAACCAAAAAAACACTTGCGACGATGGAAAAGGGTGAGACCTTGAAAATAATCAGTACCGATCCGAGCAGTGTGTTGGATGTTAAAGTATTTGTCGCGACGCATTCGCATGAATTATTAAAAATCTCCGAACAGAGAAAAAAATATTTTTTTTGGATTAAAAAGGGTTGATTGCAAAATGGTTAATAAAAAATTTTGGGGTGAAACCCTTCCTGTAAATATTACGTTTGTTGCCTTGATGATCCTCAGTCGGTTAATCCCGCATCCGCCCGATCTTACACCTACTATTGTTCTAAGTATTTTATTGCGTGAATGTAGCTTCCGTTTTTCTGCCTTACTTTGTGTTGTGGCAGGACAAGCAATATCCGATATTTTATTGGGGTTTCTTTATCATTATCCGATGTGGGGAAGTTGGTCGTTGTTTACTTATTCCGGATTATTATTTGCGGTGCTATTTTTTCGATTTAATTTTACCCAATTATTTTTGGCCACATTTTTATTTTGGGTGTGGACAAATTTCGGCGTATTTCTTTTATCTGGTCTGTATTTGCACACGCAAGAAGCATTTATACAATGTTATATATTCGCATTCCCGTTTTTAGGATTCAGTTTATTAGGAACATTATTTTATTACGCATTAATTCGTGTTTTAGCTCTTGACAGCGAACGGCTAAATCGCGTATTTTCCACGGCACTATAATTTTTCGTTTATCAAAATTGAAAGGAGAATCACTATGTCAAAATGGCCTTCGTTACAAGAACCGTTCTTGGAAGAGCTTCGTAAGGATAAAGTCCCAGTTTCAATCTATCTCGTCAATGGTATCAAATTACAAGGTCACATCGACGCCTACGATCAATTCGTGGTGTTATTGAAAAACACCATCAATCAAATGGTATATAAGCATGCGATTTCGACCATTGTGCCTTCTCGTGCTGTAGAGTTAACTGACCTCAAACGCCACGAAACCACCGAAACAGCAGGCGCTTAACGCTATTCTGTTATACAATATAACTCAGTAGGGGCGAGACATAACCTCGCCCCAATGATCGTTATCTTTCTTTGAGAATTTCAATGTCGAAAAATGTTATTGTTGTAGGCAGTCAGTGGGGAGATGAAGGAAAGGGAAAAATTGTAGATTTGTTAACGGATCACGTTGATGTCGTGGTACGCTTTCAAGGTGGTCATAATGCAGGTCATACGTTAGTTATTGATGGTGAAAAAACCGTTCTTCGTTTAATCCCTTCGGGTATTTTGCATAAAAATATTGAATGCATTATTGGGAATGGTGTTGTGCTTTCACTTCCTGCGCTTTCAGAAGAAATGGACCAGTTAGAACGAAAGAATATTCCTGTTTCTCAGCGATTAAAAATTAGTCATCAATGTCCGTTAGTCCTTCCTTATCATGTTTTATTAGATCAAGCGCGTGAAAAATCCAAAGGGAACTCCAAAATTGGCACGACCGGTCGAGGAATTGGGCCTGCCTATGAAGATAAAATTGCGCGACGAGGATTGCGGGTATGTGATTTATTTCATGAAGACCGTTTTCGTGAGAAATTAACAGATGTATTGGATTACCATAACTTTGTCTTAAAAAATTATTACAAAGAAAAAGCATTTTCTGTTGATGAAATTCTGTCTCAAATTATGCCGCTTGCTAAACAAATTAAACCGATGGTCATTGATAGCGTAGAAACGTTATCGAATTATCAAAAACAAAAAAAATCTATTTTATTTGAAGGCGCTCAGGGCAGTTTATTAGATATTGATCACGGCACCTATCCATTTGTAACATCATCCAATACGGTAGCAGGAGGCGCCTCGAGCGGCACCGGTGTAGGCGTATTATCGTTTAATAAAGTATTAGGAATTACAAAAGCCTATACGACACGTGTGGGTTCAGGTCCGTTTCCCACAGAATTAATTGATGATACGGGTGCGTATTTAGCAAAACGCGGAAACGAATTTGGTAGTGTGACAGGACGTCCGCGTCGGTGTGGATGGTTTGATGCCGTTGCGTTGCGACGTTCTGCAATATTAAATAGTTTAACAGGTTTATGTATTAATAAATTAGATGTGTTAGATGGATTACCCACGATCAAAATATGTGTGGCGTATGAATATAACGGTAAAAAAGTCGATACGGTTTTTGCGTCGGTTGAAGATTACGCGTTGTGCAAACCGATTTATGAGGAATTCCCCGGATGGTCTGAGCCAACGGCAGGTGTGCGTGAATGGGATAAATTACCTGTGAATGCAAAAAATTATCTGAAAAAATTAGAAGCGTTGGTAGGTGTACCGGTGGATGTGGTTTCTACGGGTGCGGATAGAAAAGATACGATTATATTAAAGCATCCATTTGACAGCTAAGCGCTGGTGCCGAGAAGAGGACTCGAACCTCCACAGGGTTTCCCCCACAAGTACCTGAAACTTGCGTGTCTACCAATTCCACCATCTCGGCTAGATTTCAATCATAACATTGCTTTCGCCAATGAAAATAGCCCATTAGTGCGATTAACGTAAAAATAGCGAATAATCCCGTCGTATAATACAACTGCTTAAACAGATACATTTTGACAGAAATCACATCGGCGACAAAAAACCATAACCAACTCTCGACCCATTTTCGATTCATCATGATTTGACCGACAACACTTAAAGCGGTTGTTACGGCATCAATATAATACGTATTTGAATTCGTATAATTTTTTAAGATAAAAAAACTTGCATAAAATAATATGACCGTAGCGAGTGAAGAGAGCAGTAATATTTTTGTAGACGCACTCGCAATTTGTCGGGGTGTGCGATGGGTGTTTCCATAGAGCCAGCCGTACCATCCGCTAAACTGAAGCACGAGATAAAACACTTGAAGGCTCATGTCGGCATACAGCCTTACTTGAAAGAAAATAATCATGTAAAGTGTGACGCTGACAATGCCAAAAATAAAATTCCAAATATTGGCGCGTGCGCATAAATAAACGCATGCCAAGCCGGTCGAGGCGGCTGTAAATTCAGTAATATTCATAGAGGGATTTTAGCATGCATAAACGCAAAACGGGGCATTGCCAAGGGTTTACTTTAATCGAAATGATTTTCGTCATTGTCATTATGGGAATTATAGCGGCGATAGGGGCTCGAGTTATAGGAACAGGATTTAGGGCGTATTTTACCAATCAAAACATTGTTATTGCCGATGCTCAAGGTCGCTTAGCAATTGAAAGGTTTATACGCGATGTCCACGCGGTTAATTCTTCTTCGAGTTTTATTACAACAACCTCTACGCAGTTGAGTTTTGTGAATGTTAATGGCGACACAGTAACTTATTCTCTTTCAGGAAATCAACTTCAGCGAAATGGTATTCCTCTTGCTGATGGCATAAGCTCACTTACGTTTGGATACTATGATGGTAATGGTGCGGTAACGACTATTGCCAGTAATATTAACTACATTAATATTACATTAGGCGTAACATACGGTAATGTTAACTATACCCTCAAAACCACTGTTGCAACATTAAATTATTTATAATAAAAAAATTATTGAAAACTTTCTTGCATTGTTACTGGGCTGGGGTTGTATTGTGTGTTCATGTTTCCGCTCATTTGGTTTGTTTTAGTTAATACGCTTAAGCTTAATTTCACAGTGGCGTTATCCGTCAGCGAAATGTTGCCTGCGCTTGCAAGTGAGCCAGTTATTCTGGCATTGTTGCTTAAAGTGGTGGTGCCGACTACATACACAAATCCTGTTATGGCTGCGCTATTTGACATCGTTAAATTCCCATTAACAATAAGTAGCACTGGTGCAGAACTAGAGCCAATGTAACCACTGGACAATGTTAAATTTCCATCAAACCAAATAACATTATTTGTTAAATTTATCAAAGATGAGCTGTTTGTATAAAATGTATTATTTGCTATTGCGTTAGAACGCACAGTTGAAAAAGATTGTGTGAAATATTGACTAAAGAAATTTCCTGAATTAAATAAAGTAGATGATGTTTTTACATCAGCTTTTTGATTGCTGCCCGAACCTGTTGAGGCAGTGACATTATTGCCCACTTTAGTTGTCGGATCATTTGAACCAGACGTGTTCCAGTTCATGGAGCCGGAGGTAATAATGTTTGCGCCAGAAAAACCCGTCCCGTTTAAAAGAACATTTGGATTATAGATTACGGCGTCACCCGTGAAATTGAATGATGAGCCGCTAGACGAGGTTGTAGGAACAGTATACGCACCATCTTGAATATAACCAAAGCTCTCGCCGGCAAGTAAAATTCTGAATACGCGCTGAACTGCGCTATTATCTAGTGTAGGTATTCCAGAAACAGTATTAAGAAAACATTGATTTTGTATCACAATAGCGCCGGCGTTGTGTGCAGCTGGTGCAGTGCCATTAACGCCACGAATTACTCCTGTTAAGGTATTTCCTGAAATTCCCGTATAATATATAAGTTCATTATCGATCATAATTGCGCCGGGAACAGTAAAGCCAGTTGAGTCGCTCAACGTAATAGAGGTTGCGGTTGAGGTTATTCCTCCTGTGTTACCACCAGAAGAATTTCCCCATCCTGAGTGGCCCTGATCTCCCCAGCCATTTCCGTGATCATCGTCGTTAGAACCGCCGCCCCATCTGAAGTGATTGCCTTTCCAACCGTGACCGCCCCATCCATAGTGCCAGCCGCTATTTCTGCATGAATTCTGATAATTTGTGTCATTTTTTCCTTTGTTTCCATGATGGCCGCCATTATTCCAATTCCCATCATAATTCCAATATCCAGCATAATTTCCTCCGTGATATCTATTATCATCTCCTGTATCGTCATCACAGAATGAGCCAGTGCCTCTTCCACCAGGAAGGGTAGATATAGCTGCTGAGGTAGTTCCAGTAGTTTGGTACTGACCTGAAATGCCATTGGGAAGCGTGTAGTTTACGATGCCGCTATTGTAACCTGCGCAAGAATTACCCAATTTTACAATGTCAGTTGTACTGTTTGATACGCCAGTTTGTGCTGCAGCATAGGCTTGCGCAGCTTTGAGCGTGTTGTAGGAAGACACTGTATCAGTTGTGAATTGATAAGCTGCTGTTACCGCAATAAGCGCAACAATAAGCACCAGGGCAATGGTCACAATTGAAAGAAAGCCTTGCTGACGGACTCGAGTGTTCATGGTCCTTACTCCTTATCCTGATACCTGCATAGTAAGTATAGCACTTCCTAGACCAGATACTGTGACAGTGACAGTTTTTGTTGAGCCGCTTTGTGTTATGGCGGAATTAACAGTATAGCCCGTAAGAGTTTGACAAACAGCGGCTCCCGGGCAGGGGTCAGAGAAATTATTGAATCCTTTAAGCAAGAACTGACCGAGAATCACATCCATTCGGCCTTGAGCTAGCTCTGTGGCAACATTTTGACGATTCGCATTGGGTAGAACGGTCAAAATCGCTTGAAATGAACGAAGTATTGCAATCGATGCAATTGCAAAAATCACGATAAAAAAAACTAATTCAATCAGGCTGAAACCGGAAAACATTTTCTTCATGGAATACTTACCCTCCCAGTTTGAGGTTGAATCGTAATGGTTAAAGAATTTGTGCCTGAAGTAAGGGTGATGACGGCAGGATTATTTAATGGGGTGCTGACATTTGAATCAATATAAGGCGCGCCTTCAGAATCAAATGAAATTAAATTATTGGGTAAGTTTGTCGGCGGTCTGGTAATGTTAGTTTGTGAAGACAGTGATGTTGAAGTTGCCCCTGTAACTGGATTGTTTAATACGATCCCATTTGTATCAGTTATGTTATACGTAGTAGCGTTAATAAAATTAATTTGATAATTTGCGCCACGTGACATAGAAAGAGTTTGTGTGTAGCGTATGTCGCTTGCAAGTTGTTGTGCTTGTGCATTTAAATTAATTTTTGTGCCGGGCCATACGCTGGTTGCAACGGCAGCAAGTATTGCAGTTATGGCTATGACAACAATTAATTCAAGAAGAGTAAATGCGGAATTATTTTTTTGTATGTAACTTTTCATGGCAAGGATCCTTTTATGCACAAGAAAGAAATGAATGGTTTTACATTGATAGAACTTATCATTGTGTTGCTACTTATTGGAGTATTGGCAGCGGTTGCGGTTCCGCGTTTTATTAATCAAACAGCAGTAAGTCAGCAGAATAGCACAAATAGTTTAGCTGTTGCACTTGCAGCAGCTAGCGCAGATAATTTTGCAAAACGATCTGCAAATAGTTCCGCGGGTTCTACAATTTCAAATTGTCAGACAGTACAAAATTTATTGCCAGCACCTTTACCTGCAGGTTACACTATTACGTCTTTAGCTATTGCAAATGGTGTAAGTGCTACATGTACTCTTAATGGTCCCGGCGGATTCACGGCAACATTTGTGGGGATGGGAATAGCTTAATTGGGAAATTTCATGCAATTAAAGGATTTATTGTTGCCATTCAAAGCCAAAAAGATTCAGCCTCAAGGCACTTTTTCTATTCATTTTGTTAAAGAAGGCATTACATATGCTGAGATCGAATGGATAGCTAAAAAACCTGTTATTAAAAGATGTGGTCTTATTCAAACTACATTTGGACCTGTAGAGATTTTGCGTGAATTATCGTCGTTGGTAAAAAAATATGCTTATCATGGTTATGTGTGTAACTGGGTACTGCAGCCAAAAGATTACAATTTGATTTCTATTCCTGATTTGCCCGTGTCTTCTGACGAATTATCAACGGCATTAAAATTCCACATTAAAGATCAAATCGATTTTCCCGTCATGGAGGCGGTAATTGATTATTTTAAGGTGCCTTATCTTACTAAGGCGCAAAATGAAGAATTAATTTATGTAGTGGTGGCTCGAAAAAATTACATTGATTTGGTTGCTAAATTAATTGTTGAGTCTGAGCTGGTGTTAAATGTGATTGATATTCCAGAGTTTGCAGTCCGTAATATTGCAGAATTTTATGCGGAGCCAGGTGACAGTATTGGTGTTATCGAGTGTAGTTCGGCCGGTGTTCGATTGAGTATTATGGTGGACGGGTTTGTCTATGTGGTCCGTAAAATTGATGTGGATTTTAATCAAACACTCAGTGATGACGAGTTTCATATAGTAGTAACCGAAGTACAACGTTCTTGCGATTACTATGAAAATGGACTGGGACAAAAACCAGTTACTCAGTTTTTATTAGTTTCTCCCGATGGCTCTTTGGCTTCAAAGTTAACCGATCGTTTGAGTGTTCCGGTCGAGTACATAAATATTAGCAATAAATTAGAAAGCACTGCCGATCTGACTCCAGAAAAATTACAACAATGTCTCTATGCAATTGGCGGTGGGCTTCGGCGTGAGGAAAAGGGTGTTCAATGAAAAAGCAAGATATCAATCTGTATAAATCCCTGCCGCATATTTCGCGAAACTGGTTTAGTGAGCTGATGATTTTTCAATTAGCAGGAGCCTTTTTAGCGTTACTTGTTGTAATAACTGTTTTTCAGGTCGTTATGCTTGGATTAGATAAGCATCAAGCCAGTGCATTGCAGAAAAAATATACTGAAATGAACATGCACTTTACAAAAGATCAGAAAGACCATAATGGGCTTGATCTTATTAAGTTGCAGCAAGAGTTGGCTTCAAAAAAACAGTTGCTCGATTTGTTGCATATAAAATCAGAAGAGGGCAGTGTGTGCTCTCATATGTCCGATTATTTTAAATCCCTTTCCGCGCTTCATATGTCAGGTATTTGGTTAACGCGTATTAGAATCGAACCTGCAACACGTAATATGATATTTGAAGGAGAAACCCACGATCCCATTTTAATAATGGAATTAGTCAAAAAAATGGGTAAAACCGACTGTTTTTCGGGTATTAAGTTTCGTACTATAAATATTGAAAATAGTGCTAATGGAAATGCCAAGACGATGGTGTTTGCTATAACCTCGGTAACAGCCTCTCCTAAAACGTCAGGAGGGAAGTGATGTATAAAATTCGATTATGGTTGCAATCATTAACTCAGCATCAACGAATTTTGGCTTTAGCACTATTTATAACTATGGGTTATTTCTTATGGTCTTCGTTGTGGGGAGCTTATTATACAAATCAAAAGCAAGCCCTGGATGTACAAAATAAAGATTTGCAGGCTAAGATAAAAGTTATTCTGTCTGCACAAGAAAAAGCAAAAGCATTGCGTTCTGATCCGGATGTTCTTGCAACAAAAAAACGATTAGATGAATTGCGAGATCAGTTACAAAAAATATCGCGACGGTTGGTTTCTTCAAAGCAAATGGTTGAACAATTATCAGGGATTCTCCAGAAAGATCCTGAAATTAAGTTAACACGTATTCAAAATATGGGAAGCATCCCTTTTAGTTTGGAGGCTCCAGGGCAAGAACCGGATAAAAAAGCCAGTTCTGAAAATGCTGTCGGTAAATCGCAAGCTCCATTCTATGAGCATTTTTTTGAAATTACGTTTGAGTCTAGTTATTTTTCTGCAGAAGAGTATATTCAACAATTAGAAAATTTGCCTGGCCAATTGTACTTTGACAGTTTTGATTACCAAGTTCAAAAGTATCCTATTGCATCAGTTTCATTAAAAGTCCATACCATCAGTTTAGACGAGGGGTTAATGGATGCGTAAAATTTTATTTGTCACAGTCCTTTTTTTATTTGCTGTGAATAGCTATGGGCAAGAAGAGTTTTGGGATCCTACACAACCCAGTGTAGGTGGAAGTTACGAAAAAAATAATGTTTCAGCTAGCCATGGGTTGCAGTTAGATGGTATCTTCTCACAGGCCAACAATTCTACTATCATTATTAATGGAAAAATTCTACGCGTAGGTGATAGTATTGAAGGATATAAAATCACTCAAATTTCCAAGAATTCTGTTACATTGCAGTCAAACTCTAATGAATCATTTGTATTAAAATTTCCCGATTTTAATTTTAAACAATATCATCAGTAGTGTTGTTGAATGTAAGGGTTGTGCACGTGAAGGGACGAATCGCTTTATTTCGGATGGCCGGAATTTTAGGGTGTGTTTTATTGGTGAGCTGTGTTGCGCACGCTAAATTTGGTACGCCTCAAGACAATATCATGTCTGCGTTACAAACTGATCTTAAAGCTGACAAGGCAATGCAGGGGAAAGTTTCTCCACAGAATATTAATCAAGCGCTTTTAAATTCTACCGCAGGAAAAATCCCCAATTCCGCTGCTACACCTGAAAAACGATTTGATGTGTCCGTGAAAAATGTTTCCGCACGTAGTTTTTTTATGGGACTTGTTTCGGGGACACCATACAATATGGTTTTAAGTCCTGATATTTCTGGTACCATTTCGATTGATTTAAAAAATGTCACTATTCAAGAAACGTTGGATGCCGTAAGAGATTTATATGGATATGATTATCAACAAACGGCGTATGGATATGAAGTATTGCCCCCAACATTACAAACACAAGTATTTTCTGTAAATTATTTAGATGTAATGCGTGATGGAACCTCAACGACGAGTTTAACCTCGGGCGAAGTTACTTCTGTCGGGACGCAAGCTGGAACAGGAAATTCAAGTGGAGGTACGTCTGCGCCAACGAGTGGAAATAATTCGCAGCAGTCCACGCCTCAATCTTCCTCTGTAGTAAAATCCACTTTCAAAAGTGATTTTTGGGCAAATTTGCAAACGACATTATCTACTATGGTTGGAACTGATGGTGGACGACAAGTGGTTGTCAATCCTCAGGCTGGAATTGTGCTCGTGCGTGGATTTCCTAAAGATTTGCGAGCGGTCGCACAATATCTAGATACCATTCAAAACCATATGAATCGGGAAGTAGTGTTGGAAGCAGAGATTTTAGAAGTGACCTTAAATGATCAATATAAAACAGGTATCAATTGGAGAGCTCTCAATTTAACGCAAGGTAATTTAGATAATTCGCAGACTAGTGAATTCCGAAATACATTTAATGCGAGTTCAACCAATCCTCCTTTCATGGTATTTCAATCGGGTAATCCAGGCACGAGATTTCAATCGCTTATTGATTTATTAGAAACTCAGGGGACAGTTCAAGTATTATCTAGCCCTCGTATCTCAACGGTCAATAATCAACAAGCTATTATTAAAGTGGGGTCGAGCAGTTTCTTTGTAACGAGCGTAACCAGTAATCAATCCACCGCGAGCGGTGGTGCTAACCAAACTTCTTCTAGTGTGGGATTAACGCCATTTTTCTCGGGCATTACATTAGATGTTACGCCTCAAATTAGTCACTCAGGTGAAATTGTACTTCATGTACATCCTTCGATCAGTAAAGTGGTGGATGACAATAAATCGGTAAATTTAGGTGGAACGCAAGGGACATTAAACTTACCGCTCGCAAAAAGTACAGTGCGTGAGTCGGATGATATTGTACGTGCAAAAAACGGACAAATCATTGTGATTGGTGGATTAATGCAAAAAGCAACTGATGAGCAATTAAGTTCGGTGCCAGGTGCAAGTCGTGCACCTGTCGTAGGTTCGCTTTTTAGAAATACGGATCAAACCGCAGCAAAAACCGAGTTAGTAATATTACTCCGCCCAGTTGTTGCAACGGACGAAACATGGAGCGATACCCTCAGTAAAAATATGGATGAATTTAAGCAAGTAAATCGTGGTTATCATGTCGGTAGTCGCCCAGAAATATTTGGCAACGAAGGTGAGGTAAACGATTGATCTACTCCATCCGGATTGGATTTTTATTGTCTATACTTGGAGTTATTGTGGGTGCGGCTTTTTATTCCCGTCCTGAGATTTCTTCTGCTTACTTGCGTCATGAAAAGACTGCTTCAGTGTATCCTTTAACAATCCCCGGAAAAATTCCGTATTGGGTAGGTAATCTAGAAACGTCGGATTTATTTTCGAAACTGACTCAACAAGTCTCTGATTGGAAAAAATCGATTACTTGGTGGCCTGCATATCAATCTTATTTTGTGCCAACCCAGATTTTAAAACAGAAAAAAAATGCTATTTCATTAAGCCACGGAAAAAATATTGTTGATGTAAAAACTGAAATTATAAATTTATTGTGGCCTCACAACCAGTTTAAAAAAATAGCTTTACCGAAAAATCTCCATCAATCACTAACATTCTTTGGTCCGATGCTTGATTTTAATCATGCATTTTCATATCCCTTTTTGGATAATCAAAAACAATTGCAGCGTGGGTTATACCCACATCACTATTTGTATATTGTTCGTCCCGTTATTATTGTGGAAACGCCACAGAGTAAAAATAAAAAGACATTTTTCGAAGGGATTTCCCCATATTTTTCAAGCCTAAATGCATTTAGACAAAATGTAACAGCCGCAACGAATATTATCTGGAATTTTCCCCTGAACCTTAAGTTTCCTGCTCAAACCGATACTGGGAAAATTGTTTTTTCTCCACGTCGTTACACGTTTGCAAAGCCATCGACAACTGCTCAATTACCTTTAGCTGTTGCTCCCATTTCTGTTGAATCAGCTGCATTAATGGGGGATCTTGGGCATACGCAATTGGTTTTACATTTATCGCAACAACCGTTTTATATTATTCGTTCTGATACGGCTCACCAAACCATTACTTTGGCTCTTGATAATATTAATCCTGATATTTCTTCCATTCCAACGTTGGATACCACGGGAACGGCGCTTCAAAAAGTTGCTTTTGATGTTTCACCTGAAAATCAATTGTTAGTAACGATGACCTTATTGCCAAAAATAGAAATCCAAGGGTTGCGATATCAAGAAAATAATTTAATTCTTGATTTGGGAATAGGTAAAACGATTCCGTATACTTCAACCATTGCTAATCCGATAGTAGGTTCTTCTCCAGAGTCTGCAGAAGTTGAAGCCCAACCATTGGTTAAAAAACCCGTACCGTTATCCGGTAATGAATTAGCCGCAGAAAATTATAACGAAGCAGTTGATTTGATAAATCAGGGTAATACGTCGGGTGCAATCAGCATGCTTCAAATGCTAATGACGCAACACCCCGATTATTTGGACGGACGATTATTGTTGGCAAATCTGTTGCTTCAGCAAAATCAACCTAATCAAGCATTAACAGTACTTCAAGAAGTGCCATCGCAGGCAAGTATTGATCAAAATCAAACGTATTTTAATATATTGGCTGAAGCGAATCGTCAATCCGGAAATTTTAAAGCAGCAATTAGCGTATATCAAAAATTGTTGATGACGAATCAATCTAACGGTGCTTGGTGGGTCGGTTTAGGAATGTGTTTTGAGGGATTGAAACAATCGAGTGCTGCTACAGAGGCTTATCAAAAAGCACTTGCCACACAAAATTTATCACCTGTTTTACAAATTTTTGTTACGAAAAAATTAGGCACAAAAGAATGATCCAAAAACCTCGTTTAGGCGAATTACTGATTGCGAATCATGTCATAACAGCAGAGCAGCTGAAAAAGGCAGTGACTAAACAACAGCAAGAAGGTGGAAAATTAAGCCATCTTTTGATTGAAATGGGATTCGTTGAAGAAGAAACGTTATTAAAATTATTATCTGAACAATTGGGTGTTCCCTTAATTAATCTAAAGCAGTATGAATTAAATTCTGATCTTGTGCATCGCTTATCCGAATCTTTCATGCGACGTTCACAAGTGATTTTATTAGAAGAAAATGATGATGGCTTCTTAGTAGGGATGGTGGATCCCCAAGATATTATTGCGATTGACGAATTGGCTCGGTTATTAAAGCGCCCCATAAAATTGGCTTTGATCCGAGAATCAGATTGGGTGACTGCCGTTGATTCTGTTTATCGTCACGCAGAAGAAATTTCAACTTTTGCTAAAGAACTTTCCGAAGAAGTCGGTGAATCTTCAAGCTTAGATATATCTCAGTCAGCTAATCTTGAAGAAGCGTATGAGGCACCTGTAACAAAATTATTACAGTCTATTTTTCGAGATGCAATTCAAATGCGTGCTTCGGACATTCATATTGAGCCAGATGAAACGGTATTGCGTATTCGTCAACGTATTGATGGTGTATTGCATGAAAAAACTATATCCGAAAAAAGCATTGCTCCCGCATTATCCTTACGATTAAAACTCATGGGGGGATTAAAAATTGCTGAACGGCGGTTACCTCAAGATGGTCGATTCAGTATTGATATTCACGGGAAAAATTTTGATATTCGTTTATCCACAATGCCTGTTCAGTATGGTGAGTCTGTGGTTATGCGTATTCTGGATAAATCCAGTATTAGTTTGAATCTTGAACAACTAGGGATTTCAGAAAATGTTTTAAATACGATGCAGCGATTACTGAAGTTACCTTATGGAATGATATTAATTACGGGACCTACTGGAAGTGGTAAGACTTCATCTTTATATGCAATGTTAAATGCGCTTAATGATTCAGAAACAAAGATTATTACTGTGGAAGACCCCGTAGAGTATCGTTTACCTCGTATTAATCAAGTACAAGTAAATGCTCATATTGGTTTAACGTTTGCGAGCGTATTGCGTTCAGCATTACGGCAAGATCCTGACGTTATTATGATAGGCGAAATTAGAGATAGTGAAACGGCAAGTATTGCATTAAATGCAGCGATGACAGGACATTTTGTATTAGCCACGATGCATACTAATGATGCCATTAGTAGTGTGACGCGATTAATGGAAATGCAAAACGAAACGTATGTTGTTGCCGCGGGTTTAAGAGCTGTTTTATCCCAGCGTCTTCTGAGACGAATTTGTGAATTGTGTATAGAAGATTATGAACCGAATACTTCTGAAAAGGCTTGGTTGAAAAAAGTAATGAGGGATAAGTTTGAAAAAACCACTTTTAAACACGGAGTGGGGTGTCGACACTGTTATCAAACAGGATATAAAAGTCGTGTTCCTATATTTGAATTAATAGAGGTTAATGATCAAATTGCAGAAACCTTAACCGCGAATGATTTGGCGGCATTTGCACGTGCAGCAAAGGGTACTGGTTACTTAACCTTGCTAGAAAGCGCCTTAATTCTTGCGGAGCAAGGGGTAACAACGGTAGATGAAGTTTTACGCGTTACGGCGACTTTAAGTAGTTTATCTGAGGAGCAGGTATAAGTATGGGGTCATTTAATTATCGTGGCCGTGTTGCTGATAAGCAATTAGTTGAAGGAACAATAGAAAGCCCAAATATTGATGTTGCTATTGCTCAACTCATGGATAAGGGTATTGCACTGATCGATATTTATCCGGCAGAGCAGAAGCATTTTTTAAAAGCGTTGCTTTCATTAAGAATTGAATCCCAAAAAGTCAAACTGCAAGAAATGATCATTTTTTGTCGCCAAATGTATACTTTAACGAAAGCAGGAATTTCTATTGTAATTTCGATTAGACGTCTTGCGGAAATATCTCGAAATCGCTTATTTGCGGATACGCTTCGTGGCATTGAGAAAGGGCTTTTAGCAGGACAAAGTTTAGCCGTATGTTTGCGTCATTACCCTAATATTTTTTCGCCGTTATTTATGGAATTGGTTCAGGTCGGTGAGGAGTCGGGACATCTTGATGATTCATTTATGCAGGTCGCTAACTATTTACAGTTAGAGGCAGATACTCTACGACGGGTAAAAAGTGCAATACGTTATCCTCTCATGGTGGTGATTGCCATTTCTGCGGCTATTTTTATCGTAAATATTTTTGTCGTTCCGAATTTTGCGCGTCTATATGGTAGTTTTCATACACAACTTCCCCTTATTACAAAAGGATTGATGGCGTTTTCTGGAATGATGGTGAATGGATGGTTGTATATTTTGATAGGTATAGTTGCACTTATTTTAGTCACAAGAAGTTATCTTTCAACAATCAATGGAAAAATGATGTGGGACAAATACCAACTAAGATTACCAATCGTTGGTAGTATATTAGAAAAAGTATTATTGTCACGGTTCGCTCGAACATTGGCTATTGTATTTCGGGCAGGTATTTCTTTAGATAAAGGGATTAGGCTTCTTGCCGGTGCCGTAGGTAATATGTATGCCAAAGAGCGCATTTTGATTATGCAAACAAAAATTGAAAATGGTGAAAAACTTAGCCAAGCTGCAGCTGAAACGGAAATGTTTTCACCTTTAGTGCTCCAAATGATAGCCGTGGGTGAAGAAACGGGTGCTATGGACGTAATGCTTGATCAAGTCGCGGGTTTTTATGAAACTGAAGTTGATTATGATTTGGATAGTTTGAGCGCAAAAATTGAACCGCTTCTTTTATTAGTTGTTGCTGTCATGGTTTTATTTTTAGCGCTTGCTGTATTTTTGCCTTTATGGGATATTTATCAATTTGCTCAACCGCAGGGAATGCACTAGATGACAATTCAAGAGTTGCTAGTACTCGCTATTGATAAGAAAGCGTCAGATCTGCATTTATCCGATCATATTCCTCCTCGAATACGTATTGATGGAGAATTGGTTTCTATTAATACCTCTTCTAGTCTAAAATATTCGGTACTCGATTTGTTAACACCGGTTATGACAAAAGAGCATCTTGATGAGTTTAAAACTAAATGGGAAGTTGATTGTTCGATTGTTCTTCCTGATATTGGTCATTTTCGCGTGAATGTTTATCAACAGAATTTTGGTGTCAGTGCAGCTTTACGCGTTATTCCTCCTCGTACCTACTCCCTCGATGAATTAGGATTGCCACCCGTAATTAAAGAAATTGCAGAGCTACCGAATGGCTTGGTTTTAGTTACTGGGCCCACTGGGTGTGGTAAAAGTACAACACTCGCTGCAATTATTCAGCATATTAATAAACGATTAAATAAACATATTATTACTATTGAAGATCCCATTGAATATGTGCATGAAAGTTTAAGTTGTTTAATTCATCAGCGTGAAGTTAACCGCGACACTAAAAGTTTTAGTGCTGCATTACGATCTGCGTTGCGTGAAGATCCTGACATTATTTTAGTCGGTGAATTGCGTGATTTAGAGACGGTTCAATTGGCGTTAACCGCTGCAGAAACAGGGCACTTGGTTTTTGCGACATTACATACTTCTTCTGCTCCTAAAACAATTGATCGGATTGTGGATATTTTTCCTGCAGGTAGCGAAAGAAGTCTCATTCAAAATATTTTATCGGAATCCTTACAAGCGGTTATTTCGCAGAAACTCGTGAGGCGATTAGGAGGGGGCAGGGTGTCTGCCATTGAATTAATGCGGTGTACCCCAGCTATTCGAAGTCTGATTCGCGATGACAAGGTTTCTCAAGTGTATTCTGCAATTCAGACCGGAGCAGCGTTAGGGATGCAAACAATGGATCAGCATCTCAAAAAATTAGTGACTGAAAAAACAATTGCTCCAGAGACAGCACGTGAGGTTGCTCACAATAAAGATTTATTTGTATAAACATGGTATGTTTTAAATGAGGATGTTATTTTTTGATGATGAAGGAGAGTGTTATGAAAAAACGTAGTGCGACAGCGGGTTTTACTTTAATTGAATTAATTATTGTTATTGTGATTATTGGTATTCTTGCTGGAATTGCAATTCCCCGTTTCATTAATCAAACCACAAATGCTCGCATTGCAGCACTGAATGGTATGGCTGGCGCAATTAATTCAGCGGTAATGTTGGCTCAAGCTGAGTATCAAGCTGAAGGGGGTACCGCTACACCAATTAATATGAGCGGAACATCCGTTGCTGTTTCAACAGGTGCAAATGGTGGCTTTCCTACAGGTGCTGCTGCTGGGATTGGTTCAGCGCTTCGAACAGTATCGGGATTTAATCCGACTTATGGTGCTACAACACAATGGGATTTTCCGACTGCGCTAGCAAATTGTAATGTGACCTACGTAGCTGCTACAGGTGTTGTTACAGTTACCACAACGGGTTGCTAATCAAGAGAGAAAGAGGCTATGAATCAACGTGTTTTCAGCGCTGGATTTTCTTTTTTTGAAGTAATTATTTTTTTAGCAGTGATTATTTTTTTGGGTGAGCTGATATTGCCTCATTATATTAATGCAACAAAAAGTGCTCGTGTCGTTGCAATCAATGCAGTGGCTGGCGCACTGAATACAAGTGTTTATTTAGTTGCAAAAGAGTATCGCTCACAACATTCACCCGTGAACAGAGCGGTGATTTTAAAAGGAGTGCCGGTGAAAGTATCTTCGGGAAAAGGATATCCTGAAGGTAGTGAGCATGGGATTGGAAAAGTAATGCCTGCCATTGATGGATTTACTTCAACCTATGGAAATGTCACCCAGTATGATTTTTCCCCTCCAATCACAGATTGTCATGTTATTTACAATGCTGTTTCAGGTGAAGTACACGTTGTGACAACAGGTTGTTAAGTTGAAAAAAATTAGCGACATACAAATAAAATCATTGGGAAATATTTATCATAAAACTTCTCAATTGAAAATTCTTCAAGATAAAATAAAAGTATTTATACCAGCGGAGTTAGCGTCGCATTGCCATATTGCAAATTTTGAGAAGGGAGTGTTAGTTTTTGCTCTTCAAAGTTCAGTGTGGGCAATGCGATTTCGTTACTTAATTCCTGATTTAATCATAAATTTACGAAAAGAGGGTGTGTTGCCACAACTCAGTTCAATTGAATATTATGTTGAGCCAGATTTTGCGAAATTATTTAATCAATGAAGAGGTAGATTTATGCAAAAAAAGAGTACAGGTTTTACATTAATTGAATTAATTATTGTAATTGTCATTATTGGTATTCTATCGGGCATTGCAATTCCTCGCTTTATTAATCAGACAAGAAATGCACGCATTGCAGCGCTAAACGGTATGGCGGGTGCTGTTAATTCTGCTGTAATGTTAGCGCAAGCTCAGTATCACGCCGAGGGAGCGATAAGTTCACCTGTTACCATGACAGGAGCTACTGTTGCGGTTTCAACCGGTGTTGCCGGAGGTCTTCCTACTGGAGCCGTGGGTGGTATTGGTTCTGCGTTGAGAACGGTATCTGGTTTTACGCCTACTTACGGAGCAACAACACAGTGGGATTTTCCTACGGTGATTGCCAATTGCAATGTTCAGTATGTCGCTGCGACAGGAGTTGTTACGGTTACTACCACAGGTTGTTAATTCAGGAGGATTAGTTAATGACAGAGGTAAAAGGATTTACATTAATTGAACTGATTGTGGTTATAGTTATCATAGGAATACTCGCGGGAGTTGCAATTCCAAAATTTATTAGTCAAACGGCTAATGCACGTATAGCTGCTTTAAATGGTATGGCTTCAGCGCTGAATTCTACAGTGATGTTAGCTATAGCTGAATATACGGCTGAAGCTAATAATGCAAGTACTTCCATTTCTATGAGCGGACAAAGTGTTTCCGTAAGTGCAGGAACAGGTTATCCTGCGGGAAGTGCAGCAGGTATTGGTGCGGCATTGCGAGCGGCTCAAGGATTCAGTCCCACGTATGGTACTACCACACAGTATGATTTTGCTCCAACAATTCCGAATTGTAATGTTTCGTACAACTCATCTACAGGTTCAGTAGTGGTAACGACAACGGGATGTTAATCAATAGTATGAGGCAAAAAGGTTTTTTTTCTATTATTTCCGTTGTGCTTATTTTGATTGTTGCTACCATTATAGTTTCTGCTGGATATTTTTTTATACGCGGTTCTCTGACTTCTACACGGAATTTAAGGTCGGCTCAAGCATTTTATGTAGCCTCCGGTGGTCTTTTTAAATCTCAAGCAATAATACGCAGTGGAATAAGTTGTAACGGGTACAACAGTGGAAATGTAGTATTAGGTGAAGGGATCTACAATGTCACAGGTGCTACAAATTTACGTAATACAACATTAAGTTCATCCATTACATCTGTGAGCTCCAGTATTCCCTTGAATAATGCTTCTGGTTTTTCATCAAGTGGTGTAATCAGTATAGATTCAGAGTTTATTGCTTACTCCTCAATAAGTGGAAATTCACTTATAGGAGTAACCAGAGGTATAAATGGTACTGTTGCTGCATCTCACTCAAGCAGCGCACTTGTTTCCCAAAACGAATGCATATTAACTTCAGTTGGAGGAGTTCCTTCGCTTTCATCTCCGTTGGGTGAAAGGAAGTTACGAATGATATTGTCTGGTGTAGCATTTGGATTGGGAACTACTTCCAGTTCAGGAAGTGGCTTCGTTATTCCTGCGTTAGTTGCAACAGGCCAAATTAATCTTTCTGGCGGAACAATTATTAATCCTGTCGTCACCTCATCAAGCTCAAGCTATACAAATTCTACGGCGCTTTCGGGGTCTACGGTGGTGATAAATAATCCAGGAAAGACTCAAATTAGTTCAAATTCTGGAAATCTTATTACAAGTTCGTCTTCTGGAAATATTCAGCCCGATGTTGGTCAAAATTCAACTTTATTTAATTCGGGGAATTTATTCAGTAAATTTTTTACGCAATCCCAATCTGTTATTCAGGCAAATGCAAATCAAAGTTATACGTCTTCGACAATAAACGGCGCACAGGGGCAAACAATTTGGTTTAATGGAACGTTGAATATAAATGGGAATGTCACCATTGGAACACCGAATAGCCCAGTCATTTTGATTATGGCAAATAGTAATTTAATTATGTCAGGTAATGCGAAAATTTATGGGTTTGTTTATATTAACCCCAACTTTAGTTTGTCGATGCAGGGAAATTCGAGTATTACTGGCGCGATTGCGGTAAATGGCCCCGTTAATATGAATGGAAGTCCTTCTATCATATTGAATCCGACCATATTAAGTACTTTAAATTTAATCAATACTAATACTTCAATAACGTATAGTAATGAACCCGTGAGTTTGCAAGAAGTGTTTCAGTAAAACTGGAGAAATTGCTCTTAGTTTTACGGTATCATAAAAATGCCCGGCGCATTACGTAAATATTCTTCATAATCTAATCCATACCCAAAGACATAATGATTGGGAATTTCTAAGCCTGTGAAGTCAGCTTTTTTCAAACCGCCCTCGACACGACATTCTGTTTTATCTAGCAAAACAACGGTTAATACTTTTTTAGCGCCTTTAGCGTAACAATAATCGGTTGCTGCTTGTAATGTTAATCCCTGATCTAAAATGTCATCTAAAATTAATACGGTTCGATCTTTTAAATTTGCCGCGGGTTCTGCTTTCCAATGTAACTCACCACCTGTTGTTTTCCCACGATAGCGTGTCGCGTGGATATAATCTAATTCGAGTGGAAAATCTAATCGATGCAATAAATTTCCGGTTAACACTAATCCGCCAATCATAATGCATAATAATACGGGATTTTCTTCTGAAATTTTTTCATGAATTTCAGCGGCCATACGATCTAATTCGTTTTCAAGTTCTTGGCGTGTATGCAGGCAAACAGAATTTTTGTAAATTTCTTGTATGCGTTTAGGAATGCTCATGGTTGATAACCTCTTTAGCGGCTGAACGATTGTTGCAAATTAAGATCATATCACATCCTGCTTGCTTTGCTTTTTCAACACGTTGAATCATATTTCCCATGGGGCTTGCACCTTCCATGGATAAATCATCGCTGAAAATCATGCCTTTAAACTGTAGCTGCTGACGCAGAATGGTTTGTAACCAAAACGCTGAAAAACCTGCAGGATTTTTATCAATTTTGTCATAGATGACATGTGCGGGCATGATGCCATCAAGGCCCTGTTGAATTAACGCTTGAAAGGGAACCATATCTTTTATCTCAATCTCCTGTAGCGTTCGATGATCAATCGGAATGGCAATATGCGAATCGGCTTCAACATGACCGTGTCCGGGAAAATGTTTTCCCACGGTAATTAATCCTGCTTTTTTCATGCCCGTCATTAACGCGCCCGCTAATTTAATAATAATATCTGGATCAGAATGAAAGCTGCGATTGCCAATGACCTGACTGATTCCTGCATCAATATCCAATATTGGTGCAAAGGAGCAATCGATTCCGACAGCGCGTAATTCACTTCCCATAATAAAGCCACTATTTTCTGCTTTTTCTAACGCGTGTTGTGGATGGGCGTCATACAGTTCACCGAGTTCACTCATCGGGGGGAGTGCGGTAAAACCTTCCCGAAAGCGTTGTACGCGTCCACCTTCGTGATCAACGGCAATCATAAGGGGAGGCGTGCGCAATGCATGAATTTCAGTGGTTAAATGAATTAATTGTTCGGGCGATTCATAGTTACGCGTAAATAAAATAATGCCACCGACTTTAGGATTTTTTAATAATATTTTATCTTCTGGGGTGAGTGTTGTGCCTTCAATATCGATCATTAGCATCTAGAGTTCTCCTACTGCATAACCAGTGACTGCGATTAATTTATTTTTATAATAAATTAAAGGAATTTTGTCGCGTTCCCATGTTGGAACGTGCCATTCTTGAAATAAATTTTTAAGGGTCTTGGTGGGTTGATTTTTTTTAAGTTTAATTTTTTCGCCGCCTGTTCTATAACTAATGCGAATATTCTTGTCTTCCAGCGAAAAGGGGAGATTCTTTTTTAACCATGCGACGTCTTTGCGAGAAAGAAGCGTGGAGGGGAGTGAAGATTTCATAAAATATAATTTATTTTTAAAACGACGGCATTGATTATTTCCCCACGAAACCACCGGATTTTTATCAGATTGTGCATGTGAAATTTTGAGTATTTCATCCAATACTTTTTCAGGCGGTAAATCTAATTTATGTTTTAAAATTAAGTGTCGAATTTTATTTTTTTCTTGAGCATCGATATCTTCGGCGGCTTTGTTTGATAAAACCGTTTCTTGTTGTGCACAATGCGCCGCAAATCGGGTAAGGATTTTAGTAATTTCAGGCCAGCGTTTTTTTAATACCGGGAAAATTAATTGACGTAAATAATTGCGATCAAAGCGCGTGTCTTCATTGCTGGGATCTTCAATCCAGCTTAAGTTATGGCTTTGAGCATATTGCAATAAATAATCGCGATTAAAAGATAATAATGGCCGAACTAGATAGCCTTTTGCTAACGGTGAAACAACGGGCATCGCAGAAACACCGCGTAATCCTGCGCCGCGAAATAGTTGCAATAATACAGTTTCGGCTTGATCATCTTGATGATGAGCCGTAAATAACACGTCATTTTTGGATAATAATTTTTTAAAAACACCGTAACGTTTTTGACGCGCCAGTGCTTCGAGACTTTCGCCCGGTTTTGCGGTAATTTTTACGCGTGAAAGAGTAAGAGGAATATCCAATTCATTACACACCGCCTGACAATGTTTTTCCCATTGATGAGCTTGTGGGAGTAATTGGTGGTTAACGTGAATCGCCTTAAGATTTAATTCAGGAAAATCTTGCTTTAAATGATGTAATAAAACATGTGAATCTAATCCGCCGCTGAAGGCAATCCAATAATTAGTCACGACCGATCGCCAAGTAACGTTTATACCGTTGTGTTAATAATTTTTCGAGCGGCAATTTCTTTAATTCTGCCAATGAACGTTCAATAACGGTTTTGACACTTTTTGCCATCGCGTCGAGATCGCGGTGTGCACCGCCGAGCGGTTCTTTAATGATGTCATCAATTAATTCATGTTCTTTAATATGCGTGGCGGTGAGTTGCATCGCTTTTGCCGCCTCTTCGGCTTTTCCTGCATTTTTCCATAAAATGGATGCGCACCCTTCAGGAGAAATTACAGAATAAATACTGTATTGCAGCATAAATACTCTATCCGCAACGCCAATCGCTAATGCACCGCCTGATCCACCTTCGCCAATAACAATACTAATAATGGGCGTGCGTAATGATGCCATTTCAAATAAATTTCGCGCGATGGCTTCACTTTGATTGCGTTCTTCGGCATCGATGCCTGGATACGCCCCGGGCGTATTAATAAAAGTTATGACGGGCAAGGAAAATTTTTCCGCTAATTTCATGATGCGAAGCGCTTTACGGTATCCTTCAGGTCGAGGCATGCCGAAATTACAGCGAAGATTTTCTTTGGTGGTACGGCCTTTTTGATGCCCAATCACAACGACGGGTTGATCATTTAATCGTGCGGTTCCGCAAATAATGGCTTCGTCATCTGAAAAATGTCTGTCGCCGTGCAACTCATCAAAATCCGTAAAAATTTTTTCGATATAGTCAGGTGTGTACGGACGTTGAGGATGTCGGGCTAATTTGACGACTTGCCAATCGGATAAGTCAGCAAAAATTTTCTTGGTGAGCTCATGACTTTTTTGTTTGAGTTTTTTAATTTCTTCACCGATGTTTACGCCGCCTTCAGAGGTGACCATGCGTAGTTCTTCGATTTTGCTTTCGAGTTCGGCAATGGGTTGTTCAAAATCTAAGTAATTTAAGTTCATTCAGTTGTCCTTCCCAGCAGGAGGGGTATTATAATCCTAAAAGGTGTTGGGTAAACACGGGGAGAGTCGAAATGGGTGATATAGAACAATTTTTAGCGTCAAAAGCCTTCGGGGTCGCAGGAGCCTCGAAAGATAGAGGGAAGTACGGCAATCGAGTGTTGCGGATGTATTTACTCAGGCATTTGAAGGTCTATCCGCTGCACCCTACGGAAAAAAATATCGAAGGCGTGGATTGCTTAGCTAAAATTTCAGATTTACCCAAAGAGGTTGAAAGTTTATCTATAATCACGCCGCCGCCCGTTACGGAAAAAATGATAGAACAAGCGATCGCAACGGGGCATATTAAAAATATTTGGATGCAGCCGGGGGCAGAAAGTGATGTCGCGGTTGAAAACTGCAAAAAACATAACATAAACGTTATTTATGGTGGACCCTGTATTTTGGTGACATTGGGACAAAATGATTAAAAATCTTCAGTTAGGTAATAAAAGTTTTTCGACAAATATAATTCAAGGTCCATTGGCTGGGATCAGTTGTGCGCCGTTTCGAAAATTACACTGGAAGCATAGCCAGCCGGCGTTTAGTTGTACTGAAATGATTTCCTGTAAGACTTTATTGCATCAATCCGAATATTCCGCTAGACGATTTATTAAAAAAGATCTCGACGAAGGTCCTGTGTGTTTTCAATTATCGTCAAATAATCCTCTTGAACTAGGCGAAGCGGTAAAGCGCGTTACAGATTATGGCGCAGATCTTATAGACTTAAATTGCGGTTGTCCGGTTAAGAAAATCCGCTCACGTGGAGCAGGGTCAAAACTTTTGCAAAATTTAAATTTGTTAAGCCAATTAATTAATGCGATGCGTAAAAATACGCCAGTACCCATTTCGATAAAAATTCGTGTGGAAGGCACAGGTGAAGATAAATTTCATCAAGAATTAATCAAAATTATTTCTGATTCGGGATTGGATTTTTTAATTGTCCATGGGCGTCATTGGACGGAGCACTACGAAACTTCTTGTAGGTATGATCAAATCCAATATTTTGTTGAAAATTTAACTATTCCCGTTATTGGCAATGGTGATATTCGCTGTGTAGAATCCTTGCGAAAAATGTTTAATACGGGATGTGCAGGTGTGATGATTGGCCGTGCGGGAGTAGGGCAGCCATGGCTAATTAAAAAATTAATGGCAGAATTTAATCATCAAAATTTTGTTGAGCCCACTTTGATTGAAATTTCGGGGATGTTTTTTGAACATATATCTGATCTTGCTAAATTATTGGGGAATGAAAAATTCGCCTTGATTCAGGCGAGGAAGTTTGCGAAGTATTATGCGAAGGAATTTGCGGAGAGAATAAATACAATAGAAAAACTGGAGGACTTACAAAGCTGGATGTCATCCCGAGCGTAGCGAGGGATCTTCAATTGTAGCGTGAGATCCTTCGACTCGCTACGCTCGCTCAGGATGACATTAACGATTACGTTCTTCCCGCTTCGCTTTCTTCTGCGCACGTTTTTCTTTCAACGATAATGCGGGTTTTTTCTTCTCTTCTTTCTTGGCTTCACGTCCAGCTTTACTCATACATTCCTCCTAAAATTAAAAAATCAGAATAATTTTGGCGTATTTACGTCCAAAGCGCAACTATTGCCATCACACTAAATCCAATCAACATAATGACAAATTCTTTAATATTACAGCAATGCCGAATTAATATTGCCCTGTCTAATCCATGTAATGTGCCAATATATAAAAAAGTCCCTGCCGCAAGTGCGGTAAAAATAGGTGTTAATAAAGCACTCACTTGAGTGGTGGTGATAACCCATTCCCCTGCAAAAATTCCCAAGGGCGTCATTAGTACGAAAAAAATAAAGCCACTCCATGCGATGATTTTAGGTAAGGTGCTGCGATTTAAATTAATGGCGAGCGCAAAGCTTGCCGCACTTTTGTGTGCGATGATGGCCAAAAAAATCATGAAAGAAGTGAGAAGGTCTTTTGATAATCCAACGGCAGCACCTTCTAATAATGAATGAATAGACAGCATTAATAACGTCAATAATGCGATATGTGTTTTGATGGCGTGATTTAAATGTTCTAAAAATAATAAAAGTAGAAATCCGCCCGATGCAATTAAATATGCAATGGGGTAGTCGTATCCAGCCTGAAAGAATTCTCGAGCTGCATCTGGAAGCATATGCAGTAATCCTGCGCCTAAAAATATTCCAGCAGCAAAGGATTCACCCATAGGAAAATCAAATTCACTGACGGTTTTTTTTAAGAAAGGCCAAAGTCCACCTATCAGGCCAAAAATAAGGGTGATCAATGCAGCGATGATTTTAAAGGTTAGCAGTGTCATCCATGTTCCTTGTATGTCATGTATATCACTGCATACTATCATGTACGTCAAGAGGACGTTAAAGTAGCGTGTAAGTAAAGTGGGGGAAGGAATGAAAAACGGTTATAAATTCATTTTTATATTAGGCATTGTTAGTTTGTTTGCTGACATGACCTATGAAGGCGCGCGAAGTGTCACAGGTGCGTACTTAGAAATCTTGGGTGCAAATGCATTAACTGTAGGCTTTGTCGCTGGGTTTGGTGAATTTCTAGGATTTGGGTTGCGGTATGTTTCAGGTATTTTGACAGATCAAACGCATAAGTATTGGCCCATTATGTTTGTGGGATACACCATTAATTTAATTGCTGTGCCGCTATTAGCCTTCACCAATAATTGGAAAATTGCCGTTATTTTAATTGTATTAGAGCGCGTCGGAAAATCTATTCGCGTTCCTGCGCGTGATGCGATGCTCGCACATGCGAGTGAGTCTATCGGTATGGGTAAAGGATTCGGGTTTCATGAAATGATGGATAAAGTTGGTGCGTTTTTAGGGCCTTTAGCGGTTTCCGCCACATTGTTTTTTCATCACAGCTATCAATTGGGATTTGCCTTGTTAGGAATTCCTGCGCTATTTGCCTTAATTTCATTGGTAGTGGCACAGCAGCGTTATCCGAATCCGCAAGAATTAGCGGTGAATACGTTTTCGGAAAATGCGCCGATTCCGAGGAAAAAGTTTAAATTATTTTTAATCGGCTCAGCGTTATTGGCATTTGGATTTTCCGATTATGCGTTAATTGCCTATCATTTTGAGAAGGCGCAATTATTATTGCCCGTTTTAATTCCGATTGCCTACGGTGTAGCGATGGGTGTGAATGGAATTACCGCGCCGATGATTGGGAATTGGTATGACAAAAAAGGCATTGTAATTTTAGTGCCCTTAATTATTCTCTCGACGTTATTTGCGCCATTAGTTTATTTAGGTGGAGCGGTCGCAGCATTTTTAGGTGTATTTTTATGGGCTATTGGAATGGGGTTGCAAAGTTCATTGTTGCGCTCGATTGTCGGAAAAATGTCGACGGCTGGAAAACGGGGTCGAGCATTTGGTATTTTTAACTTAGTCTATGGCGTATGTTGGTTTATAGGCAGTTCCCTCTCAGGTTACTTATATGACTTTAATATTACCGTATTAGTATTTTTTATCGTCGCTACGCAATTATTAGCTCTTCCATTTTTTATAGGAATGAGACATGCCTCCTGAAAAGTATATGATTGATATCGCGGAAGGCGGTTCTGTTGGATTAGGTCGATTAGACTATTGTTTTAATTCAACAACGCAAGATTTTCTACTGCGTGCTGGCTTGAAATTAGGTATGCGTGTATTAGATATTGGTTGTGGTTCGGGTGTGATGACGCGTTGGTTGTCAGATATTGTTGGGCCAAAAGGTTATGTCTTGGGGATTGAGAATAATCAACATCAATTAGACGCGGCGATTAAATACACAAACAATTCAACCCATAACAAAAATATTGAGTTTAAGCTGTGTTCTGCGTATGACATTGAAATATTGAATCAACAATTTGATTTTGTCTATTGTCGTTTTGTATTACACCATCTCCATGAACCTGAAAACGTTATTCAAAAAATTTATAACGTTTTAGTTTCAGGTGGAATTTATGCAGCTGAAGAGGGTATTGTAAATTTTGCATTTTCATATCCCTTTAATAAAGCCTGGGGTGGCGAAAGTTTGCGTTGTCCACCCATATGGGAAGATGTTCCCCAAGATCAGCGTGATGCAAATATCGGCATAAAAATGGCGACGAAAATGAAAGCAGAGGGATTTGCAATTTCATCAGTCAATATTATTCATCCCGTATTAGTGACGTCAAAAGAAAAATCGCTTTTATTATTGGGAATAGAAGAAGAAAAATCTTATTTTATTGGGCAGGGTATGACTGAAGAAGCCTGGGATAAATTAGTGAAAGCAAGACAAAAGCTGGTCGAGAGTTCCGAAACCGTAATCGGTTTTTACGGAAGTTGTCAGATCGCAGGAGTAAAGTAAATATGCAGAAGCGACAAATAGTTATAGCGAGTGTCGTTTCGTTCTTAAAACATCTTTTTGCCATTTGGTGCAGGTAAATCATAACTTAATAAACAAATTGCGCCATTGTCATCGGGGAATCCGACTAATAAGAATTCTGACGTAAATCCGGCAATGTTTTTTTTACCCAAATTTACACAGCCAACAACACGTTTGCCAATTAAGGTTTCGGGGTTGTAATGTATCGTAATTTGGGCAGAGGTCTGTTTGATACCTAATTCAGCGCCGAAATCAACCCAGACTTTATATGCGGGTTTTTTCGCGCGGGGAAATTCTTCAGCTTTGACAATGGTTCCTGAGCGAATATCGACTTTTTCGAATTCATCGTAAGAAATAAGCATGATTATCTTCTCAAATCTTCATTCTGGGTCCAAGAAATGGATTCATCATGCGTTGCAAAGAGAGTGGGAGAGAATCTCTATAAGCGTCTCGATTCTCGCTACCTACATTATTTTGAGGTTGCGCCAGATGATATTGCGCCATTTCTTGAGATAACAAATCTTTGTTTACAAGAAATTGTAGAAAAAGCTTAAATAAATTATTCGGCAAAAGCAGTGTGATAGTTACATTTCCCAATGCATCTTTGATAATGTGAGGATCATAGCTTGAGTGTGTCAGGCCATGATTATTTCGAAATTCTTTCCATGCTGATAATAATTGTTGTACAAATTCATTTTTTTGTTCCGGTGTAAAACGGGGATCGTCTAATTTAATTGAAAAAATGCCTGATTCTTTATCATATGAAATATTAAGCCATTTCTTTAACTCAGCTGTATCAGGGCGTAATGCAGGTGTTTTTAGGCTGGTTTTTTTATTGTCGGTCCCCTCATTAGGATGTTTAGCCTGTAATAATCCATCATCATTTCCTACTTCTTCCCCGGCGTCATTTCCTAGCGCATGCCCAGGACATTTTTTGATGCTGCGGTTTGCTTTGCAAATATTACACGGTTGCTTAGCAAGTTGTTTTTCAAAATCATTGGTAAGTGACATGCTTATTTCCCGCTTGGTGTATTTTTAGGTATATTCATATTAAAAGGATTGGGAAGAGTGCTTTTTTGTTGTGCATTGGGAGTTTGCCCCATTTTGTCAAGCAGGGCTTGGCCCAATGCAAGTAATGCAGGATTATTGTTGAGCTGATTTGCTAATTGATTTGCAGCCGTAGGATTTTTGAGGGCAGCCGTATAAGGAGATTCTGCTTGGATAGGATTCTTTTTCATTTCAAGTCCAAGAGGTTTGAGTAATTTATTGACTTCATCTGCAATATTTTTAAATTTAGTCGACAATGTTGTGACATTATTTTTGTCGCGCTTAAGTTCTAAAACTTGTTTTAACGAAGGATTTAAATCATCACGTTCTTCATTGGTTGGCATACGATTTCTCCCCTTAAAAGTCAGGTTTGAGTATAGCTGAAAACGTGGTGCTTAGGGTAAATCAAACAGCAAAAATACCGTGTTTTCTTCGCCAGACTTGAATTTTACGGCTTTTTCGTTTCGAATGGCGGCGCCATCACCGGGTTTTAGTACATGACGATTCAGTTTTAATTTCCCTGAAATAAGTTGTATCCACACGCGCCGCGATGCTTTAATCAAATAATCAATGCTATTTTCGGTATCCATATGAGCGACATATAATTTGACGTCTTGGTGAATTTTGACGGAATGCTCAGTAGGCTCTGAATTTCCGATTAAGACGAGTTGATTGTGTAAATCAGGAATGATTTTTTGTTCGTAACTCGGTTTTAAATTTAACTTATGGGGTTTTATCCAAATTTGTAATAAATGAACAGGATGATTCTCCGAAGGATTAAATTCGCTGTGTTCGACGCCGGTACCTGCTGACATGCGTTGAATTTCCCCGGGTCTGATGATGGTATGATTTCCCATGTTATCTTTATGTGCTAATTCACCCGAAATAATATAGGTAATGATTTCCATATTTTTATGGGGGTGAGAACCAAAGCCGTGATTGGGTTGAACAATGTCTTGATTGATAACCCGTAATGCGCCAAATCCCATAAAATCGGGATCAAAATACGTATCAAACGAAAAGGTATGATAGGTATCCAGCCAGTCTAATTGGTTATGCCCTCGTTCGTTACTTTTGCGGATACTGATCATAATGAAATCCTATAGCTTGGTTTGCGCAAGAATAGCTTTGACCCTATTTAATGCGATAGTGCCTCCGGCTATATTATTTTTAGGGTTAATAGGACCCGAGAAATTTAAGACAAATATATAGGTTTGCTTGGCGTTTTGGAGATATCCAATGCTCCAGCCGAGCTGTTGAAGCCCGTTATCCCAGGAGCCAGTTTTTCCATATAATTTATAACCGTTTGAAAGCGTATCCACATACATGTTTTGTTTTGTGTTATTCATGGCGTCTTGCGATACCGGTAAAGTACCGTTAACCAAATCTTTCAGAAAATCCAGTTGTTCAACCGCGGAAATTTTTAAACTACTGTGTAACCACGCCTGAGTTAAGCCATTATTTTGATACGGATCGCCAGAAAAATTTTGATTACCATAATTGAATTTATTTAAATAATATTTAATTTCGCGCATGCCTAATTGAGGGGTAAGTATTTGTGAAACCCATACGACAGAATATTTCAGCCAGGTTTGCGGTGTTTGATCGTGATTCCACTGTGGAAGTCCTCTGTCTATTCCATCCCATTTGAATACTGTTTTTTGCGTAATAATATTTTGATCAAAAGCCATCACGGAAAGCGGAATTTTAAACGTCGAGCAGGGTGAAACTCGTTCTGCGCAACGCGAGGGATTATATTCTTGAATAATTTTGTGTGTATTGTTGTCGTATAAAATAAAACATCCCACGGTGTTTTTAAAAAGCGCTGGATAGTTAGGTGTTTGTGCGGCAAGCACAGAAGACGAAAATAAAGCCAGAGTTATTCCGGTAAAAATTTTCATATAAATATCCTACCGTAATTTCTTCAGGGTTTCTGCGTAGGGAATAAAGTCTGCAATATTCTGTTTAAGTCGACCGTGGAGAGTAGCATCTTTTAATTGGTCTTGATCGTCAAAAGCAGTATGCGCTGCCGCGAGCGAAAACATGCTGGGATACACAAACGCATTGCAATATTCTAAGGGAATGCGGGTATTCCATAATCCACGATTTCCGCCAACCATAGAAGGTGATGCAGACATTAATAGAATCGGTAAATTTTTTAGGGGAGTAGGATTTAAGCGGGAGAGCCAATCAATAAAATTCTTTAAGGTTCCTGGTGTTGTGAAATTATATTCCGGCGAAGAAATGACCAGCGCATCATGTTCTTTAATTAAGGCTTCAAATTTTTTAATGGGCTCTGGATAGCCGGTAGATGTTTCGTCATCGCCGTTATATAGCGGGCAAATGAAATCATTAAATTCGACCACTGTTGTGGTTGAATTTAATTCATTCGCTAAATTTTTAGCAATATGAATTAATTTTTTATTAAAAGAGTCTTTGCGAAGCGATGCGGCGAGCATTAAGAGTTTCATGGTGTTGTTCTCCTCGTAGTAAGGTTAGGCTATACTGAACCAACTGGAATAAGAAATATAGTAGTTTACGTCCTTGAAGTCCTTCTTATTGATTTCGTGCCTGCCAGTCAAATAAACATTATTTTGGCGCGTTCCTTGAACAATAGTAACATATAGGTTACCATTAATGAAAATTGAAGAATACGTTGATGTGAGTGGTTGTGTGACTTTTAGAAGTTGGTTTGATGCCCTAAATGAACAGGCAGCTGACAGAGTAAATAGGGCGCTTTATAAATTAGAGCAGGGTAATTACTCTAATGTTAAAGGTGTAGGTGGAGGAGTGTTAGAGTTTAAGATTGATTTTGGTCCTGGATATAGAATTTATTTTGGAAGGGATGGCGAATCTTTGATCATTTTACTTTTTGGTGGGAGTAAAAAATGTAAAAGCAAAGATATAAAATTCGCCAAGCTAAAATGGCATGAATATAAACAGCGGAAAAAACGGGGATGAGATATGGCATTAACCAGAAGTTTTAAAATTACGGTCATGGATAGAGCGCGACGTGATAAAAAATTTTGCAAGGCAATGTTGGCTGGTGCAATTGAGGAATTATTTTCGGGCGATGTAAATGTTGGAAAAGCAATTTTGCGTGATTATATTAATGCAACCATTACGTTTGAGGTTTTGTCCAAATTTATGGAAAAAAATCCTAAAAGTTTAATGCGTATGTTAGGACCAAGCGGAAATCCAACAAGTAATTCGATGTTTGAAATATTTCATGTGATTCAAAAAATAAGTAAGGTTAAGTATAAAATAGTTATCAAGTAAATAAGTATTTTATGTGATTGCCTGCTGAATGTTTTGCTTAATGGCTGGCCACTCATCAGGAATTATACTATATATATAAGTATCCCGAATTCTTCCAATCGATAACAACATATGGTTTCGCAAAATACCTTCTTGTTTAATGCCAATTTTTTGAAGGGCATTTTGAGATGGAGTATTAAGGCTGTCTACTTGAAATTCAACGCGAATACATCCTAGCTCTTTAAAAGCATATTCCAGCATTAGTAGCTTAATAATCCGATTAATTTTGCTTCCCCAATAATCAGGATGAAGCCAAGTATAGCCAATGATTAATTTTTTATTGTCGACATCAATATGATAATAACTGGTTGAACCGACAATTTTGGCTTGGTAAAAAATGACAAAGCAAATACGTTTATTTTGTTGCATGTGCATTAAAGCTTTGTCAATCCATTCTGCTTTAAAACGATTGTGTTCGAAGGTTGCAAATTGCCATATGCGTTTATCGTTGGCTAATTTTTCTAAATCAGAAAAATGACTTTCGTTTAAGATGTGCAATTCGATACTATCTTGTTTTAGTGGTGTTTTAATCTTGAGAATATTCATAATCATTTTTCCCCTTTGAGAGAAAAATGATATCAGATTTAAACTGTTTCCTCCGAAAAATCTGCGATTTTTTCATCTTCAACATCGGCTTCTTCTTCCTCATCCGCTTCGTCTTCATCCAGATCAATGTCTTCCTCGTCGTCTTCGTTATCCTCCTTGCCCGGTTTGTGTTTGCGTGATTCGCGTTCATCTCTGTCATCTTTAACAGCTGGATGATCGTTCATGTCGGGCTCGGTAATCTTTTTCTCGTAAGTTGATTCGTTCATAACATTGCTCCCTAAAGTATGTAGTAGAGCGAAAATCAGTGAAAATATTTCATTCTGATCGTTTTCACTGATTTTCGCCTGTCGATTTAAAACTTATCGACGGTTATTTTCGTCAGTATCTCGAGTAGAGTGTTGACCACCTTTATTGCTTCGATTAGATGTCGATTCATTGTCATGACCACTTGAAGCGCTTCGGTGACTGCTCGATGATTGATGAGAATGTTGACCGCCTTTGCGACCCATTTCAGACATTGCTTCGCGCCCGCGGGTAGCTGCTGCTTTTTTACCACCTTCAGATGTTCCAGTCATGATAAATTCCTCCAATAATTTAGAAAATTTAGGGAAAACAATGTTTCCCCTAAAATTTGAGACAATGAATTAATCTCTGTCCCTGCGATCATCATTTTTAACCTCATTTTGTTGTCCTTCTCGAGAGGGTTGTGATTCATTTTCTCGATTTTGACGTTGATCGTTTTGATGGCGTTGAGCATTTTTACCAAAATTATCATTTTCATTTTGGCGATAGTTTTGGCCTTGTTGCTCACCTTGTTTACCACTCGTTTGGTTTTGATTTTGTGTTTGGTTCGATTTTTTACCCATTTCGTTTTCACGTGCCATAATATTTCTCCCTAGAAATAAAAAATTAATTACAACTGCGAGGAGAAGTGTAGAGGGAGGGGGTAAATGCCGCCTTGATGAGAATCAAATAAAATGCCTGTGAAATGACCTAGGGTGAAACTGGAGAAATAAGATTGTTATAGAGATTATAAATAGTTTTTCGCGTAAAAAATGATGTTTTTCTTCCTTATAGCGACAAAATAATTTCGCCAGTGGGTTTAAGCCCACATGCCCACCCATCGAAATTCGGAGATTTTCACTGTGTTCGACTTCGTGGAAATTTCGGCTATTGAATAAAACTAAGCCGCCTTGTGTAGGATAAATCTCAACGAGTGGTTTATCTTTGACGACGACACGATCATAGCCATAGGTATCGTGCGTCACATAATTTTGTATATTCACGAATGGATTTTTCGGTGGCTGGCAAATATTCTTTTGTTGTTTTTTCTTCATATAGTCCGAGAGCTTATCGCTGAAAGATCATTTTCCGGTGGATGATGAAGTTGCTCCCAAAATTGCCCCATCAGCGTTTTTAAGTATAGCAACCCTTCCTATATAGGGAGAATTATTTTTTTTGAGGACTATGACTTTGATCAGTTTGAGGAGAGCTCGATTGGCTATTTGGCGAATTGTTTGAACTGCTTTCATTTGAAGAGCCGTGTTTATGTTTTTTGGAAGGGGCTTCCTCTGCTGCCGCAGGCATTAGAGCAAAGCGACCAAGATTTTCTGCATCAGAAGTCGCTTTTGTTTCGTTAGTTCTAGAGTGTAGATAGCCTTCAGCATGATGTAGAATAGTTGCATTAGAATTTTCAGGAAACTTTAACTTAACTTTCTCAAGAGACGCTACGTCAAATAATTTACATAATGCCTCATTGTCGTCGAGTGGAGCGCTTTTACGCATGACGTCATATTTGAGAGTTTCTTCGACATTATCAAGAACGGTAACATTTACATGACATCTTAGTTCTTTAGAAAGGATTTCTATTAGCCAGCCTCTATGTTTATAAGAAACGGAGGTTCCAGGTATTTTGGTGACTATTAAGCCTAAGACAGTAGGCATTTTTGCCGGCGTTGTGTCACTCGCTACTCTAATAACATCTGAGTAGCCGAAATCTTGCACGCGGGCCTTAATCTCATTTTTTTGCACCAATACTTCATCTAGACTTTTCATTTACTTTCTCCCCATACTAAAAGAACTTTTTGATGTTTTTTTTCTTTGTGAATCTGTATCTTTCTTGTCGTCATTTTTTTCTTTCGTAGCATTATATACTAAAAGAGCCTCCAAGCCTGTTTTGGGTTTTTTTTGAGTGGGACTATTTGTGGCAGCTGCGGGAGTTACAGGTGCTTGAGTATCTCGAGGTGCAGGCTCTTTGACTTGTTTTTGAGAACTCAGAACTGCTTCTTCTACGAGTAGATAACCGTCGGTAAGAAGTTGATTTAATTCTTTTGCAAATTCAATAAGTTCCGCGTCAGTTTGATAGGGCTTAGTTAACGAGGCATCTAGATGGCTAAGAGCATTTCTATTGCCTCTAAGTTCAAGAAAAAAATCCGCAAACTTTTCATTTTTTGCAATAAATTCTGCATTAAATTCGGCCACAGCTTTTTTTTCTAATTTACATGAACTTCCTTTGTTCTTGTTTGTCATTTTTTCATCGAGTAAGTCGAGCATAATCGACAGTATATTTCTTATGCGATTATCTAAATAAATGCGTGATTCTTCGTCTATATCCTTTTCATCTTTTACTGGGTCGATTTTTTTCTGAAGAAGAGAAGTCTCATGTTTAAGGCATTCGATTAAATGATTATATTCAAAGTCAAATGAATTCTTGCCCGGAACAATTTTTTTTGAAAGTGTGCTAAACCCTGATTGTTCCATAGTTAATAGCTTTTTGCTTAATATATCAATCAAGCAGATGCTTTTAATTCCTTCTTGTAATTCTTGTTGAATAGGTAGATGTTGGTTATACATATATTTATGAATAAAATAATTTCGAAGATTTGCGTACTGTTTTGCAATCTCTGATATTCCTGAGGCTTTTACAGCGTGTTGATTACGATCTCGACAAAAGGTAAGTGCTTCGCCCAATTTTATGATGCCTGCGCAAAACATTTCGCGATCTGGTTCGGAGAGTGAGGTAAATTTGTCTGCGGTCTTAGCATCTTTGACTAATCGCTCAAGAGAATATGCTTGAATAACGCGGCGGCATTCTGAGACTATTTTTTCGACTTCGGAATCGGCAATTGTATCGGGCTGCTCCTTACCTGCCCCACGAGGAGTGTTTAAGAAGTCTGGCAAATCATCATCATCTTCTTCTTCCATTTGGTACTCCATAATCATTAAAATTATATGGTCTTCTCTATTTCTAAAGTATAGCAGAAAAGGGAAGTCTTGATGGAGCTGAGTGCGGCCTCGTGGAGGCCTGTGAAAGGATCTGGTAAGAGGGTAGGCTATTAGCGCGTAACGCCATTAACAAACTTGAAAAATTCAATTAATGATGAATCAAGGCATTTTAAATATAAATATTGCTTATAAACAAAGCTGAATTTTTCCTTTAAATCGGGTCTGGATTCTAAAATTTTAAGGTATCGAGAGCCTGAAGTGGTTACAATTGAAGAAGGTTCTACCTCAAAGTTAATGCCGTGCATTAAGTTGGTATCTTCATGCGAAAATTCATTTCGATGTGTTTTTAATTTTCTCCATGCACTTTTATGTAATTCAAGCTCTTTTATTAAAGAATCAGGATATTTTTTAGACTTAGTGAGTATTTCGATAGTTAAGTTGTAGTATTTTTCCTTTCTAGTTTGATTCGTATGTATGAAATATATTGCGCGGGAAATTCTTTCCCATGCGCGATAAATACATTCAATAGCTGAAAAATAATGATGATTAAAATAAGAGAAGGAAAAAATATCGTTATCTGTATCATTATTTGTTCTGGGGTTATTATAGGATTCTAAATAGATTAACATATACCCAGTTCGATATATGTCTCGACTGATGGCCAGTATATTCGATTTAAAATTTCTTTTAATGGCGCTGGGATGTTTTTTATAGGAAGAGAATGTTGCTGATTGTAGAGATATTTATTGAATATGATTTTTGGAAGATATTCACTATTGTTTTTTGTGTGAACAGATTTTAGTTCTGAAGTAATTATTTTAGCGTTTATTTTATGGCTCATCATGAGAAATATTTCTCTTTTTAGAGTTTGGTGGAGGCGGCGGGAATTGAACCCGCGTCCGCAAGCTCGCTATCTCAGGTCCTACATGTTTATCGGACTGTAAAGTTTAACTCTGAGTTTCACAATTCGCGAAGTCCCTCAAAGCGAGTCTGATTTAGTTTAATCTGCACACCTCAGACAAAGTGTACAAACGATTCAGTGTAAATGACGGTTAATTCGAACGCACTGACACATTCGGTTAACCGTTAGCGCTGGTTATTAAGCAGCAGCTAAAGCATAGTCGTCATTAGCAACTATGAAGTATGTAGTCGGATTTACGAGGTGGCTACAAAAACCTCGACATGCACCTGTGGATGTTGACACTCCCGTCGAAACCAGGTCGCCCCCATTGAATAAGTGTAGCATAGGCCAACCCCATTTGGATGTGTTTTTTGCAGATTTTATGGACAATATCTCAAGAATTATTATGGAATTAATAGAAACGCGCATGACTGTTAAAAAAGGCTTTCAGATGGGTTTGATAATCAAATGGATATAGCCTTGAAGGGACAAGGCGTCTCAAATTATCTGAGAAAATTACATCATCAACTTAATATGACATTATTGGAGTTTTTTCTTTTAAATCAACAGTTTTGATTAAGCTTAAGCATATATTAAGCTTAAGGGAAGTTTTTTGAATATCTGTACGAGCTATTTTTTTGCGACACTTAATGAATACCGCGGTTAGAGCTAGGTTATTATTGAAGTTTAGTATTATAAATCCATGAATGAGAGGAAGAATTATGGAAACTGTTCCATCGAAAAGTATACATCAAGCTGCAATAGAAGGTGACATTTTAGCGCTTCAAGCGTGTCTCGATGCAGGTGTTGATATCAATCTTAAAAATAAATCTGAATTTGATCGAACGCCGCTAATGTTAGCGACTTATCGGGGAAAATTAGAGACTATGAGATGGTTTGTGCAAAAAGGCGCTGATATGTTTGCAAAAGATAATCGTACTGACAGCGCATTAGAAATAGCAACATTTTATACGACAGGAAGCAATGATAGATTAGCTAAGATTAATTTTTTGTTAGAGCGTGGTGCTTCTTATCAACATAAACTATTCAGGTTAATTGCTTTGAATGATTTTAACCAGATAGAAGAATATATTGCCAGGTTTCTTGATTCTCTATCAGTTGTAGATTCTATTAAAAGAACACCCTTGCATTATGCATGTGCAATTGGTCAACTCAGTGTAGTTCAAAAATTTTTACAAGTCAGACCTTTATTGTTGAATAGTAAGTGCGAGCAAGGTATGACTGCATTGCTGTATGCGGCATTCTACGGTCATTTGTCAGTTGTTAAGTATTTGGTTGAAGAGAAAGGAGTGTCGTTGAGTGAAAAAGATAATGATGGAGATACAGCATTGATTTGTGGGGCATACAGTGGTCATTTGTCAGTTGTTAAGTATTTGGTCGAAGAGAAAGGAGTGTCGTTGAGTGAAAAAAATAATTATGGAAATACAGCGTTGCTGCGTGCGGCATACAGTGGTCATTTGTCAGTTGTTAAGTATTTGGTCGAAGAGAAAGGAGTG
>CAZLGL010000003.1:91140-249459 GCA_964559315.1 uncultured Coxiellaceae bacterium
TCGCTGAGTGAAAAAAATAATTATGGGAGCACAGCATTGGTCCGTGCGGCATCGAAAGGTCATTTGTCAGTTGTTAAATATTTGGTCGAAGAGAAAGGAGTGTCGCTGAGTGAAAAAAATAATCGTGGAACTACAGCATTAATGTTGGCAAATAAAAATAATTATAAACATGTTAAATTTTGGTTGCAATTTTATATTTTTTTAAAAGAACAATCGCACAATACGCTTTTGACAATTGAGAATTGCTCATGTCTTGAGGATATTATTAATTATTCAAATGTGGGAGAAAAAAATGCAAAGAATTTACTGGAGGCAACATTTACATCATGTTTAGTATTTTCTGCTACAAAAATGGTATATCGCTTGTTGTATGAATATGAGTCTCTTAAGGAAAGTTTTATTGAGTACATGGCAGGAATTCAAGATGTCGCGCGAAGACAATATGTGCTTACTGCCCTCCAAATTGGAATTATCAAGGGTTCAAAGCAAGAAGCATTGTTTCGTGATTTACATAGAAGATGTAAAGAAGTCAAACTTCTTGCTTTCGATGAGTCATATTCTTTTTTTGGTCAAGAAAAATCATCAGAAGTTAAAGCTTTAGAAAATCCACCTCAAAAATCTCTCCTTATGACACCTAAAGTTGAAGTCAAGCCCGAATTTGTTCCTTCAACGTCTACTGTCTTATTACAGCAAATTGCTTGGAAAGATCTTCGAGTGGGGAAATTGCTTGGTAGTGGAGGATTTGGCGATGTCTATGAAGCAACATGGCACGGTAAACCTGTTGCGATTAAACAGCTATTTCTCAAATCCCTTCCCGGTGATATGAAGAAAGTATTCGACCATGAATCTGAAGTGATGGCAAAGTGTAATTTCCCCAATGTTATTCGACTATTTGGAGTCTGCAATGAAGTCGGGCATTATGGCATGGTAATGGAATTGATGTCCAGAGGATCACTCTATAATGTATTGCATAATGCAGAAGAATCATTGCCGTGGGCGCCACTTCGCTGGCAAATCGCAGTTGATATTAGTCGCGGATTACTTTACTTACATACACAAAACATTTTTCACCGTGATCTAAAAAGCTTGAATATTTTATTAGATGAAAACTATTGCGCAAAAATATCTGATTTTGGATTAGCAAAAACCAAAATAGTGTCATCCAGTTCATCAAGCAAATCTGCGAATGGGGGTTTAGCCGGAAGCCTTCGATGGTCGGCACCTGAATTAATCGCCGTTGACGATCAAATTAATGAGGTCGCGAGTTCTGAAGCTGATATTTATAGTTTGGGAATGATTTTCTGGGAAATTGCGTCACGTAAATTGCCTTTTGAAGAAATTCAAAAAGAAATGGCCGTCGCACTAAAAATTTCACAAGGTAAAAAAGAAAAAATTCCAGCAGATTGTCCAGCATTTTATGGAGAGTTAATTCAACGGATGTGGCGAACCCAAAGCGAGCGACCTACGGCTAAAGAAGTTGTAGAAGTCTTAGAGCAAAATCCACCACCGTCAGAACTCTTTGTAGAGGATGGAGCAGAAAAAGTCATTGTTGAAAAAGCATGGCATTTTGATTCAAAAATCAAAGCCACCATTCCGAAAGAAGGTGATAAAAGCTACGTGTTAGTTCCCGCAGGAGATAAGGATAATCGAAAAGTCGTTGAGTTTTATCAACATCATGGTGTTCAGGGTATGGAAATACAAAGTATTGATATTATTTATAATCCAACCATGAATCGAGCATTTTCATTAAAAATGAAAATGTTACAAGAGCGAGCAAATAGCCCAGCCTTTAGTCCAACGTGGTCAACTGAAAGTAATCCAGATTGGCGGCAAGAAGTTGACTTGATGTGTCAAAATTTATCTCGACCCTTTGCTGATAGTGACTTTCCGGCTATAAGAATATTACCTTTATGGCATGGAACAGATCCCAAAGTATTAGATAGCTTATTTAGAACAGGTTACGCAGATTTAGCGGTAACGGATGCGGGTTACTTTGGAAAAGGACTTTATTCCGCATTTGAAGCAGAATATTCACACCGTGTTTATAGTAAAGGTGCCCTAATTTTGAATTGGGTTGCATTTTTCTCAGCTTATCCTGTTATTGATGGAGATATGGCTAAACTGGCAGAAAAGGGAAGTTATAAAAATTATGACGCTCATTTTATTCCTGTCGTACCTGCATCAGCTGATCCGATGGAAACGTCATATTTTCCCACAAAACCAAAACAGAAGCCTACGTATACTGAAGTCGTTGTTTTTGATTCCGCCCAGTGTTTGCCGAGATATGTTGTAAAACTTCAAAAAGTACTGCTCAATTCACATGGATTTTTTAAACAATCACATAAACAAATTAATTTATTTGAAGCAGCTAATGATGTATATGCGCAATATATCTCTAAACCCTATACATTAGAAACTAGTCATAATACGTATAAAGATATGAAGACAATGGATTGGGACTATCGATGCGGTGCAGCTGTGGTTCAACGACCCAATCATGGATTAGCGCATGTCTTACGAAAAGCATGCTATGTGCCATACGTGATGAAGTATTTCATTGAACATAATCGAAATAAGCTTTCTCCTGAGTCAATTTTAGAAATTGAAAATTGTATACCTGAAATTCAATTGGCTATTTTGTTTACAGTCACTGGGCGTGAGAATGATTGTTCAAATCATGATGATGAAGCAGATTATTTTATGTTTCGACGAAGATCAGCTGAGTATTTTGAAAATTATGTCAATCATAAAAAACTTTTGATTTCTCCAAATAGATTAGATTTTTATATTGATGCTATTCAAGCCTTTGATTATACCAAGACCGCTTTTCATTCGATAATGACAATATGCCATATGATAGATACGCTGAGATGTTTCGATAAAAATTTATTTAACACGATTATGGGTCAGGTAGCCCCTATTATCGGAGAAGAAAATAAAAACAAACTTGTTCGATTAGCGCATATGAGCATACTTAAAACAGGTGACCGAGTGATGGCGATGGATTCGCAGAGAACATATCAAGGGAAGCTCTTTGTTGACTGTAGCCAAAATGTCGAAAAATGTATAGAAAACATTAATGTTGCTGTTAAAGAGTGGGGGCAGAGTATTAATTTAGAAAATGGCCCAGTGATTAAATGTATGCCTTGATCTTTGACTATTAAGGGCAAGTAATTAGTTGTTAAAATATATGCCGCATTATCCGCGCTTTTTCACGCGTCCAATCTTTGGTCTTTTCCGCGGCACGCTTATCGTGCGCTTTTTTACCTTTGGCTAAACCCAACTCTACTTTTACGTTGCTCTTTTTCCAATATAAAGACAGCGGAATTAAGGTGAAGCCTTTTTGTTCGACAGAACCAATTAATTTCTTAATTTCATCGGCGTGTAACAACACTTTACGGGTACGCGTCGGATCTGGCTCAAAATGCGTAGAGACGGTTTTTAACGGCGAAACATGCATGCCGATTAAAAATACTTCGCCATGTTTTACGATGGCGTGGGCATCCACCAGTTGGGCGCGACCTTCCCGAAGACTTTTCACTTCCCATCCTTGCAAGACTAATCCCGCTTCAAAGCGATCGGTTATGGCATAGTCATGCAGGGCTTTTCGATTTTGTACGATGGTTTTTTGGCTCATTGCGAAAGTATAACAGATCGTGAAACAATGGCGCCCGTATGCCAAGCATTCACCGAAAAAAATCACTGCCGTATTCCGCCAGCCAGATGTTTGGGCTTGTGGACGATATCGAGCAATACAAGCTTTTTTTGCCTTGGTGCAAAGACAGCAGGGTACTCAGTCGTACAGAGGATGAGGTTCGTGCAACGTTAGTTTTATCTGCTGGCGGATTACATAAATCATTCACCACCTGCAATCGTCTTCAAAAAGACAAAATGATCGAGATTAGCTTGATCAATGGCCCTTTTAGATTATTGGAAGGCTTTTGGCGATTTCATGCCGATACGGAATTACACAGTACCGTCGAATTTGATTTAGAGTTTGAATTTTCCAGTAAATTTTTAAGTCTGGCATTTGCGCCCGTTTTTCATCAAGTTGCCAGTACCTTAGTGGATGCATTCGAAAAACGAGCGAACCATTTATATGGCTAATGTTGAAGTAGCTTATGCAAAACCCCAAAAACAATGGATTATTTCCATACCTTTTATTTTGGGCATGAGGATTCGGGATGCAATTCAGCAATCGGGAATTTTAGAACAGTGTCCGGAGATTGATTTAGATACTAATAAAGTTGGTGTGTTTGGTGAAATTTTAAATTTGGATACGCAAATTAATAAACAGGCTCGTGTTGAAATTTATCGCCCCTTAAAAACAGACCCTATGACGAAACGTTTCGAACGCGTAAAACAAGAACGCAAGCAACGGAAGCGAAAGTCATGAAGGATTATCTAAGCTTAATGCGATTAGATAAACCCATCGGAATTTTATTGTTGTTGTGGCCAACACTCTGGGCAGTATTTAAAGCAGGGGAGGGGCGCCCCAGTCTAAAAATAATTATTATATTTACTTTGGGCGTTATTTTAATGCGGAGCGCGGGTTGTATTATTAATGATATTGCTGACAGAGAAATTGATAAATACGTTAAGCGCACACAAAACAGACCACTTGCCGCGGGACGTATTAATGTTAAATTTGCAGCCATATTATTTTTTATATTGGTTTTAATGGCTTTTTTGCTGGTTCTGCAATTAAATTTTGTGACCATACTGTTGGCGGCAATTGCGTTAGGATTCGCGGGTTTATATCCATTTACGAAAAGGTTCTTGGCTTATCCACAATTATTTTTAGGATTAGCATTTGCGATGAGTATTCCTATGGCATTCAGTGCGCAGTTAGATTATATGCCGTTAGAATGTTGGTTAATGTTTGCCGTTGGTGTGTTGTGGCCATTAATGTATGACACACAATATGCGATGGTTGATAGAGATGATGACCAGAAAGTAAACGTAAAATCGACAGCCATATTATTTGGCAAAGCAGATATTTATTTTATAGGATTTTTTCAGATAATAATTTTGGGGTTGTTGTTTTTAACGGGATTAAAATACAGTCTGATTATTATTGCATTATTATTTGCCTACCAAGATTATTTAATTAAAAATCGCGAACGCGAAAATTGCTTTAAAGCGTTTATGAATAATCAATGGGTGGGGTTAACCATATTTCTGGGGAGTGTGTTATAAAAATGGTAAAGAAAATCAGTGTGGTTATTGTCAATTACAATGCTGGGGATGACCTCCGATCTTGCGTAAATTCGGTGCTAAAACAAACCGGGTGTGAAATTGAAGTCATTATCAGTGACAATGATAGTCACGATAACAGTCTGGATTTACTTAAACCGCTCAGTGATAACGTTAACATCATTTTAAATAAAGCCAATCTAGGGTTTGGAAAAGCATGCAATATTGGATTCAAGCATGCGACAGGGGATTATGTGTTTTATTTAAACCCCGATGCCTTGATTGTCGAGTCCGATGGATTACATAAAATGCTGGATTTTATGGAAACGCAGCCACACTATGGATTAATTGGTCCAAAAGTGATGAGCCATAATGAATTATCTGAGCCTCAATATCGATATATGGGGGAGCAGCATTTAAAACAGTCGCTGGAATCACTACCTGGAAAAGTAGCGTGGGTTATTGGCGCGGCGATGTTTGCGCGCCGCGAGGTTGTTGAAAAAATTAAGGGTTTTGATGAAGATTATTTTCTCTACGGCGAAGAATTGGATTTATGCTTGCGTGTGCGTCGCGCAGGATGGGCGGTAGGATTTTTTGACAGCGTGACGATTGAACATGTTGGCGGAACAACGGTACGCTTAATCACTCAGAGAGAACACTGGACGCGACGACAAAAAGGCGCGGTATTATTTTATCAAAAGAGTTATTCCAAATCGGATGCAGTAAGATTGATTAAGCGGGATTTGAAAATTGCACAACGCCAATTATTTATCCGAAAATTTTTCAAGAATGAACTAAAGCAAATTAAATACGCAGCGATTCGTGATGTGTGTAAAGCGGCATTGCAATTCGGTTGAGCTGAACAATTTTTTGAATGCCGCTATTCAGCGATGCGTTTTTTTCGCGAAGATTTAATCGCTTTTTCTTCAATAAATCGAATAATTTTTTCAGCGACGTCGGTTTTGGTAATGGATTCAATGCCGGCTAATCCGGGTGAGGAATTCACTTCCATTACTAACGGTCCGCGTTCTGAACGTAATAAATCAACGCCCGCAATATTTAATCCCATAATTTTAGTGGCGCGAATGGCCATCAGTTTTTCCGCTTTTGTGATATGGACGACTTCACCTTTTCCACCGCGATGAAGGTTGGAGCGAAATTCTCCGGGAACGGCAGTACGTTTCATGGCAGCGACGACTTTTCCATCAACAACAAAACATCGAATATCTGAGCCTTGCGATTCTTTAATATATTCTTGCACCACAAAATGGGCTTTTAAATTTAAAAACGCTTCGATTACGCTGCGTGCGGCTTTGTGAGTTTCTGCCATAACAACGCCAACACCTTGTGTACCTTCTAATAATTTAATGACCAATGGCGCTCCACCTACCATTTCAATCAAGTCATCGATTTGATCGGGAGAGTGCGCAAATCCTGTTGTCGGTAATCCAACGCCTTTGCGTGACAATAATTGAATGGCGCGTAATTTATCCCGTGAGCGTGAAATGGCGATGGCAGAATTTACGGCAAAAACGCCTTTCATTTCAAATTGACGTAACACGGCAGTACCGTAAAAAGTGACAGAGGCACCAATGCGGGGAATAACAGCATCAAATTCACCCAAATCTTCACCTTTGTAGTGAATTTCAGGTAATTGGGAACGAATGCTCATATAAGAACGTAGCGGATCAATAATGCGCACTTGATGCCCGCGCGCTTTGGCGATGTCAACTAATCGGCGCGTGGAATATAATTTCGGACGGCGAGATAAAATGGCAATACGCAAGGGTCGAGTCATGAATTAACCTTTGAGAGTTTTTTTTCCTACTACATATGAATCTGCAGGATTAATAATCAATGATTTTGATTTTAATGCAGATCGTCCTAACAACATTCTAAAGCGCATATCATCGCGACTTGTGAGGGTAATTTCAATAGGCCATTCTAAATGTCCCATACGTATTAATGTTTCAATCACAGGGCGTTCTTCACGGTGGCCACCCGAATCTGAAACCCAACGCATTTCTTTTAGTGGTGCAATACATTTAATGACAGGGTGTGATCGGCGTTGAAGAGGGTGAATGTAAAAACGAACTTTTTGAATATGATTTTCAGTAAAATACACGAGTTTAAAGGCGTGTAAGGCAGACGTTTTTGCGCCTGTGTCAATTTTGGCTTTAATTAAAGGAATTTCTAATTCCGGTAGGCTGATCCATTCACGCCATCCAATGGTCTGCATAATTTATTTCACTATTTTTAAAATTGGTTTGTCATCAGGAGAAGGGTTTCCACCGCCATCATCATTGTCATCACCGTCGTAGGTATCAAACATCATGCCTTCGCCGGTTTCGCGTGCGTAAATTGCACTGATGGCGCCAATCGGAACATAGACTTGCATAGGTGTTCCTGAAAATCGTGCGCCGAATGAAACCGCCTGATTGGTCATTTGAAGGTTATGCGCCGCCGTTCCAGAAATATTTAATACAATTTGTCCATCTTTTACAAATTGCAGGGGGATTTTGAGGTTATTACGTGTGGCATCTACGGTAATATGGGGAACCATATTATTATCAGCAATCCATTCATATAACGCGCGTAAAATATACGGCTTGTTGGGTGTCATCATGCGAATTCTTTTTCAGTCGTCGCAATGCTCGCCTTAAAAGAAGGTCTTTCGCTAATTTTTTGTAAATATTGATGAATCGCTTTGGCTTGTGGAGGAATGGTAATGCCGAGTTGAGGCAGGTGCCATAATAATGGGGCAACGCAGCAATCCAATAATGAAAACTCTTCACTTAAGAAAAACGGCATGCTGGCAAAAACCGGTGCAAAACCAATGATGCTTTCCGTTAATGTTTTTCGAGCATTTTTGATAATTTCGTGATCGGAATGGGTGAGGATAGTATTGACTAAGCTGTACCATTCTTTTTCAATTCGCAACATCATTAAACGCGTTTTTGCACGCGCAATAGGATAAACAGGCAATAAGGGCGGGTGCGGAAATCGTTCGTCTAAATATTCTGCAATGATGCTGGGATCGTATAACACGAGATCGCGATCAACCAGTGTCGGAAGTGTGCGATACGGATTTAATTTAATAAACTCCTCAGATAAATTTGAGGGATCCACTTCAATGATATCTGCCGGAACACTTTTCTCGGAGACGACAATTTTAATACGATTGCTGTTGATGTCGTTTTTTTCGACATACAAAATCATATTGGAACGTTTGTTGTTCATTACGGCCATAATAGGAGACCTTATTACTTGGTTGGGGGACAAGGATTCGAATAACGAATCCCCCAAGGGTTAATCCATTAACGTTTAGAATATTGTTCGTCTTTACGTGCTTTCTTCAAGCCATACTTCTTACGTTCGACTTCTCTGGAATCACGTGTTAGCAATCCAGCTGCTTTTAAAGCAGGGCGTGTGGTTTCGTCGTATTTTACCAGCGCACGAGAAATGGCGTGGGCAATTGCATCGGCTTGACCGGTTGTGCCGCCACCTGAAACCGTTATGTATAATCCGACTTTGGTAACACCTGATACTGTCAAAGGTAGTTTTACACGAATACGTGAGGTTTTACGGCCGAAGTATTGTTCAATGGTGCGACCGTTAATAGAAATTTCGCCTTCTGTGCCGGCTTTTAAGAACGCGCGAGCAGAGGAGGTTTTACGACGACCGGTTGCATAAATTACATCGGATGCTTTTGATTTTTTGGTTGTAGATTTAGCTTTTGCCATGAAACTTATTCCTTAATTTCGAGTGCTTGAGGTTGTTGAGCGGTGTGCGGATGTTCGGTGCCCGTATAGACTTTGAGTTTACGGAACATTTCGCGACCTAAAGGATTTTTAGGAAGCATGCCTTTGATAGCTTTTTCGAATGCTTTGAGCATGGGCATGTCTTTCAATAAGGTTGTTTTAAGTCCGCCGGGGTAGCCAGTGTGACGGTAGTATATTTTGTTGTTGAGTTTATTGCCGGTGACTTTAACTTTGTCGATGTTGGTGACGATGATGTAATCGCCGGTGTCGACGTGTTTCGTGAATTCGGGCTTATGTTTACCGCGCAAACGGCGGGCAACTTCTGACGCTAAGCGGCCTAAAACGAGGCCTTCTGCATTGATGATGAACCAGTCGCGTTTTACGGATTCTGATTTCGCGTTATATGTACTCATTTTTGGTGTGCTCCCTCCAAGTGGAGCGCGATTCTACCTTATAGGGTGGGGGTTCGACAAGGTAAATTTTCGCAGCGAAACGTTTAATTATGCTAAAGTCAATTTATTTATTCTAACCTTAACATAAGGAGAAACGTATGCCTTTGATCATCGGTGACACTCATTTTGAATCCACAGACGACGCGACTTTATCCCGGGCTGCAGAAGCAGTTCAACGGTTGCGGCAGTTGCCCATTGTTCATGAAACAAAACTTAATCCGACAGACGCTTTGACCCTGCTTCAACGTGAAACCTGTTTCATTGAAGCGGGTTCCATGGTGAAAAATATTGCGACGGTGGATTTGATGCAATGTATGTTGGTGGTATGCAAAGGCACCAATGATAAAGGCGAAGCAGTTTATTTATCTGCGCATACGGATGTGACACATAATTACGGATGGAGCACTCGGTTAAGCACGATGGGTAAACATATCGATGTGTTTATCGTAGGAGGCGAGGCAGGTACAGACGATTCTATTAAAACGTTACACAACCTTCTAAAATATCTCATCGATTTTTCTACGCGATTTGATGTCACGATAGTTTTTCAAGGTCAGCGGATATTAGCGGATTTTAGACAAACGCGTCTGGAGTTTCCGGAGCAATGCAAACAATATGTCTTAAAAAAAGCAACCATTGCGTATCGTGAAATGTTTCAAAAAGAATTATCCCCTGATTTTGATGCGAGTAATTTTGGTATTGATCCGCAGGTATATCTTTCTTCCATTCCCCATTTTGAAGAATTGCTTTCACGTCTGGGCAATCAAGTAAAAGCCAACAGAGGTAATGTGATGGCATTAATGCAATTAGGGCGAGAAGCTATGACGTTTCGTCCCCACTTTCAAGATGCGAGTGGATTTAATTTAATTGATTTTTCGGGTGTGTTGTTTACAGCAGGTCAATCCGATCCCGAACAAAAATCATTATTTAAACAAGGATGTTCTCGATTAGCACCAACTGAAATTGAATTCGAAGAAAAATTAAGGAAATTATTTTCTCCTCTTGGGTATGACAGCGTTAGGCAATTACTTTTAATGAATGGTAATAAGCGTATTACAATGTATACACAATTTTGTGTGAATGTAGAAAATTGGGCGGTGTCCCCGGTGTCTGAACGTTTTCGACAAATACCTTTTGTATTTCAACGTTCGGGAATGATAATGGATTTGCTTGGAGAAGAATTAAAGTATTGGGAATGTTTTGCGAATGGGGCATACCAAAAACCTACATTAAGTCCTGCGTTTTTAGAGATGTGTGATAAAGTTGCTGTTCACTTCAAAGATCCGCAAGAGAATATTCCCCAGCAAAAGTTATTAGCGATAATGCAGCTATTTAAATTAGCCTCAAGCTCGAGCATTAAGCAACGAAATTTTTGTGACTTTATGTTTTATTATGTTGCTCATCGCGATGAATTTCAGAGACAGGAAAAAGTTGTAAAAGCACCGCAACAACCACCGGCTAAAGCCAGTCAAGCAGTGAAGCCTGGATTTTTTAATGCGCCACCTAAAAAAGCTGAAGCGAAGAAAGCCGAAGCGAAAAAGTCGAGTGAGTTAAAAGGCGGTTTGTTCGAAACAACACCCAAGAAAAAATAATTTAAATAAACCTTCTTTTCTGGGGCAATATCGTGCTTTTTTGCTCGTTCTGGCTCAGTGCATCACGAATAGTGTACATCTCTCTCATGACATCCTTGTGAGAATGAGGATGGCCAAAAAATTGCAGATGTTGTTTCACAAGTGAGTAGATGCTTCCTATTCGCGGTTGTATGAATTCTTGCATAATTTTTCCTTGTTTACCTGTAAGGTGAATTATATAGTAGAACTACGTTAAATAGGAAAAGGACGCTTATGAAAAGCATTCAACTCAAGATTCTCGACCCCAAAATCGGTAAAGAATTTCCGTTACCGACACACGCAACCGATGCCTCCGCCGGATTAGATTTGCGTGCGTGTCTCGATAAACCATTTACATTATTACCCAACACAGTTGAATTAATTCCGACCGGAATATCAATATTTATGGGTGATCCGAACATGGCGGCGATGATTATGCCGCGATCAGGCTTGGGGCATAATCATGGAATTATTTTAGGAAATTCTATTGGATTAATTGATGCCGATTATCAAGGCGAATTAAAAATTTCTTGCTGGAATCGCAGCAAAGATGCGTTTCAAATCCAGCCGGGTGATCGCATTGCTCAATTAGTTTTTGTGCCGATTGTGCGAACGCAATTTGAAATCGTCAAAAAATTTGCAGAATCTGAGCGGGGCGAAGGCGGATTTGGACATTCAGGTATAGGGAATATTAAAAAGGAAGCGCCTGAAACAGCCTAATTTAAGTTGCTTATTATTTAACACGAACCAAGCTGAACCAAGGAGGTCTGTAATGTTTGAGATGGATGGCGATGGCACGATGTCAGATACAGTATTACTCAATAGTCCTAATGATACGCAAGAAGAAATTAGGCGAACACCGCCCTTAACCAGAGCAAATGCAGACGCGCATAAAAATTCAGCACTTTTACGCAGAGATTCGTATGCCACAAGCTCAATGTCTCCCAGTGCTTTTTTTGCACGAAGCGCATCTTTACCAACCGGAACTCCTCCCCGATCACGAACAGGTAGTACAGCAGATAATGTAATTTATGGTGGGGCAGAACAACATCCCGATCTTGAAGAACAATTTGCGATGAGTAGTGTGAGGGGAAGCAGTTTGAGTCCTGGAAGGAGTGAGGGGAAGCAGTAAGCACAATTGTATATATTCAAATAGGACCCTCTCCCGTTATTGGGAGAGGGAAAAATAAGAGAAAATTACAGCGATTTCTCTACTACCTCCACTAAATCTACTGACAATTCCGGCGTTTTCTTAATATTTTCCAAAATATTTTTAATTAACTTTTGTCTGGTCTGATCATATTTTTTATAGCGCGTAAACGGTTCTATTAAACGCGCTGCTACTTTCGGGTTAATTTTATTTAATTTTAAAATATTATCCTCCAGGAATTTATAGCCCGAACCGTCGTTGGCATGAAACGACGGTAAGTTTTGACAGAAATTTCCCACCAGCGCGCGAACACGATTAGGGTTTTTAATATCAAACTCGTTATGTTTTGCTAATAACTTCACGCGATCAATGGCGCCCGGCAATTCACTGCGCGCTTGTATACCAAACCATTTATCAATGACCAATCGTTCGTGTTGATATTTGGTATAAAAATGCTGCAACGCGTCTTCGCGTTGGGATGACTGGCTTTGATTAATCGCTGCCAACGCCGCGATTTCATCTGTCATATTTTTTGCCGTGTTGAGCTGATTTAAGATAATTTTTTGATCGTCAACGGTATCAGTAATAGCTAAATAACTTAAGCAGCGATTTTTTAACGCGCGACCGGCGATAGAATTTTCTGCCGTTTTATAGCGTTCTAAAAATAAATCATGCAACTCATGCGCGATATAATTTCGCAATTGTTTTCGGTCTGTTAATAATTTATCCAAATCCAACGGATTAAATAATTCAATCAGATAATTTTCTGAAGGTAATACTAATAAATGAGCTGCAAAAGCTGGGTCGAGCTTTTTATCGTTCAATATGGTTCGCCAGCCATTTAATAACATATCACGCGGAGCAAAGCCTTTAATAATATTGATACTTAATTGCTGCCCTGCATCCCATCGCGCAACCGCATCCGTATCATGTTGCAGTAAAAAGGCTAATTCTTCGTTAGTATATTCATACTGGAATTTAACCGGCGCTGAAAAATCGCGTAATAAACTGGGAACGGGTTTTTCTGAAATATTGTCAAAGACAAATATTTCTTCAGGGTTTTTAATTTCTAGTGTTTTAGCGACAATTTCTTTGCCCTGTGAATCCAGTAGCCCCATTTTAAAGGGCATATAAAAACAATAACCCGGTTGTTTGATTTTAATAAAATATTGTTTTTTCTCTGGAACATAACTGGTTGAAATGATTAATTCGGGGGTTCCCGGTTTTTCGTACCACGCCATAAATTGGGATAAATCTTTGTTGTTCGCTTTTGCGTGCGCATCCACAAAATCATCAATCGTCACGGCTTGACCATCATACGTATTGAAATATAAATCCATGCCTTTTCTAAAACCTTCTTTACCTAACAAAGTAGATAGCATACGAATAACTTCCGCGCCTTTTTCGTAAATTGTTACGGTATAGAAATTATTGATTTCCATATACGATTCCGGGCGAACGGGGTGCGCCATCGGTCCTGCATCCTGAGGGAACTGAACGCTGCGCAGCGTATTCACATCTTCAATACGCACAACAGCTGCAGAATTCATGTCTGCGCTAAAACTCGAATCGCGAAACACGGTTAAGCTTTCTTTTAAGCTTAATTGGAACCAATCGCGACACGTAATTCTATCGCCAGTCCAGTTATGAAAATATTCATGGCCAATCACGCGCTCGATAGCAATAAAGTCATCATCCGTCGCGGTTTCTGGGTTGGCTAAAATGTATTTTGAATTAAAAATATTTAAGCCTTTGTTTTCCATTGCGCCAAAATTAAAGTCGTGGGTTGCAACCACCATAAAAATATCGAGATCATATTCGCGCCCGTAATGTTCTTCATCCCATTTCATCGCGCGTTTAATCGATTGAATGGCGTGAGCGGTTTTATCTTCGTCATTTTTTTCAACATAGACTTTAATATCCACATTACGGCCTGACATTGTCGTAAACGTATCTGAAATGCAGGCGAGATCACCGGCAACTAACGCAAATAAATAGCAGGGTTTGCGGTAGGGATCTTGCCAGTGTGCAAAATGATAATTATTTGGCAAATCACCGTGATGAATTAAATTTCCGTTGGATAATAAAACGGGGTATTTCGTTTTGTCGGCGGTAATTTTTGTGGTGAATTTCGCCATGACATCCGGGCGATCTAAATAATAGGTCATTTTACGAAAGCCTTCGGATTCGCATTGGGTACAAAATAAATTTTTGACTTTGTATAAACCTTCAAGGGTAGTATTTTTTTCAGGGTGAATTTTAGTCGTAATTTCTAAAATAAAATCAGTGGGTGTATTTTCAATAGTCAATGTTTCTTTATCTTGAGTATATTTTACTGATTGGCTATTAATCTTTATGTCGAGAAGTTCGAGTTCGCGTCCCATTAAAATTAAAGGGGCTTTTTGTTTTTGAATAATATGGCTTTTTGCATAAACCGTTGTTTCGTTTTCGCCCAACGTAAATTCTAAGTCGATGGTATCAATAGCATAAGCGGGCGGTGTGTAATCTTTACGATACGTAATTTTAGGTGTGGTAGTCATAGTCAGTCCTTTTTACGACTTAAGTTAGTCACGGGTGTTTTCAATAATAAATCATTTGGAATACGAACAATTGCGCCATCATTTTGTTTGATACGTAACGAAAAGGCATCAATAGAAATAATCTCGCCTTTGATGTTATTAATTTCGATCAGATCACCGAGATTATAAGCATTTTCACCTAAAAGAAATAAGCCGCTGACAAGATTGGCCATGACAGTTTGAGAGGCTAATCCAAAGGCGACCGTAATAATTCCCGTGGCGCCCAGTAAAACATTGAGTTCGAATCCCCATTGACGAAGGGCAGAAATGATAAATAAAGCGAAAACGATATAAAAAGTCACTCGCTTGGTGAGCAATATATTACGGGGTCGAGTGCGGTATTGAATGATTTTGGCGAGAGCAGAGCTCACGAATCGTGCGAAGAGATAACCTGCTAAGAGGTAAATAATGCCTTTAAGAAAAGGTATATAGGATATTGTTGTCATAAGGCCTCCGTGGATGAGGGGTCCTATCATAGTCCAAACTCCTCTCACATGCTAAACTTCTGGCTATTTTTAACCGTAGGATCGCTCATCACATGAAAATCACGATTTATGGCGCAGGGTATGTCGGTTTAGTCACCGGGGCCTGTTTTGCAGAATTGGGTAATCACGTCTTATGCATGGATATAGATAAAGCACGCGTGGCAAAACTGAATGCTGGCATTTGTCCTATTCATGAACCTGATCTTCCGGGTATTTTGTCCAAAAATATTCAATCCGGTCATTTGCGATTTACCGATGATCCCGCTGAAGCCGTTTCGCATGGGTTTTATCAATTTATTGCGGTAGGCACACCGCAAGATGAAGACGGTTCTGCGGATTTAAAATATGTTTTATCCGTTGCGGAAATCATTGGAAAATATTTGTCAGATTACCGATTGGTCATTACAAAATCGACTGTTCCCGTCGGAACCGCTGAAAAAGTTCGCCAGACAATTCAATCACAACTTAAAAAACGCAAAAAGAAAATTAAATTTGACATGGCGTCCAATCCTGAATTTTTACGTGAAGGTGCAGCGATTCAAGATTTCATGAATTCGGATCGTATTATTATTGGTATTGATAATCCGGTGGCGGAAAATCATTTAGAGCAGTTATATTCTCCGTTTGATCGCAATCATAACCGAATTATTGCCATGGATATAAAATCTGCGGAATTAACGAAATATGCCGCCAATGCAATGCTCGCCACCAAGATCAGTTTTGTTAATGAGCTAAGCCAATTGGCAGAACATTTAGGCGCAGACATTGAAAAAATCAGAATTGGCATTGGATCCGATCCACGCATTGGATACAACTTTATTCAACCGGGATGTGGTTACGGTGGTTCGTGTTTTCCCAAAGATATTCGTGCACTAGAAGTCATGGCGAAAAATGTTAATTACGGCATGTCATTAATCCGTGCGGTTGATAGCGTCAATCAATTGCAAAAACATGTGTTATTTCAAAAAATTCAGCATCATTATAAAAATAGTATTGCGGGTAAAACATTTGCATTGTGGGGATTGGCCTTTAAACCCAATACCGATGATATGCGTGAAGCCTCCAGTCGCGTATTAATGGAACAATTATGGAAAGCCGGTGCAAAAGTTCAAGCGTATGATCCGGCCGCGATGAGTGAAGCGGAGCGTATTTATAAAAACCATAAAAATTTAAAATTATGTAACTCACCTGAAGAAGCCCTAAAAAAAGCTGATGCATTAATTGTGGTAACCGAATGGCGACATTTTGCGAGTCCCGATTTTGATTTAATTAAAAAGTCATTAAAAAAACCAGTGATATTCGATGGGCGTAATTTGTATGATCCCGACTATTTGGCCAAAAAAGGATTCAGCTATTATGCCATTGGCCGTGGTAAAAATATTTATGGAGTTTCTTAATGTCTAAAATTACTAAAGCCGTATTTCCTGTGGCGGGTTTAGGCACGCGATTTTTGCCGGCGACGAAAGCCACGCCGAAAGAAATGTTGCCCATTGTTGATAAGCCATTAATTCAGTATGCGGTAGAAGAAGCGATTAAAGCGGGCATTACGGAAATTATTTTTGTGACCAGTTCATTGAAGCGCGCGATTGAAGATCATTTTGATTCAAATTACGAATTGGAAAATAAATTATTGCAGGGCAATAAAACAGAATTATTAGAAATCGTTCGGGATATATTACCGAAGGGTGTGAGTACAGCGTATGTTCGACAGCCCGAAGCATTAGGATTAGGGCATGCAGTATTGTGTGCGAAGCCGTTAATTAATAACGAGCCGTTTGCTGTAATATTAGCGGATGATTTAATCCACGGTGAGCCAGGATGTTTATCACAAATGGTTAACGCCTATGAAAAACATCATGCGAGTATTATTGCTGTTCAAGAAATTCCTGATTCTGAAACAGAAAAATACGGTATGGTAGCCGTCGATGAAGATAATAAAATCAATAAAATTATTGAGAAACCTAAAAAACAGGATGCCCCTTCAAATTTAGCCGTAGTAGGTCGTTATATCTTATCGCCCACTATATTTAATTATTTAAATACAATTTCTGCGGGCAGTGGTGGTGAGATCCAATTAACGGATGGAATTGCGTTGATGTTAAAACAAGAAGATGCGTATGCGTTGCCGTTTACGGGTAAACGGTATGATTGTGGAAGTAAATTAGGGTATTTGGAAGCCACCGTTGAATTTGCATTGAAGCATAATGATTTATCCCACGAGTTTAAGAACTATTTGAAAAACATTATTTTATGATCCCTGTCATTGCCATTGTCGGTCGCCCGAATGTTGGAAAATCAACATTATTTAATTGCTTAACGCGTTCGCGTGATGCGGTTGTAGCGGATATTCCCGGTGTCACGCGCGACAGAATTTATGGTCGCGGTAATGTTGGCAACAAAAATTATATTTTAATTGATACGGCTGGAATTGGCATTGATGAAGAGGGTGTAGACGAATTAACCGCAAAGCAAGCCGAGTTTGCGATTCTTGAATCGAATTTGATTTTATTTGTTGTGGATGCGCGTGCAGGATTAATGCCGGCGGATGCAGCAATCGCTAAAAAATTACGTAAATTAAACAAAGATTTAATTTTAGTGATTAATAAAGCAGAGGGCTTAGATTCAGATCGCCTGGATGCAGAATTTCAAAAGCTAGGTTTTAAAAATAAATTAGGCATATCGGCGTCGCATCGTGAAAACATTGATAAATTAGTCAAAAAATTTCCGGATGCCTCCGAAGAAATTTTAGACGTTAATTCGGGCATAAAAGTCGCGATTGTCGGCAAACCTAACGTAGGCAAATCGACATTAGTAAACAGAATACTTGGCGAAGAGAGGGTGATTGTTTTTGACGCGCCGGGTACTACGCGCGATAGCATTTATATTCCGTTTGAAAGGCAAAACAAAAAATATACTCTGATTGATACTGCGGGCGTTCGTCGAAAAAGTCATGTGACAGAAATTATTGAAAAAATTTCTGTGGTAAAAACTTTGCAGTCTATTGAAGAAGCCAATGTCGTTGTTTTCTTGATTGATGCACGTTCAGGACTATCTGAACAAGATTTAAGTTTGCTAGGGTTTGTATTGCAATTAGGTAAAGCGTTAGTTATTGCGATTAATAAATGGGATGGATTGGATAATTACACGCGTGAGCAAGTGCAAGCCAAATTGGATCGCAAATTAAATTTTATTGATTTTGCCGAAATTAAATTTATTTCAGCATTACACGGAACCGGTGTAGGTGATTTGTTTAAAGACATTAATAAAGCTTATGATTCTGCGATGAAAGAATTAAAAACGCCTTTGTTAACCAAAATATTACAAAAAGCCGTTGTACAACATCAGCCGCCGTTAGTGGGTGGGCGTCGCATAAAATTACGTTATGCCCATGCGGGCGGCCATAATCCGCCGATTATCGTCATTCACGGCACGCAGACCGATGATTTGCCGGACAGTTACGCTCGATATCTTTCAAGTTACTACCGTAAAGCGTTAAAATTGATGGGCACACCAGTGCAAATCAGTTTTAAAGAAGGGGAGAATCCGTTTAAGGACAAAAAAAACCCGATGACCGCAAGGCAGTTTGCTCGTCGGAAAAGATTAATTAAGCATCGAAAAAAATCGTAACGAGGAGAATCTTATGTCTACAGAACAATTGATTACACATGTTGGTCGTCATCATCCGGGTATAGCAGTTTTATCTGCTACGATAAATGGTACTACTGTTTATTTTGGTGCAGAAGGCGGTGAGCCTGTGCATACATTTTTGTCACAAATTGCGCAAGGTGAGTGCGCCAAGCAGTTGCTCTTAATGAACTATACTGATCCGACTACAGCAAACGTAACATGGACTGGTTTAGTGAGTGCGACTACTGAAATTGGAATGAATGTAAAGTATGCGTTTTCGACGCTGACCGATCCGGCATGTGTCGCATCGATGACCGTAAAATGTTTTGCGGCGTTCAATGCAGTTGCACCATGCGTGATTAAAGCAATACTACAAACAGGTGTAGAGGCAACAAAATCTGCTGCTTCATCTCAAGCCATTGGAGCGGGTATTGGTGGAACTGTGGCTGGATTAGTGGCAGCAAGTGCAGTAGCGGCAGGATTGTTTTTCTGGAAAAGAAAAAATAATCCTGAAGCGACAAATCTTTTACGTACAAATAACGAAATAAATAACGCATTGTGATTTTCATCGTGAGGTGGTCACTCTTGTGACCACCTATAGGTCACCAGGAATTTATTATTTTAATCTCAAAGGAGTGAATAGTTATGGAAGCATCCCCCTTCGAAAATTCCCCACGTGAAGTAGAGCCAAGTTTAGAAGAATTATCAAAAATAGTTTTGTGTCCAATTACGCAAATGGCGATGGAAGATCCGGTAGTAGCCCCGGATGGTCATAGCTATGAACGTGTGGCTATATCCAAATGGTTAGAAAGCCGAGGTCCACTAGCGGTCAGTCCGATGACAGGGGAGCGGTTAGAACATTTGGAATTAACGTCGAATACGACACTCAAAATAATGATTAGAGCATATCTGGCTTCATTACCGATAAGACAGCAAAAAAAATTAACGGAAAAAGATATAGAGATAGCAATTCAGGCGAGGGAAGAAGAGCTGGCAGATTATTTAGCAAAACATCATAAGCGATTAGCAGAGCTCGAGTCGCGCTTAGGACCAATGCAGTCTGAAATTATGGCGCTTCGAAAAGAAAATGAACAGCTCAGACGAAAAAATGAAAATGAGCAAGCGTCTCGAAATCAAAATAATAACAATAATCAGGTGAGTCCTATCTCCCTAGTCATTACTCGTCGGGAACAAGAAGCAGGCCGTCAAGGAAGAAAACCATCAGCAAGAATTTCTTCCAATCCTGATGTTCGCGTAAATGAGAAAGCAAAAACAATAAAAGCTACAGAGGCACAAATCAACGAATTTCTCACAGCCGTCTATCGAGGTGAACTAGATAAAGTAGAGGCCTGCTTAAGAAAAAATAGAAATTTGGTTTACGCTCAGGGAGATTTAAATGATTTATCCAATCGAAAATTTAAGCGAATCACGGCATTTCAGTATGCTATCTGGGCGTTAGACAAAGAAATATGGGAGTTACTATTGAAATATTTACCCGAAAGTGAGGCTTATGATCAATTAATTGCACTAGAACAAGAAAGGTCTGATATTACTCAAATTCATGGAATACATTTCGATTTCAGTCCTTTATTGAATGCATATCAAAATTGTATTGAGAATTCATTCCAACGCCATCTTAATAAACGTAATACTTTGTCTTCATGGTGGTGGCCATGGGGTGCGAATTCATCCAATGACTATTATGATACTTGGAAACATTGGGATGATTCGTTTTGCAGAGAAGTCGGTGGGGCCCAGTATCAAATGCCGGCATGGTTTATATATTTATTCACTGAAGGAGGAGAAGATAAAGCGTGGCCATCAAATAATTTTAAGAAAAATTTTACACGAGATCCCAGATGTCTCTTTTGGTGGTTTGACGAAGAATACAATGGTGGAAAATTGGGAATTAAGTGGGCAGCTTATCGCGGTAATGGAGCTCTTTGGCTCCGTGGGCCTTATATCTCGGCAAGTGTGGCGGGATTGTTGGACGTGGGTAAAGCGCGTCAAGATGCCATCACCGACAGCGACCATGTTTTAGCATGTCAAACTGAACGAAGGCATTGTCGAGAGACATTAAAAGATTATCTCATCCAGACAGTGGAGAAAGGAAATGTGTCAGTAAAAGTTAAGTAGAAAATAGCTTAAATTAAGGCTTATCGAGGTTGATTAGAAGAGGTACGGTCATGGTTGAGAAACAAGAGCGATTTAGTGCATGCTCAAATAGTGTGTGAAAAAATAGCTGTTATCTTGCGAGGATGGTCGCTTAGTGTGACCACTTATAGTATTAAGCTTGAAAAAGGTTAACATAATGAGTAGCGAATTTGAGCAGTATTTTTTTCAAAGACTGCTTCATCATAAAAGAAGCTATTTTAGCTTGTCTGATTTGTTGAAGATTCGTAGCTTGACTCACTTTTGTAAAATAACCACTGATGCTGAACCTGCTTACAAGCAATCTGTATTCCGTTATTTGTTTTTTTACCCCCATCGAAAAACGCACGAGCTTCCTGAAAAACGCTTAATATCGTTAATGGAGCGCGATGTAGAAAAAAGGCAGGTAGAAATTATTGTCCAAGCTTATAATTTAGGCACAGTTTCTTTAGATAATGTGCATCCATTTTTTAGGCTCCTCGTCGAAAATCTCGTGTCAAATCCAGGGTTTGTTTGCAGAATGATTTATCATACTCGCAATGCTCATCAAGCCATTTCGACTTCCGAAATGCTGAGTGCTCTGGAAAAGACGATATTTAATTTTTTGGTCATGCCTATTACAAACTTATCCCCTGATAATCAAGCCCAAATTTTAAGCTGTATAGATGTGCTCCAAGATTCTCATGGTCAAGCTGAAAAAACCTATTCTTTGGAGATTTGCGCCGGAATTCGCTCAAGCGTGAATGCGAGTTTCAGTCTACTTCGGAAAGAACCAAATCCAACATCGGTGCGATGTTATAAAAATCTTCAGTTAGCACAATTTCAATTACATAATATGTCTAAGTTAGATCTTTGTGGCGCAAATTTTTTAGGTGCTAATTTAGACTTTGCTGTTTTCACGACTGCTAATCTAGAGGAAGCATGTTTTGTTGAAACCAGCTGTAGAGATACTTCTTTTTACGCTAGCAATCTGGCCAAAACTGACTTCACTCAAGCAGTGCTTCATAAGCCGAAGTTTGTAAAAAGTGAACTTGCAGACGCATATTTTAAAGGGACAAAAATTTTTGATATAGAAATCGAAAATTCTAACTTTGACTCCTCAGATTACAGTGAAGCTGAGTTTCTTAAATTACCATTAGAATTTTTTTGTTGGGAAAATATTCCAGGTTTAGGTACCTCAGTATCAGAGTTGATGACGAAGATTATTCAAAAATATCCCCAGAAATTCTTAAAAAGATTTTGCGAATTAACAAAGGAAGATTTACGTCGTGAAAAAATAGCCATTGAGCAATACCTGAAAAAAATCGAATTATGCTTAACTGACTGTTTATTAAAAGTTTCTTCTGTTTCTGAGTTAAATATTCTGAAAGAGTTGGTGCAAAAAATTATCGAAGGCGAAAAAGTTTATCCTCAACTGAAAGCTAGTATTATGCTTGCGCATGCTTACATACAGCTATTCAATGCCAATCATCTCAAATATGATAATCGTGAAGAATTGCTTATGTTCCATGAGGCTATAACAAAGCTTGTTCAAAAGAAGCCCTCTGCTCAAATAGCTGGACGAAGTGAGTGTCTTGAAGAACTTGCGAGGGTTATGGCTCAAATTGTGTCTAGGAGTAGTGACCTTCACTTTTTAAGAAAACCTTAAGGTTAGACGTGTAATATGTTGTATTCCATGGTGTAAATAAGGTGTTTTACAATGAGAGAAGCGGCTATTACGATAATAGCAAAGCAAGGTCATAAATATTTTAACTTGCGGGATTTGTTTGCATTAAGGCAGGTAAGCCGTTCGTTTCAAAATATAGTCGATAAAACGGGTCTTACTCCTACGCAGGTCGTTGATCAGTTGCTTTTTGATGCGCGCTTTTGGAAGGGGTTCTCTGAAGATAGTGCGAATGTACTTTTGCAGTTATTTTCTGGGTGTAATCAAGAGACTGAAGACTTTCATGAAGCATTAGTGTATGCAATTTTATCTCCGGACAAACAAGCAGCTCAACCTCTTTTGTTGAAGTTTCAACGCAAGCTTTTAAACTTATTGTTTCAGCTCGTAATATCTGCGCCAGAGAAAATCGTGAGATTAGCCTTTCTGTGCCGACAAATGCATTTAGGCGTTCCAACGAGAAAGGGAGAGTTAAATGAACTCGATGAATCAGAAAAAATGTTGTTTAACTGTCTTGTTTTTTACAGGACAGAAGAGGAAGTCTTACCGCATATTCAAATTCTTCTAAAAAGCGATAAAGGGTATGAAAACAACCTTTTAGCTGAACTTGAAGAAAGCATTAAAAAAGCTCCTTCAGAAAAAAAACTTATCTGCACAAAAAAAAGAATCTATCGCTCTCTTTTTAGCTTGCACTTAGTAGGGAAAGAAGATGCTGTGTTAAATCTTCAGGAAATGAATTTAGCAGCAACAACTATTAAAAAAGCATTGTTGAGATTTATAAACTTTACAGGAGCTACTTTTGCGGGTTCTTATATACATAATACAGAATTTAGCTGGTTAACTTTAAAGGAATCTGATTTTACGGGAGCATATCTTGAGAGGGTATCCTTTTTACATGTGAATCTAACAAGAGCTAATCTCTCGGGTTTAGATCTTCGTGATGTAAGCTTCGATGAGGCTGATTTTGAAGGTGCAAATCTTTCAGGCGTAAACCTCAATGGCCTCAATTTAGCGGGATGTAATTTTTTGCGCGCGGATCTTTGTAACGCAAACATGATTGGGGTCAATTTTGAGGGGGCAAATTTTCAGGATGCAAATCTTTGTGGCACAAATCTTTTTACTAAAGATACAGTCAGTGATTTTATAAATAGAATTGAAAAATCAATGAGTTCTGGACCTACCGGAATATTGCCTTTATTTCTTGCGATAACAGAAGAACATTTAAAACAAATAAATTCATCTAGCCAAATTGGTACATTAAAAATGTTGAGTCGAGAATGTCTAGTGAAAGCCCTTGCAACGATTGATTCTCTCGAAGCATTAAGCAAATTATTATCAATGGCAAGCAAAGAAGACAATATTTTTCGTTATTCTCCTGATTCAGGAGGCGATGTCAAAGATATTTATCCTGACATTTTGATTCTGATCGCGAATGTGTATCTTTGTTCTGAGCTTAAAAGTGAAGATGAGTTTCAGGAAAATTCTTTTCGAGAAAAATTAGTACAAGAAATTAATAGACAAAAAAGTTTTTTTGGTTTTCAAAATTCAGGCTGGGATAGCTTAGTCAGCCAAATTAATCGGGCAAAATTGAAATATCATTTTCCCTCAAAACACTCGAGTGAAGAAACCAATCGTAGACAGGCTACGAAGTCTTCATTTTAGATATAGTCTAAATCTAGAAGTGGTGGTGAAATGAATAGGTGTCATGTGGTTGCGTAGGGTTGCGATATCTCTCTGACTAATGCGCTTCATCCCAATTATTGCCTACACCAACACTGACCACTAATGGCACTGCTAACGTAATCGCAGATTCCATAATTTGCGTGACGTGAGATTTTAGAATGTCTATTTTATTTTCCGGAACTTCAAATACCAATTCGTCATGTACTTGCATAATCATGTGGGCATTTGGTAATTCTGCTTTAAGCCATTTGGATAAATTAATCATTGCTATTTTAATCAAATCTGCCGCAGTACCTTGAAGGGGAGCGTTAATCGCTGCGCGTTCAGATGCACGTTGGCGCATCATGTTGCGCGCGTTAATCTCCGGCAAATATAATTTACGGCCCAATAAAGTTTGAACATAGCCATGATGGTGGGCAAATTTTTTGGTATCTTCCATGTATTTTTTAACACCCGGATAACGCTCAAAATAGGTATCAATATATTTTTGCGCAACATCTCTTTCCGCATCAATTTGTTTGGCTAATCCAAACGCTGACATGCCATAAATCAAGCCAAAGTTAATGGCTTTTGCATGACGACGTTGGTCGTGCGTTACATGATTAATATCAACGTTAAAGACTTCAGAAGCCGTTGCCGAGTGAATATCAAATCCTGCATGAAAAGCTTCTAATAAACTTTTATCTTGCGATAAATGCGCCATTAATCTGAGTTCGACTTGAGAATAATCAGCTGAAAGAATTTTATAACCATTAGGAGCTATAAACGCCTGGCGAATTTTTCTGCCTTCGTCGTTCTTAATCGGAATATTTTGTAAATTCGGATTGGTTGACGATAATCGTCCCGTGGATGCAACGGCTTGTTGATAAGAGGTATGGACTCGGTGAGTTTGAGGATTAATTTCTAAAGGTAATTTATCCGTATAAGTCGATTTTAATTTGCTGAGCGTACGGTGCTCCATAATTATTTTCGGCAACGGATAATCTAAAGCCAATTCTTCAAGAACACCTTCAGCTGTAGAAGGTTGACCCGTTGGCGTTTTTTCTAAAACGGGTAAATTTAATTTACCAAACAATATTTCTTGTAATTGCTTGGGCGAGGCTAAATTAAATGCATGGCCCACAAATTCATGCGCTTGTTTTTCCAATTCAGAAATACGGTGAGCGAGTGTTTCGCTTTGCTTTTGAAGTTTTTCAGCATCAATTAATACGCCATATCTTTCCATATTGGCTAAAACATAAGCGAGAGGGATTTCTATATCATGGAAATTTTTAACGGATTCAGGATGTTGTTCTAAACGTGGCCATAAGGTTTCATGTAATTGAAATGTTATATCGGCATCTTCAGCCGCATAATTGGTTGCTTCATCAATGCCGACTTGATCAAACGTAATTTGTTTTGCGCCTTTGCCCGCGACTTCTTCAAAAGTAATCGTTTTTTTGCCTAAATATTTAAGTGACAAGCTGTCCATGTCATGACGCGTCGCAGTACTGTCTAAAATATACGACTCTAGCATCGTATCAAAATCCATGCCTTTTACGGTAATGCCGTGATTTAAAAAGATGTTGTAGTCGTATTTAACATTATGGGCAATTTTTATTTTATTGGGATTTTCTAAAATAGGCTTTAATTGTGCCAAGACTTGTTCGCGATTTAATTGATGGGGTGCATCTAAGTAATTGTGTGCAACGGGAATATAATACGCTTCGTTGGATTTTACACAGAATGATAGCCCGACAATTTTGGCATCAATCATATTTAAGCTAGTGGTTTCGGTATCCAAGCAAAATATTTCAGCATTATTCAACTCATCAATTAGCGTATCAAGCTGAGATTGAGAGAGTACACAGTGATATTTTTTCGGCGCATGTGCTTTGCGCTGATAGGTTTGATCACCGGTTAATTCCGAAAGCCAGCTTTTAAATTCAAGTTGTTTGAGTATCTCAACGAGTTTTTCTTTGTCAGGATCTTTTAAATTCAAATCTTGATATTCAGAGGGGATTTCGACGTCGCATTTAATGGTTAATAATTGTTTCATTAAAGGGAATTCAGGAATATGTTTTTCCAGCGCATCTTGAATTTTCCCGGGTATTTCTTTGTGATGTTGAATAATATTATCCAAGGTTTTGTATTGTGTGAGCCACTTTACGGCAGTTTTAGGTCCTACACCGGGAACGCCCGGAACATTATCACTGGTGTCACCAATTAACGTTAAGTAATCTAAAATTTGATTCGGATGAACACCAAACTTTTCAAATACGCCTTTTTCGTCTAATAAATTATCATTCATCGTATTTACAAGATGAATATTTTTATTAACGAGTTGAGCCATATCTTTATCGCCCGTCGAAATAATAACAGGCTGTTTAGATTTTACGGCGAGTGTGCCAATCACATCATCGGCTTCAACGCCGTGAATTAATAAAAGAGGAATGCCCATCGCGCGAATAAGTTCGTGCAGCGGTTCTATTTGGGGGCGTAATTCATCCGGCATCGCTTTGCGATTAGCTTTGTATTTTTCATATAAATCATCTCGAAATGTTTTTTCTTTGGAATCAAATACTACAACCATTTGTTCGGGATGATATTCCATGCGTAATTTTCGAATCATATTGACGACGCCAAAAATGGCGCCGGTTTGTTGGCCTTGAGAATTGATTAAAGGGGGAAGGGCGTGAAAGGCGCGGTATAAATATGACGATCCGTCGATCAATATTAATGGTTTCATAGAAATTTTAACCCTCACCCCTGACCCCTCTCCCGATAACGAGAGAGGGGAATGATTACATTCCTAAAATATTTTTTTGTATCTGAATTAATTGTGAAATCCCTTTTTCAGCTAACTTTAACATGGCATCTAAATGATCTTTGTGAAACGCGGTTTTTTCTGCGGTACCTTGTAATTCAATAAATTCACCTTTTTCATTCATGATGACATTCATGTCCGTTTCCGCCGCGGAATCTTCTAGATAATCTAAATCCAATACCGGCGTATTTTTGTATATGCCAACGGAAATCGCCCCAATAAATTGTAAAAACGGATCTTTCTTTGATTTTAATTTGGGTTTTACTACACTCAATGCATCATGTAATGCGACCACGCTACCCGTAATTGCAGCTGTTCGTGTTCCGCCATCGGCTTGAATAACATCGCAATCAATCGTGAGGGTATTTTCGCCTAAAAGGCTGAGATCAATGCAGTTTCGTAAGGCTCGACCAATTAAACGCTGAATTTCGGCAGAGCGTCCCGATTGTTTTCCTTTGGCGGCTTCTCTATCCGTACGTTGATGCGTAGCGCGGGGCAGCATGCCATATTCTGCGGTTAACCAACCTTTTCCAGAACCTTTGAGAAAACGGGGCACGCCTTCAATAAAGCTCGCGTTACAGAGGACTTTCGTGTCGCCCACGGTGATTAACACCGACCCTTCAGCGTGTTTGGTATAATTTCGCTCAATTTTGATATCACGAAGTTGTTCAGGGGCGCGGTGGCTGGGACGCATAGCGATTTTCCTCATTTTCTTGATTGGACGCGGTGAAAAAGATAGGGCAGTATAGTCGTTTATATATATAAGGTGTAGGGGGAACCCGTGTCGAGGTTATTTATAATTGCAGCGCCATCTGGAGGAGGGAAAACCTCTCTTACTCGCGCGCTGGTAAAAAGCATGGATAACCTGGTGATTTCGATTTCCCACACGACACGTCCTATGCGCCCCGGTGAAAAAGACGGTGTTAATTATCACTTTGTGACGCCCGAAAAATTCCAGGAATTAATTCAGCAAAATGTTTTTCTTGAGCACGCCAAAGTATTGGGATTTGGTTATGACTATGGCACTTCCCGTGAGTGGGTTACTGAGCAACTCAAAAACAATAAAGATGTTATCTTAGAAATAGATTGGCAAGGTGCACAACAAATTCGAAAATTATTTAAAGATACCGTCAGTATTTTTATTTTGCCGCCCTCGATGGACGTATTGCGCAAGCGACTGGAAGAACGCAAACAAGATACAGCAGAGGTAATTGAAAAACGCATGCAAGCGGCAGAAGAAGAATGCTCGCATCAAAATGAGTTTGACCATGTTATTGTGAATAATGATTTCGAAGATGCCGTAACAGAACTTAAAAATATTATTCTAAAGTACAGATAAACCATGACTTATACCGATCGCCGGACATTTGCTATTATTTCTCACCCTGACGCAGGTAAAACGACGCTGACCGAAAAATTATTATTATTCGGCGGCGCCATCCAGTTAGCCGGTACCGTAAAAGGTCGTAAAGCCACGCGCCATGCAACATCCGATTGGATGGAATTAGAAAAACAACGGGGAATTTCTGTCACCACATCGGTAATGCAATTTATCTACAACGATTGTGTAGTAAATTTATTGGATACCCCGGGACACGAAGATTTCTCTGAAGATACGTATCGAACATTAACCGCTGTTGATTCTGCATTAATGGTAATTGATGGCGCAAAAGGGGTTGAAGAAAGAACCTTAAAGTTATTTGAAGTCTGTCGTTTACGCAAAACGCCCATTATTACCTTTGTGAATAAATTAGACAGATATTCCAAGTCTCCTATTGAACTGTTAGATGAAATTGAAAATACCTTAAATATTAAATGCGCGCCCATTACGTGGCCCATTGGTATGGGAAAAGAATTTAAAGGCGTATTTTATTTGGAAGACGAATTTACGCATGAGGATAAATGGCAGCAAGAAGAACTGGAATTAGTTCGTGCCGCCAGCCATAAATATGATCATGAGGAATATTTGAAGGGCAATTTAACGCCGGTGTTTTTTGGTTCTGCTATGAACGATAAAGGCGTCAAAGAATTATTAGATAATTTTGTAAAATTAGCGCCGTGCCCACAACCGCGGGAAACGACGACGCGAATGGTTAAACCTGATGAAGAGAATTTTACGGGATTTGTGTTTAAAATTCAGGCAAATATGGATCCACAACACCGTGACCGTATTGCGTTTTTACGTGTTTGTTCTGGAAAATATCAAAAAAATATGAAGATGCAGCATGTACGACTCGGAAGAGAAATTCAAATTAATAATGCCTTAACTTTTATGGCAGGCGATCGGGAGCGTGCCGACGAAGCGTATCCGGGTGATATTATTGGTTTGCATAATCACGGGACCATACAAATTGGCGATACATTTACGAAAGGCGAAAATTTAAAATTCACGGGTATTCCCCATTTTGCGCCAGAATTATTTAAGCGTGTGAGATTAAAAGATCCGATGAAATCCAAAGCTTTATTAAAAGGCTTGATGCAGTTATCGGAAGAAGGTGCAACGCAGTTATTTAGGCCGTTGTTCAGTAATGATTTAATTTTAGGTGCGGTAGGGACATTGCAATTTGATGTGGTGGCACATCGATTAAAATATGAATACAACGTGGATTGTGGCTATGAACCTGTCAATGTTTATACGGCGCGATGGGTAGATTGTGCTGATCCCAAAATGGTGGAAGAATTTAGAGATAAATTATCTGAGCATTTAGCATTGGATATTAATGATGATTTGACGTATTTGGCGCCGACACGCGTGAATCTGAATTTGACGATGGAGCGTTGGCCGAAAATTGTGTTTCAAACGACGAGGGAGCATTAAACCCTCACCCCTGATCTCTCTCCCGATAACGGGAGAGGGGAGTGGTGTGGTTTTGTAGGGGCGAGGCAAGCCTCGCCCTTGGTTAAATTAGGAGAGATTTAAATGAAATTGAAATTTTGCGGAGTTTTATTATGTCTCGGATTTTTATCCAGCTGTGCAACTGCAGGTGGTCCCCATAATTCCATTACGCAACAAGCTGATCAATCGCAATTGAATTTAGCGTTTGATACCGCCAAAGACGGTACAACGCAAACGTGGACATCCGACGGGGCGCAATATCATTTGCGAACTTCTGATACCCACGTTAATTACCAAGGTGTTCCTTGCCGTAATTTTAATTTAGATATCAGCAAAAGTTTTTATGCAGGTAACGCTATAAGTGGAACCGCATGCCGTTACGATGGTAAATGGACTGACATACAAAATAATGCATAATTTTTTCGCGACTTGCCCCAAACAACTCAGTGAATTACTAGCCGATGAATTAACATCGCTGGGTGCTATTGTAAAAAGTATCAAAGTCGCTGGCGTGAGTTTTGCCTCACCTGAGATTAGTATGGGGTATAAAGTTTGTTTGTGGTCCAGATTAGCCAACAGTATTTTATATCCCGTCGCAACATTTCCGGCTGAAACGCCCGAAGTCTTATATGCCGAATTAAAGAAAATCAATTGGCTTGAGCACTTTAATGTTACCAATACGTTCGCGATAGAATTTAACTCTCGCAGCTCGAAGATTACACATACGCAATATGGTGCACAAAAATCCAAAGATGCCATTGTCGATTGGTTTCGCGATAAATTAGGCGAACGGCCCAATGTAAAAATCGAGCAGCCGGATATCAAGATTAATATTCATTTAGAAAAAGATATTGCGACGATTAGCATTGATTTGTCCGGAGAAAGTTTACATCGGCGTGGGTACCGCAAGAATCAGGGCGAAGCGCCGTTAAAAGAAAATCTGGCTGCAGCCATATTAATTCGCTCGGGTTGGCCTGTTATCACAAAAACGAATGGCAATTTTGTGGATATGATGTGTGGTGCGGGTACTTTACCGATTGAAGCAGCGTTAATGTCAGGCAATATTGCGCCGGGTTTATTGCGCGATTATTTTGGATTTTTGAAATGGAAGAAATTTGATTCGGACATATGGGCTAAATTAGTTGCTGAGGCTAATAGCGCAAAATTACCGATTAAAAATAAATTTGTAGGTTTTGATGCTGATGCGAATTCAATCAAAATTGCGCTTGCAAATAGTCAATCTGCTGGCTTAGAAAAATATATTCATATCGAAAAGCGCGAATTAGCGGATTTTGACGTCAGCAAAACGATTTTATCTCACCCCGGTTTGGTGATTTCCAATCCTCCGTATGGTGTGCGTTTAGGAGAAGCCGAGGCCCTACGATATTTATATCGAAATATCGCAGATAATTTTAAGAAATATTTTGCGGGATGGAAGGGTGCAATATTTACGGGTAATCCCGATTTGGGTAAAACCATGGGATTGCGTGCCGTAAAGTATTATCAAATGTTCAACGGAACAATTTCGTGTAAATTATTGTTATTTGATGTTGATGCGAAGTATTTTATTTCCGAACATAAATCCCATTCTGTAGCGGTTCAACATATTGAATCTTCAGATCCAATTAATATGTTTATAAACAGATTATCAAAAAACAAAAAACATTTGGATAAATGGGCAAAACGCGAAAATATTAGTTGTTATCGCATTTATGATGCGGATCTGCCAGAATATGCGGTAGCGGTGGATATTTATGAAAATTATGCGCATGTTCAAGAGTATGCGGCGCCCAAAACCGTTGATTCGCAAAAGGCCCATGAGCGCATCGAGAGTGTGATTAAAGTTTTGCCACAGACATTGAATATTCCTGCTGAAAATATCTTTTATAAGATTCGTGAAAAGCAGTCGCGCGAAAAACAATATGAAAAGCTTGGTTCCGATAAAAAATTTATTACCGTGACTGAAAATCATGCAAAGTATTTAGTTAACTTAAAAGATTATTTGGATACGGGATTATTTATAGACCAAAGAATGCTTCGAAAAAAGCTGGCTGAATTATGCCAGAAGAAGCATTTTTTAAATTTATTTGCGTACACGGGATCGGCAAGTGTATTAGTCGCATTAGAGGGGGCGTCCAGCACAACCACGGTGGATATGTCTGCGACTTATATTCAATGGTCAAAACAAAATTTTGCCCTCAATGGTTTAGCCGAACGATATAACCAGTTTGTGCAGGCGGATTGTTTAGAGTGGATAAAAGAACATACGGATAAATATGATGTGATTTTCGTTGCGCCGCCTGTGTTTTCACGTTCTAAAAAAATGGAAAAAGAGTTTGATTTGGAGCGAGATCAGCTAGACCTTTTATCAGGGCTCAAAAAAAACTTGCTTAAAAACGGCAAGATTATTTTTGCGACCCACAAGAAAAACTTCAAATTAGACCCGAGATTAGCTAAATTATATAAGATAGAAGATTGGTCTGCTAAAATGTTACCTGAAGATTTTGAACGAAACAAAAACAGTTTTTTTGTTTGGATGCTGTCGTAAAGGGAGGGCATATGCCAAGCTACCGCAAAGTCGCATTATTAATTAGTCAAAATATTCGTTCTGTCGAAGATGTTTTACACCATATTCAAGAGCAGGGGTTTGTGGTTTATCACACTCGCAATGGCGCTGAAGGTTTAACGTTTGCACGCGAAAATAAACCTGATTTAATTGTTTTGGATGTGTCTGTCGATACAGATAATCCACAAAGTTCGCTTGAAAGAGCCTTAACATTAGTAGAATTAAATTCTGACGATGAGCTTTCTAAAATTACGTTAGCCGTGACTACACCCGGAGAAACACCTCAATCATTGAAACCCTTTTTGCGCGAAATGAATTTTCTGTCAAAACCGATTCAACCCAAGGCTATGATTGAAAAAATTAAATTTTTAGTGCCGGGAGGCATTTCAACTATTTTAGTGGTTGATGATGATGAATCAGCGCGCGACATTATGTCCGCCGCTGCGAAAAAAGCAGGGTGGAAAGTAGCGCTGGCACAAAACGGCCGTGAAGCATTAGATCGCATTAAAGAAGAAATTCCGTCGGTGATTTTATTGGATTTAATGATGCCGGAAATGGATGGTTTTACCGTCATTGCAGAATTACAGAAAAATGAGCAATGGCGACATATTCCTATAATAATTGTTTCAGCGAAAGACCTGTCAGATGAAGAGCGTGGATTGCTGGAAAAACACACAAAAAATATCCTTCAAAAAGGAGCCTACACTCGTCAGTCATTAATTGATGCGATTGCGAAGCAGGTAGAATAATGCGGCTATTGTTTGAGAATTTTATGCGAAGGGTTTTCCGCTAACGGAATAAATTCTTCAACATTTTTTATATTAGCCGGTGAAAGAAGTGTTAGATTTCTATACATGCGAGCAAATTGTTCAGGTGCCTCATCTTTTTTTCCGACAATTCGCCAATCCGGATGACCTAATAATTTTTCAAGCTTGCTTCCCAATTTTATAAAACTTTCACCTTCAGTTAGTTCAGATTTATCGACGATGAAGAAAAGTGTATTTGTATCATCTTCACCCGTAGATGTACAAATATAGACTTCTTCGGTTCCTACTGTTTTTTTTGCTTTTTGCGGAATGGTAGCTAATGTTGCGGGTTGAGATAATCTTTCTAATGCACGGCTAAAAGTGCTTTGGGGGCGCGTTTTCTTTTCTACCGGTTCGCCGCTCATAAAAGGTCTCCTTTAAAAAGTAGCGGCAGTATAACTTAATCTAGTCACCTGCTCGAGATTTTTTATGCGAAATCCCAGGCCGCACGTCGCTTTCTTTCACAGTTTTTCCCTCTCGTTCTCTTTTACCTTCATGTGATCGTGTGGATTTTTGTGGTGAGTCAAAAAATAGCGTACGTTGAGGAGGGGGAGGTGAGGTAGTGTTTCGAATGTGACGAGCAGAAAGAAGTTTATAGCCGCGTGGAGAATCATCGGTGACGCGCGTACTTCCTGGATGTCTGGCCATCGCCGAGCGGATTCCATATTCTTTGAAAAGAAATGTATCAATGGTGCCGTATATTTTGGCGATATATGTTCTAGCATCTTGTTCGTGTGAGAGCCTTTTTTTCATGGCAGCAGCGGTTATAGCTTTTTGTTCCCCGACTTTATGTGCGAACTGCTGGCCACGATCTTGACGTAATTTCCTCATGCTAACGAGTAAATTTTTGATGTGTCGGTTTCGCTCGTCTTTCGCATAATGCTCAATATTGGCATTCGGATCAATTACGTCGTAGATTCCTTCTCGTCTTGTTTTTACCAAGAAATAATTTTCCAGATCGCGTGCGCAATTAGCTGCTGCAATAAAATAAAGCGAAGCACAGTCTTTTTTATCATCACGATATAGTGCTGCTGCTTTATCGAGAAAATATTTTATGCCTTCGAGTAATGTACAAATATTGAGTTTTTCATTTTCTTTATCGCCGTCACTTGATATAAAAGCAAATATTTCATCTTGTGAATTCACGTGCTTAAATTTTTTTTTCGTATTCTTCATGGAGTTTCGAAAGTTACTGCGAACTTCACTGAATCGTTGTGTAGACTGAGGGTTGGCGAGTGCTGTAAAAAATTCTCGAAAAGTAGGAATAAGGTCAGCGCTGACTTGTGTGCTGTAGACGTGGTAGCCATCAGCAACGGCATTACGATAACGTTTCAGTGTGTGCAAAATACCTTGGCATATTTCAATGTCATCCTCTTCGTAGCGAGTAGTCGCGTTTGCTTTTTGCTCTCCACATTTTTCTACGAGGCGCATGGTAGAAATAAGATTCCCTATTTCAATTATATTAAAAAGTAGTTCATAGCGTAATTGAGGGTTTTGTTCGAGACGGAGATCAGTATCAAGGTCAGTGAATTTTTTAAAAAAACGGATCAGCAAGGCAAAGAAATTGTCACCCATGGTTTGTTGATCTTCGCGCAGTTTGCGTAAGAAAGGTAACTTCCTACAGATCGTATCGAAATACGCTTCGTCTATGGCGTTTCTATCAGGTTCTTCCACAAAGCCCCCTTAGCGTTTCAGCCTGTGTACTTAATAAGTATAGGTCAGATTTGGAGAAGTGGCGGGGCGGCAAGGGTAGGCAGAGGTCACGTTTCAAGGCAAAATACGCTGGTTTCTTAAGTTATCCCTAGTTTAGCGATATATAATATTTTAATGTTTTGTGGTGGAGAGAAAAGTGAACGATAAGCAACTTAAAATTGCAGCCCTTAAGAAAGAGGCCTTGCACTATCGCCGTACGAGTCGACGCCCTTATCATCAAGAGAACTTCAGTCGCGCGATAAAAATTTATGAGCGCGTTCTCAACATAGATCCTGATGATGTCCATGCCCTGTTAAGTATTGGGATTTTAATGCGTGAAAGTGATCCTACGCTTGCGCTGGAATATTTAGAAAAAGCGTTAGCGCTTCAACCCAATAACCCTCAAATCTGGAAAATCAAAGGTTCTTGTTATCGTGAATTAAAAAATATTCCCGCTGAGTTAGAGTGTTATTACGCTGTACGAAAAATAACACCCAGTATTATGATTGAGCGTTACATTGAGGGGGCAACGCGTAGGTTGGGACAGGCATCGGAACGCGATTCACAATTGCAAAATTTCTTAATAGATGTTTTGTTAAAGAGAAGCGAACAATTGATGCGGGCTCGTCAATTCAGTGATGCGCGTGCAGATGTTAATCAGGTATTACAAATGAATTCAACTCTTGAAGTTCTATTACGGTGTAAAGCGCAAGAGGCGCGAATTGATTTAATGGAAGAAATTTGTGAGCGTAAAAAACAATCTCTTTCTCGAACAACGTCTGCAAATGATTTTTGGTCTTCCGAAAGAGGGGGTTTAAAACGCAGCACGGGAACTGATACAGATAAAGACGACAATGCTAGACCGTTCAAGCAGCGTAAGTAGTAGGCTAAACCTGCATTAACTCTTGTTCTTTCGTTGCAATCGATTTTTCAACATCGGCAACAAATTTATCTGTGAGTTTTTGGACTTTGTCTTCCGCGGTTTTTTCATCATCTTCGCCGATGACTTTGTTTTTTAATAAATCTTTAACTTGAGTCATCGCATCACGACGGACATTACGAATCGCAACGCGTGCATTTTCGCCTTCGGATTTCACTAATTTTACTAATTCTGTGCGACGTTCTTGCGTAAGTGCGGGTAAGGGAATTCGAACAACGTTACCATGAGTAACGGGATTTAAACCTAAATCTGAACTTAATATCGCTTTCTCCACCGGGCCAATTGCGCCTTTATCCCAAACGGTGACTGTTAGTGTGCGTGCATCACCGATACCAACATTTCCAACTTGGTTTAGCGGAACGTCATTGCCGTAATACGAAACGCGAACATGATCTAATAAGCTGGTGTGCGCACGGCCGGTGCGTAATTTGGTTAAATCATTATGTAAATTATCCACGCATTTTTTCATGCGGGTTTCAGTATCTTGATAGACTTTATTTAACATACGAGAGACCCTTCATCTTCACCAGCAATAATTCGGCTAATCGCATTTTCTTTATCGATATTAAATACACGAATCGGCATTTTATAATCACGGCATTGTGTAAATGCGGCTAAATCCATGACACCCAATTCTTGTTTTAAAACTTCAGCATAACTAATTTTTTTCAGTAATGTCGCGTTTTTGTTTTTGCGTGGATCTTCAGTGTAAACGCCATCGACATTGGTGGCTTTGAGTAAAATATCCGCATTGATTTCAATCGCACGTAAACTTGCAGCCGAATCAGTTGTCACTAAGGGATTGCCTGTGCCACCCGCAAAAATTGTTACAAATCCGGCGCTTAACATGTGAATTGCATGAATCCGATTGTATTGTTCAACAATACCACTCATGGAGATCGCTGACATAATGGTAGCTTTACTTCCGGCACGTTCGATGGCGGAGCGTAACACCAATGCATTTAATACGGTGCTGACCATACCCATTTGATCGGTAATCACGCGTTCTAAACCCAATTTTTCATGGGTGTTACCACGAAAGAAATTGCCGGCACCGACCACAATACCAATTTCGGTGCCTGCTTTATTTAGATGGGAAAGTTCCGATGCAATCCTATCGACGGTTTCTGCGTCGATAGAAGAAGATTGGTTCGAACCTTGAAGTGCTTCGCCGCTAAGCTTTAATAGAACGCGTCGCATGAAAAATTAACTCCCTCTAACTTGCGCCATCACTTCTTCCGCAAAATTCTCCGTCTTCTTTTCAATGCCTTCACCGACCGCAAAGCGTGTAAAATGATGTACTTTTGCGTTGTGTGAAGATAATACTTTGCTTACCGTGCTTTCAGGATCTTTCAAATACGATTGACCTTCGAGGCTGACTTCATCCAAGAATTTTTTTATACGACCTTCAACCATTTTTTCAATGATATTCGCGGGTTTTCCACTGGTTGCCGCTTGCGCAGAAAAAATTTCTTTTTCTTTAGTAATTAATTCTTGTGAAACTTGTGAGGGACTGATAACTAACGGATTATTTGCAACAATATGCATGGCAATATCTTTTGCCAGTGTTTGATCGCCACCTTCTAATTCAACAAGTGTTCCAATCCGTCCACCGTGAACGTATCCGCCAACAATATTATTGGATGAAGAGAGGGTTGTGAATCGACGTACTTGAACATTTTCGCCGATTTTTGCGACTAAATGTTTACGTGTTTCATCAACAGTTTCATTGCCTAATGATGCAGATAATAAATTATCGAGTGTCGTGATGTTTTTTGAAATCGCGGCATCGGCAACTTGATTGGCGAAATTTAAAAAATTTGTATCACGCGCAACGAAGTCTGTTTCACAATTGGCTTCAAGCATAATCGCTGTTTTTTGATCGTTGCTGATGCGGATAATGATCACCCCTTCGGCGGCGGTGCGTCCTTCCTTTTTATCTGCTTTTGCTTGACCTTTTTTACGTAAGGCATCAGCCGCTTGATCAAGATTTCCATTGCTTTCGACTAACGCGTTTTTGCATTCCATCATGCCTGCGCCTGTACGTTCGCGCAGTTCTTTTACCAGAGAAGCACTAATCGCTGCGGTCATTACTTTTTCTCCTCATGAGATTTTTTGCCTTTTTTACTGACGACTTTAACTTCAACTTCTTCTTTTTCTTCCTTCGGCGTGTGTAAGGCTAGGGTTGCTTTTGCTGCGGTAATTGCATCGGCAGCTGCTCTGCAATATAAACCAATTGCGCGAGAAGAATCGTCATTTCCGGGAATTAAATAATCAATATTGTCTGGACTATAATTGGTATCCACTACACCGATGACAGGAATTCCCAAACGTTTTGCTTCAGCAATCGCGGTTTTTTCATGGCCGACGTCAATGACAAATAACGCGTCAGGTAATCCGCCCATATCTTCAATGCCGCCTAGGCTGCGATCTAATTTGAATAATTCGCGTTGTAATTGCAGGGCTTCTTTTTTAATCATTTTATTGAACGTTCCGTCTGCTTCCATCGCTTTAAGATCTTTTAAGCGTTTTATGGTTTGACGAATCGTTTTGTAGTTGGTTAATAAACCACCCAACCAACGGTGATTAATGTAGGGCATGCCGGCACGTGTCGCTTCTTCTTTAACGATTTCTTGCGCTTGGCGTTTGGTTGCCACAAATAAAATTTTTCCGCGGCGTGCTGCCGTTGCGCCAATAAAATTCATGGCATCGTGGAAAAGGGGAAGTGTTTTTTCAAGATTAATAATGTGAACTTTGTTACGGGACCCAAAAATAAATTGATCCATTTTGGGGTGCCAGTAACGGGTTTGGTGCCCAAAATGTACACCGGCTTCTAACATGTCACGCATGCTGACTTTATTCATAATAAGTTTCCTCTATTGGGTTAAAACCACCACCTGTCCCGAAGTGCCATTTGGTTCTCACCAAACACCCAGCCCCTCGTGACGACAGATGTGTGAATTTGATTGCACGAAAAAGAGCAGTCTTATACCATAAAGGCCCTATTTCAACAATGGTTTACCTATGGCAATTCACCTGAAAAAACCGGACGAAATCGCGAAAATGCGTATCGCGGGAAAGTTAGCGGCAGACGTTCTCGAAATGATTACCCCTTATGTGAAGCCGGGGATTACGACCGATGAGCTAGACAAGCTTTGCCATGATTATATCGTCAATGTTCAAAAAGCGATTCCGGCCCCGCTGAATTATAAAGGCTTTCCCAAGTCGATTTGCACTTCGCTGAACCATCAAATCTGCCATGGTATTCCTAGCAATCGAAAGCTCAAAGAAGGTGACATACTTAATATAGATGTGACTGTCCTCAAAGATGGTTATCACGGTGATACCAGCAAGATGTTTTCGGTAGGTAAAGTTTCCGTGCTCGCTGAGCGATTAATGCGTGTGACGAAAGAATGCATGGATTTAGGTATTGCGATGGCGAAACCCGGAAACCGCTTGGGTGATATTGGTGCCGTGATTCAAGAGCATGCCGAGAAAAATCATTTTACGGTAGTACGTGAATATTGTGGACATGGAATTGGCAGTACGTTCCACGAAGATGATTTGCAGATTTTGCATTACGGAAAGAAAAATACGGGTATCGAAATTGTTCCGGGGATGACATTTACCATAGAACCGATGATTAATGCGGGCAAGCGTCACGTTAAATTACTTAACGATGGTTGGACGGTCGTAACGAAAGATCACAGTTTATCTGCGCAATGGGAGCATACGTTGTCAATTACAGAAACGGGCAATGAGGTATTAACGAAACGTTCAGAGGAAACATATTTATGACAATCGCAATTGGATTACCAGACTTTTTGGGATTGTTTGGTGTATTTCTGACCTTGATTGCCTATTTACTCTTAAATATTAAAAAAATCCCCGCGGATTCTGTTGTGTATACGGGATTAAATATTGTTGGCTCAACATTAATTATTTATTCGTTGTATTTTGATTTTAATATTTCTGCATTTGCGATGGAAATTTGTTGGTTGTTAATCAGCGTGTATGGAATGTATAAGGTTGTAGCATAGGGGCGCGATTTCTCGCGCCCCTGCAGGCTATTTTATTTTCTTCCAAATATCTGTTGCGCCGGTATCCGAACCTTTATTTAAAATGGCGGTCATGCCGGTTTTTGTAAAAGCTAATGACGAAAGTGGGTCATTTGGCGGATTTTGTATCGTTAAAGTTCCATTGCTGCACGTAATCGGCACTGAAGCTTTGGATTGGTTAAATTTCATCATCGGTTGTCCTTTTCCATCAAACAATGTCAACCCAATTAATTTGTCAGAAAATGAGGTCGTCGTAAATGAATATTTTGTTTGAAGTCCTGCAGAAAATATTTTATTTTTTTTATCAATCGCAACTGTAGTAACGCGATAACCATTGGGGCTAAAAATCGTTGTGCCTTGAACATTTGAGCCAGATAGCGTGGTTCCATCGGACAACGTGCGTTTAACTAGTGTATATGTACCGGGAATATTCTTAATTAAGGTATTGCAGTTTTCGCTTGCTGCAAAACTCGGCAACGTAAACGTTAATCCAATCACCCCCAGTAAAAAATGGGAAAATTTCATATAAGCTCCTTGCGGTTAATAAAAATAAAAGGGACGCATAAATTAGGCCTTTACATTATTTTATTTTTGTCCATTCATCAATGGCGCCATTTAAGTTTGCATCATTATGATAGGCCAACATTTTTCCTTGAGAAGTAATTTTTAAATCAGAAAGTGGATAATCTGCCGGATGGCTAATATCTAACGTTCCATTTTGACATACGATCGGAGAACTTTCTGTGGGCTGATCAAAAACATAATGAACCGGGGAGGTTAGTGTGCCAAATTGCAATGCCATCGCAATGAGTTGATTGGTAAATCTTTTTGCGGAAATTGTGTAGTGCGTTTGAAGTGAAACCATATCATAAGAATCATTTTTGGGGTTATGTACAGAAATAGCAACGGAACTTCGACCCTGTTGACCGAAGCTCAACGTTCCTTGAACTTTTGGTCCGGTTAGCACGGTGCCATCACTGAGTGTTCGTTTAGCAAGGATGTAAGTGCCAGGGAAATTTTTAATGATTTCTCCGCAACTATTATCTGATGCAAATGCTGAAGAATAAATAAAGCTTGAAGTAATAAAAAATAAGAGTCCTAACTTCACTGTTTTCATGTCAATGTCCTATATGTATGCCTGATTGCTTCGGCTTCTGTAATAAAAAAGCCAATGGAATGATTATCATAAAGGCAAATGTTCCTAAGAGGAAGTCATTTAGAAAGCTGATCATGTAAGCTTGGTTGGTGAGTTGGGTGGATAATTGTAATAACGTAAATTTGTCATATAAATGTAAATGATTTTGGGTTAGCCAGTGTTGGAGTTGTGGATTAAAAGGCTGAATATGACTGCCTAATTGATTCCAGTTTCGTTGGCTGTTATTGGTCAATAATGTCACCATAATAGAAATGCCAATCGAAATACCTAAGCTTCGCCAAAAACTAAATAATCCCGACGCTTCGCCATAATCTTCGCGGGGCAATGTGGCTAACGTTAAACTTGAAATGGGTACAAATACTAACCCCATGCCTAATCCTTGTATGATGCCAATCTCGACAAAAATAGAGGGGGAAATCAATAAATTAATTTTTGTCATGAGATACGTTCCGAAAGAACAAAAAATTAATCCAACCACAATAATTTTTCGGATATCAATATGCTTTGCCAAAAACGGAATAAATGCCATGCCAAATGCAGATGCGATTCCACGGGGTGCCATTACTAATCCCGAAATATTGGCATCATAATTCATGAAGGTTTCCATTAAGATAGGTTGTAACGTTAAGACACTGAACATGCTGGAAACAAACAAGACTAACATGAGACAGCCCAGTGAAAAATTGCGGTTTAAAAATAAACGCAAATTAATAATATTATTTTTGATGGAAATACCGCGAGCAATAAAAACAATAAAGCTGGTTAGGGTTATCACAAATAACCAGCGAATACTTGCGGATGAAAACCAATCGACTTGATTTCCGCGATCCAGAAAAATTTGGAAAGAACCGACCATCGTCGCGAGTAAAAACATACCGAGCCAATCTGTTTTGATCCATTTTCGTTCGGTTTCTTCTAATAATTTCATGCACATGAAAAAAGCCAACATACACATGGGAACGTTTACATAAAAAATCCAGCGCCAATTTAAGGTATCGGTAATATAACCACCTAAGGTAGGACCTAAGATAGGGCCAGCCATAATTCCAATTCCCCAAATTGCCATTGCTTTTGTAATTTGTTCCGGCGGGAAAATGGTGCGTAAAATAAATTGTGAAACAGGAACCAGGGAAGCACCAAAAACACCTTGCGCAATCCGACATGCCACCATCATGCCCAATGATACTGACATTCCACAGAACATGGAGCTGATCATAAAGCCTAAAATATTCGTCAGAATTAAGCGTTTAAGTCCAAATCGTTCGATGAGATACCCTGTAAGCGGCATCATAATTCCAGACGAAACCACATAAGAAGTTAGCACCCACGAGATTTGATCTGTCGTGGCGTTCAATGTTCCTTTCATATAGGGCAATGCAACATTGACGATGGTGAGATCTAATACTTCTAATACCGTAACTAACATCACTGCGAACGTAATTAACCAGCGACGTGATTCGGTCATGCCTTCCATAATTTAGCTTCCGCTTCTTGCAAATAACTGGTTGATTGCATTTCTGTCAGCCGACTTATGGTTCTTTTGAAATCAAAAATTAATTCGCCTTTTGTATAAATATCGTGAATAGCGCATTCGGATCTTAATATGAGCGTTACGCGGCTATCATATAAAATATCAATTAAATTAATGAAGTATCGGGCGGTATTGGTTGCAAATTCCGTAATGGGTGTAAGATTATCTATGATGACGGTCGACCATCGCTTAACAATGCTTAAATAATCCAATTGACTGCGAGGGCTGGCGCAAATTTTTTTAAAATCCAGCCATAAAATATTATCTGCAAATCCAAGCGTTTGAATAGGGCGGTCATATAAATAAATATCTTTGCCTAATTTAATTTCACCGTGGGCTAATTGATGAAATAATTTTTCAACGTTGTGATGAGTTTCATTTGTGAGCGGGGAGAAAAAAATTCCGGCTTCTTCTAATTCTCTGAGTCGGTAATCGCGTGTGGTAGGCAAGTGTAAAACAGCCATGTGTTTTTTGATGAGTGAAATGGCAGGCATGAATCGCGCACGTTGTAATCCGTCTTTATATAATTGATCCGGAACAACATTTGAGGTTGCAACGATAATAATTTTTTCTTTGAAAAAAGCCTCAAAAATATTCGCCAAGATCATGGCATCGCCAATATCGGACACATAAAATTCATCAAAGCATAATATTTTTGTATGTCGGGCAAACTGAGCGGCAATTTTTTTGAGTGGATCAGAACTGCCTTGAAAACGTTGGAGTTGATCATGCATTTCATGCATAAAGTCATGAAAATGCATGCGCGTTTTTTGCTTAGTGGTTAAACTATTAAAAAATAAATCCATTAACCAGGTTTTGCCAACGCCCACACTTCCCCAAATATATAAGCCTTTAATGGGTGAGCGTCGTTTGAACCATCGTGTGTCTTCGATTTCGCTATAAAGTTTTTGAAAATGATCAACGACGATGGCTTGGTTTTCATCGGGTAAATATTCACCTGTAGCGATAGCGTGTTGATAACGTTCAGCGGGTGTGAGCATGTTGTAATGTCTCGATTAATGTATTGCGCAGGTTAATTAATTCACCATGAAAAAAATGTGACGTGTTTGCGAATTCAATTACGATAGGCTTGGGATCGCGTGTGTCGACCCAGTCATGTATTTCTTTCGCAGGAACGACTTCATCGTTCTCGGCAATCACAACTATCCATGGGCAATGCGGATGTAAGTTCGAAAAATCCGCATGATTGACGGCAGGAGCAATCGAAATTAATTGCGATACCGGTGTTTGCGAGGCGGCACATAATGAAACATACGCCCCAAAGGAAAATCCTGCCAGCCATATTTTCGCGTGAGGCCATCTTTCGCGAACATAATTGACTAATAATAGCGTATCTTGGGTTTCACCAACGCCATGGGTAAATTCTCGAAAATTAAATCGAATGGCTGTTCCACCCAATTCCCGAATGGTACGAGTGAGGGTAGTGACGACTTTGTTGTTCATCGTTCCCCCTTGTAAGGGGTGCGGATGACAGACAATCCCCACAAAAGGTGGTGATTCCTGTTCGTTTTCAATAATTTTTTCGATAGCGTCGATGGATGACATTAACGTGTACTCCGATTAGAATTCCATCATGACCAATGCTTTGTCCGTCGAACATCTTAGCAAAACCTATGCCAATGGCACACACGCCTTGAAGGGTATCAGTTTTTCTGTGGAACAGGGGGATTTTTTTGCGCTGTTAGGTCCTAACGGTGCAGGAAAATCAACGACTATCGGTATTGTGACTTCGTTAGTCAATAAATCTGCGGGTTCCGTTAAAATATTTAATTATGATCTGAATCGTGACTTAGCCAAGGCTAAATCTTGCGTAGGATTAGTGCCTCAAGAATTTAATTTTAGTATTTTTTCTAAAATCATCGATATTATTACAAATCAAGCTGGATATTATGGGTTGCCTCGAAAATTAGCTCTTGAACGTGCTGAAAAATACTTAACCCAATTAGGTTTGTGGGAAAAACGAAATAATCAAGCGGTACATCTTTCAGGCGGTATGAAGCGACGCCTCATGATTGCGCGTGCATTAGTACATGAACCGAAATTATTAATTTTAGATGAGCCGACTGCCGGTGTTGATATCGAAATTCGTCGCTCCCTGTGGAATTTTTTGCAAGAAATTAATAAAGCGGGAACCACGGTTATCTTGACAACGCATTATCTTGAAGAAGCAGAAATGTTATGCCGCAATGTTGCCATTATAAATGAGGGTAAAATTATTGAGCATGACAGCATGCGCTCGGTATTACAAAAGCTCCATCAAGAAACTTTTATTTTATACCTTGATCACGCTCTCGTTACTCCACCCACATTTGTGCGCAAACTGGATGACCATACGATAGAGGTAGATTTGGTTTCAGGAAAGACGCTAACTGAAATTGTAGATGAATTAAAAACGCATAATATTACGGTGAGGTCGATGCGGAATAAAACGAATCGATTGGAAGAATTATTTGTTAATTTAACGAAGGTTGAAAATCCCTCATGAATTATGCGCAATCCTGGAATGCTTTTTATGCGTTGCTTCGGTGCGAGATTCGTCGCTTTATGCGAATTTGGACGCAAACATTGCTGCCACCCGTTATTACGATGACCTTATATTTTGTTATTTTTGGCACATTGGTGGGTTCGCAATTAAAAGCCATTGATGGTTTCACCTATATGCAATATATCACGCCCGGTTTAGTCATGATGTCCGTTGTTACCAGTTCGTATTTAAATACCGTCAGCTCTTTTTATTTTTTGCGTTTTCAACGTAGTATGGATGAATTAGTCGTATCACCCATGTCGAATAAAATTATTTTAGCTGGATTTGTATTAGGCGGGGTGTCACGTGGAATTATTGTAGGAAGTTTAGTGATGGGGGTGGCGTTATTTTTTACGCACTTGGATTTAAGCCATGCTCCTCTAATGTTTCTAACGATTCTTTTAGCGGCAACTTTATTTGCATTGTTAGGATTATTAAACGGCATGTTTGCCCGTAATTTTGATGATATTTCTATCATTCCGACATTTGTGTTAACGCCATTGACTTATTTAGGCGGTGTCTTTTATTCCATCCAGATGTTGTCCCCATTCTGGCAAAAGTTATCTTATTTAAATCCCATCTTGTATATTGTTAATGCCTTGCGTTATGGGTTGTTGGGGATTACCGATATTCCGGTTTATTATGGTCTAGGTATGATGGGTGTATTAGTCTTCAGCTTTTTTTTGATTAATTTAACCTTATTAAATAAAGGCATAGGTGTTCGCACATGACCATTGGTGTCTTGCTTTCTAATTTAGGCACACCTGATGCCCCCACACCTAAAGCGGTCCGAGCGTATTTAAAAGAATTTCTCAGTGATCCTCGTGTGGTAGAGCTTCCGCGTATTATTTGGATGGTAATTTTATATGGATTCATTTTGCCATTTCGTTCTCGAAAATCAGCCAAGCTCTATAAAAAAATATGGACAGATCAGGGCTCGCCGTTACGTGTGATTACGTTTCAGCAGGCTGAAAAATTACAGAAACATTTTGGAGATAAAATAAAAATTGTAGTGGGAATGCGATACGGATGCCCCTGCCTAAAAGCGGCTTTGCGTGAATTTGAAAAATTCCACATAAATAAAATTTTAATTTTACCTCTTTATCCTCAATATTCTTCTCCGTCAACAGGAACGGTGTTTGCCAAAGTTAATGAGATATTGAGTTCTTATAGAGTTTATCCTGAAATTCGTACGGTGAAGGATTATCATGATAATGCAGGATATATTCATGCGATTGCGAATACGCTAAAAGATAATAAATCACAGAAAATATTGTTTTCCTTTCATGGATTGCCACAGAAATTTGTCGATAAGGGCGATCCGTATTTTGATCAATGCCATAAAACGGCTCAAAAAATTGTTGAGCATCTTAATTTAAGTCCGGATCAATTTGCGATTTCGTTTCAGTCTCGATTAGGCAAGGCCCCCTGGCTTAAACCGTATACCGATTTATTGCTAACGCAGTGGGGGCATGAGGGTGTAGAAAGTGTAACAGTCGTATGCCCGGGATTTTCAGCAGATTGTTTAGAAACGCTTGAAGAAGTCAATATGCAAAACCGCGAGATTTTTCTGAGTGCAGGTGGCAAGGTCTTTAATTATATTCCTGCTTTAAATGCTTCGGATGATCATATTGCCGTATTGGCTGAATTAATTGAAGAAAATATTCAGGGTTGGAAAAATGATTAAAAATATTATCGCTATTGCGTCTGGTAAAGGCGGTGTGGGGAAATCTACCGTTGCTGTAAATCTTGCGCATGCGTTATCTCTTGAAAATAAAAAAGTGGGTATTTTAGACGCGGATATTTATGGTCCCAGTTTGTCTTTAATGATGGGCATTAGTGAAAAACCTTCGGGTGAACCACAACGCGTTAATCCGATTATTAAAAATAATATTGAAACAATGTCGATGGCGTATTTTGTGGATACAGAACAACCCGCGATTTGGCGTGGACCTATGGTGTCGATGGCCTTACAACAATTATTTAATGATACGCAGTGGGGCGAATTAGATTATTTGATCATCGATTTACCGCCGGGAACGGGCGATATTCAATTAACGCTATCGCAAAAAATTCCGGTCAGTGGTGTTCTTATCGTCACTACACCTCAAGAAGTGTCAGTGTTGGACGCGCGTAAAGCGTTAAAAATGTTCCAAAAAGTCAATGTGCCGATTTTAGGCATTATTGAAAACATGAGCGTGCATCAGTGTTTACATTGCGGACACGAGGAGGCTATTTTTGGAGCTGGCGGTGCCGTTAAAATGGCAGAGCAATTTAATATCGAATTACTAGGACAATTACCCCTGAAACAAAAAATTCGTGAAGCGATGGATGCCGGAAATCCTTCGGATGTAGTATCGTATTATGAAACGATTGCCAAAAAAGTCATTCAAAAATCAGACAAACAAAATGCATTGAAATCTAAAATACCCAAGATTATTACGAAATAGGAGCACATTATGCCCATTAAGTCAGACCGCTGGATCCGTAAAATGGCGGATGAACACCAAATGATCGAGCCGTTTGAGAAAAATCAAATTAAACACAGTGAAGGACAAGCTATTGTGTCCTACGGAACTTCAAGTTATGGCTATGATGTTCGATGCTCAAATGAATTTAAAATTTTTACCAATATTAATTCAGCGATTGTTGATCCCAAAAATTTTGATGCAACCAGTTTTGTCGATGTCGTTTCTGACGTTTGTATTATTCCGCCAAACTCTTTTGCCTTAGCACGTACCGTTGAATATTTTCGTATTCCGCGAAATATCTTAACCATTTGTTTAGGAAAGTCTACGTATGCGCGCTGCGGAATAATTGTAAATGTCACGCCGCTAGAACCGGAGTGGGAAGGGCATGTCACATTGGAATTTTCAAATACGACGAATTTACCTGCAAAGATTTATGCCCATGAAGGTGTAGCGCAAATGTTATTTTTAGAGTCCGATGATATTTGTGAAGTATCGTACAAAGATCGCAAAGGGAAATATCAAGGTCAGCGTGGCGTGACGTTGCCGAAAACATAAACGTTTGTTACCATCATCGAGAATTTTAGTGCAAGAGGATTGCGATTTATGCAGAAACTTAAATTGGGTTTAATGGCTTTTCTTTCTGTTTTGTTATCTGCATGTAATATTTCCACTGTGAATCTCGCATATTGTCCTGCTTCCATATCTGGTTCGTATACCACTAAGACTTTAAAAATCGATAAAGTCTATGATGACCGATTTAATACAGGTAATTTAACCAATGATCCGCGTGAAATTGGTGAGTTCAGTTGGTCTCAAAGTATTGCACCTGAAATTTATTATGGCGCGACGCCGATTACGAACACTATTCAAACGGCATTGCATATGTCATTAAATCAAGCGCGTTACCATCTCACGAATGTCCATCCGGATCGCGTATTGTTCACGCGCATTGATAGTATTCATTTAAATCTGGAAGGCAAAGATAACCAAACGCGTACGCTATATTGTAAATTTGACGTGAATTTTGCTGTAACGGATAAATATGAAAAAACAATCTGGAAAAAGAAAGTTTTAGGTGAAGGCAGTTTAGATATTCCGGTACAACGTCTCAAAACCTGTAGCAAGTTAGGCGCTGTCAAAAAAGTCGTTAATCTTGCGTTAGATGATATGGCGTTGCAGCTTGAAAAAGATCCAGGCTTTAATAAGGCGTTGCGTTAAGTCGACGTTTTAATCGTTTTGCCGCGCTAAATCGTAATCGATGTCGTGCAGACATTTTTACAGGATCTCCTGTTCTTGGATCGCGCGCTTGTCGTGCAGGATAAAATTCCAAATCAAATGCGCCAAATCCCCGTATTTCCATCCGTCCGTGTTGTAGCATCGTATCAATAATTTTATGCAAAATGACATCCACCGATTCTTTTATAGCCGTATCAGTCAGTGATAAATATTTCTCACTCATGCGCTCAATTAATTTTTGCGTTAGATCCGATTTAAACATGGGAATCCAGTGGGTGATAAGAAGTAAGTTCAGCGGTGCCAACATCGGCAATGTGTTTGCTTTGTTCAACTTTGCTCACCAGGTAATCTAAATCAGGACGTATCCACAACGACACATTTTCTTTATTCGAGATGGGCGCGCGTTCCAGTTTAATCCCTGATTCTTGTTGGTGAACAACGGTAAAAGCATAATTTTTGAGTTTGCCGCCGTCGGCTACGGGAAAGGAAAAAATATGTTGTCCTTGCGAGAGGCCGCGACGTAAAAGTAACTGGTAGCTGATTTTATCTTGCGTATTTTCAGGAATATCAATATGCCAGGTCGTATTTTTTGTTGTCATCAAGGCAATTTTATTTTTCCAATCAAAATCGATATGGATATTTTCATGATTTTGGTTGTGCAAATAATGATAATCATAAGATAAGGGGATGACGGTGTGCGGTTTAATAATCCCTTGGCTGCATTCTGTGACATTTCCCTGTGCAAAAAATCCGGTCGTTCTGTTTTCGATACAGAGTTTATAGTGATTTTCAGCATCGATATTCAATGTAGTAATGGAGCGTCCAAAGGGGATGCCATCGTAACGCAGTGTATAAATCGCACGGTAATTTTGGAATTGAAAAGGTTGCGCCTGCGCGGAAGAGGCTATGCTTAAAATCAGGAGTGATGTTACTATGGGCAGAATTTTCATGGGTTTATTCTACCTCTAAATGCGAGGTTACAAAATATGTCAGGTTTTCAAAAAATGTCATTGGCAGTTGGCCTTATTTTGCTGGGTTTTTTAACCTATGCGCTGTCACCTATTTTAATGCCGTTTTTGTTGGGTGCGTTGTTTGCCTATTTAGGAAATCCTCTGGTGAATAGCTTAGTGAAATGGCATGTTCCGCGAATGCTGGCAGCAACCATTGTATTTTTTACCATCACGTTATTCATCATCGGTTTTTTGATTTCCATTATTCCTCTTTTAGAAGATCAGTTGTTTATGTTAATAGATAAAATTCCTGCCTTTGCCGCCTGGATTCAATCGACAGTCATTCCGTGGATTGAAACGCAATTCCATGTCGACATTGCCTCGTTTGATGTGAGTTCAGTGACGTCGACATTGACGTCTGATTGGCAGCAAACTGGACATGTGGCGACACGGGTATTTAAAACGATTGCCCAATCAGGTGTAATACTTTTTGCCGTAGGACTCAATGTCATTCTTATACCCGTAGTAACTTTTTATTTACTGCGCGATTGGCCTGTTTTAGTGCGCAAAACACATGATTTAGTGCCCCGTAAATATGCCAAAACCCTTTCAGCGATTTTTCAAGAATGTGATGAAGTGTTAAGTGCGTTTTTGCGCGGGCAATTATTGGTCATGTTGGCGCTGGGTATATTTTACAGTGTGACATTAGGAATAGCCGGGTTAAATTTAGCTTTGTTGCTGGGTGTGGTAATCGCCACATTAAGTATTGTCCCGTATTTAGGGACGATTGTAGGCTTAGCCATTGCAATTATTGCGACGCTATTTCAGTTTGCGGATATCACTCATGTTATTTATATCTTAATTATTTTTGTCATAGGCCATGTTTTAGAAAGCTTGGTGCTAGCGCCGTTATTAATTGGCGATAGAATTGGATTGCACCCCGTCGCTGTTATTTTTGCTATTTTAGCCGGTGGAAAATTATTTGGATTTTTTGGCGTATTGTTGGCGTTACCCGTGGCTGCAGTAATTATGGTCTGGATACGTTTTGTCATTCATCATTATGTGAACAGTAAGTTTTATCATCGATAAATAAAATGCGACAATTATTATTACAGGGTTTGCTTCGAGACGAAGCGACATTTGAAAATTTTTATGCGGGTCTTAATCAAGCCGTTCTAGATTATCTAAAAAATCCTGTGGAGCATTTTATTTATTTGTACAGCAAACCGCATTCAGGTTTAACGCATATTTTGCAGGCGTTATGTAAATCTCAAAAATCGTGCCTCTATATTCCCTGTGATCAGCTTGCCGAATTTACGCCAGAAATATTAGATAATCTGTATGAGTTGGATCTAATTATTATTGATGATATCGAAAAAATTGCAGAGCAGCCTATTTGGGAAAATAAAGTATTTGATTTATATAACCAATTACTACAGCACCAGAAAAAATTTATTATAGGCAGCCATCAACTTCCTCAAACCCTTGGTTTTTTATTGCAAGATTTAAAATCGCGGGTACAAGCCATGTTGTTATTAACGCTAGAAGAACTCAGTGATGAAGAAAAAATTGCTGCATTGCAAAAGCGTGCTCATCATCGCGGATTGCAGTTGTCAGATGAAGTTGCCCAGTTTTTGATTCACCGCGCCCCGCGAGATATGGCGAAATTGATGGATTTGGTATTAAGATTGGACAAGGTTTCGCTAGAAGAAAAGAGGCGGGTAACGATACCGTTGGTGAAATCGCTTTTAGATGTTTAAGCAGAGTGGGCTTTGACGAGAGGTTGTCCTGGTGGCTTTTCAAGTGGATTGGTTTGACAGATGGGTCATTATGAATCATAATTAATCACATAGAGTCTTATTGATTCTTTATGAGGAGGTTAGATATGAGTCATAAAATTCAAATAACGGTAGATGACCAGTTGAACGAGCTAATTAAGGGTGGAGCAAATCTTAGTGGTTTATCGATCAGCTCTTATGCCCGTTATGTTTTGAAGAATGTGCTTACAAAAAATGATACTAACGTATTAGATGAAGCTGTACAGGATGTGAAATCCAAAAAAGTGAAAGTATTAACTTTAGGTGAATTTAATAAGCAAATAGATAATCTATGACATTACAATTGGAAGAAACCAGAACGTTTAAGAAATGTCTGAAAAGATATAAGCATAAAAAAAGCGTGCTGGGTGAACTAAAGAAGGTTGTTAGTCTTCTAATTAATGGGGAAGAAATTCCAGCTAAATACAGAGATCACGAATTAAGCGGGAAATATAAAGGTATTCGTGAGTTACATTTAAAGCCTGATGATTTATTGCTGTATGTTGAAAAAAACAATGAGAAAATTATATTAATGGCCATTGGCAGTCATTCAGAAATTTTTTAATTTATTTTGATATTAAACGGAAAAACTATGCTCGAACTCAACCCCCTCATTAATCAAATCGAAGACCTCGCTTTACGAACACAAGCCCTTCGGGGGTATCTTTGACTACGAGAACAATCTCGAAAAACTTGACGAAGTAAACCTCGAACTCGCCGAACCCAATGTTTGGTCTAATCCGGAACGCGCTCAACAACTCAGTAAAGATAAAGCCCGTCTTGAAAATCTCGTGCTGACTATCCGCGCCATCGAACGTACGCTCCAAGAAGCCCGTGATTTTATTGTCCTGTTAAAAGAAGAGCAGGACGAAGTTTTACACCAATCCCTGATAGCGGATATTCAAAAAATTGAAAAAGCCGTGGCAGATCTCGAATTTAAACGCATGTTTTCCGGTGAAATGGACCCTAATAACGCTTTCCTGGATATTCAAGCAGGTTCCGGTGGAACAGAAGCGCAAGATTGGGCAGAAATGATTTTGCGTATGTATTTGCGTTGGGGCGAACAACATGATTTCCATTGCGAAGTCATTGAAGCCTCTGCCGGTGAAGTCGCCGGAATTAAAAGTGCTACCGTAAAATTTACAGGCGCGTATGCATTCGGTTGGCTTCGAACGGAAACGGGTGTGCATCGTTTAGTGCGTAAATCACCGTTCGATGCGAATCATAAACGGCATACGTCTTTCGCGTCCGTATTTGTTTCGCCTGAAGTCGATGATAAAGTGAATATCGAGATTAATCCGGCGGATTTAAAAGTCGATACCTATCGTGCGAGTGGTGCCGGTGGACAGCACGTTAACCGTACTGACTCTGCTGTGCGTATTACGCATATTCCGTCAGGGATTGTTGTACAATGTCAAAGTGATCGTTCGCAGCATAAAAACCGTGATTCTTGTATGAAACAATTAAAATCAAAGTTATATGAAATGGAAATGCTGAAGCGAAATGAAAAACAACAACAATTAGAAGACAGTAAGTCTGATATTGGTTGGGGACATCAAATTCGATCGTATGTGTTAGATCAATCTCGCATTAAAGATTTGCGTACCGGTGTTGAAGTCGGAAATACGCAAGCGGTTTTAGATGGCGATTTAGATGTTTTTATTGAAGCAAGTTTGAAGAGTGGGAATTAGCGATGAACGAAAAAAGCGAAACAACAGAAGCAACCGTAATTGATGAGCATGATCAAATTGGGCAACGTAAATTAAAATTAGACGAATGGCGTAAATCTACACAGGCCTATCCGAATAATTTTAAACGTAAAGATCTTGCAGGAAATTTAGTGTCACAATTTGATGCGCAAGATCACGATCAACTGGAAAAGCTCAATCATCACGTGGTTGTAGCCGGTCGAATTATGTTGCGACGTTTAATGGGCAAAGCCAGTTTTTGTCATATTCAAGACATGTCTGGCCAAATTCAAATTTACGTGCGCGAAAATGATTTGCCCGCAGGTGCGTATGAGCAATTTAAAACATGGGATATGGGCGATATTATTGGTGTAGAAGGAGTATTATTTAAAACTAAAACCAATGAATTATCCATTAAAGCTACATCCCTAAAATTATTATCCAAAGCATTGCGGCCGCTGCCAGATAAATTTCACGGACTCGCCGATCAGGAATTACGTTATAGACAGCGCTATGTGGATTTAATTGTCACAGAAAAAACCCGCAAGACGTTTGAGATTCGCGCAAAAACCGTTGAATTTATTCGAAATTTCTTAAAACAAGACGGCTTTTTGGAAGTTGAAACGCCAATGATGCAAGTGATCCCTGGTGGTGCAGCGGCAAAACCCTTTGTGACACATCACAATGCGCTAGGCATGGATTTATTTTTGCGCATTGCCCCTGAATTATATTTAAAGCGGTTGGTGGTCGGCGGTTTTGAAAAAGTCTTTGAAATTAACCGTAATTTCCGTAATGAAGGATTGTCGACGCGGCATAATCCGGAATTTACGATGTTAGAATTTTACCATGCGTATGCAACCTATGAAGATTTAATTATCTTTACTGAAAAATTAATGCGTGAACTGGTTCAAAGCGTACTAGGAACAACTATTGTTGAATATCAAGGTGAAAAATTTGACTTCGGCAAGAAGTTTGATCGACTGACCGTTGTGGAAGCGATATTAAAATATAACCCCGATATGACACGTGAAGAGCTCAGTGATAGGGCTAAAATTAAAAAATTAGCTGAAAAATTAAAGATAGACATTCATGATAATTATGGCTTGGGTAAAATCCAAATAGAAATCTTTGAAAAAACGGCTGAGCATAAATTAATTCAACCAACATTTATTACGCAATATCCGGCAGAAGTGTCACCATTAGCACGACGAAATGATAATGATCCGTTTGTTACGGACCGATTTGAATTTTTTGTGGGCGGGCGTGAAATCGCCAATGCATTTTCAGAGTTAAATGATCCCGAAGATCAAGCGCAGCGTTTCTTGGACCAAGTCAAACAAAAAGAAGCTGGTGATCAAGAAGCCATGCATTATGATGCGGATTATATTAATGCCCTCGAATATGGCATGCCACCAACGGCTGGTGAAGGAATTGGTATAGACAGATTAGTCATGTTATTAACAGATAATCCGTCCATTCGTGATGTCATTTTATTTCCGCACATGCGTCCCAAGGAATAAACCATGGATCAAAAAGCCATTGATGAAATTAATCAAGCGAGTGATCTATTAACGCTCGAAAATATCAATACCAAATATTTGGGTAAAAAAGGTGAGTTAACAGAACAGTTAAAACAATTAGGTCAACTGGACCCGGATGCACGTCGTGAAGCAGGACAAAAATTAAATATTCTTAAAAATAAAATTACTGAAGCGATTGCTGAGCGCAAACAGGTTTTAAATCAAAAATTGCTCGATGAAAAATTAGCACAAGAACATATTGATGTAACGTTACAAGGTCGCGGATTTATCGAAGGCAATTTACATCCGATTACGCAGTCCAAACAACGGATACAAGATTTCTTTGAAAAAATGGGATTTACGTCTGTGTTGGGTCCCGAAATCGAAGATGATTTTCATAATTTTACGGCGTTGAATATTCCGGAAAATCATCCGGCTCGTGCGAGTTTTGATACGTTTTATTTTCCGAATGGCCAATTATTGCGAACACATACGTCACCCGTTCAAATTCGTGAATTAAAAAAACGCAAGCCACCCATACATATTATTGCGATGGGAAGAGTCTACAGACGAGATTCGGACTTAACGCATACGCCGATGTTTCATCAATTAGAAGTCATGGCAATTGATAAAGGCATTACGTTTGCCAATATGAAAGGCATGATTCAGCAATTTTTGGCCGCGTTTTTTGAAAAAGAATTGCCTGTGCGATTTAGGCCGTCCTATTTTCCATTTACGGAACCGTCAGCGGAAGTGGATATGGGATGTGTAACATGTAATCAAAAAGGCTGCCGTATTTGTAAAAATTCAGGCTGGTTAGAAGTCATGGGGTGCGGCATGATTCATCCGAATGTATTAAAAAACGTCAATATTGATGCTGAAAAGTATTCAGGCTATGCATGGGGCGTGGGAATTGATCGCTTAACCATGTTGCGTTACGGCGTAAATGATCTGCGATTATTTTTTGAAAATGATTTGCGATTTTTAAGGCAGTTTTAATATGGATAAAAAATTATTGGATATTTTAGTGTGTCCTTTATGCAAAGGCGAATTACAGTATAAAAAAGATAAACAAGAATTAGTCTGTAAATTCGATAAATTAGCGTATCCTATTCGAGAAGATATTCCTGTTATGCTCGAAGAAGAGGCGAGAAAGATTTCAGTTAACGAGGAAAATTAAAATGGAATTTCGTGTTATTATTCCTGCACGCTATCATTCAACACGATTACCAGCAAAAGCCTTGGTCGATATTGCAGGTAAACCCATGGTTCAACATGTTTATGAGAAAGCCAAAAAAAGTCGTGCAAAAAGTGTGATTGTAGCCACGGATGATGAACGCATTGCGGATGTTTGTCGCAAAATCGGTGCAGAATTTTGTATGACAAGTCCAAACCATTTAACCGGCACCGATAGAATTTCAGAAGTGATTTCCTTGCAAAAATATAAATCGGATGAAATTATTGTAAACGTTCAAGGGGATCAGCCTTTAGTGCCCTTCGAAAACATTGATCAAGTTGCCAATAATTTAGCGTTAAATGCAGAAGCGGGTGTTGCCACTGTATGTGAAGTTATTCGAGACCAAACAGATTTGCACAATCCATCTATGGTTAAAACAGTTTCTGATAACCGAAATTTTGCGTTATATTTTTCGCGCAGTTTAATTCCGCATCACAAATCGCCTGATTTGCATGTCCAAACCTATTACAAGCATATTGGGCTGTATGCGTATCGTGCCGGCGTCGTTCAACAGTTTGTAACCTGGGAGCCTACGGCGATTGAATTATCTGAGTCGCTAGAACAATTGCGCTTTTTATCAAATGGCATAAAAATTCATGTCGATGTTGCCGTCAAAAACCCGCCGATTGAAGTTAACACGGAAGAAGACTTAATTAAGATTCGCCAATGGGTTGCTGCACATGTTGCCTGATTTAGAATCTCACAAAGATAAAATTGAAGCGTGGTTTAAAGCTGAATTTGCTAAAACATTACCGCCGCCATATTGCTCCGTTGATTTACGTAATGCAGGCTATAAGCTCGCACCTGTGGATACCAATTTATTTCCCGCAGGATTTAACAATTTGCATATTTGCGCGATGCCTGCGGCGACGGTTGCCGCAAAAAGCTTAGCGAATTATTACGTTGCTAACTGTCAGCGTATTTTATTAATTCCTGAAAATCACACACGAAATACATATTATTTTGAAAGTTTGGCAACTTTGCAGACAATTTTTATCCAGGCAGGCTTTGCGGTAAAAATTGGGTCTTTATTACCCGACTTAAAAGAGTCTATGGAAATTAATTTGCCGTCAGGAAGAAATATTATATTAGATCCTGTTATAAAGGACAGTAATCACAGATTGGGCGTCAAAGATTTTGATCCGTGTTTGATTTTATTAAATCATGATTTATCCGATGGGATTCCTGACATATTAAAAAACGTCAAACAAAAAATTGCGCCTCCGATGCAATTGGGGTGGTGGTCACGTTGGAAATCAGATCATTTTAGGTATTATCAAGAAATTACCGAAGAACTTTCTCAGCTCACGGGCATTGATGGCTGGCTACTCAATCCCTTGTTTGATTATTGTGATAATGTTGATTTTGTTACGCGTGAAGGCGAAGAAAATTTAATTCTTAAAACGCAAATATTATTGGATTTAATTTCAGAGAAATATAAAAAATATAATATTACTGACAAGCCTTATGTTGTAATTAAAGCAGACGCCGGTACATATGGCATGGGGATTTTGCCGGTGTATGAAGTTTCTGAGATTAAAAATCTTAATCGCAAGGCGCGTTCAAAGATGAGTTCGACCAAGGGCGCCCAAAAAATTAATCGCGTGATCATTCAAGAAGGTGTGTATACCGTTGAAAAACGCGGCGAAACAGAAGCGACGGCTGAGCCGGTGATGTATATGATTGGCGATAAAGTGGTTGGTGGATTTTACCGCGTGCACAAAGATAAAAAATCGGATGAAAATTTAAATGCTCCGGGCATGCATTTTGAGTCCTTTTGTGTCTCACATTATCACTATAATGTGACAGCACGTTTAGCGTTATTAGCTGCCGCGCGTGAAATTCAGGGGGTTAAATGCCAGCAAAAATAGCGGTAATTATGGATGCGCCTGAATTCATCCATACCGAACATGACAGTTCTATGGCGCTTATTGAAGAAGCGAAGCGCTGTAGCTATGAAGTTCATCAGTATCAGCAGAAAGACTTAGTGTTGAGAGACGATATATTATTTTTCAATGCTATTCCGGTGTCTGAGTTCAAATTTATTTTTATGCGCAAAGATCCGCCGGTGGATCAAGAATATTTGTATACGACGATTATGCTAGATCTTGCGGTAAAAGCCGGTGTTAAAGTGATTAATAACCCCCAATCGCTGCGCGATTGCAATGAAAAATTATTCATCAGTTGGTTTCCTCAGTGTTGTGCACCGACGTTAACGACATTTAATTCGGCATTAATTGAAGATTTTTTGGCGCAGCATAAAATACTGATTTTAAAACCCTTAGATGGTATGGGTGGGCAGGGCATTCAATTGGTCAGTGCAGATGACAACGATGTCATAACGGTGATTGAGGCCGCAACCAAAAATGGTAGTGTGCGTGTGATGGCGCAAAAATATCTACCCGAAATTAAAAATGGCGATAAAAGAATTATTATGATGCATGGTAAACCATTGCCGTATGCGTTATCGCGATTTGCACAACCGGGTGAGATACGCGCGAATCTTGCGGCAGGTGGAAGTTATCAAAAAGCTGAATTAACCAAACGCGATCAGTGGATTTGTGAACAAGTGGGCCCCGTATTAAAACAAAAAGGTTTGTTATTTGTTGGCTTAGATGTCATTGGTGAATATTTAACCGAAATTAATGTTACCAGCCCGACGTGTTTGCGTGAAATTGATAGATTATTTGGCGTGAATACAGCTGGGTTTTTGTTTGACGAGCTATAGGTGTCATCCCGAGGGAGCGGTAGCGACGAGGGACCTCCCGGTACAAAGTGAAGAAGTAAATACAATAAATTGTTTGGGTTTATACAAAATATAAATTTCATCTACTTGATTGTTGTGCAGAAATAACAAATCCCACTAGAAAAAATTATCGAAAAGATTTTTGTTGTGCTATTAGTTGGAGGTCCCTCGTCGCTACCGCTCCCTCGGGATGACACTTTCCTACCTTTTAAAAATTTTCCTAACATTTCTAACGATTTCGCCCCATCCAAACTTCATATCTGCCTTTGATTTCAAGACAAACCGCTGAAGTAATGATTTAGGTTCGTCATATAATTTAATGTAGTCATTAATAATGGTTCGATAACGCAACTTAACATGTTTACAAAACCCACCCCCGGCATAATGAATAAAATACGCCTTGAGATAATTGTCTTTGCCAAATAATTCCATGCGGTTAAAGTCAGGAGAGAGCGACTCTGCTTTGAGATTATTACGAACAATTAAATAATTAAAATATGTTTGCTCATACATGGATACTTTACCTGGTAATTTTAACAAGTCTTCTATATTTACATGTTCAAAAAGATTGGATTCGCGCGACATCAACATGACGCCAATATTGTAATACGATTTTTCAGGCCAGAGTTTATTTAGGGGTAAAATAGCGGTAATTTGCTCGATGGTTTTACTGCGGTCGGCATGTAATCCTTCGTTTAACATATACATACAGGTCCTATCCGTATACTTTTCAAATATATCAGGCGCATTAGGTGAAATAATAATATCCGCGTCAAGATACAGTACGCGATCATATTTTTTAAGTAGATTACCCATTTGTGTTTTTTCAAACCATGCCGCGTGTCGTTGTAAATGCCCTTGAGATAAAATAGTGTTATGTTTGCTGAATTCAGTGACGCGAATTAAATCCGCGCCGACGCGTTTGGCGTATTTTTCAAAGGATTGATAAACGAGGGGATAAGACGGATCGTTTCCAATCATGATGGTAAAAATAGCTTTTTTCATCAATCTATTCCCTGAATATGAAATAATCCGTGGCAAAATGACGGAGTTCCTGTTGATATTCATCTAGCGTTATCATATTCATACACACTTTCGCGCCATCATCCGTGATATTTCCCGCAAGCAATTTTTTAGCCAAAATAATAGACGGAATTGTCGGAACATTTGGGCCTTCATTATTTTTGGCTACGACGAACCATTTTAATGTTAAAGGTTTGTTGTTGTGATCAATGCCTTTAAAAATCATATGCATTCCACCGTTTTTACTTCCGCCAATATCAAATATATGGCTAAGTTTCGTCAGTGTCGCGGCATAGTTTTGTAAATTAAGGGGCAATCCTAAACGGACCATCCAAGATAATAACCAAATACTTAAATGTAATCCTGTGCTTTCCATGCCAGCTGAAAAAGAGATATTTTTAATATCATAGTGTTTTGGAAATAAATCTAAATCCGGAATATCACAATTTCCCATCCAGCGATAACCTAATTCAGGATATTTAACGCGATGAATATTTTGCCAGCCGTAGATTTTTTTACCCTTTACATAAAAGGGCTTTCCTAAATAACTTAAGATAGCTTTTACGGTTGCAATACCGCGCGGCGATTTCGCGCCCGGCGTGATCCCGTACTCTAATGAATCAATAGCTTTAAATTCTGATTTGAATTTTTCAATAACGGCCGACGATAATCCGGGAACGGTACTTGCGCCCGTAACGGCTAAAACATGATTTTCTTTGGCAAGATTATCTAATTCGCCGAAATGGTTCACGTAATCACGGCCGTCTGCTAAATCAATATAATGGATGCCTAATTTAATGCAGGTTTTTGCAACAGAATAATCTGCGCCTTGAAAAGGTCCACATGTATTTATCACAACAGCGGGATTTAACATCTTAAGATTTTTTTCGAGATCCGTGTAAATATCAAAGTTATTACGTCCACAGGGAATAACAAGAATATTGTCACGTCTCAGTGATTGGGTGATTAAACGCCCAAACGTTCCATTGGCGCCTAAAATACAAACGGATTTCATACGTTCATATCGGTAACAGTAAAGACGCCATTATATTCGTAATACACGCCAAATAACGGATGTGTGATAGTGGTACGCATTTTAAAACTGTTTTCATCAATGGCAATTTCTTCCGCATAGCCTTTGCCAACAATAAAGCTAATGGGAAAAGGAATAATTAAGCCGAATAAATTCAGGGTATAACCTTTGTGTAACAGTAAAACTTTTTCCCCATCAAAATCATATTTCATCCGCCAGCCGATGCGGCACCAAAATTTCTCGACGATTTCATCGCCGCCGGTGGGATTCATCTTAGATAGAAAATGATAGGTTTTGTTATTAGGAAAAGAAATCCATCGGTCGAACTGATAAACATCATTTTCTTTTTCGCTTTTAAAGTTGACGGTTGCGTCAATATTATTTCCCTCATAGGGAACAAGAATTTTTAAAAATTTAAATAATGGCATAAACCAGTTAGCCCAGGGAGCAATAATAAAATTCATTTTGCCTTTGACGGTAACGACATCGTTGCTGAAAGGTTTATTCGCGTAATGCTTTTTCATAACAGGAGGAAGGGAATCCCATTTTGATCCGAAAATGGATTTGAAGGTGGGGTCTTGTGTGTTCATATCAATCTCCAGCTATGAGGGATGACAATTTATCTATTGGGTAAATGATAATCTAATGTCTTTTTAAGAGAGTCTTCTAGCGTAACTATTGGCTTCCAATCTAAATCTTTCATCGCGCGTTTAATGGACGGCACACGGTGCTGAACATCTTGATACCCTTCGCCAAAGTATTCTTTGCCAGAGGCTTCAATTAATTTTGTTTGAGTATTTTTTAATAATTTAATTAGCAGCTCAGCTAAGCCCTTAATGGAGATATCATTGGCTGGATTACCAATATTAAAGATTTTTTGTGATGCGCAACCGTTTTTATTTTCAATAATTTTTAATAATGCAGCAATACCGTCATCAATATCAATAAAACTGCGTTTTTGTGCACCGCCATTGACCAACGTAATGTCTTCGCCACGTAAAATATTTCCACAGAATTGGGTAATAACGCGTGAGCCGCCTTTCTTCGCGTTTGAAATATTATCCAATTTTGGTCCCGTCCAATTAAAGGGACGGAAGAGAGTGTATTCTAATTGTCCGCGCGAACCGTACGCATAAATAATTCTGTCCATCATTTGCTTCGAACACGAATAAATCCAGCGTTCTTTGTGAATCGGGCCTGTGACTAAGTTCGATGTTTCTTCATCAAATTCTGCATCCGGACACATGCCATACACTTCTGACGTCGACGGAAAAATAATACGGGTTTTATGTTTTACACAAAGTCTAACAATAGCCAAATTTGCTTCGAAATCTAATTCAAATATTCTGAGGGGATCCGTAACATAGGTAGCAGGGGTTGCGATAGCGACTAATGGCAATACCACATCAGCATTTTTGATTTGATCTTCTACCCATTGTTTTTCATCAAGCATAGAGGCTTGTTTAAAGGTAAAGCGGGAATTATTTAAATGCGGAGTAAGATTATTCGTGTTCAAATCTAGGCCTGTAATATGCCAATCGGCTTTCGCTAAAATATGTTCAACCAAACTGTTGCCAATAAAACCATTCGCGCCCAAAATTAATACTTTTAATGACTGTGACATTTATTTTCTCCCAAAAATTTTCTTCATCGCATCAATGACGCGATCGTGTTCGGCATCAGTCATCGCAGGAAACAACGGCAAACTCATAATACGTTCGCCAATGGTTTTGGCCATCGGAAATTGATTTTCAGCAAAGCCATATGTATTGCGATAATAACTGTATAAATACGGCGCATCATAATGTAATCCAATGCCAATATTGTATTCATGCTTCATGATATTCATAAATTCATCGCGCGTTTTTTTAGCAACCTCTGGATTAATTAACGGCGCATATAAATGCCAGCTGTGACCATCAACATCTTTTGGATTCGGGGGTAATGTCCACTCTGGCCAATCGCGTAATTGATCATAATACCGCTGCGCTAGTACTTTTCGTCGCGCATTAAATTTTTCTAATTCTGGCAATTGATGAATTCCAAGAGCCGCTTGCATATCTAACATATTGTATTTAAAGCCGGGTGCAATGACATCGTAATGTTGGGAGCCTTCTTTGCTGAATCGATTAAATGCATCTCGATCAATTCCGTGAAAACGCATGACTTTAATAAATTTGGCCAGTTTTTCATCGCGTGTGGTGAGACATCCGCCTTCGCCGGTGGTCATATTTTTATTCGGATGAAAACTAAAGATTTGTGTATCCCCAAAACTACCGAGTAATTTATTTTTGTATTTTGTGCCAATGGCTTGCGCAGCGTCTTCAATAACGCGCAAATTATATTTTTGAGCAATTTCATAAACGCTATCTAAATCAGCAGCTAAACCCGTCAAATGAACAGGCATGATTGCTTTAGTGTTTTTCGTAATAGCCGCTTCTATTTTTGATACATCAATATTGTAAGTATGATCCACGTCGACTAATACAGGTTTTCCACCACCTAAAATTACCGTATTAAAAGTTCCCACAAATGTCATTGCAGGCACAATGACTTCATCCGTAGGTTTTAATTCCAAGCTTAAAAACGCGAGGTGTAAACACGCTGTGCCGGAGGTCATGGCTAAAACATGCGGGCATGATAAATACTGACCTAACATTTCTTCGAATTGTTGTGTGCGAGGTCCCGTCGTAATCCATCCCGATTTTAAGCATTCAACGACTTCTTGAATGGCTGCATCTGAAAGTGAAGGTTTTGAAAAGGGCAGAAACGGCAAATCCGTCTTAGTGTTGTGCAATTAAATATACTCCTAAAATAATCACCAGAATGCCTGAGACTTGTATTAAACTAATATTTTCACCAAAAATAACATACGCGCCTAAAACATTGAATATATACGCCAAACTCGTCATGGGATAGGCAATACCTACAGGAACGCGTGATAAGACTAATAGCCATAAACTTACACTGGTGACGTAAATTAAAAGTCCTAAAACAATAAAAGGGGATGAAATAACTTTAAATGCAATCGGTGCAAAATTATGTGCGCTGAAACCAAACTCGCCAATGCGCGTCATACCCGCTTTTAATAATAATTGCGCGGCTGTATTTAAGATTGCCGTCAAAATAATTAACGATAAAACTCCATTCATGCTTTCTCCCGATGGTTGCTGACAACCATGTCCTGTTTATCCTGGGCTATTATATAGTAATGATAGGGGAGTTGGTTAAGGGTCTTGTAGAAATTGTCCGGAACAAATAAAAATATGGTCTTTTCGCTATCCCAGTCTTTCCATAATCTTTCATCCGAAATCAAGTTATCGCCAGGGGGTGAATATTTTTCGCCAAATTCGAGCTCGCCTTTCCAGTTCACAATAGAAACCGTGTGATTTAAGTAAAAGGGCAAGTCTTGATAATAAAAATGATAGGTCGCAACCCTGTCGCCTGGTTTTCTTAAAGGCTGAATTTTTTCAACTAAAGGCTTAATAGAATCCATATAAATAGTAGGGGCTAACGAGCATAAACTTACGGCCAGTAGCGCAAAACAAATTAATTGCGTGATATAAGTATTTAAGAAATTACGCAACAATAAAACTAACGGAACTAAAATTGCGGTACCCAGTAATACGACAATGGTAGTTTCTGCCCATAATTTGGTTTGAATAAAATTAATAGAAATATCGGGTCTTAATTGTGTATAAGCGGCAGCGGCCAATCCGATACAAACAAATGAAGAGGTCAGTACGCCACAGCGTACGGACAATTTGCTTTTATGTTCAGATGCAAAATATTTCCCTAATAAAATCGCCAAAAACGGCAAGCATGGTAAAACATAGGGCGTTAATTTTGAGTGCGATACGGAAAAGAAAATAAATACAAACGCAGCAGCAATTAGACAAAATACATCCGAAGGATTTTTTTTATCATAGGATTGTGCGGCACCGATTAAGTATCCTGTCCACGGAAATAAGCCTAAAAATAAAATAGGCAGATAATACCAGAACGGTTGATAACGACCTGCGCTCATCGTGAAATAACGACTGAATTGCTGCGTAATAAAATAATAGTGAAAAAACTCAGGATTTTTCATCTGACATAAAATATGCCAAGGAAGTGCAATGGCGAAGAGCAGTAGCATTCCGGTGAATAATTTACATTCTTTTAAGATGCGCCAACGTCCCGTAAAACAGATCCACAGAAATACAATCGCTCCAGGAAAAATAATGCCAATGAGGCCCTTGGTGAGAACCGCGAGTGCGCCGAAAATATACATCCAATAGTATCGTCTCAGCATAAAGCTGAAGAGAGTAAAGCATAGCAAGACGCTAACAGTCATATCTAAAGTCACCACCCTCGCCATGATGAAATACAGTAGCGATGTGGCTAACGTCAGTGCAGCAAACCATCCAGTTTTTCTGTCATATAACTTTCGAGCGGTGAAGTATGTTCCTAAACATCCGAGTAGCCCCATAAACGCATCCATGAATCGCGCAGCCCACTCATTGATACCAAATACTTTCAGGCTAACGGCTTGCATCCAATAGAATAGCGGCGGTTTTTCGAAGTATTTGATGCCATTGACGTGAGGGGTAACAAAATCGTGCGAAACTAACATCTCGCGGGGAATTTCAGAGTAGCGACCTTCATCAGGAACATTCAAAGGACGGCTGCCGAGCATAAATGTAAACAAGCTGCCAATCATCAGGCAGAGCAGTAGGATATCGAGTAACCAGGACTTTTGAGTTTGTGACACGCCCAGTATTCCTAAAGTGGTGGGTCGTGTGCGAATCGAACGCACGACCAGCGGATTAAAAGTCCGATGCTCTACCGACTGAGCTAACGACCCACAGAAAAGAGGGGAAATCATACCCATTTTAGCTGAAATGGCAAGTTTTTCTTTATTATTGCATAATGCGCTGACTCTATTCTCACCGTCCGAGGGACTAACTATGTTGATGGGCTTCTTACCGCGTCAGGAAGAATTTTTTACCTTATTCGCACAAGCCGCGGCCTCGCTGACGAAAGCTGCCCATGCATTGCATGATGAGGTGAAGCATTTAAAAGATTCACCGAGTCTTTCGGCAGAACGCGTATTAGAATATAAGCGTGAGGCTGAAGCCTATGCCCAAAAATTATTTACGTTATTGCACAAAACATTTATTACGCCGTTTGATCGTTATGATATTCACCGTTTAAATGACAAGCTGTATGACATCGTGAATATGATCAATTTAACATCACAGCGATTTGTGAAATATGAAGTCCATTCCATTCCGTCAATGATGGTGACGCTCACGGAAGTCTGTTTAAAATCGGCGGAATTAATTCAAGAAGTCATCTCGCATTTATCGGATTTAAAAAACAATACCGCCATTATCAAAGCCTGTGATCAAATTAAAGCGTTTGAAAGTCAGGCGGATCAATTATTGATTGATGGTGTCGCGAAATTATTGCGTGAGGAAAGCGACACAAAAGCGATTATTAAATTAAAAGAAATTTATGATTTATTAGAATCCATAACAGATCGTTGTCAGGAAGTCGCATTTATCGTGGAAGGTATTGTGTTGGAGTATGCTTAATGGCATCACATCTGTTGTTGATTTATTTCACCATCAGCATTGCATTTGTATTTAATTTTTTGAATGGCTTTAACGATGCCGCCAATGCCATTGCGACGATTGTTTCTACGCAAGTCTTAAAACCCCATCAAGCCGTTATGTGGTCTGCAGTATTTAATTTCTTAGCGTTTTTTGTATTTGGTTTACATGTGGCGAATACGGTAGGCACCGGAATTGTTGCGCCGCATGTGATTGACACCGTATTTATATTGTCGGCACTGATGGGTGCGATTTTGTGGAATATTATCACGTGGTACTTTGCGATTCCGTCCAGTTCGTCGCATGCATTGATTGGCGGATTAATTGGTGCGGCGTTAATGAAATCCGGCACGCATTATTTGCAATGGGGAGGGATTGCTAAAGTCGTTGTTTCTATTTTTCTTTCGCCGTTGTTGGGAATGGTTTTGGGTATGGTGTTGATGTTTTTGATTGCCCGGATATTTTTTTATTATGCGCCCAGTCGATTAAATCGTGGTTTCCGTGTTTTACAGTTAGTGTCGTCAGCGTTATTAAGTTTAGGTCATGGGGGTAACGATGGCCAAAAGTCTATGGGAATTATTGCGGTTTTATTATTTACATCAGGACTAATGACAGGTGATTTTTTTGTACCGAATTGGGTGGTATTTAGTTGTTATGCCACGATGGCGTTAGGAACATTATTTGGTGGGTATCGTATTGTTCGAACCATGGGAATGAAAATCACAAAAATAAAACCGGTTGGAGGATGTTGTGCAGAAACCGGAACGGCGTTGACCTTATTTTTAGCGACGGTGTTAGGAATTCCTGTGTCGACCACGCATATTGTTGCGGGAAGTATTGTGGGCGTGGGATCGCTCGAACGATTTTCAGCAGTACGCTGGGGAGTAGCGAGTCAAATTGTGTGGGCATGGGTGTTAACGCTGCCGGCGTCGGCAATTGTGGCAGCGTTGGTAGAGTTTGTAGCGCTTCACCTGTCATCCTGAGCGAGCTAAGTCGTCGTAGGATCTCTAATATTTATTCCGACTTTGATGACATCCTTGTTTTTAATCCCGGTTTTTCAGTAGGTAATTCATTTAGGGGATCGAGATTTTCGGGGTTTTTGGTGAGTGAGGCTGACGAAGTTTTTTTCGTCATCCTCTTGGTATGTTCTGCGATGTGGTGGTCGTAAAATGCTTGCGTACATTTTTCTAATTTTTCAAAGGGACAGTGGACGGCAGAAATCGGTGTTTTTGTTTCATCTCCGTTCGCACTTTCAAGGCGCACGTCTTCAGTTTCTGTTGGCTTATCATCGAAGAAGATAAAATCACTTGCAAAATCAGGTGGAGCAAGAAGTAAGGAGCGTACAAGTAAGCCTTTAATTCCGGGACGTTTAACGCATTCCGCTCGTGTGCCATCTTCTAATGATTTCTCTGAACCAAAACCACAGCAAACGAGACTGGTAATCCATTTGGAATGAAAGGCTCGCTCTTTGAGTTGACGATTAGCACACACTTCATTGAAAGCAGTGCCTGGTTGAACTTGTCCCGAAAGGTCACCATTAATTAATTTTTTAATGGACTCGAATTCTTCTCGTGCTAACAGCGGATAAATTTTTTCAGTATTTCGATTTCGGCTGAAATCAATGTCAGATTTCAAACATTCTTCGCAAAAGTTTTTTAATATTGTGGGATCAATATGCCAAGCATAATCTGAAGGAGTGAGAATGCCATGAATGATCAACCCAGTTTTTTCTAATTCCTCTTTTAGCTTTATGCGCGTTTCTATTTCGCGATCAGCAAATCCCATGTCTGAGCAAAAAAAGTGATGGATAATGCCTGCATTTTTGAAGCTGGCACACATAGCCATATTGTGTTGATCTTCCTCGAACACCCAGGTGTGATCGATGTCTTCGATACCTACGGTTCTTGATATTTTTTGTAATTCAATTGGTTGTGAAGAAGGGGGTGTTTTTCGGCGGTTTTTTTGTCGACTAAATACACTAACAATTTTTTTCCAGCTAAAGTTAGAGTTGGAAAGACTTGAAGTTTGAGGTTGTTCTTCCACGAATGTTCTCCGGTATCAAAATTAGTATTGGTGGTATGGTAACAGATTATACGAGCTTTTGTGTTAAATTCCTGGGGTTGATCAAAGCATGTTTTTCTAGAAATGGTTTAGCCAATCTGGCGAGTTTTCGCAATACAGCTGCATTTTCTGATGCATTTTCAAAAAATCCAGCTGAATTGTTTGAGGATAATGCAGGTACATTAAAATGTTGGTCTAGTTGTAAAGCATCTTTTAGCATTTGTGCGTGGGAGCCATTAGGATTTTTTTCTTGAATAAATTGATCGAGCATATCTATTAGCAATGTTTTTCGGGCTTCATCATCTTTGAGAAGAATGGCTTTATCCAGTAATGCCAATGGCTTGGCGCCGAGCGAAATAAGCCAATTTTTAAATTCCGTTGTTTTTGCTTCGTAAGCGGAGAAAAGAAGCATAGTTTCAAAGTGTTCAGGAAAAATGAGATAGAAGCTGCTTCTCTCTATGTTGACTGATTTCCATTCATAACTTTCAATATTTTGAGTTAAAAACGTTATGAGTGGAGCGAGAATTTTACGATTACCAAAATTGCATGCGGCACTGAGAAGAAGAGGAATGTCTTGAGATGAAATAAAATCAAAATTATAGATTTTTTTAAGAAATTTTTCGGGTAGCTGAAATGTTTTAATGCCCAGTGCAATTACGCGCAGCTGGTGTTCTGATTGTGTTTCATCTCGCATAGGTATGACACCCATGTCATGATAGTGGCGACCTGTTGTATTATCCACCCATCCTCCATAAGGTAGATGGCGTAATTCATAGATTTTGCGTTGTAAAGGATAATAACGTTTAAAGCATTTATCTAAATAATTTTGAGAGCCACGTTTTGCGGCGAAAAATAAAGGTTCAAGCTGGCCGAAAAAAGTGAGCGACATAACTTTTTCTGTAGGGAGGAAATTTCCTCGGGTGACTGTTTCTTTCAGATCTTTAAATGGAAGGCGTGTGTTGGTATTTTTTTCATAATAAGCATCAGTAATAGGTATAGCATTTCCGTGTGCCAGTGCTTCGAATGTTCTTATTTTGATTAGCATTGAGAATCTATAGTAGTCTCCCCCATCGGGTAGTTTGTCCTTGACAAACTGCTCCATACTTGAAAGTAAATGATCAAAAATATTTTGAAATATATGTGAAGGAAGATCGGACAAACGGCGGGTTGTACGAAATAATAAACCTGTTAAATATTGTTCAGGCGTTGTTTGTTTATCCTGAACAACAATAGGTGTAAACGAACGTTTTACTTCCTCAAATAAGAGAGCAAGCGGATTGAGTTGTAACCACGCAGGAACTTTTTCAGGGTTCATAATTAATTGGCGAATAAGTTGAATTATTTTGGGATTATTATTAATACCCATCATTTTTCGGATAAGCATCACAATGCGATCTTCGCGGTCCGAAAAAGATTTTTGGCGTTCGAGGCACAATGTAAAAATTTCATCAGACATCTCTGGGCAATGTCCGCCCATTAACGCCACAATTTCCTGACGTCTTTCAATTCGATTTTTAAAATCATTAGGATCTTCATTAGATAAGAGAGCTGCTCTAAATTTAACTAAAAGTTCAGCGGCATTTTGCTGAGCTTTTAGTGCATTATAGATTTCGCCATAGGTTTCATCTGTGAGGTGTGTTAAATCTTGTTCTTTCATAGTTAAATGCGCTCGCTTTAAATATTAATATGCTGGGCATCATAGCACAAACTGGGTCCTGATAGGTCCGGGGATGGCTCTTTTTCCCGCTAATGTAGCTTTATGTGGGCTAGTTTTCTCTAAGGTACTTTATGCTTTTTCAACAAATGACACATTTTTTGGCTATGTCTGGTGCTGTCGATGATTTTAGCGGTTGTAGGGGTATAAGCGTGTTGTCGAAAGTATTCCGTGAACGTGGAGGTTGGCATTCTCTTTAAACTGTCTCATCACGGATGAGATTTTATGCATTTCCATGAGATTAAAGGTGGTTGGATCAAAGAGTAAATAAATATTGCTGAGTTGGAGTTTCTCTAAAAATGAAAAATTCGCGGAGTAATAGGAAGTTTAATTTCTTTCATGCTGTTTTCCTGTAAAATTAGTAGTATTGGGGAATGTTATCAGATTTTCATAGGGGATGCTTATTGATTTGAAGTGTTAATAAATACTTTAGAGGATTCTAGAAACTTTTCCGGTTGAGGGGGCGTGGCTTCCGCAAAAAATGCTAATCCCTGGCCATTTTTTACATGCTCATATTTAAATAGCTTTACCGGTAATGGAACAGCATTTTTATTAGCGGCATTTTCTTCTTTATTAGCAATCACTTTTCCAATGATTGGACTTAAAGCCCAGCGTATTCCTGCAAATAGTGACATAGCAACAAATGCAATTGTGTTTAATATCACTGGAATAACGTGGGGAATCAAATGAAAGACTACATCAATGGGCCCTGTAATTTTTGAACGGCGATATTCATCCGCGAATTTTAATACGGCATTTACGTGATGTTTTTCACGCGCCGCTTTGAAAAATTGCCGTGCGGCATGCGCACCAAGAGAGGCAGCACGTTTAACAGGATGAAGGCGGTCATGTCGAGCGATTTGACGTTCAATTTTTTCGTGTAATCGTTTGTCGTCCTGTTTAGTTACACCGAGCTGTTCCAATCGTTGAATATAATCATCGGCAGTAAGTGTTTTTTGTTCGCGAAGTGACTTTAAAATTTGATAACTGGTATAACTTCCAAGGCGTTCAGTCTGTAATTTAATAGGGTTGTTTTCTTCGTCGAATGAAACCAATCCATGCAATTTTTCGCGCGTTTCAGTTTTTTCAGCTTCATTAAGGTTGGCGCTTAACCCTTTTTGAATTAATTCAGCGACATCTTTAATTTGTAAGCTAAAACAATTAAACAAACATTCGGCCCATTCTTTTGCAAAGGTTTCGCGTGTTGAAAGTTTAGCGTTAGTAGCACGAAAATCTTTTGCATGATGCAGATGCGTTAATATTTCTTTTAAATTTTCTGCGTCATGTGTTTTCAGATGATATAGGCTTAGTGCAGCCAGCAACTGAGCGAAATGCACGTCAATATTATTCTCAATACATTCTTTTGCGGCTTCCAGAGCTTTAACGTATTTCTTTTTGCGAAAATATTTTAACGCGCGGTCTAGGTCGTTTTTGATTTTATTGTGGAGAAGTTTTGCGGATACTTCACTTTGAAAAACAGAAAATTGTTCTTCAGTAATAGCGTTAACTTCGCCATAATTTTGCCGCATAATGAGTTCTCGACCGGTATCGTTTTTCTTAAAGTAACACATTGCCATTATTTTATAGGCAAGATTTGTTTCTTGACCGGCATCAATACTTTTTTGGGCTGCAGAAATAGCGCGACGATAATTACCCAGGTTGAAATGCTGAAGTGCATTTAAGATATGGCTATTGGTGGAAATTTGAGTTAAGCAGGTAGCAACAAGATTTTGGCGTTCGTTTAATTCTTTCAGTTTTTCTTCTGCACTCTGAATATCTAATTTTATTGCATTAAGGAATAAATCCTTTGTTACGTGATCGCTTAATAACGCAATTTCTTTCAGGCGGCCTTCAATAATTTCTTGAGTTTCGAGCGTCAAGAGATGATGTGTTTTTAGTACCTGAATTCTGGACTGAAGTTCAGAAAGAGAGGGGGGTGCTTGAACTGCTTCTTCCACGAAATTTCCTCATGCAGAGATAAATGTTATATAAATATTATACGATCAACCTTAAGGAAATCTTAAGAAATGGGTTTTAATCCGCATTTAACGACATCAAGCTCGCATTACCACCCGCCGCGGTTGTGTTAATTGTTACGGTACGTTCGGTGCATAAACGCAGTAAATAATGCGGTCCACCGGCTTTGGGTCCTGTTCCGGATAATCCTTCACCACCAAACGGTTGTGTGCCAACAACAGCACCAATCATGCTGCGATTGACGTAAATATTTCCGGCTTTCATGCGCGAAGCAATATGTTGAACGGTTTCATCAATACGGCTATGAATGCCCATCGTTAATCCATAACCCGTGTTGTTGATGCTTTCAATAACTTTATCTAATTCTTTAGCTTTGTAGCGGACAATGTGAAGTACGGGACCAAAGACTTCACGTGTTAATAAATTTATATTATCAATTTCAAAAGCAACGGGGCCTAAGAAACTGTCTTTTGCATGTTCATCCGCTAAAGCAATTTGATAAATTAATTTCGCACGCTTTTCATGTTTTAATTTTTCAATATGGTCTTCTAATGTTTTCTTCGCCGCGTTATCAATCACGGGTCCAATATCTGTCGACAATTCGCGCGGATTGCCAATTTTCAATGTTTCCATTGCACCTTTCAGCATCTCAATAGTTTTATCTGCAATATCATCTTGTAAAAATAAAACGCGAAGGGCAGAGCAACGTTGTCCTGCGCTCATAAACGCAGACGTAATAACATCGGCTACTACTTGTTCAGGTAGTGCTGAGGAATCCACAATCATTGCGTTTTGACCGCCGGTTTCTGCAATAAACGGAACTAATTGTCCAGAGCGATTCGCTAATGTTTGATTGATTTGTTGAGCGGTTTCTGTGGAGCCCGTAAAAATTACGCCTTTAATTCTGTTATCGGGAATAATTTTTGAACCAATTAATTTTCCTGAAATAGGGCATAGCTGTAAAACATCTTTCGGAATGCCGGCTTCATGTAATAACGAAACTGCTGCCATCGCAATATGCGTGGTTTGTCCTGCCGGTTTTGCAATCACAGGATTGCCTGTGACTAAGGCCGCTGTCACTTGTCCCATAAAAATCGCTAACGGGAAATTCCATGGACTAATACAAACAACGGGACCACGACCGCGTAAAAATAATTGATTGGTTTCGCCTGTCGGTCCAGGCATGTCTTGCGGCTTGCCTAAATGCTCACGTGCTTGTTGTGCGTAATACCGACAAAAATCAATCGCTTCACGAACTTCAGCAATAGCATCGGGTACCGTTTTTTTGCCTTCTTCAATAGTAATGCTCATGAATTGTGGCATCCGTTCTTCTAATAAATTCGCGGCTTTATCTAAACATGCCGCGCGATGTTCAACGGATGTCATTTCCCAATGTTCATAAGCGCCATGAGCTTTTTGTAAAATAGTTTCCGGATCTAAATGCGATGCATCGACTTTTTCGTAGGAAGGGTTTTTTAAATTTTCATAGAGTTTTTTGATGTCATCCGGATTGGTCAAATTAATGCCTTTCGAATTCGCACGTGAGGTGCCGTATAAATTTCGCGGTAACGGAATCGACGGATGCGGTTTTTGTTCTGTTTCACTCAGTTTTTTAACAGGATCCATAATAATCTCCGAGACAGGAATTTTTTCATCAATAATGCGGTTTACAAAAGATGTGTTGGCGCCATTTTCCAATAAGCGACGTACTAGATATGCTAGTAAATCTTCGTGTCCACCCACGGGTGCATATACGCGACATGGAATATTGAGCTTATTTTTGCCTACCACTTGATCGTAAAGCGTATAGCCCATGCCATGTAAACATTGAAATTCGAATTGCGTGACATTATTTAATTTTGCCATTTCTAAAACAGCAGCAAGCGAATAGGCATTATGTGTGGCAAATGCAGGATAAAAGGCATCGCTATAAGATAAGATTTTTTTCGCACACGCTAAGAAAGAAACATCGGTTGCCGTTTTGCGGGTAAATACGGGATAACCTTCGTAGCCTTTAACTTGGGCGTTTTTAATTTCGCCATCCCAATACGCGCCTTTAATTAAGCGCACCATGAATTTCTTTTTGTGCTGACGTGCAAATTCGGCTAAATCATCAATTAAATAATAGCCGCGTTTTTGATACGATTGTAAGGCTAATCCAAAACCTTCCCAGTCTTTTAATTCAGGAGACGCAAAGACATTTTTAATAATATCGATAGAAATATCTAAGCGTTCTGCTTCTTCCGCATCAACCGTTAAACCAATATTAACTTTTTTACAATGCAGAGCCAGTTCGAGTAATTTTTTGGTTAAATACGAGATGATTTCTTCGCGTTGCGCATACTCATAACGTGGATGCAATGCAGATAATTTAATCGAAATACCAGAGCCTGTTATGGGTGATTTTCCCGCTGTTGCTTCACCAATTTTTTCAATGGCTTTTTGGTACGCGTTAAAGTAGCGGTCCGCATCTTTCATGGTGCGTGCCGCTTCACCTAACATATCGTATGAAAATAAATAGCCTTGTTTTTCTAAGGGCTCTGATCGTTTTAAGGCTTTCGAAATTGTTTGGCCCATGACAAATTGGTTGCCCAAAATCTTCATCGCATGCGCCATGGTTTTGCGGATAAATGGTTCGCCACCGCGTTTGACTAATGTTTTAAGTGTTTTATGCAATACATGCGAATCTTTTTCGGTAGGGGAGATAATTTTTCCCGTTAACATTAATCCCCAGGTTGCAGCATTTACAAATAATGATTCGCTTTTACCTAAATGATCTTCCCAGTCTGCTTTGGTAATTTTATCCCGAATTAACTTATTGACGGTGGTTTTATCGGGAATACGTAACAATGCTTCGGCTAAACACATCAACGCGATGCCTTCGTTGCTGGATAAATCATATTGATATAAAAAAGCGTCTAAACCGCCTTGATTTAATCGCGTATTGCGAACTTGGGTGACCAAGGTTTCTGCTTTTTGGCGAATATGATTTAAGGAATCGGGGGAAAGTGTGGCAGCACTAATTAATTTTTCTACCAATATTTTTTCATCGCCTAAAAAGGCTTCGTTTAGTATTTTTGACATAGAAGATTAAACTCTAAAATTAATTTCGATGCGTCGGTTGTAAGCTTTTCCATTTATGGAGCGGTTGGACGCAATCGTTTGTGTTTCTTCTTTGCCAATACCCACTGGCGTTAAGCATTCATGATGAATACCTTGGGTCCATAAATAGGTAATTAAACTTTGTGCTTGATGTTCAGATAATTTTTGATCACGGGCGTAGGTCCCTAGCTCATCGGTATAACCCGTCACGACCATTCGGTGGTTTGGATATTGTGCAAGCAGTGAAGCGAGATCATTGAGACCATCGTAAGCGCTGGTCTTAATTTCCGTTCCGCGATCTTTAAACACGCCATCAGTTGGAATGATGATGCGAACATTTTGTCCAATTTGAATAGTTTGAATTCCGAGGCGCCCCATAGCGTTATCGGGCAAGCCAGTTGAAACAATACAGGGTTTAGGTGGGATTGTCTTATAGCGGGGTTCTTCTTTGCTGCTACAGCTGGTGAGAATGAGAGCGATTCCTATGATACCGAGTCCTATCCAACGTGCTTTCATCAGTGAGTCCCCTGCCTATATATAAGGTATAGCGATTATATCCATTAGCGGGCCAAACGCAACAGGCCGTTCTGGCAGCCTCTGGAGCTATATGGCAAATGGCTTACAAAAACTGACGTCGATGGCTGATAGACGATTCTTGACCCCTTATGGTACCTTGTGCATGTCTCATGGATTGGGACGTGCTATTTCAAGGAGGAAGTACCATGACAACTTTATCAATACCAACATCATTTAAACGAAAACTATTTCTAATTAACCATCAAACGTTGAATCGTACTCAGCATTTTCATGAAGCCGGCTTTTCGAAGTGTTTGGCTATGCAGACTTTAAGAGACTTTAAGACCGCAGGCTATAACGACTCCGTGACTGGGGAAGTCTTTGAAGATGAAGCTATGGCGAAAGCACGTCTTAAGAAAGATGAATACTATCTTGAGATTGAAGTGGAAGCTGAAGCGATTTCATACCGTATGCAAGATGGTTCCGTATACCTCAATCGAGGGTACGTCCCCACACTCAAAGCATTAAAAACCAGTACCGGTGAAAAATACCGTTATGACGAGCTATTAGGTTTCCAGCGCGAAGTGAAACCGAAGATGACGGTAAACAGCAGTATTATTTACGGCTACAATCCTTCGGTTTGGGATTTAAGAGCGCTTGAGAGAGAACGCAATTAAGGCTAGAATCGCCGGCTTGCAAAAAAGGATTTTTTTGTAAGCTGGCGTAGCTCAGCTGGTAGAGCAACTGATTTGTAATCAGTAGGTCCTCAGTTCGAATCTGAGCGTCAGCACCAAATGTTTTTAACAGGGAGAGTTATGTTATGGCAGTTCAAGTTGATTGGAATGCGCAATTGGTTATTGGTCTTCGCAAAGCCAACGCTAAAATAGTCAGTACGGCATTGGAAAAAGGCGCGGATGTTGAAAAAACATTTTTTGTTGCCGGGATGGGATACGTTCGACCGCTAGAATTTGCCGTTTCACAATCAGATGCAGTTTCTGTTAAAGCACTTTTAGAGCATAACGCCACGATTGTTCGTACAACACTCAGTGGGTTACGTGCCGATGCGCGTTTGAAAGCTGAAAATATTTTTCGTGCTAATCCTTTGAATGGTAACAGCCGAAAAGTAGCGGAGTTATTAAATACGGCACAACGTGAGCGTGGACTAACCGAAAACCTAGCGATAGCTACACATCCACGTCCGGGCATGAGATAAATTAATAATTTTTAATCCAGCGCTTCCATGCATGCCAATCGCGTTCACCTAAATTCTTTTCGAATGAAAGTAAGTCGTGCGCAGCTTTTTCGCAAATTTCTTTTGATGGCGTAATATATTTTTTTCCCATGCCTAAAATTTTACACTGCGTTTCACAGGCTTTTTGTAAGTGATGCGTGTAAAACATCGCTTCTTGAATTGTTCGTCCTGAGGTAATAAATCCATGGTTGCGCAATAACGCAACATAATTATTACCTAAATCTGAAATTAATTTTTTGCCTTGTTCACCTTCTAATGCAAGCGAATCATAATCGTGATATGAAACTTTATTATAAAAATGTAACGCCCATTGGCTGATGGGCATTAATCCCTCTTCGAGAGCAGAAACGGCTAATGTATCGGGTGTGTGTAAATGAAATATGGCTTGAATATCAGCTCGTGCAGAATATATTGATCCATGTATCACATAACCTGTTTTGTTATATTGATATTCCTCGCCTTCAAGAATTTTTCCATCCAGCGTCACTTTAATTAAATTTTCCGATTCAACTTCATGAAAACACAATCCAAAGGGATTAATATAAAACGCATCGGGATTATTTTCATCGCGCGCAGAAAGGTGTGTATAGGTATGATCGTCTAAACCTAATTTCGCTAATATTTTATACGCCGTGGCTAAATTTTCTTTGATCATGATTAATTAATAATTTGTTGATTCGGTTTTTCCTGTGAACTGGCGGGTGATGTTAATTTTTTAGGTGCCGTAGGGCTTTGATAATCAGGCGTTGTAGGAATAAACGGATGATGCAAACTGGTTCTGGTTTGTGCATCAGGGGTTTGTATGGGTTTAGGGTAGGGTGAGGTCGTATTTGATGAGCAACTTGAAAGTATAAATCCAATCAAAATCAGTAGATATTTAAGCATTTTCCTTCTCCTCAATGTGTGCATCTATTTATGGGTTAGCGCGTAACTAAATACCGCGCCAAATAAGATGATTAACCATACTACATACAACCAAGTTAAGAAAATAGGAATGATCGCGACAGCCCCATAATACAGATTGTACGTGGGAAAATAAAACAAATAGAGTGCGAAACCTTTCTTGGCAAACTCAAACAGAGCGCCGGCTAACGTTCCCGCAAGTAATCCTGCATACAACGGAACGTGACAATTGGGCAACGTAATATACAAGAAACTAAAAATAATAATGGATGCGATTAAGGGCAAGAAAGACGAAATTAAATGTAAGTAGGGCATGATAATTAATATCGCGCTGAGCAAAATCGGCGAGAGAAATAATACGGCCCAGTATAATAAAAATCCGTATATTTTTTTACGGTGTTGTTGAACGTTCCAAATTGCATTAAACGCGACTTCCATATTAAATATCATGAGCACTGCAGTAATGAGTAAAAATAGCGACCCAATAATGGATACATTAGTGGTATGACCCACAAACGTTTGAAAATAATCTTGGATGACTTTTCCCGATGAGGGAATAAAATTGCTGAAGATAAAGTCTTGAATGCGAACCGATAGATTTTTATAGGTCGGAAATAACGTAAAGATGGATAAACTGACGGCCGCCAGCGGAACTAATGATAGTAATGAAGTATACGCGAGGGATGCCGCGCGGCTAAGGCAATTATTTTCGTAATAGAAACGCTGGAAAAGTCGAGTAATAAAACGAAAGAATTTAGTCATGTTTGTCCTAAGGTCTGATTCAATATATTGGCTAATCGATAGCCCGCCAACGCTAATTGTTGTTTGATAATATCACGTGATTGTTTTTGTGATTCACCCATCGTATAACTTTCTTCTATCCAATCTTGGGGATTTAAATCCATTGCGCGCGCACCGAAATAATTTTCAGGATAGGCTGTTTGGATCTCTTCTGCAAAACATTTTGCTTTGCTGGCTTTTGAATAGGCTAATCCACAGCGTTCATCAAATAATCCTAAACCATTATCCCATTGCGCGTGTAATTTGTTGGGTTCCAAATTTCCGCCATCGTCACCATTAGGATACGCAGCACTAAAATAATTAATACAATGCAAGGGTTGATGCGCATCGCCGGTGAGATGCATTAAAAACCGAATAAAAAACGCTTTTTCATATTGGTTTGCGTTGGGGCTTTTTAAGATATTTATGCTTTGATTTAATGCCCAGATTAAATTTGGCCACTGCGCAGGGTGTGTCGGTGTTCCATCAAGCGAATAGGGTTTATTGTAGAAGTGCCAACTATCATACACATGAACATCATCCATTTTTAAATAATCTGCCCATGCATTAGCCGTTTGAAAAGTTGAGCTGTAAGGATAAGCGTTCGCTAAATAATTCACCAATTCCATAGATTTTGCTTTAGCCACAGGCGTTAAATTGTCATACGCAATTTCGCCGATGACGCGATGCCCCATGGAATTCCAGGCATAGGCAGTAAAGGGTAAACAGACAGAAAGTAATATCAGTAATAAACAGAGGGAAAATTTTATTATTGCCGTTAAAGCGTTCATAGTTATGTTCGTGCAGGTTTTTGTTCCAATCGTTCTCTGAGTTTTTTGAGTTTTAAGCCTTTATCTTCGAGATAGCGTTTAACCGCATCGCGTAATAATCCAAACGATTCTGGCGGATGATAGTTAATCAATTTCAGACCCAACGTTTCATCTTCCATTAAAATATGCGAAATATATTTTTTAGCGCGTTCATCACCGAGTACGGCAATTTCTTTTACGCCTGCATCGACTAACATCGCTAAGGCTTGCGCCGTTGCGTTTAATAATCCAACGGAGGAAAAAAAATCAACGGCATAAATATCAACCGGGGCAATCACTAATCGTCCACCGTAATCATGAATGCTATAGTTTTCACCGGCGGGAAGCATTAAGACTTCGTCGTTTTGCGTAATATAAGGCTCAATCGTATAAATCGTAATCGAGGCAAAATGTTTTAAAATCAACGTCAGAAACGCATAAGTTTCATCTGTTGCCATAAGATCCGAAAAAAATTCATCGATAGGCATGTTTATCACCCTTGAGATTGACGATAGAGTCTACCAGTTCATCAAAATTTATCAACGCGGGGTTTTTAATATAGTGATTTGGAGAGGGTGGTAATGTTTCAGTAATAATTATATTGACCCCAAATTCTTTAAGGCCCGCCCACTGTTTTGCATATACCATATTATTAAGAATCGTTTTTTGATACTCAGAGGTAAGATAAATATCAACCTGATCAATCAATGTGGTGGCGGCAAGAATATAATCGCGATCAAATTCAAAATAGGTCGGATTTTCTAAGACGACATAAAAATTTTTAGCGGAAGATGACATGGCGATCGCACTTTAAAATGGCGTGAATATATTGCGTTAAGCTTAATGGCTGAATTTGTTTTTGGTGCGGAGAGGGCTTTAAAGAGCTGCATACGGCCAACGGGATAGATAAATCTAAGAAATGAGAGGGCACGTCTGCATGCAAAATTCCGTCTTCATAAAAAAAGATTTGAGCGATCAAATGATTTTTTTTCAAAACGGATTGAATAAACTGGTAAGCGGCTTGCGCACCCGAACTTCCGGGTGCGCCATAAACACCAATCACAAATTGCATGGGGTTAGTCGCGATTGCTGAATGCACCTAATAACTGGAGCAAGCTTAAGAAAATATTGTATAGCGAAACATATAACGTAATGGTTGCAGAAATATAACTGGTTTCACCGCCATTAATAATGGCACCGGTTTGTAACAAAATGATACCCGAGGACAATAAAATAAACGCAGCAGATACGGCGAGTGAAAGTGCTGGCATGTGCATAAATATACTTGCAATTCCCCCGAGAAAAGCAACCACTAACCCAGTCATGATAAAACCTGACATAAAACTAAAGTCTTTTTTGGTGATTAACGCATACGCGGAGAGGACAGCGAAAATTCCACCTGTTCCGCCCAGCGCCATGAAAACCACTTGGTGGCCGTTAACGATATTGTGGAGGTAAAAATTGATGATAGGTCCTAATGTGTATCCCATAAATCCGGTGAGGGCAAAAATCGATACCAATCCCCAAGCACTGTTGCGCAGGACGTTGGTCAAGATTAACAAACCGAAATAGCCGACCAACACAATAAATGGATTTAAGGGCAGTGCGTTGGTGGTCATCGCATACGCTGCGGTGAGACCCGAGAATAATAAAGTTGCAGCTAATAATGCATAGGTTTTTTGCAGAATGCTGTTGGTTTCTAATGCCGAAGAAAAACCTCGAGAACGAACGACAATACTGTCTTGATTCATGAACTTTCTCCAAAAATAATAAGGTCGCAAGTATAGCATAAACAAGGATCTCTCGTATAAAATGGCGGTTCTCCGGAGGGAGAGGTGGCTGAGCGGTTGAAAGCGGCGGTCTTGAAAACCGTTAAGGGGCATCCCCCCTTCCAGGGTTCGAATCCCTGCCTCTCCGCCAAATAAACATACATGAGATAACAGGGAGTACGTGGATGGCGCATCGTAAAATCACGGTGCTCGTGGTCGATGATCATGAGTTGGTGAGAACAGGCCTCAAAGCGTTATTAGAATCCGAAAATGACATTGAGGTTATTGGGGATGCGCAAACCGGTGAACTTGCCTTAAAATTAGTGCGAGAAAAAAGACCCGATGTTGTATTAATGGATATTAAAATGCCAGGCATTGGTGGGTTAGAAACCACACGTCGATTAGTCCATTCATTTCCCGAAGTAAAAGTTATTGCAGTGTCATCCTATAATGAAGACCCATATCCGTCTAAATTAATTCAAACCGGTGCGGCAGGATTTTTAGCAAAAAATTGTTCTACGGCAGAATTATTAGAAGCGATTCGCCGTGTAAATGCAGGGCAACATTACGTTAGTGCAGAAATAGCCCAAAGTTTAGCGATTCGCAGTGTAAAAGCGGGTGTGGATGAAGAAGGGCGCATGGCCGATCCCTCATTAATAAAGACATTATCTGAGCGAGAATTACAAGTCTTAATTATGTTAGGTCACGGCGCGAAAATTCAACAAATCGCAGAAAAATTAAATATTACGTCTAAAACGGTGAATACTTATCGTTATCGATTGTATACAAAATTGGGTGCAACAACGGATGTTGAATTAGCCCATATTGCCATTCGTCACGGATTAGTGGATGTAGAAAAAGGAGACTTAGAATAGCTTTAATCTCCCGTGAATTTTTAGCATCTTTATCTTCATCACCGGGCATTTATCAAATGATAGATGCCAGCGGAACGGTTCTGTATGTCGGCAAAGCCATTAATTTAAAAAAACGCGTCACCAGTTATTTTTCACGCGCGCATGCTAATCAGCGCATTCATAATTTAGTCCATCACGTTGATCATATTGAAGTCATTATTACTCTGAATGAAACTGAAGCATTATTATTAGAAAATCAGTTAATTAAGAAACATCAGCCAAAATACAACATTTTATTGCGGGATGATAAATCCTATCCGTATATTATGATGTCAGATCATGAATTCCCCCGATTAACCTCTCATCGCGGTGCGCGTTCGCGCAAAGCAAAATATTTTGGGCCCTACACTAATGGGTTGGCTGTGCGGCATACCCTGAAATTAATTCAATCGGTATTCAAATTGCGAACGTGTCGCGATACATTTTTTAAGAATCGAACACGGCCGTGTTTGTTATATCAATTGCAAAAATGCACAGCGCCCTGTGTGGGTTATATTTCACCGGAAAATTATGCCGAAGATCTCAAACATGCAGAATTATTATTAGCGGGGCGTAGTAATCAGGTTATTCAGCTATTAAAAAAACAAATGCAAGCAGCGTCAGATGCGCAAGCGTATGAAATAGCCTCTAAGTTGCGTGATCAAATACGAAGTATGGATCATATTCAAATCAAACAAGCGGTGACGACATCTAAAGTTGACAGTGATGTAATAGTGGTTATTTCTCATTTGTCTGTCAAAGCAATTGAGGTGTTGTCAATCCGAGAAGGTAATTTAATTTCTCATCAGACCTTTTATCCGCGGGTTCCAGATGAATTAGACGACAGTGATATTTTGTCAGAATTTATTAGCCAATATTATGTTGAATTTACCCAATCCAAACCCAAAGAAATTATTTTAAAAATGGAATTAGACGATGCTGAATTATTAGCCTCTGCATTGCAACTCAAAATTAAAGTCGCTGTGCGCGGTGAGCGAAAACGCTGGATCGAAATGGCCGAAGTTACGGGGCAGCAAGCCTTAGAAAGTAAATTGATTGCTGAAAGTCGTTATGCCTCACGATTAACAGAATTACAAAAAGTATTTAGTCTCGCAAAATTACCTGAGCGTTTAGAGTGTTTTGATATCAGTCATCATCATGGTGAAGCGACGTTGGCGTCGTGTGTGGTATTCGATCAAAAAGGCCCAGTGAAAAAACTTTACCGCAAGTTTAATATTACGGGTATTACCGCGAGCGATGATTATGCGGCAATAAAACAGGTTGTTTTCAGGCGATATAAAAAAATGGAAAGTTTGCCTGACATTATTTTTATTGATGGCGGAAAAGGGCAGTTGAAAAAAGCCGAAGAAGCATTTGAGGAATTGCAGCGAAAACCCTCGCTTTTGGTGGCGGTCAGTAAAGGTCCGGATCGTCGTCCGGGCGACGAGCAGTTGTTCCTCTCGGGGCAAAAAACCGCTATGCTCATCCCCACAGACTCAGAAGCCTTGCATTTAATTCAGCATATTCGCGATGAATCACATCGTTTTGCGCTGATGAGTCATCGGCAAAAAAAACGCAGTACAGAACGAAAGAGGAGAAAGTAGGATGAAATCAGCGCTCGCACAAAAAACATATTACCCGTGGGTAGTCATCGCATTATGTGCATCGTTTTTATTCTATAAATATATTTTATATGTTTCTCCGGGCATTATGACCAGTGATTTAATGCGTGTATTTAATATTAATGGCACACAATTGGGAAATTTGGCGGCGGTGTATTTTTATGGATATTTAGTAGTACAAATTTTTGCGGGGCCATTATTGGATAAATATGGCGCGCATAAAATAACGACCGCGGCGATTCTGGTTTGTGCGCTCGCAACACTTGTTTTTAGTTATTCCCATGATTTAACAACGGCATTAATTTCTCGAACTGTTATTGGCATGGGTGTGGCGTTTGCGACCGTAAATTATTTAAAAATGACGGCCGAATATTTTGACTCGCGGCATTTTGCATTTGTCAGTGGCTTATTAGCAACGGCGGTGATGTTAGGCGCGGTATTTGGTGAAGCGCCACTAGTTGTCGTGTTGCATGCTATTGGCTGGCGAAAAATGCTGTTTTATGTGGCGTTATTGGGAATAATGATTGCATTGTTATTTTTTATTTTCGTTAAAGATAAATTTCCTCCCCAGCACCGTGCGACACACTCTCAGCAGTGGGACAAAAAGGGATTAATAAGAGTATTAACCAGTCCACAAAATTGGTTATTGTTTTGTTATTCGGGATTAGCCTTTTCACCTTTGGCGGTACTAGGAGGGTTGTGGGGAAATCCTTTTTTACAAGCGGCGCATCATTTAAGTTTAGAGCGTGCGTCGATGTTATTATCCTGGATATTTATTGGTTTAGGATTTGGCAGCCCCATTTTGGGATTAATTTCAGACCGTTTAGGTAAGCGCCGCATTGTGATGCAAGTCAGTGCATTTTTAAGTTTTCTTGCGTTGACACCGGTGATTTATTGTCAGACGTTAACAGCGACGGAAATTGGCATATTGATGTTTTTATTTGGATTTTTCACCGGCGCGTTTATGTTAGCGTTTGCCGTTGCGAAAGATTTAAATTCGATTGTAATGACTGCAACAGTGGTGGCGATGATAAACACCGGTGGTGATATTTTTGGAGCCGTGACGGAGCCGTTGGTAGGTAAATTTTTGGACCTTCATTGGGCAGGTAAAATGGTCGATGGGGTCCGTCATTTTTCGCTAGTCGACTATCATAGGGCGTTCTGCGTTTTGCCGGTTTACCTGTTTTTAGCGGGTTTGTTACTGTGTTTTGTGAAAGAGCCTAAGATTTAAGATAACCTTAAGGTTGTTGGTCTACACTGTAATCAACGCAATATAAATAGAGGAGAGAGGCAATGTCTGATAAATTTGAAGTGACAATTACTCCGGAAGAACAAGAGAATCCTTATATTACCCGTATAGTTACTAAAGTTTTGCCTGTCATTCGTCGCCAAACACGATTTCAACAAAGATTTCAGGCGTTTAAACAAGGCGTAAAAAGTGCTGCAAAAAACGTTGCGATAGGTTTTGCCGTTGCTGCCGTTGCGTTAGCGAGCGCGCATGTTGTAGGTATCCATTTAATGGGTTTACATATGGTACGGACTGCGCACGTGTTGTTTGATGTCGCGATGGGTTTTGGTGCGGTAAGTTTAGGTGCATGGATTGATGAAAAAACAACACCAAAAGAAATTCCTCAACAAATAACTGAAAAAGAGGACAAAAAAGTCTTGCGAAAATCCATGCCGGAGTTAAGTCGCGAGTCTGATGGACGAGACGATACTAGTTTTTCATTTAAGTCTTTTTTCACCAAAATACGAAGAAGTTTTTCTTCGCCAGCTTTAATACAAACCGCATCAAGTGATCATGATATAAACAGATTTGATGGCAAACGATAAGAAGCAAATACATCCTCAGCTAATTACAAAACTTGCGCGGCTCAATGATGTTGCGCAAGGTGCGTTTTATTTTTTTGGTTCAGGTTATCCTCCATTATCTCTGATGTCGATGGATAATTCAGAAATAATTATTCCCAGAGCGCATGAAGTTATCGAACAAATCCCCCATGTTGTAGAAAAATATCCTCCGGCGGCGTGTCTTTATATTTTTGAAGAAATATATCGAAGGCATAATTTAGATTTAACGCGTGATCAAATTGCTACATTAAGAGCGGCCTATTTGGATATTTTACGTAGTCATAGTGATAAGCCGCATATAAGAAAACTTGTCGCAAGTTCTAAGTTAGTGAGAGATGAAAATCGGTGCTTCATTCCTGAGTATGAAACTCTTGTCGCTGAGGATATAACGATTAGGTTAAATCTTGACGATTCATATCAAAACAATCCTCAAGCCATTGAACAACTTATTCGAACAAATAAACCTGAGGTTCACCGCGCAATCCGTAAATACGGTTTAATTGATACGATCAAGTATCGTTGGTGGAAACGTAATGCCTTATACGCTGCATTAGAAGAAGCCGAAAAATTAGCGCCTGCTGAATTTATTCTTCATCGCTATTTCGATGCAAAAGATTCAGCTCAATCTGGATATTATGCGAGCAAACGGTTAGTAAAATATAAAGTAGAGGCAGAACAATTGCCTGTCGAGTTTAAAGTCGAGTTTATTCTCAAAAATCCCGAAAGAGTAATAGATTTTTTCCATGATCCACGATTTATAGATGAGCTTACTAATCGCCGACCTGATTTATTTTTTAAGTTAATTAATTTAAAAGAGCTTGTGTCGACGCACGCATTTAAAGCCGAATTATTTGCAACACCTTTTAATTTTTCTGGAAAACTGGTTGAAGCTGCTGCAAACGTCGGAACTTTTGAAGAAGTTAAATATCTTGAAAACCAGCTTGAAGGATTAGGTTGGACAAAAGAACGCTATCCTAGGTTAAGAGATAAAGTGGAAGAGGCCAGAGAAAAAGCCAACGAAAATGCTAAAAAAGACGCAAAAGGAAAAGAAGAAAGCGATGGAGTTGCCATTATACGTATTAATACGGGCTATACAACAGCAAAAATTGAATTAGATAATGTCTCTCAACTGGATAAAATGATCGTAACCTATAAAAATGCCAAGAAACTCGAGATTTTTACACCCAGTGCAATTTTGGTCGTGGACGTAAGTAAAAAGGCAGGTGTTCCAACAGAAATATCGGTTTTTAGTGTTGATCCGACTCACACCGTATATTTTCCTGAACAGTTTTCAATTGGTGCGTGTAAGATTTCGACAAGGTATATTTCGTCTGAACATTTTCAGGCTGCGTATTTTGCTAAAGTTTCACCTTCAGAGATAATCATTAAACCCCTAGGTTTTTTCGGGCGAATCGCGCAATGGTTAAGAGGAACACGCAAACCGGTTGTTCCGCCGAAAATAAAAAAAGAAGAATACGTAAAACCTGGCGTATCATCTTCCGTAGTTAAAATGAGAGCCGCATTTTCTGCGTCGGAGAGGGAAGATACCGATACTCAAAGTAGTAGCAGTGAAGACCAACCTAAAGAATTTAAAGCCTCTGATTCTTCCGTAGTCCTTTATAAAAGTGCACGAAAAAGCTTTCTCGATGGAAAGTATGAAGAGGCTCTTAGAACTATTCATGAATTAATGTCTTCTCTTCAGGGTAAATACCGTCATTCCGACGATGGCTCTACTAAGAATCAAGATGAGGTAGGACTAATAACGAAACTTTTAAGAGAAATTTTGCGCGAAGCTAAAGCGGATATTACAGATTGTTTAATGGTCGATGAGCTTCTTCAGCAAAAAGTATCTGAAACGTCCTTGAATGAATTAACGCATGTTCGGGCAGCACTGGTTCATCTCGTCAGTGAATGCGATTACAAAACGATAAACTATCAAATACTTCCTCTGCAGTGGCAAGGGCCATTCCAATTGTTCTTGTTAGAGAGACAGTTTTTAGATTTATCTGCACAGAAAAACACTATTACCTATAAACGCGAAGTTGAAAAGCTTCAGAAAAACTATATGGCTATATTAGAAAATAATAGAGAAAATTTATTAGCAAAAGCCATGGCAGCCTCAAGTCAATTGTTAAATTATCAAGTATCTTACGAAGTAGCTAAAGCCAGGCTTGCTGTGATGGGGATGTTTGAGCGCGATTCACACTTGCTGATTAAACAGATGTTTTCAGTTTTAGCACAAAACCAGCTTTCTGAACCGTCTCAATTTGTTTCTTCTGTTATCTTGAAACTGGGTGAAAAGGGACTTGGCGAGATCATGCAGTATGTTCGAGATTTTTATCCATCAGGATTGGAGATGTTGATACAGGCGTCCAAATATTTTGCGGGATTATTATTTGAAAACGAATTAAGGTTGATGAATATGGTGAGGAATGTTTGTCCAGAAATGCGACAAGCATTACGAAAATTTTTGCCAGACAAATTTTCAGCGGCTAAGAAGGCCTTAAAAGAATCCCTCGATTTAGACGTACAGAATATCTTGAATGGAGAGAGCTTAGCAGAGCAAAAATTTGCCGACCCATCTTTTGTCGATGAAATTGAAGCGCATCTTGATGTAAAGAAACAGATTTTAGATAACGATGATATTTACAATATTTATAAAAAACATGAGCATAATTATTCACATGGTATTCAACAGTTATTTAATATATATGCAAAAAATGAAAATCCTCCTGAAGATTTACTTCCAGCCCTGATCAATCAAGCAGGAATGGTTCAAGTGCTTAAATGTGTGTCGACGCTTTGTCCTCATGGATTAAAAATTCTTTTAGATCGTCAATTATTACCCGAAAAAGAATACTATGTTGAGGCTTTAGCTCGCAGTGATTTTGTTGAAGTACGTCAAACATTACGGCAATCCGGTTTTGAGTTATCAGAAAAAGTAAAAGGAATATTAGCGCGAAAAGCAAGAAAAGCAGTCGAAGCGATTGTTGAGCGTGAAATAGCACAAGAAAAACTTAACGATAAATTTTTTGTCGATGAACTTTTTATGCCTGAAAACAAAGACTATCTTATAAAATTTGAAAATAAGTTTCCCGGTTTGCTCAAAGAGTGCATTCCAGGACACTTATGTCATCTTGTACAAGCTTCAGCAGCTGAAGCAATAAATACTCAATTGAGACCTCTAACGTTTTAATCCTTTCAGTCTTTCAGCCCGTTCTACTGGCTTTTTTGACGTTAAACTTTTTTTGAACATTTCATAAAACCTTCATTTTTGTCGCCTATACTTAAGGTGACAACAGAAAAATGAGGTGTGGCATGAAAGAGGATAAGACCCTACATCCCGTGGTATTGAGCGACGTTGCTGAAGCGGAAGGTTTAGCGGACGGTGTTTTTTTCTTTGTTGGTGACGATCTTTCCACTGAGTTATATCAAAAAAAAGCGGCAGGAAAATATAGTGTTTATGTGGTTAAGGATCGTGTCGCGTCTGCTCAGAAACCTCTGCCTGATCAGAAAGATGAGTTTGTTATTCCTATTCCACAGCTTAATGATCTAAATAATTATTTACAAAATGATTTACCAAAATTCCCTCCCGCGGTTCAATTATTTATTTTAGAAAAAATATTTAGACTTGTTCATATGTTACGGTTACGGGAAGAAGAACAAGCGGATTATATTCATAAATTACAAAGTCGCTACTTATCGATTCTCCGTCGTCACAAAAATGAGCCTCATGTTCATGGACTGGTCGAAAAAAGTGGGCTTCTTCCGAAATCTGATGCTGTTCGACAGATTTACGCTGATAATCTGGGTATGTTAATAAAACTGGATCTCGTAAAAATTGATACGAAAATAATGAAAGGTTTTGCTGTTATTGAAGCGACTGATGACAATTCAGAATGGGGATATGAATCGAATAAACCGTTAATAGATGATATTGTGGATAATATTATTGCGGCACCTCGGTATGCGCCGATGTTTTTAGATCCCGCTTTGCCTCAACATTATCCACTCCTTTACCGTAATCGTAATGTTATCTCGCGGTTAATTAATAGCGGTAAGCCTGCTGTTCATCGCGCTATCCGAAATTCTGGTGCGATAGATGAATTTTATTTATTTCGACGTTTGAGTTTATATGCGCAATTAGAGAAAGCAGAAGAAAATGCCTCGGATGAATATATTGTGCAGCGTTATCTAGATGCTAACAATTCCAATAAAACTGGATTCTTCGTAAGTCGCCGATTAGCACGTTATAAAGTAGCAGCAGATAATGCGCAAGCACGACTAGCAGCTCAAAAAAATAAACCTGTTGCTAACGCTCAATCAGTTGAAAAAAATGATGAGCCTGTAAAAATTGTTCTTGAAAACATAGATAATTTAACGGCTGAATTAGCGAAATATCCTGTACGCAATTTTAAATTTGAAATTTACACGCCCGAGTTAATTGTTATGCTAGATCTTACGCCAGGACAGGAAGGATTTATGTCGTATTATGATATAGATAAACCACTTCCGCAGCATAGTATATTTCTATTGCGTGACTTTGAACGAATATTACCTTCAAGGCGACAAGCAAATGCTATTCCCGCTAAAGACTTTCAAACTGCTTATCGCGCTAAGAAAATTCCAGAAAGTCCTAAAATAGTTTCCGCAATTTCAGAGTCTCCAGAATTGTCTATGCGAGTAACGACGGGTGCTTTAGGGAATGGTGACAGAATAATTCCTGGCGCAGAATTAACCTGGAAAGCATTTTGGGAGCTCTACAATGATTTAAAAGATAAGAGTAAATATCGCGACATTTTAACTAGCCATAAAATTGTTTTAGAGCCAGAGGGTTTGCAGAGATTAGAAAAAGTGGTGGATAAAGCCGAGGATGAGCAGACATTCGTTCAATTGTTTGTGCGTGTGATTAATGAGCTTAAAGCCCATGACCCCCCTCATATAAAAAGCCAAACCAGTCATGAAACAGAAGCTGTATCTCTCCATGCTGATGTTGCGTCCAGTTCCCGTTCAAGAGCATCAGCAAGTGAAACTGAAATTGAGAAAGACAAAGAAAAAATTACCACAGGATGGGTTAATATTGCGCGAAGTTTAAGTCATACACCACCGCCGGTGCGATCGGAAGAGGACATAAGAGTTGAACAGTTGGTTGATGCGCTAATTTCAGCGGATGGCATGGTACCTAGAGGATTTTTGCCTCTGTTTGATCAGGTCTCTAATGAAATACTGGAAACTGTTGCTCAACGAAAGTTATTTCATACACTGCTGGATAAATCTGCTGAGCTAGCAGAAAAGGAAAGGGCAGGGAAAGTTGCTGAACGTATGGCCGCACTTATTCGATTGGATGATACAGTAACGCTGGATCAATTAAAGCGAATGCGGCGATTTAATTTATTTAATAAAGACGGATTAATAAATAGCATGCTTGATGAAAAAATAACCGAAATGGATTCGAGCGTGGCCCTTATTATGGAGAAATTCAAGGAACGATACATGCAGGTTTATGTATTATTTAAAGAGGGAAAATACGAAAAGGCTGTGGAGCATTTTGCAGCATTGTGTAGGCGAATTGATCACTCTCGACCGTTGTTAAAGACGCAGATGGATGGTGCAGAATTGGTCGTTAATGTGTTAAGGGATATTTTGAATGAATTGCCTATAGACGCTTCGCATCAATATATGGCAAATCTCTTTTATCATCTTACGCCATCTACTGCAGCGCAAAAAGCGTACAGTGTCGCTTATCTTGCTCAAGCACTACATGCAGCCGAGATTAATCATAACGCATTAAACGGCAGTGATAAATTAATATCTGAATTAATGGGGTTCGAAATGGCATTTCTAGCATATGAGTCTGAAGTAAAACGATCTCTCAAAAAGGGTCAAAAATTAAATTATACTTCTGCCCAAAAAAATGAAATTGCAAATTTGCAGGAAATATATGTAGAGAAATTAAAAAAATTAAAGCAACTGCGTGATCCGCGTATCGATAATATTGTAAGTAAACTGATGCAAGACAGTAAATTGCTTAGCTTCGTTGGGCAGGAAGGAAATGCACGCAAAAAGGCTATGGATGTTTTTCAGGCAAATGAGAGGAAAGCGTCCTTAAAGAAAAATGCAAATGAGGAACTGGAAGAGTTGCTTCAAGATAAGGATCACGAAAAAGCGGAAGATCTTCTGGCGGTTAAATTGGAAAATGATGATCTTATGGATGAATTGATGAAAGAAGAAAATAAAGCCATATTCGAAAAGTTAAAAAAACGTTTTCCGGAGTTGATGAAGGCAGCGCTCCCGGTAGAATTGGATATCAATACCGGTAAAAAGTTAGTGGCTAAGTAAGGAGAGCACCATGAACGAAGGCGATAGAAAAAAACTAATGGATCAACGCATTATCAGTGGTGCCGAAGTCACCTGGCGTGAATTTTGGGCAAAATATGATGAGTTAAAAAGTTTTTCCTCCGCATTAATGGCACTTAAAATTTATCTTAATACAGAATCGCTTCAGCTCTATGAATCTATTCTTGATAATGCCCGATCTGATAAAGAAAATACTAAAACTCTCATCATGCAACTTGTTGATAAGTTAAAAAAGGATGAGCCTAATGCAATTCATGGTCAAACAACACACGAAACATTGGCTGCCACATCGCAACCTGATAAATCAGTTCAATCCACTCTCTCTTCTCAACAAAATGATGTAGACGCGTTTGCGGAAACTGCAGAAAATCATGGAGATTTAGCTAATTTTGGATTTGAGCTCGAGGGCTATCGTAATTCTGATTACGTTAAATCCGAAGCGGCAAAATTAAAACACGATCCGACCATTCGAGGCGGTGATGTAAGGGATCCAATAGAAGAAGTGCTGGATGATTTACGCAATGAATTGACGGATAAATGGTATGGCGCACAATCTGCATTACGCGATAAATTGCCTGAAAAAAATGCAGATAAAAATTACAGAAATATTATTCACTATGCAAAAGCCCTGAATAATGTTTTAAAAGCGTGTGCCGAAAAAACAGGTGATCCAGAATGGACGCCGGACCCAAACTTAATCGTCCCCTTACAATGGATGTTAAATCAGCGCCCCGCAGATGCAGCGCTAAAAAAACTTTATGGAGAAGTGCTCGTCAATATGCTATTAGCGAGTCCTATAGCAAATGTAGATAAGGCAAATCTTAAGGAATTTAATAAAGCATTTGGAAAAGCACTCGCAAGCAATAACGTTACCGCAGCGTATGAGATCGTCAATATTATGATCGATAGCCTACTGAAAAATAATCCTGATGTGACGGTCATTACACTCCGTAATTTCTTAGCCAATGAACGAAAAGCGTTGGCATCGTTGCAACCGCCAAAAGCGACATGGACAGAAGCAGAATTAATGGCAGAAGTCGATGCGCGAATAGCAGAAGAAGAAAATCAAAGTGCAGAGGTAGGAAAACGCATTGAATTAAATACTTCTATTCTTCCAGATAATTTTGAGCTTACCTGGGAAGTATATTGGACTGCATATGATAAAGCGTTGCTCGATATGCCCGTTGATGATCGTTCTGCCCGTGAACGAGCATTTAAGGCGCATGAAAAAGTAGGGGTTATGTTAGGCGTTGATATTAAAGATCTTGAAGATAATCAACGTACAGTTTTTATGAAAAATGAAAATACTTCTGAAAATTATAAACATGACTTTATGGCGATGGTGGTTGAACAAAAATTAGCACGAAGTGAAAAGGATGCTGAAGCCGAACGCGTTCTTAAGAATCAAGCAAAACTTAAAAATCTCAACGCTGAACTGTTCGATATGAATAGCAAGAATTTTTCTGCATTTATTTCAGATAGAACTGTCTCAGGCATATTAGCGATTGTACAGAAATATGCGGGCAATGATCGCATGGTCAAAGAATTTGGCAATCGGTATGTGGAAGTGATGAATTTATTTAAAAATATTGAAAAGTTAGATGAAGTCGATCCTATTAAGCGAGCAGAACAAATTGCGGATTTATTATTGGCAAACAATGGAAAAAATTATCAAGCTATTGTTGCCTATACGACTTTTTTTGCCGCAGTCGAAGAAAAAATATTTGCAGCAGAGCCTAATCCCAAAGGAAAGCCTGAAATAACTGCGCGAAATCAAGAAAAGCAGTTGTTGAAAAATGCTGTCATTCAACCGTTTCAATGGTTACTAAAATATAATTTACATTTACCCCTTATAAAACCATTTATTCCAATAGGTTCACCCTTGGAGCTCGTCATTAATGCTGCTTTAGAGAAGTTTCTTCAGATAGGGAAAGAAGCAAATCTTTATAAGGAACAACTTGATGTGATGGTTAAGCAAATGCAGCAGCTTTCACAGGTAGAGCAATCATCCACGATATCGAAGGAAACACAGCAAGAAATCAGAGAGAGAGCAGCACTTATTAATTCATTAATGCCCGGCTTGAAACCGTTAGAAGAAAAAATGGCTGCAAGTTCAGATACCGAATCTTCCACTAGTTCACCGCGCGTAACAGATGATGAAGATACAGCAAGTGATGATGAAATTGATGATTATGAAGATCCCGATCCCGTTATTATTCAAGCGCCCGGTGATCTTGATGTTGATCCTGTAGCATTTCGTTCGCGAAAAGAGTTTGAACGAGTGACGGGTAAAAGAAAGGATGAAGAAGATATTGAGCTAGAAGCGGTGTCAAAAAAGGAATCTCATCTGCTGGTTGGAGAATATCAACAAATCCGCGAAGCCTTTGCGACAGGAAAAATAAAAGAAGCAGCAAAATTGTTGGTGGAACTGTGTAAAGTCTCGATGCAAAAACAATTTGGGAAAGATCGACCCATGGGCGCAGATGATCTGTTACCTGCACTTATTGACTTACTACGCAGTGCGAAAGCAACAGAGTTTGATGTTTTCCTTGCTGAAAAATCTTTAGAGCGACTACAAAATAGCGGTGAAGCGTCCTATTATTTCACTACGTTACTGAGTGCAGTAACAGTGCTTGATGATCCGAGGGAGGGCGGTCCATTACCTTCCACAGATAAAATATTGATGGATAAATATAACAACAATCCTATAGATAAAGTCATCAATCAATTTCAACATTCAACAGATCCTTTTACTTTAAGTAAACAAAACGGTCTGGGTAAAGTTGCTCAAGCGTATCGTCAAATTAAGACCGCTCCTATCACTGTCATCGCAGAGGCAATTATTGAAGATCCCAAGCTAGCGGAGTCATTTTTCAAAAGACGTGTAGGAACTCGACTTCCTGGGCGTCGTAATTTTCGAAAAGAGTTGCTAGAAATGCCGAGTTTAGTTGAAATGTTAATTAATACCCAGGATCCTGAAATTATAGCCAAAATAAAAGAATCCAAATTGTTAGACTCAAGTCATATGAAACCAGAATGGCGAGAACATTTAAAAACGGCACTCGACAACGCAGAAAAATTTATAGACATCCGGGAAAGACTCTCAGGTATGGGTGAAAAAGATGAAGATATTCTGGAAAATCAGGAGCTGCTTAGCAGAGCCGCAGAAAATTTAGAAAAAATGAAACCTTTGGATAATGACCCTAAACAAGCTTGTATAGATATATTAGAAAAAATTACCAATAAAGAATTGAAGGAAATGCTGAAGGAAAATGTTGCCAACCATCCTTCAGAAAATTTGCCCAACGTAAATCAAGTGCAAGCATTTGTGGATGACATTAATAAAAATCTAAAAGCAGAAAGTGGGGTAGGATTAAATTACAAGCGTTATCTACAACTGTTGGCGGACACTAAACATGATGGAAAAATCGTCAATTTATTTAAACTACAGAAAACTGATTTCCCCAGTGATAATAAAGGTTTTCAGCCACCGTTGCCAACAGCGCTTGGAGCAAAAACCGTAAAACCTAACATAGATGATGGTCATCACTTAAAGAAATAGTATGTATTGAGGAGATAACAATGGATGAAGAAAGTTTTAGCCTTTCACGAGACGATAGTCAAGAAAAAGCAAAGAAAGGTCGTTCCTGGGAAGAAGAAATGTTACATCTGTGCGGCCCGTTTGTAAAAAATGCGCGAACGGCTGAAACATCAGGATTGATCAATAAAATTGTCCAAAAATACCATAAAGATCCTTTGATAAAGGAATTTGGAGATAAATATCTCGAGATGCTCAACGCAGTGGAGCCTTTGTTTGCAGCCAATGCACCTGCTGATCCTGTCGAAAAAATGAATTTTGTCATCCAGTATTTTTCAGCGGATCCTGCTCGGGTAAAAGCAATTGCTGATTTTGTGTCGGTTGCGCATGAAGTCAGTCACAAATATAAAATTTTCGATGGAACGACAGCGCATCGTAGAAAAAATAATTTAACACCAAAAGAATCTTCGGAACTAGAAAGAAATGTTTCGCCCTTGTTTCAGTGGTTTCCAAAAATTAAACTCCATATTGAATCTAAAAAACGGGAGAAAGATTCTGAAGAATTGCAGTATCCAGAACATTTCAACGCTTTTACAAAAATTGCAGAACAATTTCAAAATGAAATGAAACTCAACGATCTGGAAAAATTATTTAAAGAAAAAGGATCTGATCCATTTCGTTCAATGTTTGCTAAAAAGCGGCATGCGGCGTTTAATCAGATCCAAACGTGCAAGACTGAACATATAGCGGCGTTTTTAATTCGACACAAAGACGATCATCCGGAATATATGGATGCCATATTTAGAAAAGCAAAGAGAGGGGATAGAGATTTTCTGAAAGAATTTGATGCTGAGCCCGATCATGCGTCATTGAAAAAACTCTATAATACCTCCGGAGTAGGATTAAAGTTTGTTGATAAAATTAACAAAGCTTATCGCTATAAAATGGAAACGCGTTTATCCCTCGCTGAGTGTATTGAAAAATTGTCCGATAATATCATTCCCAAAGAATTACAAACCGCTTTGATGGCTAAAATGAAAATGATTGCGGAGCAAGGGTTTAAGATGCCCACGGCAAAAGAAATGAATAGTTTCGTAAGTGATTTAAAAGCTGCATTAAGTAAACCCGAAGGATTAAATTATTCTAATTATGTGAAATTGTTGGTAGAAACAAATCCGAAAGTTCCTTCGCGTACAGCAATGTTTGGATTAGAACGTGATGTGTTTCCTAATAATAAAGTATTTAAATTGCGCCCTGATCGTGCTGCACCGGTTGCGCCACCGAGAGTGTCGGCACCGTTGAGAAATAATTTGGGAAGACCACAAAAATAATAAGATCCTTCGGCTGCTCTGCTTGCTCAGGATGACAAGTACCCATTTACAAATACCATTTTTATGTCATAATTCGCGCGCTTTAATTTTTTGTATGAAATAATTTCAACTTTTGGAGAAAATATAATGAAACGTTTTATTCGTAGTGCTGTTGCTTCTCTCGTCGTTCTCAGTCTTTCTTTTAGTCTTCCTGCTCTCGCTGCTGAAAATCACAAACCTGTTGCTGCACAACAAGTTGCATCAAGTGGTGTGAATATTAATTCTGCTGATGCACAAACATTAGCGGATGCGCATATAAAAGGTATCGGTAAAAAACGGGCAGATGCGATCATCGCGTATCGCGAAGCTCACGGTCCTTTTAAATCGTTAGATGATTTGAAAAAAGTAAAAGGGTTAAGTGGAAAAATCGTGGATGCGAATCGCGATCGTTTGTTGTTGAATTAAGGTTTATTTTCACTCGCAGGGGCGTGATTATTCACGCCCTGAGAGGGTAGCGCACAGGTGAGGGCCATGATAAATTGCACCTCATCATGACGCCAAACGATCTTTTATCTCCGCTCGTCGCCTTTGCTATGACTATGGCAGGGTTAATTTTACTCAAGCCGCTTGCCGTTCGTTTAGGATTAGTCGATAGACCCGGCGGACGAAAGCATCACAAGGGAAATATACCCCTCATCGGCGGCATCGGAATGTTTTTCGGCTTGGCATTTTCATTGCTGACCTTAAATATTTCATTAAGCAATTACCGTTGTTTTATTGCAGGCTGCGCGTTATTAGTTATCACCGGCGTGCTCGATGATTTTCGTGAATTAACCCCTCGCGCGCGATTAATTATCCAATTTATTGTTGCGCTATTAATGGTCACCTGGGGAAATAATGTTTTATCGCAAATTGGCAATTTATTTTCATTCGGGATTATTTCGTTACATTATTTTGCATGGCCTGTGACGATACTTGCGGTACTGGCTGTGATTAATGCGGTAAACATGACAGACGGAACAGATGGATTGGCGGGAACGATTAGTTGGATCGAATTAGTCTATTTAGCATGGCTTGCACATCATACTTCTCAATTTACCGATTTACATATTATTTATGTAGTATTGGCGGCATTGACTGCTTTTCTCTTTTTTAATTTTCCGTTGTTTCAAAAAGCAAAAATATTTATGGGCGATAGCGGCAGTATGATGTTGGGATTTGTTTTGGTATGGTTTTCCGTCGGATTGTCGCAAGATTTTCTTGGCGCATCTCCCGTGACATTTTTATGGATTTTGGCGGTGCCGCTTTGGGATATTAGCAGTGTTGTGATTAATAGAGTATTAAAAGGGTATTCACCGCTTAAAGCCGACCGCGCCCATTTGCACCATATTTTATTGGAAAAAAATTTTTCTCCTTTACAAGTGACGTTAATCATTGGCGGTTTCTCTGCATTGATGGGTTTTATTGGGATGATGGGAGAAATTTATGCCATCCCCGAATGGATTATGTTTGGATGGTTTCTTTTAATTTTCATGCTGTATGTAGGAATTCGGCTAACAGTAAGGAAAGCAAGTGAACACTAAAAGACGATTATTATTAGGAACAATAACGCTGATAGGCTTAGGATTATTTGTTGCGCTGTGGTTGAATTATTCCAATCAGATAAAAACAACCAATCCTATTAATCCTTATGAGCAATATGCATTGGCATTGCAAACTCCTTCGCCGGCAAAAGAAATGAGCGCCTTTGTTCAGGCACTGGATAAAATAACCAGCATTTCGGGATGGTCAGTGGTGTCGGTGGTATTTCAAGATGGACAAGGAAATGCAATTTTAAAATCCACGGGCGGTTCATCGACGCAATTATTGACGATTAGCCAATCGAAAGGCATGTCAGTGTATTTTTCGCCTAACAATGTCACCTTGCATTTTTCAGTGGTGCTTACGCATCGCGAATTATCTGAAAGTATGTCTAGTGTGGATAAAACAGTGGATACCCTCAAAAAACGTTTAGATGGCGTATTGCCCAAAACAGCCGTAGTGGTTGAACAAGCAACAACGAATCCTGTATTTAAAAAAATCACTATTACCCTTTCTCTTGATAATAATTCTCCTGAAATATTAAATACGATTGGAACAAAAGTAGATGATTTGCCCGTTAATATTGATGTGATTACAGTTACGCTTAATAAGGGACAATTAACGGGTAATATTAAAATCAGCGCGATAGGAAATTAAGTATGGATACGATAGATGCGAGTCAAAAAATAATTGCGGGATTCCTAGTCTTAGCGATTGTGGTGTTGGTATGGCAGATAGTTACGTTGTTAGGAAGTTCTGCGCCTCAGTCGGATGTAGAGGTTCATAAATCTAAGAAAAATGTTTATACTGTTAAACACGTCACGAAAAAGTCGTGGCGTATTGGTGATGTTCAACAAGGAGTTGTGAAATAATGCCTGCAAATCCAGATGATATTTTTCGTGACGTTTTATTAGCTTCCATCAAAGAACAACGTTTAAAACGACGGTGGGGTATTTTCTTTAAGAGTTTATTTTTTATTACGTTCTTTTCTATTGTGTATTCGATTTGGTTTTCAGGTCCCAGCAAAGCAACGGGTAAAGATGCTAATTTTGCAGCATTGGTTGATATTCACGGTGTCATTGGCCCCGGTGCGGAAGCCAACTCCGATGATATTATTTCCAGTTTAGATGAAGCCTTTAAAGATCCGAAGACGCAAGGAGTGATCTTAAATATTGATAGTCCGGGGGGAAGTCCCGTGGATGCTTCAGAAGTCTACGATGAAATATTTCGTTTGCGTCAAAAATATCCTGAAGTAAAAGTCTATGCGGTATGTACGGATAGTTGTACGTCAGCTGCTTATTATATTGCTTCGTCAGCGGATTATATTTATGCCAATAAAGCAAGCTTGGTGGGGTCCATTGGTGTACTAATCGAAGGATTTGGTTTTGTCGATACGATGCAAAAGTTGGGTGTGACGCGTCGTTTATTAGTATCTGGCGATCATAAGGGTTTTTTAGATCCGTTTTCGCCTATGAATGCGCGTGATCAAACTATTGCGCTGGGCATGTTAGATCAAATTCACAATCAATTTATTAGTGATGTTGAAAAAGGACGGGGCACACGATTAAAAATAGATCAAGATACGTTTTCGGGAATTCCGTGGACGGGTTCGCAAGCAGCGAACTTGGGTCTGATTGATGGATTCGGAAGCGTGCGTGATGTTGCGCGAAATGTAATTAAAGTAAAACGTCTTCGGGATTTTACGCGCCGCTCAGATTTATTAGATAGAATTGCGGCTCGTATTGGGGCAAGTATGGCCATACATTTAGGAGAAGAATTAGGCATTGGTCAAGGCATTCGGGAGCAATCGAGGGTTTAGTTTACTCGAGTTGCTTTTTACATTAATAATTATTGGTATTCTTACAGGCATTGCATTACCGACCTATAATCATGTCCTGCTGAGTGTTCGCCGTGTGGATGGTAAAATTGGTTTATTACAGCTTGCGGCTCAACTTGAAAAAGGGAGCCGTTCTGTTTCAGCGTTTTCTCCGGAAGGATTTTATCAATTACGTATTGTTGAACAAAAGCCAGATTATTATTTATTAGCGGCATATCCCCTTAAATCTCAATTAAATGATAAAATGTGTGGTGTGTTGGCGTTAAATTCGTTCGGACAAAGTGGAATATTGCGAAGCCATTCAGTTGTTTCTCAAAAAGCATGTTGGTAAGGGAGTGAGCATGGAAGAATCGAAATTGGTTGTTTTCGAAGATAAATCTTGTATTTCACGCGGTGCAACGGCGATGATTTATCACGGTTTATGGGGAAACATTCCTGTTGCTGTAAAAAAAATGAGTGATGATAAATTCAGTGGTAAAATCAAAAACAGTGAAAAAAACAGTGAAAAATTTGAAAGAGAAAAAAATATTCTTATCACATTGGGATCGCATCCCAGTATTATTCGATGCTATGCGTGTGTGCGTGATCCTTTGTGTTTAGTGTTAGAGCCGGGTGAAGAACTGTATCGGCAATTGTTTCAATCTGAAAAAGCACAGATTATTGAACTCGTGCGTATGCAGTTTGTGATTCATATTGCAGAAGGTCTGGTTTTTATGCACAGCAAAAGAATTGGCCACTTTGATTTAAATTTAGAAAATATTGTTTTAGTAAATGGTAGAGCTAAAATTATTGACTTTGGCTGTTCAAGGGAAATTCCTGAAGGCCAATTGATGTATAAAAGTCAACTTGCCTTTGGTACTCCGGGGTATATGGCGCCGGAATGTAAATATGGGGAATACGGCCTCAAAAACGATGTATGGAGCTTCGGTATATGCAGCTGGGGAATCTTTACGTACGTAAATCCTCGAAAAAGTGAGATTAATTATGAACCTCCGAATGAATTCCCAAAGTGTTCAGAAAACCAAATAACCTTTTTTCAATCATTTTGGAAGCGTGATCCTTCTGAAAGACCTTCGATGAATGACGAATTAATTGTAAAGATAAGAAAACAGTTTAATGTTCCAGAAAGTCTACCTCCTCACCAAGAAGAAAGTGAAAAAATTTTAAAACCAGGTAAGGGGTGTTCAATTTGTTAAGTTAGATGAAAAAAACGTTCGCGATAAAAAATTAATTCTTCAATTGAATCTTTAATATCTTGTAACGCTAAATGTTGTTGCTTTTTCTTGAATTTTTGCATTTTCGGACACCAACGTAACGCTAATTCTTTTACGGTGCTCACATCTAAATTACGGTAGTGAAAATAATCTTCTAACGTTGGCATTAATCGCGCTAAAAATCGTCTGTCCTGACAAATACTGTTTCCACAAATCGGTGATTTTTTGGCGGGGACAAAATGTTTAATAAATGCTAATGTCATTTCTTCTGCTTCGGATGCGGTAACGCGACTCTGTCGTACACGTTCCACAAGACCGGATTTTTTGTGTTGACGTTGATTCCATTTATCCATAGCATCCAATTTTTCATCAGATTGATGAATGGCCAAGACAGGACCTTCGGCAAGAATATTTAAATGTGAATCGGTAATGATAGTCGCAATTTCTAAAATAACATCATTTTGCGTATCTAAACCTGTCATTTCCAAATCTAGCCAAATCAGGTTATTGTCACTTACCGTCATATTTCGATCCTCACCATGAAGGGAGTAATAGTAGCATGATTCAAATTATTACGGCGCTCTGTTTTTTTCTCGCTGCGTATTTGCTGGGCTCTATTCCGTTAGCCATTGTTATCGCTAAACTTTCAGGACTTCCCGATCCGCGCACAGCTGGTTCCGGAAATGCCGGTGCGACGAATATGTTGCGTATTGGCGGAAAAAAATTGGCCATAATGGTATTGCTGGGTGATTTTTTAAAAGGATTTTTGGCCATAGCCATAAGCAAATATTTTTTATTACCCGTGTATGTGGCGTGGATAGGATTGGCGGTGGTATTAGGGCATATTTTTCCGGTATTTTTTAAATTTAAAGGCGGGAAGGGTGTTGCAACAGGTGCTGGTATTTTAATGGGACTTGCGTGGCAAATTGGTGTGATAATTGTCGTGTGTTGGATATTTATGGCTATCTTTTTTCGCTATTCCTCACTGGCGGCAATGGTGTCATTGGTTGTGACCCCTTTTTTAGTTTCATGGATAGCACCCGAATATCTTGAGCCGGTCGTTGTGATAATTCTTTTGATTCTCTGGCGGCATCAAGATAATATAAAGCGCCTAATAAAAGGAACTGAATCCAAAATTGTTCAATCACGGAAATGAAAGGAGTTAAAAGCATGCGCCTTAAAGCGTTGATGTTAGGTATGGTAGGTTTGATGTTATCGTTCTCAGTTTTTGCTGCTGACAATGATCCGGTGGGTCAAGTCATTGTTGTTGCAGGCCCTTTTAGAATTATTCATGCTGACAATGTTTCAGTCACACCTAAGCGTGGTGATACTTTTTTCAGTGGCGACACGTTAGTCACAGGAAGAAATGGTACGGCGCAAGTGCGATTTTCCGATGGTGGAATTTTAGCGTTGACACAAAACAGTCAAATGAAAGTCAATGAATATCACTATGACAAAAGTTCTTCCGACAAAAGTGTGACGACGTTAGTAAAAGGTGGTTTTCGCGCAATCACGGGTTTAATTGCAAAAGAAGATCCATCTTCCTATAAAATTCAAACACCAGTTGCAGTGATTGGTGTTCGTGGTACTAATTTAGGCGGTGCGTTAGCGCGCGGTAAATTATTTACGGGTGTGTGGAAAGGAAATATTTTTGTTCAAAATACTCAAGGTGCTATTGAGTTGGGTGAAGGGCAAACGTATAACTATTCTGAAGTCAGTCCTAATACCGCGCCGGTTGGATTGCTGTATCCTCCTGCAGAACTTCAAGGATCGTGTTTATCTCCGAAACAACCGCAGTAAATAAGATTTGTGCGAATCGTTCAAGTTTCCGATACGCATCTTTTCTCAGATTCTTCTAAGACTTTGCTGGGATTAAACACTCAGCAAAGTCTAGAAGCCGTTATTGAATTATTGCAATCCGATAGACGAAAGCCTGATGTCATTATTTTAACGGGTGATTTGTCGCAAGATAATTCTGTTCAGGCTTATAAACGCATTATTGAAGTGTTTAAGCCATTTTCATGTCCGATCTATTGGATTCCGGGAAATCATGATAATCCAGAAGTGTTGGAAGCCACTTTTTCAACCTCTCGCTTTAAAGAAGATAAAGTTATTATTTTGGATGATTGGTTAGTGGTTTTATTAAATTCGCATTATCCCCGTCATGATTCGGGCTTATTAAATCATACTGAACTATCACGACTGGAGCATTATTTACATCAATATCCTCAAAAAAATACGTTAATTTTTTTGCATCATCCACCAATTGAATTAGGTGCAGCATGGTTAGATCAATCGCGATTGGTGAATGGGGAAGAATTACTTTCTCTGGTTGAAAAATATCCTCAAGTACAGGGAATTATTTGTGGTCATGTACATCAGGCGTATGAAACCTATTATAAAAATATTTCGATTTTATCTGCGCCATCCACCTGTATTCAATTTTTGCCGAACAGCCAGCGTTTTGCGTTAGATACTGTCGCGCCGGGATACCGTTGGATTGAATTGGCGTCAAACGGAAAATATAAAACAGGCATTGAACGCGTAAAAGAATTTGAAAATACCGCGGATTTTACGGCGGAGGGGTATTGAGTGTGAATCTCTAAATCACCGTATTCACTACTGTGATTTTTTCTATGTGTATTAACTATCATCTTTCCATGTTTGATGAGAAACACTGTTAATGGAAAGGAGAAAGTTATGTATGAGTTTACGCAAGATGACTATGCAAACGACATGTACTCAACGCTATTGGCTTTACAAGATGAACGATTTGATGATTCAGATATTATATCGTTTGAAGAAAGCGAAGAAGATGAATGTTTGTAAACTTAGCTATAAAAGGTCAGGGAAGGTAAATAAAAAATAAGGCTAATTCACCGGAATAATATAATTTGTCTTCCCATGACCAATTATAGATGTGACACGTGTTGGAATATGTTTTGATTTAATAAAATTATCCAATTCATGCTGAATTAATTTTTTTTCTTCAGTGTCTTTGTGCATAAAATCACCGATCACCAGCGCTTTTAAGTGTTCAAATAATCCAGCCTGTTCCAATTGCGTCAACATGCGGCGAATTTTATAGGCAGGTTCGTTTAATTCTTCCAAGAATAAAATTTTATTGTCGGTTTTAATTTGGTAGGGAGTCCCTAAGCTACTGGTAATAATGGATAAATTTCCGCCAGTGAATTTTCCGGATAAATTTAATAACGGCGGAGGAATTAACGTATTTTCAAATAACGCTTTTACCCGCTTGATGGATTCTGCATCAACTTCGTTCATGGCGGTTTGTCGTGCATTTGGTCCATGATACGTTGTCCATCCCCAGTGTTGCGTAAAAAATAAATGCAACATGGTGATATCACTGAAGCCTAAAAATATTTTCGCTTGATAAGGTTTCCTAGATTTTTTTAGATAGGGTAATAATTCACTCGCGCCTGAACCTCCGCGATAACACCATATTATTTCACTGTCTTCGTTGTCGATCGCCGTCTCTAAATCTTTAAAACGATTTTCAGCGCTATTGGATAGAAAAGCATGCTCGCCAATTAAATATTGGCCAAAACGTGCTTGAAATCCCCAGGATTTTAGTAACTTATCGACATGTTCTAATTCAGCAGGATTTTTAACTTTACCTGCGGGCGCAATAATTTCAACAACAGGATATTTCCTATTGAGCATCATTTTGTGGTGGTAACTCCGTGTTTTTCGGTCGTCTAAATCCTCCACGTCTCATATGGCGACGTCGTCGTTTTCCGCGAGGATTCGGATATGAGGGTGGTGCAGGAATTAATTCTCCTTGCATCACTTCTCGATTATCACTCGGTTGTGGTGTAACAGGGGGTTCGACTGGAGTACTCTGTGGAGTAGCCGTTTGCGTGTGTGGGGTAACCTGTTGTGGATGACGCGGACCGCGTGATTTATGGTGAGGACGTTTTTTATGTTTATTGTGATACGGTTTTTGCCGAGAGGTTCTGGGGTGAGGCTGAGATTGTGGCATCGCCACTTCGGCTTTTTGTGAAACGGGTTTTTCTTCTTCTGTCTTTCCAAACAATGTTTTAAGAAAACGACCAATGACGCTTTTTTCTTCTTTGGGTTTAGACATGGAAGGATGCGGTTCTGTAATCGAAATGGATTTAACCGCGGGTTCTTCATGCGACCGTCTTTCTTTTTTCTCAATTGTTTGTGTTACAACATGTTGTGATTCGGGGACAAAAGACACTTCATAGCTTTTCACAGGATCTTTATGCCCACTTTCTCCGACACGAATGCGATCAATTTTATAATGTGGCAATTCGATGTTTTCTGTTGGAATAATCAGTGCGCGTACTTGATGTCTTTCTTCAAGACTGGAAATCGTACTGCGTTTTTCATTCAATAAAAATGCCGCAATGGAAACGGGAACCAGTGCGCGAACTTCCGCTGTATTATCTTTCATCGCTTCTTCTTCGATTAACCGTAAAATAGACAAGGCGACAGAAGAAATGGAGCGAATACTGCCATGTCCCTGACAACGGGGACATGTTTTTTGAGTGGCTTCACCCAATGAATTACGTAAGCGTTGGCGTGACATTTCTAATAAACCGAAGCGCGAAATGCGTCCAATTTGAACGCGGGCACGATCCGCTTCTAATGCAACACGTAGGCGATCTTCTACTTCTCGTTGATTACGTCCGGAATTCATATCGATAAAATCAATGACAATTAATCCACCAATATCGCGTAAGCGTAATTGACGTGCAATTTCATCGGCCGCTTCTAAATTGGTATGAAGAGCAGTTTCTTCAATATCCCCACCACGTGTTGAGCGGCTGGAGTTAATATCAATTGACACTAATGCTTCAGTGCGATCGATAACAATAGCACCACCTGATTTTAAGCGGACTTCATTATGCAAAGCCGCTTCGATTTGGCTTTCAATTTGATAGCGTGAGAAGAGAGGGATATTGCTTTTATAGAATTTTACACGGTGAATAAAATCAGGGCGAACTAATTGCAGATGCTCTTGAACTTTGGTGAAGACCTCTTCGTTGTCGACTAAAATTTCATCGATATTTTCACGTAAGTAATCACGAATCACCCTAACGATAATGTTGCTTTCTTGATGAATTAAAAAGGGCGCAGATTTGGAATTGTACGCTTCTTGAATCGCTTCCCATAATTTTAATTGTATGCCCAGATCCCATTGAAGCTCTTCAGGGCTTTTGCCGACACCCGCGGTGCGGATGATAACGCCCATTCCTTCGGGTAAATTTAAATTCGCAATGACTTCGCGTAATTCTTGACGTTCTTCGCCTTCAATACGACGTGAAATTCCACCGGCTTCAGGATTGTTGGGCATTAGTACTAAATAAGACCCGGCTAAACTAATAAACGTTGTGAGGGCAGCGCCTTTATTTCCGCGTTCTTCTTTATCAACTTGAACCATAATTTCCTGGCCTTCGGAAACGCGCTCACGAAGTGTGTCACCAGGTTTCAGGTAATGTTCTGCGATTTCTTTGAAAGGAAGGAATCCGTGGCGTTCAGAACCATAATCAACAAATACGGCTTCGAGACTGGGTTCGATACGTTTAATAACGGCTTTATAAATATTAGATTTCTTTTGTTCTTGATCCGGTCGTTCTATAAATAAATTATCAAGCGTTGTACCGGTTAAAATTGCTACGCGGAATTCTTCATGGCTACCATCACCAGAGACCGCGCCATTCATCAACATTTTTGGCATGGAATCAATATCCTCTTCTATGGATGTAATCCACACAAGGGACAACCTTAGGCGGCTCGCATCGTGGCAAGCACCGCAAACAACGCGATTACGTAAACCGCGTATAGAAATCTTTCAATTTTTTTGTGAAACTCGTGCGTTTCCTAATATTGCCTCTTGGGGCTTAAACTAAGGCGATTCTAACAGTATTTTGGGGTTTGGCAATGGGGTCTAATGAGAAGAGGGCCTCTGGTTCGATTTCTTTGCTTTTTAATTCGCTATAGAGCGTCTCTGTGAATTCTTTGTGAGTGGGCAATTTTCCTCTAAAATGAGGAGGTTTGATGTATCCCTCTTCCAACGCTTTTAAACCCCAGTCAGACAGAACAAAACGAAGGGTTGATTCATCACTGGCTTCGCAATCTTGCCAACCGATTAAAAAACGTGAGAAGGCATACATTCCCCATTGATTCAGCATGGGTTTAAGTTTGGGAGATTGGGTTTGGGAAAAGTAAGTTCCTAGAGCGAACCCATCTAAGTAGCCCTGCTGAAATGCGGCTAAACACTGTGAAGAGAGTGCGAGTGCCCAGGTTTCTTTATCTCCTGAATGAGAAGGATCCAGGAGTTTACTTTTTAAATCCTCAGCATCACGTCGTGATAATTTTCCTGTTGAAACAAGTTTTTCCATTTTTTGATAAATTCTGTGAGAAATTACGGGTGATACTGGACTTGGTGTTGAGGTCGGGTCAGTGGAGTTAACCCCTGGGCTGAAATAGGATTTCTTGAGCGCCACAATAGTTTCGGGTGGTAAAAGCATAGGGCCTGAACCTAGCGCAACCTTATAGAAAGGTGCGTTTCTACCTTTTTGTCTTTCACTTTTTGCAAAGGCAATAGCCGATTCAATTTTTTCTTTTTTTTCAGTATCTATTTTTTCAAGGATAGAAGGGACAAAACCACAGCTCATATGAAACAAGTAGGTACCTGTTTCAGCGATAAATTCGACCCTTCCTTCTTTTGTATAATTAAAACTTTCACGAAAAGCAATTTCATGAAGCGCACGTCCAACATTCGTATAGCGTTTTGAGAGAGGAGCGTCGCTGGTCCAATTATTCATTTTTCCTATAAAAATATGATCGTGTTCAATGCTAAGCTTCATCCAGCCAATTTCAGTCTGATCTACAAATAATCTATATATATTTAGGCCGTTATTCCCACGTGAAACAGTTACAAACGGTTTGACTCTTCTACCACTTGGGGTGATGATTTCTGTTTTTAAATTATCCATGAGTATTTTCTCATTTGAAGGAAAAGGGCGTGAATGATAACGATTGGATGAACGTTGCGCTAGTATTAGCGAACCGAGCCAGAAAAAAAAATGAAGTTCCCATCGGAGCAATTGTTGTATATGACAATAAAATTATAGGTCGTGGATTTAATTCTCCTATTGCGCGTCACGATCCGACTGCGCATGCAGAAATTATTGCATTACGAACCGCCGCGAAAAAAATAGGCAATTACCGTTTAAATCATTCAACGTTATATGTGACATTAGAACCGTGTGCCATGTGTATGTCGGCAATGGTACATGCGCGTATTGAACGGTGTGTGTTTGGTGCGCATGATCCCAAGAAATCTCTGAATGTCACCAATCATAAAATTGATATATCCGGTGGAATTTTACAGGACGAGTGTGGTCAAATACTGAAACAGTTTTTTAAGGAGAGACGGTAATGGTAAAAGCATTGATTTCTGCAATAGCAATTTTATTTTCCGGTGCCGTACTAGCAGCAACACCCGCTGCAAAGCCTGAGCCTAAATTTACCATGACCCAGCCAATCGCCGCTGCGCTTCAACCCGTTAACGGAAAAGTGATTGATACCAAAACCTTCGGAAAAGTCACCGTTATCCATGCCAGTGTGACCGGTGCCGATCACAGTGATGCGTTTTTTATTGCCGCAAAAGATCGCGTATTTAATATTGACGATTATTCTAATCTGTCTCAATTAGATATCAAATCTCAAGTAAATTATGCGCAATTAGCAAAGCAATTTCCGAATATTGGAATTTGGCCTGGAAATCATACTTATCCAAAAAGCGAAACATTAGCCGGTGGAATTACGCAGTTAGTATTTACCTATTCGCTTTTAAATGGCTGTCATGCGTGTGAATTAGCGGGCATTGCCAACGTTGCGTTTAATTTTGATCAAGACGGAAATTATTTGGGTGAGCAATTGTTGTCATTATCGCCGCCGCCGATTGCGTCGTCACCCAGTAAGTAATTTTTCACGGAATGCATCTATTGTTGTTTTATAATTTTTAGTATTAAAAATAGCGGATCCGGCGACAAAAATAGATGCACCGGCTTGCGCTACAGCAAAAATATTATCTAATTTAATTCCACCATCCACAGCAATTAAAATATTTTTTTTGCTTTTCTCAATAATTTTCTTGGCCCGTTTAATATTCTCTAAACTTTCCGGAATAAACGCCTGTCCTGCAAAACCGGGATATACAGACATCATGAGAATTTCATCTAACTGATCAATATGTTCTTCAATATAATCGAGCGATGTATTGGGATTAATTGCTAAGCCAGCTTTGCAATTATAGTTTTTAACTAACGCTAAGCTCTGTGTAATATTCTCAGTAGCTTCAGGATGAAAGGTAATCACGCTCGCGCCTGCTTTGGCGAAATCTTCAATTAAGCGATCTACGGGATTAGTCATCAGATGAACATCGATAGGTGCTTTAATGCCATGATGTCGTAATGCTTTGCAGACTAAGGGGCCTATCGTGAGATTGGAAACGTAGTGATTATCCATCACATCAAAATGAATGCGATCCGCACCCGCTTGTAAAACGGCTTCGCATTCTTTACCCAGGTTCGCAAAATCCGCAGAAAGAATGGATGCGGAAAGTAAATAAGTCATTGTATGATACACCTTTTCCATGGAACTCTTTTTAAGGATACCGAAGATGAAAGCGAAAAAGAAGCGCGTAAAAGTAAAACGGTTGTTTCGATCGGCGCGACAGGAATTAAAACACGTTAAACAACATTCTACGGCTCAAGCTACATCGTCTGCGTATCGCTTAGCATTTATCGATCAAGATTTTTTATTGCGTCGAGAATTGCGTGCCGTTCGTTTACAACTCGAATTGCTGAAACCCGAATTAATTCAACATGATGCAAAAATCAAGGCGACTGTGGTGGTTTTCGGAAGTGCGCGAATTCCTGAGCCTTCCGTGGCGAAAAATCGCTTAGAAATTGCGCGTGCAGTATGGTTAAAAGAACCGAGTAACAAAAAATTAGAGCGCAGTGTTCAAATTGCAGAAAACCTCGTGAAAAAAAGCCATTATTATGATGAGGCTCGAAAATTAGGAAAATTAATTTCTACTGAAGGCAAAGATGAATTCGGGAATCCCTATGTGGTCGTGACAGGGGGCGGGCCGGGTATCATGGAAGGTGCTAATCGTGGTGCACATGATGTTCACGCCAAAAATATTGGCTTAAATATTGTTCTCCCCATGGAGCAAGGACCCAATCCATACATTACCCCAGAATTTTGTTTTCAGTTTCACTATTTTGCGATTCGTAAAATGCATTTTTTAATTCGCGCAAAAGCCTTAGTGATTTTTCCGGGTGGCTATGGAACATTGGATGAATTATTTGAAACCCTCACATTGGTTCAAACAAAAAAAATTGAACGCATGCCAATTATTTTAGTGGGGCAAGACTATTGGCATAACGTGATTAATTTTCAATTTATGGCGGACGAGGGAACCATCGACCAAGATGATCTCAAATTGTTTGCGTTTGTAGAAACAGCGGAAGAAGCCTGGAAAGCGATCCAAGCTTTTTATGCAAACGTCTCAAAGCCAGTCGAGTAACGCTTTCGCAAATGGTTCAGGCGATAATTCAGGGAAAAAAGAAATTCCAGAACCGACATCCACTGCAGAGAATTCGATCAGATTATTCCTTGCCCAATTTAAAGTATCACTGCTTCCAACAAAACCAGGTTTTACATAGGGCATCATTTTTCGGATGCGTGTCTGTTTCAACCAAGGTGAATACTTTTCAATGTAAGACGTTGCCGTGCTTTTGGGATTGACGTAAGGATTATCTAACATGGTCCGAATAAAGGCTTCACGGCTTTCTTTGGTGCTGTAAACATGACCGTAATACGTCATGGCTTCTTCAGATAATTTGTTCATCCGTGAGGCGCGAATAATTTTTTCAACTAAGTGATTGTTTTCATCAATATATTTTTTTCGTAACTCTTCGGGGTTATTTTTAGATAGAGCATTGATTTCTTGAAAAGCCATGGGAATATCTTGAAGATTTTTTTTAAGATATAAATACGGATCCGCAAACACTAAACCGGATACATTGCTCGCATGTTTTTCTGCGTAGGCTAAGCCAATAATGGTTGCCCAACCGTACATAACTAAAACGATATCGGTGAGGCCTAATATTTCAATAAACGATTCTAAATAAAAAAGATAATCAGATGTATCATAATCAAGTTTAGGTTTGTCTGATTCTCCCGAACCCACAAAATCCAATGCGATACAATGTCCTTTTTGTGCAACCACAGGAATGATTTGTCGCCACATATAACTGGAGGCAGACAATCCATGTAAAAATAATATGTTTTTTCCAGAACCTTCTTCAATATAATGAATATTTACGCCGTGTGCTGCGACGATTTTGGATTCCATGTGTAACCCTCCTTGATAAGTAACGCTTTTTTGCGCACTAATAATTTTCCATTTGTTTTACCGAAATAACCACCTAAATTATTTTTACCGACAACGCGATGGCAGGGGATTGTAACAGGTAGTGGATTGGCTCGACAGGCTTGACCAATTGCACGAGGATGAGAATGTAATTTTTTGGCAAGATCAGAATAAGTGACAGTTTTGCCAGGCGGAATTTTAAGTAATTCCGCCCAGACACGTTTTTGAAAATCAGTTCCTTTGAGTTTATTTATCTGAACCTTCTTCGACATTGTCAGATTTCCTTTTTGACAATTTTTCTTTAATACGTGCAGCACGTCCGCTTAATTCACGGAGATGATAAAGTTTTGCTTTTCTCACGTCACCACGTCGAACAAGTTTAATGGAGGCGATTAAGGGGCTGTGTGTTTGGAAAACACGCTCAACACCTTCTCCGTAAGAAATTTTACGGACCGTAAAAGCAGAATTCAAACCACGATTACGCTTAGCAATCACAATACCTTCAAATGCTTGTAAACGTTCACGATCACCCTCTTTCACTTTAACTTGAACGGAGACGGTGTCGCCCGCACGAAAGGGTGGAATACCCGTACGTAATTGAGCTGTTTCAAGCGCTTCGATAATTTTACTCATTTTTACTACTCCTCTTTAACAAATCAGGTCGCTTTACGGTTGTTTTCAGTAAAGCTTGCTCTTTCCGCCATTTTAAAATGGCTTGATGATTTCCGCTTATCAATACGTCTGGTACGCGTTGACCATCGATTTCGTCGGGTCGTGTATAGTGAGGATATTCCAATAATCCATCACAAAATGAATCATGTGATGCAGATTCCGGATCTCCTAACACTTCGGGTAATAATCGCGTGACACCATCAATCATTACCATGGCAGCAAATTCTCCGCCACTTAATACATAGTCCCCAATGGACCATTCTTCATCGATGTCATGTTCAATCACACGTTCATCGATACCTTCATAACGACCACAAATTAAAACCAATTCTGTTTGGGTTGCAAAATTCTGTAGCGCGTTTTGAGTGATTACTTTTCCTTGAGGGGATAAATAAATCACTTTGCCTTTATTATTTTTTTTAATTTCCTTTATTGTTGCACGCAAGGGTTGTACTTGCATGACCATTCCGGGTCCACCACCATACGGACGATCATCCACTCGGCCTGTTTTATCTTCGGTAAATTCACGAGGATTCCAGAAATTTACGTTGATCGTTTTATTTTTTTTTGCGCGCCCAACAACACCATAATCCAGTGAGGAAAACATTTCAGGGAAGAGAGTGAGAACATCAATCTTCATGCCAATCTACCTGCATTGTTTTTTCAGTTAAATCAATTTTTATAATATATGTATTCCATACAAACGGAATTAATAGTGTTTTTGTTTTATTGTTAACTTGCACAATATCATTTGCGCCCGTATTAAATAATTCCGTAATGTCGCCGAGATAATGATTGTCGAGGTTATAAACCGCTAAACCGATTAAATCTGCCCAATAATATTCTTGTTCTTTGAGCGGAGGCAGTTGAGAACGTTCAATCCACAGTTCCGAATTAACCTCCGGTTTTTCTTTTTCATCAAATAAGGCAATGACTTTATTGCCGAGTACTTCGCATTTTAAAATGACCAGTGGTTTTTTATTTTTGTCATACCAGGGTTGATAGTGAATAATATTTGTCGCAGGTTCAGTATAAGAATGAATTTTTACAAAACCCTTAATACCGTGTGAGCGACCAATTTTTCCTACCAGCAGCCATGAATTATTTTGTTGCTTGTTTTGCATGCTCTTTTAATAGGTGCGATACGCGTTCCGATATTTGAGCGCCTTTGGAAATCCAATGGTCGACACGATCTTTCTCAATATGTAAGCGAATTTCACCGCCGGTTGCGATCGGATTAAAATAGCCGACGCGTTCAGTGTTGCGACCGTCACGGGGGTGACGACTGTCAGTGACCACAATGGTATAAAATGGGCGTTTTTTAGCACCACCTCTCGATAATCGAATAGTAAGCATCTAACCTGATTCCTCTGTTTCATGTAAAAAGACTGCGAATTCTACGTGAAATTGCGTGGGTTGCAAAGTCCTGTTTTGCACCTTAGACTGCGATTCTAAATGGAGAGGAGGGTGGTGAACGATGGGCGCACAACCGCAATCGCAGCAACAAGGAGATAACTCACTCGCTGCGCTCTGGTTAGCCGTCTTTTTTGTCGCGGCATTAGCGACAATTATTTATGTCTTTCGGACTCAATTAGCCTGGTTTTTGATTGAGCTTAAGTATCTTGAAATTTCCTTCATAAGCTTGTTTATCTCGGATACTGTTCCGATTGTCAAAACATTGGGAACGATGCAGCCGTCCAGTTTGTCGATGGACAAAGCGGGCGTCGTGGCAAGTCTGGTGGGCAATTATATTCGCTATCCGTTTTGTGGCTTATTAGTTCTTTTGGCCGGGGTTTTGTTGTTTGGACATCCTGCGCTTCGCTTCAAGCATATCCACTCGATGAAGACCTTATACGAACAAGAAAAGTATAACTGGCCTCAAGTAATGCCCATCGAAAAAATTGATTTGGTCAAAGAACCCATTGAAAAAGGCCCGTGGGCAATGTCATTGACGCCTATGCAATTCGCGAAAAAGTACCGTTTGTTATATGAAGAACGCGAAGTTGGAGCGAAGCCAAAATTAGGCGAACACCGCGAGCGGATAAATGTTGGTTTATTACGTTCTGAAGCCCATCAAGTATTTGCGTTGCAACTCGGCGGAAATTGGCAGGGAGTAGATAGACTCCCTATGCATACGAAAGCGCTTTTTGCCGTGTTTGCATGTCGTGCGAATCGCGATCAAGACAATGCCAAAATGATACTTGATACGGTAGCGCGTTCTGCGTCTTCCGGCTCCTTGGATTTTTCCGGTGTAGAAGAAATCGTGAATAAATATAAAGATACGACACTGGTTAAGAAGGTTATCGAGGGGCATGGATTTGTTTTAACCATTATGGCGTCAATGTTGGATTTGGCACGGCAAGATGGGGTGTTAGCGTCCGCTGATTTTTTATGGCTCAAAATTGTCGATAGGCCTTTGTGGTTTATGTTGAATGCAGTCGGCCGCCAAACACCGCCTGCTGAAATCGCAGGTGCTTTTGCACATTGGTTAGCAGAGCGAAAAATGGGACGTCGTATCAGTGTTCCAATGGTGGAAGAAGCAGTGAAAGCATTAGAGCTTGCACTGAAAGAAACTATTTATGTTCCAGACGAAGAGGAACAAAATTATGGCCCAGTATAAATCGCGCGGTTTACAACAACGTCACGAACAAGATCAGCGTCAATTAATTCGTGACACGCGCACATTGTTACAACGATTTGTCGACTTTTATGATAATCCCAGTAGTGTATGTATTTTAATTATGGCTTGTGCTGCGATGGGATTTATTTTTCCTGTTTTAGTGGATTTAATGTTTTTAATCGGCGTGCTTTCTTTTATGGGCGCGTATTTTCGACGGACGAGTTTGCCGTTTCGATTACCCCTCAGTTCTCGCATGATGGATTACAATGATCCATTACCCGGTAGTACAAAACCCCGTTTAGCACGCGGCATTAGTTTTTTTGGTAATGATATCGAAACCAAAGAAGAGCTGTGGTTTAACAATGAAGATTTACGTACGCACGTTTTAATTTTTGGCTCCACGGGTAGTGGTAAAACTGAAGCGCTTGTTTCGCTCGCATATAATTCTCTTCTTCAAGGCAGTGGATTTATTTACATCGACGGTAAAGGTGATAACGCATTATTTTATAAAATATTCAGTATGGTGCGCTCAATGGGTCGTGAAGATGACATGTTATTAGTTAACTTCATGACGGGTGCACGCGATATTGTAGGCCCACAATTAACGCGTATTTCAAATACCATGAATCCTTTTTCGAGTGGTTCCTCCAGCATGTTATCGCAATTAGCGGTGAGCATGATGGATGCAAGTAGTGCGTCAGCAGATGGTGACATGTGGAAAGGTCGTGCGATCGTTTTCGTCGAATCATTAATGAAAGTATTAGTGTATATGCGCGACAAAGGGCATTTATTATTAGACGCAAACACGATTCGTAATTATTTTATTCTTGAACGTCTCGAAGCAATGGCGATGGATAAACAATTTATTCGAGATAATGCAGAGCCCGTTGATTTATCTGATGCCCCCCCCACGGTATTAGAGCCTATTATCAATTACGTGATTAACTTGCCCGGTTATGATAAATCCCGAAAAGGCAAACAAGTTTCGCAAGTATTAGAACAACATGGATTTATTACCATGCAGTTAACGCGGGTATTTGGATCATTTGCGGATACGTATGGTCATATTATGCGTACGAATTTAGCGGAAGTGGATTTCAAAGATATCGTTTTAAATCGCCGTATTTTAGTCGTATTGTTGCCTGCGTTAGAAAAATCCCCTGACGAATTGGCGAATTTAGGAAAAATTATTATTGCGTCATTAAAAGCGATGATGGCGGCAGGTCTCGGTGATACCGTAGAAGGTGAGTTTCGCGATTTAATTAAACGAAAGCCAACGAATTCTCCAACCCCATTCGTATCCATCATGGATGAATATGGTTATTACGCGGTGAAAGGATTTGCGGTGGTTCCGGCGCAGGCACGTTCGCTTGGATTCTCTGCCATATTTGCAGGACAAGATTTGCCGGCATTTCAAAAAGCATCAAAAGAAGAAGCCGCCTCCATTGGTGCAAATACAAATATTAAAATTTGTATGAAATTAGAAGATCCGACTGAAACATGGGAATTTTTTATGAAATCCGCTGGTGAAGCGTATGTCACCAAAGTAGATGCATTCCAAACACGTCCGGAAAGTATTTTTAATACGTATATGGATACGCGAAGTTCATCGGCAGAAAAACGTGCGCGTATTGATTTATTAGATTTAAAAGAACAGCGCGAAGGTGAAGCCCACATTTTATTTAAATCCCGCATTATTCGCGCCAAAATGTTTTATGCAAATCCTACGCCGACAAAGTCTTCGCGATTAAATCAATTACTTAGAGTGACGCCGCCAACAGAAGAAGTATTGATTGAAATGGAGGTCCGCCGTGAGAAATTTAAATCGATTGCGCAAAAACAACAGTACTATGTTAAAGACGTTGCTCCCAGTGAAGAAATTAATACTATTGTTCATGATTTACTGGAAAGTGGAATTGAAGACCCCATCGAACGGGGGATTTCCGCATTATTAGCGCATTTTAATAGAGCGCATGGCACACGTGCACCTGAAGTTGAAGAAGTGGATGATGATCAATCAAAGCTCAACATGTTTACGAAGTTGCGTGTTATTCCAGCAGATAAACAGTTTATTATTACCGATGATATTGAGCGCTTTGGCCAACCATTATTAAATAAAAAGAAAACGCATGAATTTGTGGTATCTCTTGAACGCTCAGCAGGCAAAGCAGATAAATATGCATTAAGTATTGCTGATGAAATTGTCAAAGACATCGAAAATGCAACGGTTTATCCGCCCGCTATTCGCGATTCGATTACGTCAGCTGATTTAACCGGGGTGATTAAAAACTTAGTGGATAGCATTATCAAGGAAAGAGAAAATGCAGGTAAAACTACCACGTAATGTATTTATCACTGGTGCAAAATCAGGTTTAGGAAAAGCAACAGCAGAACATTTTTTATCCTTGGGTTGTCATATTTTTTCAGCTGATGTTGATAATTGCGATGTGACAGATTTTTCAGCTATTTCGGCCTTTGTAGATTCTCTTCCTGATATTCCGCGTGTTTGGATAAATTGCGCGGGTGTCGTGCATGCTAAGCGTCTCATAAAAATGGCCCCCGATGAATTCAAAAATATTATTAATATTAATCTTGTCGGAACGTTTAATGTTATTAAGTGCGCTGTGGCTAAATTATCAACGCTAGAAGAAATTGATGGCGAGCGTGGCATTATTATCAATACGGCGTCGATTGCGGCAACCGAAGGACAAATTGGTCAAGTGGCTTACAGTGCTTCAAAAGCAGGTGTGGTCGGTATGACATTACCGTTAGCGCGTGAATTAGCGTCATTAGGAATTCGGGTAGTGACGATTGCGCCGGGCGTGATGGATACGCCGATGGCAAATCAGATTTCAGAAACTGTCAAAAATAATCTTATTAATAATATTCCGTTTCCGAAACGCTTAGGAAAACCGCAAGAATTTGCGTTATTAGCGCAGCATATTGTTGAAAATACTTATCTTAATGGCGAAGTCATTCGGCTTGATGGTGCACTGCGAATGGCAGCGACATAAATAATCGCCGAGAAAATAAATATTGCGATAAAATCCCAGCCAAAGCGTAATTGATTATTTCCGCCAAATGTTCCTAAATAGGAAAACAGCGTTAATCCCATAAAATACGGAATAAGCCACTTAGCTGTGTTAATAGTCACCTGTGATCTTAAATGTTTTTGTGATCGCACTTGATATAAAAATACTGCAGCACCAATTAGAACGGTTGCCATTAAATGCCACACCGTTTCCCAACCTGTCCAGAAAACCAATAAATTGCAAATATAAAATCCTAATAACGCGAATAAATGTCCGTAGGGTAATTCAAATGCGTTTTTGGTTTCCAATTGTTTTCGTAATGGCATTAACGCCAGAGGACCAATACTAAATGAAATAACAAAACAGGAAACAATAAACCCCATCATTTTTTGCCAGGTCGGAAACGGCAAAAATAAAAATAAACCAATTAAATAATTGCAAATCAACCCGCGCCACGGAACGCCGCTTTTATTAAGGTGAGCAAAAAAAACGGGAAAAAAACCAATTTTAGATAAGGCGTAATTTACGCGGCTGGTTGCACCCGTATAAATAAAGGCAGTTCCGAAGGGGGAAATAATTGCACCAATATAAATAATGACAATTAACCAGGTGAGCTGCAGTGCATCCGCAATCGCCGCAAACGGTCCGGTAGTTTTCGCGCCAAAATTCAAATGAGCCCAACCATTCGAAACCTCACTGCCATCCAGTGATCCAATAAAAGCGACTTGAAGTAAAACATACACAATCGCGCAAATAAAAACGGAACCTAAAATAGCAATAGGTAATGCGCGTTTCGGATTTTCGGCTTCCGCGGCCATTTGAATCGCAGGACTGTTTCCAATATAGGAAAATACTACGCCCCCTAAGGGTAATGCGGCTAAAACACCGTGCCATCCGTACGGTAAAAATCCATCGTATTGATGAAACGTGCTCGCATGAAAATGAACGACTAATAAAGTCGTTAGTACTATTAAAGGTACGACGAGTTTAACGACCACAAATCCAGTGCTTAATCGGCTAAAAAGCTTTGCACCAAATTGGTTAATATAGACCATTAAGAACATTAAAAGTGCAGCAGTAAAAAAACCTTGGTGCGTTAACACCGTCGTATCATGTACGCGATGCACTAATTCGGGAAAATATTCCGCAATATATTTTAATAGCGCTAATGTTTCGATGGGAGCGACAACGACACTTGAAACCCATACTAACCATCCCACAGTAAAGCTCATTAACGGTCCGTGACTTTTTTCCGCATATTGCACCATGCCGCCGGCAACCGGAGAATTTGCGGCAAGTTCTGCAAAGGCAAATCCAATGACCGTCATTAATATGGCGCCGACAACCCACGCTAAAATAGCGGCAGGACCTGCAATTTTAGCGACATACATCGGACCAAATAACCAACCGGATCCCATGATTCCACCAATCGCAGTAAATAATAATGCATAAATACTGATAGAACGTTTAAATGCCATGAAGAGGGATCCTTTAGAGCGAGAGATAGGTGTCGGTGCCGAGAATTTTTTCGCGTTCATTAAAACTGGTTAATTCTTGATCAATATCCATAGAATTACCGTTTTTATGAATGGCGTTAAGTGTTTTTTGCATAGCCATAATACAGGCGCGTTGTAGATCGGATGGAACAATGACAATATTGAATCCAAGTGATTCTAATGTTTTTAAAGGTACTACAGGCGTTTTTCCGCCATGAAAGATATTAATTAATTTTAGGCCCTTGATTTTTTCACCGATTAATTCGATTTGTTGAAGTGACGTGGGCGCTTCGATAAAAATCATGTCGGCACCGGCTTTTTGATACGCCAGTGCTCGATCAATCGCAGAATCAATATTTTCTGCGCCAATCGCATCTGTCCGCGCAATCAATAAAAAATCAGGATTTTGTTTGGAATTTTTTGCGACAGTGATTTTATGGCACATTTCTTCTTTGGAGATTAAGGTTTTGTTGTCCAGATGCCCACAGCGTTTCGGAAAGGTTTGATCTTCAATATGAATGCCTGCGACACCAATCTTTTCAAATTCTTTTACGGTTCGCGCAACATTAATCGCATTTCCAAAGCCCGTATCAGCATCGGCGATGACGGGGAGATTTGTCGTACTGACGATATGGTTTACCGTAGAAAGAATTTCGCTGAGGGTCAGAATGCCGAGGTCAGGATAGCCAGCACTTCGGGCAATAGCACCGCCGCTGGCATAGAGAAGGGGAAAGCCTGCTTGTTTAGCGAGAAGTCCCGAGAGACCATCAAAGATGCCAGGTGCTACGAGAATCTTGTTTTCATTCAGGAGTTGTCGCATTTTTTGCACATTTTGCATCGTTATCGTCCCTAGTTCGCGTATAATCTCCGGGTTAAGGAGGAAATCGAGTGACTGTAGTTTTAGCCCGCAGACCGGGCTCATCTTATTATCAAAGTACTGTTGTTGCAATTGGCAACTTTGATGGACTGCACCTCGGACATCAAGCGCTTCTACAAAATGCCTCCGTTATATTGACGTTCGATCCTTATCCGCAAGCCTACTTTCATCCCGAACGAAAAATACCTCGATTAACAACGTTGCGAGAAAAAAGCTCTATTCTTGAAAAATTTTCACCAGAATTAATATATGCCTTGCCGTTTAATCATCATCTCGCGCATTTGTCTCCTTCACAATTTATTGAGGAAATTCTGCTTAAAAAACTGAACGCCAAAAAAGTTATTGTGGGCAATGATTTTAAATTCGGCTATCAACGGAAAGGTACTATTGAAACACTCAAAAATTATTTAGAGGTTGAGGCGGTGTCGCCTGTGTTATATCAAGATAAACGCATTAGCAGTACGTGGGTGCGAGAAACGCTGGCGAAGGGCGACGTCAATACTGCTCAATATTTATTGGGGCGGTATTATTCTATGATAGGCCGTGTGGTGAAAGGCGATGGACGGGGACGTCAAATGGGCGTCCGTACCGCGAATATTTCATTACAAAAACGGTTGCCGCCTTTAAGGGGTGTTTATGGCGTTAATATAATAGGTATAGGAAGAGGCGTGGCTAATATTGGGTCACGTCCAACGGTCGATGGAACGCGCAATTTTCTAGAAGTTCATATATTTGATTTTAATCGCGATATTTATGGTGAGTATATTGAAGTGGAGTTCACCCATAAACTTCGTGACGAAAAGAAGTTTGATTCATTGAATGACTTACAAGAGCAGATTAAACTGGATATCCAACACGCAAGAGACTTACGATGAACGATTACAAACCTACATTAAATTTACCCACCACTGAATTTCCGATGAAAGCCAGTCTTTCACAACGTGAACCTGAATTATTACAACAATGGGAAACGAAAAAACTCTATCATGAAATTCGTCAATTACGACAAGGTCGTCCACAATTTGTATTACACGATGGCCCTCCGTATGCAAACGGCAATATTCACATTGGCCATGCGGTAAATAAAATTTTAAAAGATATCGTCGTGAAATCACGAACACTCGAAGGATTTGATGCGCCGTATGTTCCGGGTTGGGATTGTCATGGATTACCTATCGAGTTAAACGTTGAAAAAAAATTTGGCAAAGCCGGCGAAAAATTAAACTCAACAGAATTTCGTCAAAAATGCCGTGAATATGCACAAGAACAAGTCAATATTCAGCGCGAAGAGTTTAAGCGGCTAGGAATATTGGGTGATTGGGAAAATCCTTATCTCACCATGGATTTTAAATTCGAAGCGAATATTTTGCGTGCGTTGTCAAAAATTATTCACAATAATCATGTGGCTCAAGGTTTTAAACCCGTTCATTGGTGTATTGATTGTCGTTCTGCGTTAGCCGAAGCGGAAGTGGAATATCACAATAAACAATCACCTGCGATTGACATCAAGTTTCGAGTAATTAATTCAGAGTGGATAATTCCCGTATGGACAACTACGCCGTGGACACTACCTGCTAATGAAGCGGTTGCATTAAATCCAGATCATACTTATGTATTAGTCGATACAGGTACAGAAAAATATATTTTAGTTAGAGAATTACTTGAAACTTGTATGAATAGATATGGCGTGGATAATTTTAAAATTATTCAAGAGCTTAAAAAATCTGATTTAGAGAACTTTAAAGTCCATCATCCGTTTTACGATAAAACCGTCCCGGTTATTTTTGGGGATCACGTGACATTGGATGCCGGTACTGGCGCTGTGCATACGGCGCCGGCCCACGGTGTGGAAGATTACGTTGTTGGCCAGCATTATAGATTACCAATCAATAATCCTGTGGGTGGAAATGGCTGTTTCTTGGATTCGACGCCTTTATTTGCAGGCAAGTTTATTTTTAAAGCGAATGCAGAAATTATTGAATTAATGCGCGAAAAAAATAATTTGATTGTTGAAGAAAAAATTGAACACAGTTATCCGCATTGTTGGCGACATAAAACGCCTGTGATTTTCAGGGCAACGCCGCAGTGGTTTATTAGCATGGATAAAAATAAATTGCGTGAAAATACCTTGGCTGAAATCGCAAAAACACAGTGGGAACCTTCTTGGGGTGAACAACGCATGGAAGGGATGATTAAAGACAGGCCTGATTGGTGTGTATCGCGTCAACGTCAATGGTGTGTGCCCATGGGATTAGTCGTGCATAAAGAAACAAAAGAATTGCATCCTGACATGGCAAAACTCACCGAAGAAATTGCACTTAAAATAGAGCAGTCGGGAATTGAAGCGTGGTATGAATGGCAATGTCCGGATAATAATTATGAAAAAATTAATGATACGTTAGATGTGTGGTTTGATTCGGGTGTGACCCATTATGCCGTATTAAAAGAACATCAAGCAGATTTATATTTAGAAGGTACGGATCAATATCGCGGTTGGTTTCAATCCTCATTATTAACGTCTGTGGCGATGAAAGAAAAGGCGCCCTATAAAGCCGTATTGACACACGGATTTACGGTAGATGAAAAAGGCCGCAAAATGTCGAAATCCATTGGAAATGTAGTCGCACCGGAAAAAGTCATTAGTACTCTAGGTGCAGATATTTTACGGTTGTGGGTCGCTGCGACAGATTACCGTGCAGAAATGGCTGTGTCTGATGAAATATTAAAGCGGACGGGTGAAGCGTATCGTCGTATTCGAAATACGGCGCGGTTTTTATTAGCGAATCTCCATGATTTTGATCCGGCGCAAAATTTATTAAAGCCCGATCAATTATTAAGCCTGGATAAATGGATTCTCCAAAAAGCGAAAGATTTGCAGGCAAAAATTAAACAAGCTTATACGGAATATCAGTTTCATATTATTTATCAAGAGTTGCATAATTTCTGTATTGTTGAATTAGGCGGATTTTATTTAGATATTATTAAAGATCGTCAATATACGATGCAACAAAACAGTTTGGGACGACGTTCGGCACAAACGGCGATTTATCATATTTTAAATGCCTTGGTTCGTTGGATTGCACCGATTTTAAGTTTTACGTCAGAAGAAATTTGGTCGTTTATGCCAGCAGATAAAAACAAAGCTGAATCGGTATTTTTAGCCGAATATTATGAATTTCCTGAATTGACAGCTGATGAAATTAATTTTGATTTACTCGTTTCTTTGCGAGAGCAAGTCAATCAGCAATTAGAAATGAAACGCAATGAAAAAATTATTGGTTCTGGATTAGAAGCAGTCGTGCATATTGTTGCGCCTCAAGATTATTATGCTGAATTAATTAAATTAAATGATGAGTTGCGATTTGTGTGGATTACGTCAGCGGCGACAATCGAAAAAGGCGCTGAGTTAAAAATTACGGTATCCGGCTTGGAGCATAAAAAATGCGCACGGTGTTGGCATCGACGTGAAGATGTTGGGCATGATCATGCGCATCCTGAGATTTGTACGCGCTGTGTAGATAATTTACCGAATGGAAAAGGAGAGGCCAGACAGTATGCCTAAATTGCATTATATGCGTTGGTTATTGTTAAGTTTTCTTGTAATTATTTTAGATCAAGTATCAAAATGGTTTGCGGCAACGCATTTGCAATTGCATACGCCTATTACCGTCAATTCGTATTTTAATTGGTATTTAGACTACAACCGTGGAGCAGCCTGGAGTGTTTTATCGGGAGAATCCGGATGGCAGCGATGGGCGTTGTCAGGATTTTCAGCTGTGGTATCCATTATTATTTTAATGTTGCTTAAAAAATCCCCGGTTGAGCAAAAAGCCGCAAATGCAGGGTTAGCCTTAATTTTGGGTGGTGCAATTGGAAATTTAATTGATCGTGTTTATCCGGGTGTGGTAACGGATTTTATTCAATGGCATATCGGAAATCACTATTGGCCAACGTTTAATATTGCCGACAGTGCTGTGTGTGTCGGTGCAGTAATTTATATATGGGGACTGAAATGACTGTATCTACTTTAATGATGATTTCTCCACTGGATGGTCGTTACGCAGAAAAAACCGCTGGTTTACAGGAATTATTCAGTGAATATGCATTGATGCGTTACCGTGTGTTAATCGAAATTTGTTGGCTTGAATGCTTGCAGCCTGACGTAGAGCTCAAAAAATTATTTCTCGATTTTTCTGAAAAAGATGCCGCTGAAATTAAAAAAATAGAAAATGAAATCAACCATGATGTCAAAGCCGTGGAATATTTTATTAAAGCTAAAATGGTCAAAAATCCTAAGCATAAAAAATATGTGGAATGGGTTCATTTTGGCTGTACATCCGATGACATTAATAATTTGGCGTATGGATTAATGTTGTCAACAACGCGTGAGCACGTGTTATTAAAATTTTATCAGGATCTCATGAAAACCTTGCGTGAATTTTCACATCGTTACGCTAAAATTCCGATGTTATCTCGCACGCATGGTCAACCGGCAACACCGACAACGGTGGGCAAAGAATTCGCCAATGTTTTAGCGCGATTAGAATCACAAGTCTCTCGTTTTCAATCTGTTGAAATTAAAGGTAAATTTAATGGCGCGGTCGGTAATATGAACGCCCATTATGCGGTGATGCCAAAAAAAGATTGGCTAAATATGGCAAAAGAGTTTGTTGAAAATTTAGGTTTGCATTATCAACCTTACACAACGCAAATCGAACCACATGATTATATCGCAGAGTTATTTCACGCGATGATGCGTATTAATACTATATTAATAGATTTTTGTCGCGATACCTGGGGTTATATTTCGTTGGGATATTTTCAGCAAAAAGTTAAATCCGGGGAAGTCGGATCCTCAACGATGCCGCATAAAGTAAATCCCATTGATTTCGAAAACGCCGAAGGGAATTTATATTTAGCGAATAGTATATTAAGTTGTTTAGCAGACAGATTACCTATTTCCAGATTTCAGCGTGATTTAGTGGATTCAACTTTATTACGAAATATTGGTGTCGGTATTGGTCATGCCGTGGTGGCGTACCAGTCTTTATTAAAGGGCATCGCTAAATTAGAGGTCAATAAAGAAAAAATTCAATATGATTTAGATCAAGCTTGGGAAGTGTTAGCAGAGCCGATTCAAATGGTGATGCGAATAGAAGGTATTGAAGAGCCGTATGAAAAATTGAAAAAGCTGACACGGGGTAAAATTATTACTAAAAAAATCCTGCATGATTTTATTGAGGGTCTTGATTTAAAAGGGGGAGTTAAATCACAATTAAAGACTCTGACGCCGGCTACTTATATTGGCTTGGCGAAGGAACTGGCCGAAGAAAAATAAAGATGTTCGGCTCCTTGCTGTATTAACCTAAAAGAGGATGTCGATATATGAAAGGCAGAAAACCTTATTTTGATTTTGAAACAATTGTAAATTTAATCCCTGAAAATGTGTACTGGTTCGATATTAATAATGTCTTCCAAGGCTGCAATTATCAACAAGCGGTAGCGATAGGTCTAAGCTCACCTGACGATATCATTGGTAAAACCATCTATGATTTTCAATCCAAAGAAGATGCGGAAGCGATCATCGAAAATAATTTAAAAGTCATGAAAAACAAGCAATCCATGGTATTTGAAGAAACCTCTCGTTTAATCAATGGAAAGAAAGGGGTATTCATTTCCCGTAAGATTCCCATCTTAAATAGCGCGGGTTTGGTAGTGGGTTTATTGGGCGTGTCGTTTAATATTTCATCGTGCTTAGAAGATGAAGCGCTGCGTAAACAATTACTGGCGAGAGCGGCGGGAGAGGTTGTAGCTTAAGCAGCTTTTTCAGCAGGGACCGGGATTCCAGACTGCAAGGCTATGCCCGGTCCAACCAAAGATTATTTCTTGATGAGTTTCTTCACGCGGGCATTCAAACGACTCTTGGTACGAGACGCTTTGTTTTTGTGAATTAAGCCCTTTTTAGCAGACTTATCTAATACCGATATGGTCTTGCGAAGAGTGGCATTGGCTTCCGCTAAATCACCTTTTTCAATGATTTTCAAAAGATTTTTGATGTGTGTACGCATTTCTGAACGCTGGGCAGCATTGCGTTGACGTCGATTTTCCGACTGTTTAGCCCGTTTTTTTGCTGATTTTATATTAGCCAAGTGGGGTGCTCCTTCATTTTCCTGTTAAAAATTCAGGGCGGAATGATGCCGGCTTGGATAAAGCTTGTCAATGGTCTTGGCTGTCGTCTACAATGGCGTACTTTTTATGATATTGATGATAGTTGAGGAGTTTTAGATGACAGTAGCAGTAGACGCATCGGCTAAGAAATTTCAGCGTGGCCCCAAAGATACGGGTTCGCCAGAAGTTCAAATCGCGTTGTTAACCAACCGCATTAATGAATTAACCGAACACTTAAAAATTCATTCCAAAGATAACCATTCCCGCCATGGTCTTTTACAGATGGTCAGTAATCGTCGTAGTTTGCTGAAATATCTCAAGACTCAGAATGCAGAGATCTACAAAAAATTGATCGCTGAACTCAATTTACGTGATCAGTAAAAAATTACTCCACACAAGGAAATTCCTGTGAGCATTGAAAAAACCTTTTCGTTTGGTGAACACACTGTAACCCTCAAAACGGGTGTAATCGCTCGTCAAGCTACTTCTGCTGTTATGGCACAAATGGGTGATACGGTAGTACTCGCAACGGTAGTAGCAGATAAAAATATGAAAGAGGGTATCGACTTTTTACCCTTAACCGTGATGTACCAAGAACGTACGTATGCGGCAGGTAAAATTCCCGGTGGTTACTTTAAACGTGAAGGTCGTCCCACCGAATCAGAAACCTTAATTTCCCGTTTAATCGATAGACCTGTTCGTCCATTATTCGCAGAAGGTTTTTATCACGAAGTCCAAGTGGTTGTGACCGTTTTATCGTTAGATAAAAAAGTAAATCCCGATATTATTTCTTTGCTTGCTGCGTCTGCAGCGTTAGCCAGTTCCGGTGTTCCGTTTAATGGCCCAATTGGTGCTGCGCGTGTCGGTTATAAAGATGGAGTTTATTTATTAAATCCTAACGCAGAAGAAATTTTAACCTCGGAATTAGATTTAGTTATTGCCGGCACAGAAAACGCCGTTTTAATGGTTGAATCAGAAGCCAAAGAATTATCCGAAGAAATTATGTCAGGTGCATTGCATTTTGGTCATCAACAAATGCAAGTGGCGATCAAAGCCATTAAAGAATTTGCAAAAGATGTTAATCATCCTGCGATGGTATGGCAAGTTCCTGTAACACATGAACTTTTAGAAAAAGCGGTGCATGAACATGCACAAAAAGAATTGGATCAAGCGTATACGAATTTTCCGGCTAAAGCAGAGCGTTTAACAAAAATTAATGAATTACGTAAACAGGTCATTGAAAATTTAACCAAAGATGAAAAATTTACCGAACACATGATTCGCACCTCGTTTGAAAATCTTGAAGCGAAAATTGTGCGTCAACGTATTTTAGACGGTAAGCCGCGTATTGATGGTCGTGATACGGTAACGGTTCGTCCTATCACTATTCAAACAGGACTTTTACCGCGCACACACGGTTCTGCATTATTTACCCGCGGTGAAACACAAGCGTTGGTTGTTTCGACATTGGGTACCGGTCGTGATGCACAAGTCATTGATGCATTAGGTGGCGAAATCAAAGATCAATTTATGTTGCATTATAATTTCCCTCCATATTCTGTGGGTGAAACAGGACCGATGACAGGACCGAAGCGTCGTGAAATTGGTCACGGACGTTTGGCGCGTCGTGGTGTTCAAGCGGTATTACCGACGCAAGAACAATTTCCGTATGTGCTTCGTGTCGTTTCAGAAATTACAGAATCCAATGGTTCCAGTTCCATGGCCAGTGTCTGTGGCGCAAGTTTATCGTTAATGGATGCCGGTGTGCCGATTAAAGCACCTGTTGCAGGTATTGCGATGGGATTAATTAAAGAAGGTGAAAAATACGCTGTTCTTACCGACATTTTAGGTGATGAAGATCATCTAGGCGATATGGATTTTAAAGTCGCTGGTACTTCGCAAGGTGTTACAGCGCTTCAGATGGATATTAAAATCGACGGCATTACAAAAGAAATTATGGAAAAAGCTTTAGCGCAAGCAAAAGCAGGCCGACTGCATATTTTAGGCGTCATGAATGCTGCATTAAGCAAGCCTCGTGAAACCATGTCAGATTATGCGCCGCGAATTGTATCCATTAAAATTAATCCGGATAAAATTCGTGAGGTGATTGGTAAAGGTGGTGCAACCATTCGAGCATTAACAGAAGAAACCGGCACGACAATTGATATTACCGATGACGGCACAATTAAAATTGCATCGACGGACAATGAAGCAGCACAAGAAGCAATTAAACGCATTACGCGTTTAACCTCCGATGTTGAAGTGGGCGCAGTGTACGAAGGAACGATTTCGAAAGTCGTAGACTTCGGTGCATTTGTGACCATTTTGCCAGGCAAAGATGGATTAGTTCACATTTCTCAAATTTGCAATGAACGCATCGAAAAAGTGTCTGACAAATTACAAGAAGGTCAGAAGGTCAAAGTCAAAGTGATGGAGATTGACAGACAAGGCAAAATCCGTTTAAGTATGAAAGAAGTAAGCCAGGAGGCATAAAACACTACACGGGAGGCTTGGATACATGAACGCGACGAACGTAAACGCAGCTCGGGTTCCTCAATATCTTCCGTGGTTAGTTGTTCTTTCAGCTGGGATGTTTTTCTTTTATGAATTCATCCAGATGCAAATGTTTAATGCGATCAGTCAATCGCTCTTAAATGATTTTCATATTGGCGCGACAACTTTAGGTTATATTGCCTCTAGTTTTTTTCTCGGTAATGTTCTCTTATTATTCCCTGCAGGCATGTTGCTTGATCGTTTTTCTACGCGAAAAATAATTTTAACAGCGATGTGGATTACGGTAATTAGCACCATTATTTTTGCAAAATCCCATTCGTTATTATTAATTGGCTTTTGTCATTTAGCGGCAGGCATGGGAAATGCATTTTGTTTTTTAAGCAGTATTCGTATTGCTTCACGCTGGTTTCCTGCACAGCGTATGGCCTTGGTATTGGGTATTGTGATTTCCTTAGCGATGTTAGGCGGAATGGTGGCGCAAACGCCATTAACGTGGCTAATTGCTAAAGTGGATTGGCGAAATGCGTTATTAATTGTTGGCGCATTAGGATTTGCGGTTATTTTATTAATTTGGAGTGTGGTACGTGATGTGCCACCTGGCCAAGAAGAATTTTATCGTAATCAGCGTCAAGAGCTGCGTGAATTAGGGATTAAACAAAGTATTGTTTTAGCGTTATCCAATGCGCAAAACTGGTTTGCCGGGTTTTTTATCAGTTTTATGAATGTTCCGCTCATGTTATTGGGTGGATTATGGGGAAGTTTATATCTCACCACAGTTAATCAAGTCACTTCACTTCAAGCATCTTATATTATTTCGGTTTTATTTTTAGGCGCGATGATTGGTTTTCCCGTGGTAGGTGGATTTTCGGATAGAATTAAACGACGCCGTTTACCCATGATTTTATTTGCCGTATTTTCATTACCAATTATGGTCGCGATTATTTATTGCACGCAATTATCTTTTTGGGCATTGATAGGTTTATATTTTGCCTTAGGTTTTGTGATGGGTGCTCAAACAGTAGGGTATCCCGCTATCTCGGAAAGTAATGCTCCGAGTATTACAGGAACTGCGATGGGATTTTCGGCGTTGTTAATTATGGGCGCGCCAATGATTTTTGAGCCCTTATATGGAAAATTAATGGATAAACATTGGGATGGAACGATTGTGAATGGCCAGCATATTTATACTGCAGAGGCATATCATGGCTCAATGTTGATGATGGTTGGAATATTAGTGGCTGCATTAGTATCATCCCTTTGTGTAAGAGAAACATTTGCCCGCGAGAAATAAAATATGAAAACAGGCTTAAGGCCGTGGATAGTGGTTTTTTCTGCTGCGTTATTCTTTTTTTATGAATTTATCCAAATGAACATGATCAGTTCATTGGCGCCGTATTTAATGCGTGATTTTTCGATTGGTGCAACAAAGTTGGGGAATTTAACCGCAACCTATTTTTATTCGACCATTTTATTTTTATTACCTGCTGGCCAAATTTTAGATCGTGTTTCTACGCGTAAAGTTATTCTTGTGGCGTTATTAGTCTGTATAGTGGGGACGTACTGTTTTGCGCATACAGAAACGTATTATCTCGTAAAATTAAGCCGATTATTAACAGGTATTGGCAGTGCATTTTGTTTCTTAAGTTGTATTCGATTAGCATCACGTTGGTTTCCGAATGAAAAATTAGCGTTAGTGTCGGGTTTAGTTGTCATGATGGCCATGCTCGGTGGAACATTGGCCCAAACACCATTAACATTATTAATTAATTATTTAGGGGATTGGCGTCAAGCAGTAACGATTGATGCAGCGATAGGTTTGCTTTTTTGGATTATTATCTTTTTTACAGTTCAGGATTATCCGAATGAGACGAAGAAGACATGTGACAATGACCAACGGTTATTGGAAGAATATGGTTATTGGCGCGCCATGCAGACGTCGTATTTAAAATGGAAAAATTGGTTGTGTGGTTGTTATACCTCGTTTATGAATTTGCCGATTTATTTAATTGGTGGCGGTGGTTTTGGAAGTTTATATCTCGAACAAGTCAAACATTTGTCGAATTTACAAGCGTCATTTCCGCCGATGATGATTTTTTTCGGAACGGTAATTGGTTCACCAATAGCGGGTTGGATTTCAGATGTTGTACGACTTCGAAAATTACCGATGCAAATTGGCGCAATTATTTCGATTATTATTATGCTTATTTTAATTAATGCTTCCGCATCTTTATTTATTTACGCCGTATTATTTTTCTTACTGGGCTTAACGAGCAGCACGCAAATTATCAGTTATCCGACGGTAGCAGAGAGCAATCCGAGAATTATTACTGCGACATCGGTAAGTGTTGTTTCATTTACTACCTTGTCGGGTGGCGCCATATTTCCGTCGGTATTTGGTTATATTATGGATAAGATTGGTGATTTCAGCATTGTGAATAATATGCATGTGTATACACCCAAGGATTATCATGTGGCGATGTTGATTATGCCGGTGATGATGGTGATTGCATTAGGCGTGACCTTTTTTATTCGGGAGACACACTGTCGATCGATTGATCAATCTTAATTTATTTGCCCAGTTTTAATCGTTTACCTTCAGTGGCTTTTGCCTCATCTGTTTCGTCGGTTTCTTCTTTCTCTTTGTCATCTGGGGTCGGACGTTTTTTCAAATTCGCATCTAACTTCATGCCATTAAAAGTAATTTTCTCAAGAAATTCTTTGGCGTAGATATCGGGGTTTTCACTATTTATTTCATCAGCGAGACCTTCTCGAATGCTTTTTTCAAATCGTAAGAAGTTTGCTTTTTGGTTTTCAGTCGCACCTTCTCTTTGAGTTAATTTAAGTGCAAATTTTTCTGCTGGGAAATTATCTTTGCCACCTTCATGATAGATCACCGAAAGTGTTCTCAGTGCCACAATAAGAACATCCAGCGCAGCCTGTGAAGGGTTAGGTGTTGTTGCGGTATTAATCGGATCGGTTGTCATTTGACCTTGAAGACCAATATGAATTTCTCGCCCATCTTTTTTATTGACAAAAAAGTGTCTGTCTTCTGAGAGTACAAAATTCCGCGAAGCAATCGCTTGATTAATTTCACTTGCGTATTGGGGTTTTTGGATGAACGCCGTGACATTCGCGTTGGTTTTTGCGTTGAGGGGAGTAGCAGAGGGGGTGACAGTGTCTTCGGGTTTTTTGGGGACTGGGGGGTGAATGATTACTGTGTTTTCTATTTGGTATCCCTTTTGCTCAAGATTTTGCTTATCAAAAAAATCAGGTTTTATGGTTCCATCAGCATTAAGCATGTTTTCTAAAAAAAGATAAACTTTTTCTGAATTTAATGCTTCTTTAAGGGTTGGTTGAAATGGAAGAACTTTGCGGGGAAATATTTTTTTAGATGTAATTTGATTTGATACTTTAACAGGATGTAATTTTGAAAGTTTCTTTTTGTCGATAGGATTTTCGATCCAGTCATTAGGAAGAAAAGTAAAAAGGTGAAGTTTACGATCGGTTGGTGAAGCAATAGCATCGTGCAAAACTCCCATTACCCAGCCAGGTTCCTTTGGATCTTTAGAATAAGCTATATAAACACCGCATACTTTATTATTATCATCTAAATAACCGAAGCGCATATTTTCTCTGGAGGTAAGGAATGATTCTTGTGCTCTTAACAAATCATTGCCGGATAAGTTGCTATTTATCTTATGTAATCTTTGTAGATACAAATGATTGGGAATAGGGGAGCCTGTAGGATCAGCTTGATCATAAGATTGAAGAACATCGTGCTTTGTTTCGAACCACTGCCTTTCTAAAGTCTCGCGCTCTTTTTCATCTTGCATGAAAAAAGTTGTGCGATGCATATCATTTTGAATTTGTGCGCTCAGCGCTTCTTGTGTTTGAGTATAATTTTTAGGTAAGTCGAAACCTACTGCATCGCTGATCGCTGCATACGATCCTTGAACATAATAAAGATCGCCTTCTAAAATAGCCTTATTTTCTTTTCCCATAATTACATATTCTCCGACGCAAAATCTGCAAGACGTGAACGTTCGCCTCGCGATAACGTTATGTGTGCACTATGACTCCAATGTTTGAACCTATCAATGGCATAAGTCAAACCGGACGTTCGTTCTGTCAAATACGGCGTATCAATTTGGTGTAAATCACCTAAACAAACTATTTTAGTACCAGGGCCGGCGCGCGTTAATAATGTTTTCATCTGCTTAGACGTTAAATTTTGCGCTTCATCAATAATTAAATATTTATTTAAGAAGGTTCTTCCACGCATATAATTTAACGCGCGGATTTTAATGCGGTTACGTAATAAATCTTGTGTTGCGGCACGTTCCCAGGAGTCGCCATGTTGATTACTGTGCAACACTTCTAAATTATCCATCAACGCACCCATCCACGGTGTCATTTTTTCTTCTTCTGTTCCTGGTAAAAATCCAATGTCTTCACCTAATGGAACGGTTACGCGCGTCATTAATATTTCACGGTATCTCGCATGATCCAATGTTTGCGCTAATCCTGCCGCTAAGGTTAATAATGTTTTTCCCGTTCCAGCAGGACCTTGTAACGTAACAAAATCAATTTCCGGATCCATTAAAACATTTAAGGCAAAATTCTGTTCCCGATTGCGAGCGTTAATTCCCCAAATCGTATGCTTCGGGGCTTGGTAATCATAAATATGCTGAAATGTGGCGATGTTATTTTTAATTTCCCGCACGATTGCCATAAAAGGCTGATTGGGATCTTGTAAATATAAGCAATCATTCGGATACCAAGACGATACCGCAGGACCTTTAATTCTATAATAGGTTTTGCCTTCTTCTTTCCAGGACTCTAAATCTTTACTGTGCGTTTCCCAAAAATCCGCGGAGAGCATATGAATGCCCGTATGTAATTGCGATAAGTCTTCTAACACTTGATCGTTGTAATAATCTTCAGCATGTACACCCAAAATGCCCGCTTTAACCCGTAAATTAATATCTTTAGATACTAAGGTTACTTTGGTTTGCGGTTTTTCTTTTTGTAAGGCAAGAGTAATTCCTAATATGGAGTTATCTGCTTTTCCGCCTGGCAATAATTCAGGGAGTTTGGTATTGACGTCATTGGTTTGGAAAAATAATCGCCCACCAGTATTGGGAAGTTCGATGCCTTGTTCGATTTCTTTATGCGTTTTCCCGGTGAGTAATTCATCTAAAAAACGGTTGGTTAGGCGAACGTTAACAGCCGTTTCACTCAGGCCCTTTTTATTGGCATCTAATTCTTCCAATACGACCATGGGTAAATAAATGTCATGTTCATGAAACCGCAACAAACAAGAAGGGTCATGCATCATGACATTGGTATCTAATACAAATAAACGTTTGTCAGTCTCTGCAGATTTCCCTTTGGCCATAGTTTACGTTTTCTCCGGTTCCATGATGGAGTCTAAATTCATGTCATCACAAAATAGCATAAAGTGCTCACGCCATTCCGAAATGGATAAATTCACTGAAAATTGAATCTTAATGGTGATCGATAACATGGGCGTTTCTGTATAGCGAGCTTTATAGCTATCAATCGCAATTTCGCGAATAAAGATATCCGGCTGATTGAGATAGCGGATGACTTGGTGGAAATTCTCGGCGTTGTCTTCAGCAATAATATAAAGACAGTACGGGAAAAAGTTTTTCTTGGGCGGAGTTAGATTGGTACGCTCCATTAAAATTTGGATATTGAATTTTTTGCTCAAGGTATTGAGCTTGGGTTCTAATTTGGCGATGACAGCCCAGGTTCCACCAATCAAAAAGTGCAAATTATATCGATTGCCATGTTGGTAGAGACGCCAGTCTAAAATGTCACACTGATGGTGCGCAATGAGGTGCGTAATTTCGCGAAGCGTTTCAATTTCGTTCGGAAAAATGGCGGCTATGCTTAAATATTGTTTGTCTTGCATTATGACGATTTCCTTGCTTGTCACGGGGTTGCCAGAGCAGTACTATGCAGGAAAGTTGAGGAGGGCACAAGATGTTTAAAGGCGTAATTACGGCTCTGGTCACCCCTATGGATGCTCAGGGAGAAGTCGATCTGAAGAGCCTCGAGAAGCTGGTAGAACGCCAAATTGCCGCAGGCATCAACGGCCTTGTGGTCAATGGAACGACGGGAGAATCGCCGACCTTAAGCCATGACGAGTTCGAAAAAATCGTCACCACGGTCGTCAAAAAAACCGCTAAACGGGTGCCTGTAATTGCCGGAACGGGGACGAATTCGACCCAAAAAACCATTGAAGCCAGCCAAAAAGCCCAGGCTCTGGGCGCTGATGCCTGTCTGATCATTGCACCTTATTATAATAAGCCAACACAAGAGGGGATTTATGCGCACTATAAGTCCATCGCCGAAAAAGTTCCTTTGCCCATTATTCTTTATAATCACCCGGGGCGAACGGGCTGCAATATTGCGCCTGCAACGGTTGAGCGCTTATCCCATATCTCTAATATTGTTGGCTTAAAAGAATCCAATATGACCTTGGCACAAATTGAAGACGTCTTAAATCGCGTGGGCGATAAAATGGATATTTTTACCGGTAACGATGAAGATGCCTTGGCTGCCATGTTATTGGGATTCAAAGGTGTGATTTCGGTAGTGTCTAATGTTGCGCCAAAAACCCTATTAGCGATGAGTGATGCAGCGTTGGCGGGAAATCGCACAGAAGCCCGTGCGATCAATAAAAAATTAGTATCGTTATACCATCATATTTTTGTGGAAAGTAATCCAATTCCGTGTAAATGGTTATTGCATGATATGGGATTAATTCCAGAAGGGATTCGACTACCCTTGAGTCCCTTGTCACAACAATATCATCAGGAATTACGTTCGGCGTATAAAACTGTTGGCGAGGAATAAAAGAGTGTCATCCTACGTCGTAGGGGCGACGTACATGTCGCTCGAGTGGAAGGAACTGGTTTTTAATTGAGGAAATTTAAATGAAAAAGTTACTGATTATTTTTTTAATCCTAGGAGTGACGGGGTGTTCAGCTGTCGGAATTCGCGCGCATGAAAATGATTATATTTATACAACGAATCCGCCATTTACGCCGGTATCAAAAATTCCGCCTGGAAGTCTTCTTTCTCAACACGTTTCCCACTAGAATTGCGCACGCATGTATGACGAGTTACCTGGAGAGGTACCGAAGCGGTCATAACGGCACCGACTCGAAATCGGTCGGGGGCTTAACGTCCCACGTGGGTTCGAATCCCACCCTCTCCGCCAACCTTCGCTTACGCTATGTTTGGCAGGCCACGTTTAATCAATGTCATCCTGAGCGAGCGGAGCGAGTCGAAGGAACTGTATGTTGGTCCTGAATGTCGCTGTTCCTTCCCCCCTTTATAAATTATTTGATTATCTCGCGCCTGAAAACATTTCCACCGAAAATATTAAACCCGGTTTGCGCGTAAAAATTCCGTGGCGCGATCATGAATTAATCGGAATTATTGTATCCAGCAGTTCACAATCCCAACATCCCTTACATAAATTAAAAAAAGCCATTGAAATAATTGATACTGAGCCGTTATTTTCAGAAAGCGTTTATAAATTAATTTTATTTGCCGCAGAGTATTATCATTATCCCATCGGCGAAGTATTTTCTGCTGCATTCCCGACATTATTACGCCAAGGCCGCGAAGCATCGTATAAACATAATGCGTTTGAATTTGAGTCGCTTCCAGAAGTTGCACCTGTATTAACAGAACATCAACAAGTCGCGGTTGATAAAATTATTGAGAATATTAACCAATTTAAAGCGCATTTATTATTTGGCGTAACGGGTTCAGGTAAAACAGAAGTGTATCTTCAAATTATTGATGCCGTATTAAAACAAGATAAACAGGCTCTTATATTAGTTCCTGAAATTGGACTGACCCCTCAAACTGTCATGCGTTTTCAAATGCGATTTCCGGTTTTAATTGCGGTGTTGCATTCCGGATTAACCGATACCGAAAGACACACGGCATGGCTACAAGCGCGAAACGGCGATGCGAAGATTATTATTGGTACGCGTTCTGCTATTTTCACACCACTCAAAGATCCGGGCGTAATAATTATCGATGAAGAACATGATGCGTCATTTAAACAACAAGAAGGGTTTAAATATTCTGCGCGCGATTTAGCAGTTTTGCGGGCGAACTATGAAAATATTTCTATTATATTGGGATCCGCAACGCCCAGTTTAGAAAGTTTACATAATGTTGAAACAGGGCGATACGAATGTTTGAAATTACCGGAGCGTGCAGGTGAAGCCGTTCATCCTGAATTTATTTTATTGGATTTAAAAAAACAAGCGGCGCCCAAAGGTTTATCGATGGCGTTATTAGAAAGCATTCAAAAACATTTAAAAAATAGTAATCAAGTTTTAGTCTTTTTAAATCGTCGTGGATATTCGCCAACGTTAATTTGTTATCAATGTGGATGGATTGCCGCGTGTAAAAAATGCGACGCCAATATGACATTGCATCAATCACCGTCCCATTTACAGTGTCATCACTGTGGTGCATCACGACCCGTTGATAAAGTTTGTCGTGAATGTCAATCAACAGTTTTGGCCCCGATGGGATCTGGTACTGAAAGAATTGAGGAAACCTTGCGTGAATATTTTCCGGATACTTCTATTATAAGAATCGACCGCGATTCGACTCGAAAAAAGGGATCTTTCGAACAAAAGTTATCGAATATTCACGAAGGTGAGCCCTGTATTTTAGTGGGGACGCAAATGCTTGCCAAAGGCCACCATTTTAAACACGTGACATTGTCAGTTATTTTAAATGCGGATGCAGGATTGTTTAGCAGTGATTTTCGCGGATCCGAACGTACAGCGCAATTAATTATGCAAGTCGCAGGTCGAAGTGGTCGTGCCGAAAAACCAGGTGAAGTTATACTACAAACCTATCATCCTGATCATCCGTTATTACAGACGCTATTAACACATGGTTACGAAGCGTTCGCGAAATTATTATTAAAAGAGCGAGAAGAAGCTTTATTGCCGCCGTATCAATTTTTAGCCTTAGTTAAAGCGGAAGGATTAAAAATAGATGTGGTGATGGAATTTTTAAATCAAGCCAAAAATTATTTAAATCATGATAAAGATATTTTTATTTTAGGACCATTGCCAGCGCCTATGCAAAAGAAGGCCGGAAAGCATCGCGCGAATTTATTGTTACAAGCTAATAATCGAAACAGTATTAAGAACCATTTGAAAAAGCTAATTGATCACTTATCAGAAATTCAAGCAAAACAGCGGGTGAGATGGTCGATTGATGTGGATCCGGTAGAGTTGTTTTAAATTAGTGAGGAGATAAGTATGCAAGAACAACCGAATGAAGCAACCTTAAAAGCGTGGTTAGAGAAAGCGCAAGCTTGTCTTACAGATGGAGCTTATGCTGGAGCGTTTGAATATTGCGATAAAATTTTAAAGGCAAATAAAGATTATATTCCGGGGCTTATGATGAAAGCCCGCATTTTTAAAGTAAAAGAGGAGTCTAAAAAGGCTGTTGGTATGTATCGTCAAGTTCTGAAACGAGATCCGAATCATGCAGATGCGTGGTTCCAAGTTGGATATCTTCTTTCTCAACTCAACGGGAAAGATCCTGCTGTTGAAGAGGCCTATGGGAATGTAATTAAGTTGGAACCGAATAATGCAAGTGCATTAAATAATTTGGGGGTTTATTATGAGAAGGCATCACACTTAGATAAAGCAGCAGAGTTTTTCAGTGCTGCCTGTGAGAGACAACCCAAAGAAGAGCTTTATATAAGAAATTATTTGAGTGTATTAAAAACACAAAATAACTATGGTCAAGTATTCATTTTCTGTATGAAAATGTTGAAATCAGGTAATTCCAACGAAATGATTTTGAAAGCGTTACAGGAATTTTCAAATACAGTTTTTGCGCTCGATAAACAAGACAAAGAACATACTGCAGCTTTAGGGCGACTAGAAAAAACTGTTCAAGAACAACGAGGACAATTAACTGCGCAACAACAAAGAATCGAAGCATTAGAAAAAGCAGTGATGGATTTAAATGGTCTGATCTTAGAGCAATCAAAATTACGGGAAATATCTTCTAAAGCAGATAGTTCGAGTAGTTATGGTCCTGGTAGTCCACGTTTTCTTGCGCTCCTTACTCCAGCTTTAGTATCAAATTCAGAATCAAAAGGCAAAGAAGAAGCTACAAAGGAAGTACCGGCAGTTCCAACTCCAGCTTCACCTAGACCAGGAGCAAATTCAAGTACAACCGAAAATTAAGCTTATTTTTACATTTTAGGTCTTTTTGAACGATATGATATCTTTACCACATGGCTAACATATATAAAGGATATTTTTATGACAAAATCTTCATTTACGCAGTACCTTGATGACAAGATCGCTGAACTCAAAACCGAAGGCCTATATAAAGCAGAACGAATTATTACGTCACAACAACAAGCGGAAATTAAAGTCATTCATGGCCAACATGTTTTAAATTTCTGCGCCAATAATTATTTAGGATTAGCCAATGATCCTGAATTAATTCAAGCGGGTAAGGATGCATTGGATAAACATGGTTATGGTCTAGCCTCAGTAAGATTTATCTGTGGGACTCAAGACATTCATAAAGAGTTGGAACAAAAAATCAGCCAATTTTTGGGCACAGAAGATACTATATTATATAGCTCATGTTTTGACGCGAATGGTGGATTGTTCGAAACTTTATTGACTGAAGAAGATGCTATTATTAGTGATGCATTAAATCATGCCAGTATTATTGATGGTATCAGACTCTGTAAAGCACAGCGGTTCAGATATCAAAATAACGATATGCAAGATCTTGAAAAACAGTTGATCGCTGCCAAAGATGCGCGTTATAAATTAATTGCAACAGATGGCGTATTTTCGATGGACGGGATTATTGCCAATCTTAAAGCCATTTGTGATCTTGCAGATAAATATGGTGCGATGGTTATGGTCGATGATTCGCATGCTGTTGGATTTATGGGCAAAACAGGCAAGGGCACCCCAGAACATTGTGGCGTATCTGACAGAATTGATATTTATACCGGAACATTAGGAAAAGCATTAGGCGGTGCATCGGGTGGTTATACATCTGGCAAGAAAGAAATTATTGAGTGGTTAAGAAATCGATCTCGACCGTATTTGTTTTCTAATACGTTAGCTCCCGCTATTGTAGGTGCCAGCATTAAAGTTTTAGCATTATTAAATAAGCAAGGCGAAAATTTAAGAAAGAAACTTAAAGATAATTCAGATTATTTTAGAGAACACATGACTAAATTAGGTTTTAATTTAATTCCTGGCGAGCATCCGATTATTCCGGTCATGTTAGGCGATGCGAAATTGGCAGCTGAAATGGCTAACCAATTATTAAAGGAAAATATCTATGTCATTGGATTTTCTTTCCCCGTCGTGCCCAAAGGTCAAGCTAGAATCAGAACACAAATGTCTGCGGCGCATACGAAAGATCAATTAGACAAAGCCATTACGGCATTTGCTAAAGTTGGAAAAACATTAGGAGTGATTCAACATGAAAGCGTTAGTTAAATCGAAAGCGGAAAAAGGCATTTGGTTAGAAGAGGTTCCAAAACCTACTATTAGCCATAACGACGTATTAATTAAAATTAAAAAAACAGCTATTTGTGGAACGGATGCGCATATTTATAATTGGGATGCGTGGGCACAAAAAACCATAAAAGTGCCTATGACCATTGGTCATGAGTTCATGGGTGAAATTGTTGAAATTGGCGATGAAGTATCGGGTTTAAAAATCGGCCAACGTGTTTCCGGTGAAGGACATATTACGTGCGGGTATTGCCGGAAATGTCGCGCAGGAAATCAGCATTTATGTCGAAATACAATAGGATTAGGCGTAAATCGTAATGGGTGCTTTGCAGAATATTTAAGTTTCCCCGCGAAAAATGTTTATCCTTTGCCGGATAATATTCCTGACAATATTGCATCGTTTTTAGATCCACTAGGAAATGCAGTTCACACGGCATTGTCGTTTGATTTAGTAGGAGAGGATGTATTAATTACAGGTGCAGGTCCGATTGGAATTATGGCAGCAGCGATTTGTAAAAAAGTGGGCGCGCGATTTGTCGTGATAACGGATGTCAATGAATATCGATTGGATTTAGCCAGAAAGATTGGCGATGTTGTAGCGATTAATCCTGCAAATAAATCATTAAAAGACGTCATGAAAGAATTAGGCATGACAGAAGGTTTTGATGTGGGATTAGAAATGTCGGGAAATGCTAAAGCATTTAATCAAATGCTAGATCATATGAATCATGGCGGAAAAATAGCGATATTGGGTATTCCGTCTGAACCCGTTGCGATCGATTGGAACAATGTTATTTTTAAAGGGTTAATATTAAAAGGTATTTACGGTCGTGAAATGTTTGATACGTGGTACAAAATGATTATGTTGTTGCAAAGTGGTTTAAATGTTGCACCCGTATTAACACATGAATTTAGTTATAAAGAGTATCAAAAAGCCTTTGATGCAATGGCAACAGGGCAGTCGGGTAAAGTAATAATGCATTGGGATTAGTGCGCTATTGGTTTCATAAATATTGGAGCGTTAAGCTGAATTATGGCAACGGAAATTATTGGTATAGATGTGGGTGGTACAAATACTGATGCTGTATTAATGCGAGAAAGCGAGATCTTAGCTGTAGCGAAAACACAAACTACTGATGATATCACGTCAGGAATGTCTGAAGTAATCAAAGACGTGCTAAAGAAAGCAAATGTATCTTCCAGTAAAATTAGATATGTCATGATTGGTACAACACATTTGTTGAATGCCACACTGCAACATCGATTAAAAAAGGTGGCGATTATTAGATTGGGTTTTCCTGCCACAACAGCAATATCACCCTGTGCGGGTTGGCCAAAAGAAATGGTAAGTAGCATAAACGCTAAAACATATATTATCAAAGGCGGCTTTGAATATAATGGCCAACCTATTTCTAAAGTCGATGATGAAGAACTTAAAACAATCGCAAAGCAACTGAGGGATTTAGATATTGAGCTTGTAGCTGTCACAGGAGTCTTTGCACATGTCAATCCTGCCCAAGAAAAATATGTCGCTGAAATACTTCAAAAGTTTAACCCAAATTTAAAGATATCATTATCACATCATATGAGTGGATTAGGCTTACTGGAGAGAGAAAATGCAACCATCATTAATTCTGCATTGTTACAAATCTATCAAGAAGTATGCCAAGGAATACAGAAGACGCTGATTGAATTAGGATTGGATAAAGCTTCTGCTTTTCTAAGTCATAATGATGGAACTTTAGAGGCAATTACTCCTGATCTTAAAGACACTCATTATCAACAAAAACCCATTTTAACGCTGAATGCGGGTCCAACCAACAGCATGCGTGGCGCTGCGCGTTTAGCGAAAGATAAGGATATGAAAAATTTAATTGTTGCAGATATTGGTGGCACTTCTACAGATGTGGGGTTAATTATAAATGGCTCTCCTATTGAAGAAAGTACACTCCACGAGATCGCAGGTATTTCATTTAACTTTCCTAATATACGCACGCACTCAATTGGCTTAGGAGGAGGTAGCATAATAAATGGTCTTTCAATTGGTCCCGTTTCAGTAGGCAATGAACTTTTTAAACGTGCAGTTTGTTGTGGTGGAGATATTTTAACTTCAACGGATATAGCTGTGTTAAAAGGCAGGGTTAAACTAGGGAGCATAAAGCAGTCAGCTCTTTATCCTGATAGCATAACTTTAGATAAGTTAGATGATCTTCTTCATGAAAAATTAGCGCACGTAATTAGAGAGGTATGGTTAAGCTCAAAAGAAAAGCCAAACGTTTTGTTATTAGTGGGAGGTGGCAGTCGATTATTTGATCAAGACAAGTTAGTGAAATTGCTTTCTGGGAAAATATCGAATATTTATATTCCAGAGAGTGCAAACGTAGCTAATGCGCTAGGTGCTGCCCATGGTGAAATCAGCGGAAGTCATACGGAGTATTTTGATTATCAAATCACTTCTCGTGATGTGGCAAAGGAAAAAGTCATAGAAGCCGCCAAAAAAAATGCTCAATCTCGAGGAGCTCGTTCAGATATTACGGTTAAGTTTGTGAGGGAAGAGGAGATACAATATGTACCAGGAACTCCAACAATCATAACCGCAATTGTTTCAGGGAGCGTCCGAGGCGAAGAATTAGATAAAGACGAGAAGGTACCTTATTCTCCTTTGCCTGTTCAATCGCGTAACGATCTTCCTTTAGTTTCCGTTCACTCTGACGCAGAGTCTAGTGTTTTTTTACCAACGTTCTCGCTACGAAATTCAACACTGTTGTTTGAGGTGTCTGCTCAAGAAGATTTATCTGAAGACGTAAAAAGTACTGTTTTAACGGCAGATAATATTTTGGCTATGGCCATTGGGTGCGCTTTTTTAGGTTCAGGTGGTGGGGGTGATACACGCTTGGCAAAATTAATGGTAGAAGACCGTATAAAAAGCGCTAAAAATATACGCCGCATTCCTCTCGCCAGTTTAACTGATGAAGGGATTGTCATTTGTTTCGGCGCCATGGGATCGCCGAGTGTTTTTGAAGAAAGATTGGCATCAAAAGAAGAAATTGGGAAATCCATACGAGAAATGGAGCGTAGATTAAATAAAAAAATTTCAGCCATAGTGACTATGGAAATTGGTGGGGCCAATGGCTTATTCCCACTTTTAGCTGCAGCTGAATTAAACATACCCATTGTTGATGCAGATTGTATGGGCAGAGCTTTTCCTGGAATTAATATGGTGACTCCAATCATTTATGCTGAAGTAACAGAATTTGTTGCAGTACTATGTAATGCAACTACTACACACATAATTGAGGCAGATAATGCAAATGAACTTGAAAATAAAGCTCGCGCTGCCACTGATAAAATGGGTGGAACGGCATTTATTACTTATTCAGTAATGGATGGTAAGAGTGCCAAGAAAATTTGTATTCCAGGAACATTAACCATTGCCGAAAGTATTGGAACTGTTTTTCAAAAAGCAAAACAAAATGGGGACGATCCGTTTGTTCTCCTTAATGCTTTCTTGAAAGATACGGAGTATAAAAAAATTGAAGAGGTGTTCCAGGGCCGTATAGAGGATATCTTTAGAAAAGAAGAAGGAGGATTTTCCGTTGGGGGTATTCTTGTAAAAGATGAAAAAGAAAATGAAGCGGAAATGATATTTCAAAATGAATTTCTTTTATTACGTAAAAAAATCGGTAATTATCACCAGAAGTTAGCTGAGGTTCCAAATTTAATTATCGTTGTGGATCATGAATCACTGCTTCCCATTTCTTGTGGACAACTAAAATATGGTCAGCGCATTCGAATATTAACAATGAATGCCCCGGAAAAAATGTTAACAGCGAAAGCTTTACCCGTAGTGGGACCACAGGCTTATAATTTGAATAAATTAATTCCGATATTAAGGAGTAGTCCTTCAAAACAAAAATTCGGTCTTTCAGTGAAACCCAGCGAAGAAAAAATTAATAAAGAACAGGGTCACTCTGCGGGCAATAGTCCAAAACCTACCAACAACTATTAGAGTGATTATGTTGGGATTAAAAAAAATTAATCCCTCAACAATTCATTCAGCGCGACTTTACCCCGCGTCTGTTCATCAACAAATTTGACGATAATGGCGCAATAAACACTATGCGATCCATCTTGCGCAGGAAGTGAGCCCGGAACAACGACAGCATTTTTAGGAACTTTTCCGTATGTAATTTCTTTGGTTAAACGGTTATATATTTTTGTGCTTTTACCAATATAAACACCCATCGAAATTACGGCGCCTTCTTCAATAATAACGCCTTCGACAATTTCGGAGCGTGCACCAATAAAACAATTATCTTCTATGATAGTGGGTGTTGCTTGAAGGGGCTCTAAAACTCCGCCAATTCCTACGCCACCGGATAAATGAACGTTTTTTCCAATTTGTGCGCATGATCCTACAGTTGCCCATGTATCTACCATGACACCGGAATCAATATATGCACCAATATTAACGTAAGAGGGCATTAAAATAGAATTTGGTGCAACAAAAGCACCTTTTCTGACAATTGCGCTCGGAACAACACGAACTTTTTCTTCTTGGAATTTTTCTTGCGAATAGTCTTTATATTTCAAAGGAATTTTGTCATAAAAATTTGTAAAGCCTGCCGGCTGAATATCGTTTGGAACTAATTTGAAATAATTTAAAATGGCTTCTTTAGCGGTTTGATTGGTTGTCCACACGCCATTAATTTTTTCTGCCACACGTAATTGGCCCGCATCTAATTTTTCAATGATGTCTAAAACAGTATTTTTATCCATGGGATTTCTTGCTCGCTAAATACATATACATAGTAGGAATAACAAATAAGGTAAAAAATGTTCCGAATGACATACCGCCAATGATCACCCAGCCTAATTGTGAGCGTGCCGCAGAACCTGCGCCTGACGCAAGTGCTAACGGAAATGCACCTAATATCATGGCAAAGGTTGTCATTAATACGGGACGTAAGCGAATAGACGCCGACTGAATGATCGCGGTCAACTTGTCATGACCTTCTTCTTGTAATTGATTTGCAAATTCGACAATTAAAATACCATGTTTACTGATCAATCCGACCAGTGTAATTAAGCCAATTTGAGTATAAATATTTAGCGTTCCGTGTGGAAGAAAATGTAATGCAATTAATGCGCCTGCGCTGGATAAGGGTACGCTCATCATCACAATCAAAGGGTCTCGAAAACTTTCAAATTGTGCAGCTAATACCAGGAAAATAAAAATAATCGCAAAAATAAATGTTTGCTCCATCGTGCCAGACGTTTGAATTAATTGACGAGACTGGCCTTCAAAATCATATTGAATATTTTTTGGAAGATCTTTTTGTGTGGTCTGTTCTAAATAATCTAACGCCTGACCTAAGGTATATCCTGGCGCTAAACTCGCGGTAATGGTTGCGGCTCTCAATTGTTGAAAATGACTTAATGTCTGGGTCTCAATAGTTTGATCAATAGTTGCAATATTAGAAAGAGGAATTAATTGACCGGATCCTGTTCGTACATTTAATTGTCCTAACTGTGTGGGAGAAGTACGAAACTGCGGCATAATTTGCGGAATAATATTATAACTTCGGCCACCCATATTAAATTGAGCCAACAAAGGTTGAGCAAGTGCTAAGTTTAAAGTACTGTTAATTTCGCTCATCGGAATACCCAGATCAGCCGCTTTATCTCGGTCTAAATTGATATCTACTTGAGCTGTATCCATTTTGAGGTCGCTGTCTATATTCAACAATAGTGGGTTTTGCTTTTGAGCGATAGACATAAGCGTATGTGCCGCATTATTTAAATCTTGGTAACTTCCGGTTGTTTTTAAAACAAATTGAACCGGTGTGAATCCCGAACTGCCTGGCAAAGGCGGTAAATTAAAGGGAAATGCTTTTGCACCTGGAATGCCCCAGAATTGTGGGAATAAACTATCAATAATTTGCTGTGATGAACGCTTACGCTCGCCCCACGGTTTTAAGACGACAAATGAAAATGCGCTGTTTACGGACGGTGTTCCTGCGTAGCCATTAATAACACCATAACCAATTTGTTCAGGAAGGTGATTATAAATTTCTTGAATTTTTTGGGTTTGTTGCTCGGTATATTTTAAATTCGCGTTTGTTGGACCCATAACGGCAGCTAAGATTGCCCCTTGATCTTCTGCGGGTGCCAATTCAGCAGGTATGCTGGTATAGAGAAAATAACAACTGAAATAAATAATTCCTGCGACCATTAACACAAGACCTTTCCGGTCTAGCGTTTCATGTAAAATAGTTTTGTAACGATTCATGAAACGGTTAAATATTTCATCAATTTTTTCAGGCAAGCCTTTTTTTTCGGAGTGACGTAACAATTTTGAGCACATCATGGGTGAGAGGGTTAACGCTATGAATCCTGAAATGATCACTGAACCTGCTAGGGTAAAGGCAAATTCTCTAAAAAGCGCACCCGTTAATCCGGAAACAAATCCAATTGGCGCATAAACCGCGGCTAATGTCAGTGTCATGGCAATAACGGCAAAACCAATTTCTCGCGCACCTTTAATAGATGCATCAAAAGGCGATAAGCCTTCTTCCATGTGACGATGAATATTTTCCACTACGACAATTGCATCATCAACAACCAGTCCAATGGCGAGTACCCAAGCAAGTAGGGTTAATACATTGATGCTGTATCCCAAGGCGAGCATGATGCTGCAAACGCCAACAACAGAAAGAGGAATCGTAATAATAGGAATAAGCGCATTTCGAATTGAGCCAAGAAATAAAAAGATTACGATTATCACAAACAGCGTTGCTTCAATAATGGTTTGGTAAACTTCTTTGATTGATGCCGCAATAAATCGCGAAGTATCCCACATCAGAATAGATGACAATCCGGAAGGAAGGGCGCGATTAATATAAGGTAATACTTTATTAACGGCTCTTGATACTTCAAGAGGGTTTGCTGTAGGTTGCGGAATCACCGCCAATACGATGGCATTTTTACCATTGACGTTAACTGCTACACGATCACTTTCGGGGCCTAATTCTGCATTGCCTATAGCACTCAAGCGAACAAAATTTCCATTATTATTTTTAATGACGAGATTATTAAATTGTTGAGGAGTTTTTAAATCAGTTTGAGCAGTAACGTCGAATTCTTGTAAGTCACTGTCAATATATCCCGCTGCAGTTTGAACATTATTATTTAATAATGCGGTAGAGACATCATTGGCTGTAATACCATGAGAAGTCATGAGTTGAGGATTTAACCAAATTCGCATGGAATATAAACGTTCGCCAAAAATAACCGCTTGTGCGACGCCGGGAAGTGTTGCAATTTGGGGTTGCACTGCACGGATAATATAATCAGTAATTTTTTCGGGGGATAATGAGGCGCTAATAAAGGGAATATAAATAATGGGTTGAGCATTGGGATCTTTTTCAGATACAACCGGATCTTGAATTTGTTTAGGCAGTAAATATCGTACTGAAGCAACTGCATTACTAACATTAGTAACTGCTTTGTTAATATCAAAGCCTAAATTAAATACGACTGAGATACTGCTTGAACCCGTTGTGCTAGCAGATTTAATATAATCAATTCCATCAATTCCCGACAACGCATTTTCGATAGGTGTTGTAACAAATCCTTCCATGATTTGCGGACTGGCACCAGGATAACTCACTGAAATATTGATCACAGACGCTGCAATTTGAGGATATTCGCGGGTTGGCAATGCCATAAAAGCACGAATACCCACCAGTAAGATAATTAAGCTTAAAACAGTGGCAAAAACAGGACGACGAATAAAAATATCAGTGAGTTGCATGCACTTTAGCGCCATCAGAAATTTTTAACTGACCTTCGGTCACGACCACATCACCGTCTTTAAGGCCGGAAACTGCAACTTCATCTTTATTAGTACGTAAAATAGAAACGGGCGTTTTAACCGCCTTATCATCAACAATTTTATAAACGTAATTTCCATTGGCATCATACACAATGGCCGTTTGGGGAATCGTAATTTGGGGTGTAGGTGAACCTGCAAATAAGGTGACTTGCACAAAACTTCCGGGAAGGAGTTTATGTTCCGGATTGGGAATTTGTGCTCTGACGGCAACGGTTCGTGTATCGACATTGACCGCGGTATCAACTGCACTGACTTGCCCTTGAAATATTTGACCAGGTAGAGCATCGCTTTGAATTTTAACAGTATCACCGGGATTAATATCTGCCGATTGATTTTGTGGAACTGAAAAATCGACGCGCAATGTATCAATGGATTGTAAATTCACCAATGCTTGTCCGACGTTAATATAATCACCTAAATTATATTGTGTAATACCCAGTTTTCCATTGAACGGGGCGGTAATCACATTTTCAGCTAATTGTGCTTTTACGGCAGCGAGATCAGCCAGCGCGGATTCTTTATTTGCGAGTGCAGTATCTGTATCTTGTTTAGATAGCGCACCCCGTTTGAATAATGCAATGGCTCTGTCGTAATCGCCTGTCATTAAATCCGCTTTGGCTTGGGCAGAAATTAAATTGGCTTTCAAAATGCCAGGATTAATTTCCAATAAAATATCGCCAGCTTTTACTTCATCTCCCGAATGAAAATAAATATTCGTTACATTTCCGGATACTTGGGATTTAAGCATAATGCCTTGGATAGCATTTAATGTTCCGCTCGCGTGAATTTTATTTTGCCATTCTTGAGGTTTTGCAACGGCGGCGGTGACATTGGTTTTCATGTTGGCCATATATTTTGCTGTTTCGTATGCCACAAACCATTGCCAACCTTTCCACGCAGAAACGGCAATAATAAAAATAAGTGTCGCAAGGAGAATTAAGGCGCGTTTTCGTTGGGTCATACGTTGTATGCTATTATCTCTGGCTCGATAAGGCAAGGGAGATTAAGTCAAAAATGAAACACGAAAATATTACCCTCTTAGGTTATGCCTGCGGACTTGCAGCCGGTGATCCGGGATGTGCAGATGGTCCCGTAGAATTGCAATCTGAATTTAAAACGCTCCCGTTGTTATATCCGGATATTAATGGCAATGACAAATATAAAATTATTGCAGAATTGTCTCAGCGATTAGCAGAGCGCGTTGAGCAATCGGTTTATGATAAAAAGCCATTTATTGTTTTTGCAGGTGATCATTCGTGTGCGATTGGAACGTGGAGTGGAGCCTCGGTTGCGCTTGAAAAAGATATTGGATTAATTTGGGTAGATGCGCATTTAGATGCGCACACCACAGAAACGTCTCCGTCAGGAAATATTCACGGGATGCCGGTCGCCAGTTTGTTGGGGCATGGTAACCATTTATTATCCTCGGTATTAGACGCACGCCCTAAAATTAAACCGGAAAATATCTGTTTTATAGGCGTTCGCAGTTTTGAAGTAGGTGAGCATGAATTAGTGACGCGATTGGGTGTAAAAGTATTTTATATTGATGAAGTCAAGCAGCGCGGACTGGATGTCGTCTTTAAAGAAGCGAAAAATAGTGTTACGCGTAATACGCCTTATTATGGTGTGAGTATTGATCTGGATGGAATTGATCCCAGTGAAGCGCCGGGGGTTGGTACACCGGAAAAAAATGGGTTGTCGTCGCAAGAGTTATGTGATGCTTTGAGAAAATATTGTCACCGTGATCCTAAATTACTGGGTGTGGAAATTACAGAATTTAATCCGCATCACGATATTAACGGCAAAACGCGCGACGTAATCCGTAATCTCGTTAAATCAATTTATACTATTGAAGAAAAGGGAGAAAAATGATGACCCCCGTTGAACTTGAAAACAAATATGGTGCGCACAATTATCATCCGTTGCCCGTTATGATCACGCGCGCGTCAGGAATTTACGTCTGGGATGAGCACGATAAAAAATATATGGACATGATGAGCGCGTATTCAGCGATCAGTCATGGGCATTGTCATCCGCGATTAGTCAACGCGTTAACGCAACAAGCGCAAAAAGTGGCCGTTGTTTCTCGTGCTTTTCACAGTGATAAATTAGGGCCTTTTTTACAAAAGGCGTGTGAGTTAACGGGAATAGCGCGTGGGCTTCCGATGAACAGTGGTGCGGAAGCCGTTGAAACTGCATTAAAAGCGGCGCGTAAATGGGCGTATAAAATTAAAAACGTTCCCGAAAATAAAGCAGAAATTATTGCGTGCAGTAATAATTTTCATGGTCGGACTATTTCTATCGTCGCGATGTCGACTGAAGATCAATATAAAGATGGTTTTGGTCCTTTTTCACCTGGATTTAATATTGTTCCGTATGGTGATGCACAAGCCTTAGAAAAAGCCATTACCCCGAATACCGCGGCGTTCATTGTTGAACCCATTCAAGGCGAAGCAGGAATTATTGTTCCACCAGCAGGATATTTAAAAGCGTGTGAAGAAATTTGCCGCAAGCATAATGTTTTATTGATCACGGATGAAATTCAAACAGGGTTAGGTCGAACGGGAAAATTATTAGCCTCTCAGCATGAAAATGTTAAGCCTGATTGTATTACCTTAGGTAAAGCCTTGGGGGGTGGATTAATGCCCATCTCTTTATTTTTAGCGCGTGAAGATGTGATGAATGTTTTTACGCCAGGTGATCACGGTAGTACGTTTGGCGGTAGTCCTTTGGCTGCAGCCGTAGGATTAGAAGCACTTAATGTTTTGGTTGATGAAAAATTAGTTCAGCATGCGCATGATGTCGGTGAGTATTTTATGGGCGAATTAAAAAAAATCCATTCGCCGTTTGTAAAAAATATTCGCGGAAAAGGTTTATTAATTGGTATTGAAATTGATACCAGTAAAAAATCTGCGCGTGAAATTTGTTTGGAGTTATTAAAATTAGGTTTATTAAGTAAAGAGACGCATCACACGGTGATTCGTTTAGCACCGCCATTAATCATAACAAAGGAACAAATCGATGAAGCCATGGGGATTATTAAACAAATTATTAAATAATCGTAGGGGCGAGACATTGTCTCGCCCTAGAGGTTTTTCTTTATTAGAGGTATTAATAGCGTTGTCCATTCTATCGATAACGCTATTAGGATTTGCCGAAACACAGCTCGCTGCATTCAAGATGGAGCGTGATTTTTCCCGGGTGATAAAAGATCAGGGTTTTACGTTATTAGAATTACTGCTTAGTTTATCGCTCGGCATGTTAATGATTGTCTTCATGCTGAAATTATTTACCCTTCAAGAAAATCTGCATGGGGATGTAAATAGACTCAGTCAATTAAATCGTCATGCCTTAATCACAAGACTATTATTTACCCATGAAATCGAATCCGCTAAAAATATTTACATTTTAGACAATGGCCACCAACTTAAAATAGACAACGCCTTATTTTATCTTACTAAAAATAATCTCTACGTTAAAAAAGACCAAGACGTTGCCGTTGAATTAATGCCACAGATAAAAGATTTACGCATCACACACCAAAACAACCAGTTTTTTATTATGGCTGTAGTTTATTTGCCGGAGAATAAATATGAACAATCAGGGGTTCATTTTAATCACAGTATTGCTCTTCGTTTTTTTGTTAAGCCTCATTGCACTTTCAACACTGGAAACCTCTGCGAATGATGCTCGCCTTCAAAAGCAATTTCATGATATCGTACAGGCTTCGTGAGCAGGAGAAGAGGGAGCGTAAACGATGAAGCAAGTATTGCGTTTGGCGGGTGTTATCAGTGTAGGAATTATTTTAGCGGGTTGTGATTACAATCGTCCAAAACCGACTTCGCAAATGCCCATCGATCAACAATATATGATGAGTGATGGCCAGTTGAGCACCAGTGGTAATTATCCGCTTCAGCCTTATGACAAATTAGTCCTTTCTGGCCCTATTGATGTCACCTTAAAAAGCAATCAAGTTGAAAATAATGTGCATGCCAGCGCAAGTCCAAAAGTATTAAATAAATTAAAAGTCATTCAGAAAAAAGATGAAGTGTTTATTACATCGAGTGGTCGTAAACGCGTGAATGTTGAAATTGATCAAACGGCGAATCAAGCACCGTTGAAATTAGTTTTACTGAATGACACTCAAACCAAATCAGATAATGGCAATTTTTTAATTCAAAAAATTGTCTCCGTCGGAAATGCGCAAGCAGAGTTATATTGGCTAAATACGTCACACTTAAACGTCATTGCAAAAGATAACAGTAAAGTTTTCTTAGCAGGTATCGTAACGCATTTGGATATTACGGCATTAGATAATGCTGAAGTGAATGGTAAGTATTTGCGGGCGGATGATTCCTATGTCACTGCACTCGGGCATTCGAATGTAGGCGTGGATGTCAAATCAGCGTTAGGAACGCAATCGCTCGGTGAAGCGTCTGTTTATTATTATCATGATCCTGAATTTGGTGGGATTTATCTCCAAGATGGAGCGAGTGCATTACGCATGAAAGGCATTTCAGGTCCGTCGAATAACCTCTTGAACTAATTTATCGATACCGACAGAAATTTCGCTGATGGATTTTCCGAGCATAAAGGCGGGCGTTGTTACGACTTTATGTTGATCGTCTATCACGATATTGGCGCAATCACAGTCAGTATGAACATTTCCCATATTGCCCAATATTTTTGAGGTAGATGGATCAGTTCCAATTGTCATTTTTATGCCTTTACCATAAATGTGGGAAATTAAATTCGGCGCAATACAAATAAATCCCGCGGGTTTATGAAGCGCTGCCATTTTTTTGGCAAAATTGAGAGTATGAGATTCCATCGTGCTGTATTCACCGTTTTCTGCAAAATCTGAGAGATTGCAAGCGGCGCCGAATCCGCCGGGGAAAATAATGGCGTCATAATGTTGAGGATCGGCTTCTGCGATGTCGATGATTTCACCGCGGGCGAGGCGAGCGGCTTCGACAAGAATATTGCGGGTTTCTGCGCTTTCTTGTTTGGTGAAATGATTCATGACGTGGCGTTGAGGGGCATTAGGTGCCATGCATTGGTATTTTGCACCGGCTTTTTCTATAGAGAGCAGGGTGCATACGGTTTCATAAATTTCGCTTCCATCGGAAACACCGCATCCAGAAAGCACAACTGCAATAGTTTTCATGTTAATCTCCTGGTTATTCCCTCATCCGCCCTGCGGGCACCTTCTCCCAATAATGGGAGACGGATAGGATAAACAAATGATTGTATTAGGTATAGAGACATCGTGCGACGAAACTGGCCTGGCTATTTACGATAGCGAGAAAGGTTTGCTCGCCCATGATTTATATTCCCAAATGGAGATGCATGCAGAATACGGTGGTGTTGTTCCTGAATTAGCGTCACGTGACCATATACGTAGATTAATACCCTTATTAAATTCTGTTTTAGCAAAAGCTAATTTAAATTTAAACGATATTAACGCTATTGCGTATACCGCAGGACCTGGATTAATTGGTGCTTTATTAGTTGGCGCGTCTTTTGGAAAGAGTTTAGCGTGGAGTTTAAATATTCCATCTATTGCGGTTCATCATATGGAAGGACATTTACTTGCACCGTTATTGGAAAATCCTGCGCCAGAATTTCCGTTTATTGCATTATTAGTTTCCGGTGGACACACACAATTAATTCATGTCAAAAATATTGGTGATTATAAAATATTAGGTGATACCAAAGATGATGCAGTCGGTGAAGCGTTTGATAAAGTCGCGAAATTATTGGGTTTACCGTATCCCGGTGGTGCTCCGCTTTCTGAATTAGCGAAAAGGGGCAATCCTAAAGCCTTTCATTTTAGTCGACCCATGACAGACAGACCGGGTTTAGATTTTAGTTTCAGTGGATTAAAAACGCAGGTGCTATATCAACATAAAAATTTTTCACCGGAAGATATTGCCGCCAGTTTTCAAGAGGCGGTTATAGAAACGCTTGTAATTAAGTGTGAAAGGGCGTTAGAAGAAAATTATTTAAATCAACTGATTGTGGCAGGTGGAGTTAGCGCAAATAAATTATTGCGTGAAAAATTACATCACATGATTAAAAAATTAAATGGAAATGTTTTTTTTCCTCGACAAGAATTTTGTACAGACAATGGTGCGATGATTGCGTTTGCAGGCTTTAAACGCTTACAAATGGATCAGCAGGATAAATCGTTGCACATTAAAGCGAAAGCGCGGTGGGAGATGATGTAGAGTCACAACAGCCTTCAAAGCTAGCTGAAAAAAAAATCACATGTCTGATTTTGCCAGTAGCTTGACACAGTTTTAGGGGAAAGCTTATAGTTTTAAATTTTTGAAATGGAATTCGAATGGAATCTTTAACGCCTGCCTCTGATGCCGCTCCGATTAAATCTAAACATATTCCGTTGAAATTTTCGCCTACGGTCGATACCACTAAACCTATTGTCTATGAGTTACAATGTGACCCATCGTCTATGCCATTAACTGTTTCTTCTCCTGCAACGTTCAATCTCTTACTAAAACTCAATAAAGCACTTACCGTGAAAAGCATAGAAATTATATTACCGTCAGCTAAGAAAACCGCTTGCTTAAGCTGATTTCTCTACTTTTGCAATCAGGTATTTCATATGGCTACTGTGAGCTAATTACTCTTAAGTATCCAAGTAATTTTATCATGCGTATTTTACTATTAGATGTGATATCTTTTGTATATAAAATCTTATTTTTAATATAAACTATCTTCAAAATGAAATACTAATCCTCCTCATAGATAAAACATTGTTACTTCATGTTTTTTAAACTACAGAAGGGGTGTTTTATGAGAGAAAAGATTGAAATCACAAAACAAAGCATTAAAGCTGAAGGGATATTGAGTACGTTAAATGAGTCTCCACTTAGTGTTTTACTGTTTCTAGGGGCTACAGCTATAGTGCTTTTACTCATTTTGCGATGTCGTTCGAATTCCACACAAAGCATTAAGAACACTACTGTCACCGGTTCTAAAGTCTTACAAGACGCTGGCTCCTCATTTTGGGCAAATACTGAGCATACAATCGATGGTGCAAAAATCTCTTCTGGAAGCAATGTCGTTCAGAGAAATCCGAAAAAATAAATAGTATTGCGATCTAAGGGAGGAGTGTATGTTTAGTAGACCCGATATTAGCAGTAATAAAATTTCAAACAGCACAGTCGTTCAAGGAAATAATAATGTAGTTATAACTAATAATAATATTCCTACCGAAATTAATACGCTTCCTTCAGATAATCCTTATTTTAAAGGTAGATATGACACTATTAAATCAATAATGAATAAATTCCAATCGTTTAATCAGGCTCAAGATGAAAAATTAGTTGTACTGTATGGCGCGGGTGGTATTGGAAAAACCTCTATTGCCTATAAATTTGCATCTTCAGTGCCAAATATTTCTATACGAATTCGAATCAGAATGGAAAATAGAGACGTCGCAAAAGAAGATTTTTGCCAAATTGCTAATTTGCTATCGCTAGACATAGATAATAAATCCCTCTCCGAAATAGCCAATCTAGTAAATGCAAAATTGGATCAATACTATGGCGATGCTGGAGGCGTTATTGTATTCGACAATGTGGCTTCTTATAAAGAACCCTTTAGCAAACTTCGGACAGAAACAACAGGTGCTGCATTACGAAAATATTTCCCGAGAAGTAAAAAGTTTTTAGTAGTAGTAACCACACGAGACTCATTACATTGGCCTAAAAAGTCATTGCTGCCAATTTTTTCTCTTAGTCCAAGAGAAGCAGTAGACCTTTTTCAAAGCGTTGCTCCATCACGCCAATTTAATAGCATAAATCTCAGTGCATTTTTAAAGAGTACTCTCGGGGGTTCACCGCTTGCGATATGTCTTGCGGCTTCTTACTTGGAATATCATGCAGGTGTTAGCCTAGAGCAATATATTCAGTTATACAAAGCACGAGGCTCGGCTATACAAGCGCTTATGGATTCACAACCTATGCTACCTGAGTCGACCTTCGGTGGCGAGACGCCTAAACATAGACAAGTTATTTTTTCAACATTCGATATTAATTTAAGCGCTATTGAAACAAGAAATAAAATATATTTAGTCTTACTTCAACATGCGGCATTAATGCATCCTGATGCTATCGGTAAAACTGAACTTTATAATGTAGGCATTGAGAAAAATAGTACGTTCGACCGGGATGATTTTGAAATAGAAGTTAAAAAAACCTCTCTGTTACACTTTGAGCGTAATAACGAAATCACAATGCATAGAATTATACAGTTCGTTTTATTGTTGAAAATTTCCGATCAAAGCCAGTTGTTGTACCAAATGATACAAACATTGTTTGAGTATTTTTCAAGAAATTTCTTAGCTTCACGTATTTCATTTGCCAATTTTTCATATATATTAAGAAATATAATTGATAAAAATATGTTTTATGCTTCACTTAATATGTCAGATGTTCTCATTATCAAGGGTTTGTTTTTGGCAGCAGAGCAGTATATGCACCATGGCGAGATCGATGAAGCAATCTTGTTTTTAAGTGATGCACTACAACATGTAAAAAGAGATGCAGAGCCAGATTTATACAATCGAGTTATGGGGAGATTTCGTGACTTGTTGAATAATTCGTTTGAGTTAACGGGCATAAATCAAGCCTGGCTTACAGACTTGCTTCAAAAAATTGATTTTGAGGGAAGACGCGTTGTTCTGGGTATTTTATTTGAGAAAGAGAAGGCGCTGAGCGCTCAAGACAGAGATTTCGAAATCTATCATTCCACAGAAATATCCTTAGCTTATGGTGTCATTGGGAGTTATAAAGGCAGGGACATTAGGGAGCTCGGACAAGAAGAAATACGATATTTAATAAGAGCGCACTATATTGCGGGCAGAACATTCAGAGAACGAGCCGCAGGCTTAAAAACAAGGATGGAAAAAATACATACACTGATCTCTACAATTGAGAGTGAAATTGATAATTTAAGCAATAAGGAAAAGTATCTTAAAAAAAGTAAAAAAATAAAAATTAAAGAGTTACAAGATAGCTTTGAACATTTACACGAACAATATTCACGCTTATATAAAGGCTCACAGACTCATCAAAAAGCGGTTATTGATTTAAGTAGGCAATATAATATGACAAATGAAATGACTTATGTGCTTGCTGAAATTCAGTTTGTGCGTCTGTATAAACTTGATAAAACAGATATACCAGAAATTAGAGTATTTGCAGAAGATATCGCTAAGAACGCTTCTCGACTGCAAGAGCAATTGTAAAGCCCCCATCAACTCCCCAGCTTTCAAATAGAGTAATTTGGAATTAATT
>CAZLGL010000004.1:0-152175 GCA_964559315.1 uncultured Coxiellaceae bacterium
AAATGGTGGCCGAAGGTGGAATCGAACCACCGACACAAAGATTTTCAGTCTTCTGCTCTACCGACTGAGCTATTCGGCCTACTCGGAATACATCAAAAAGGAGCGTTATTAAACCGGCTTACTCTCTCAAGGTCAAGACAAACCCATCAAGATCTTTTTCACGGGCGCTGACAACCCTAACTTAGTCGGTTTTTTCACGTCAAACCAGACGATTTTATCATTCGAACCCACAGGAATTCGTGAGATAACGGCTTCAACCGGCGTAATATCCAAATGGTAATGACTAAACGTATGCCGAAACCCTTCCAGGGTCTTCACCGATTTAACCGCAGGATACGTCTCAGAAATCGCAGAAACATCCGCAAACTCCGGCAAGCTCCACAACCCACCCCAAATTCCCTTCGCCGGTCGCTTCTCTAACAACACCTCACCGAATTTATTTTTGAGAACCAATAAAACAGTCTGTTTAACCGGAAGTGTTTTAGAGGATTTTTTGGCGGGAAATTCGGGAATCCTATCCGTCAACGATGCTTCACACTGTTTTTCCAACGGACATAACTCACATTTGGGTTTTGTGCGCGTACAAATCATCGCGCCTAAATCCATCATCGCTTGCGCATAATGATGCGGATTTTTTTGAGGAACAAACGACTCTGCATGCGTCCATAACCTATCGAGATTATTAACCGCCAAAAATCGCGATAACACGCGTTTTACATTGCCATCTAACACGGGCGCAGGTTTTTGAAAGGAAATCGATAAAATCGCTCCCGCTGTCGAGCGACCAATGCCGGGCAATAATTGAATACTTTCCAACGTATCAGGAAATTTTCCACTAAACTCTTTGACAATAATTTTGGCCGCGCGATGTAAATTCCGTGCACGTGCGTAATACCCTAATCCCGTCCACAAATGTAACACTTGATCTTCATGCGCACGCGCCAACGCATAAACATCAGGGAAACGTTTCATAAATCTTTCATAATAGGGAATCACGGTACTGACTTGCGTTTGCTGCAACATGATTTCAGAAATCCATACGCGATACGGCGAGATATTTTTCTGCCACGGCAAATCTTTTCGGCCATGTTTTTTAAACCACGCTAAAACAATCTGTGCAAACTTTTTCCCACTCACCACTTATTTCCCTAAAATGGACGCCAATCCTTGTTGAATTTTCTCTCCCAGCTGCGGTGCATAATCTTTGATTTTATCTTCGATCACTTGTTTTGCTTGCGAAACAGCTAATGATTGAACATCCAAATTAATGGATGGCTTCGCAAAATTACCTGTTACGGTTAGCGGAATCGCCGGGCCACGAGGTTTAATTACCGAACCACTGGTTAAACGCTGTAACGACAGACGATAATCCAATTGCTGCGTATTTAAATTGGCTGCCCCCTGTCCACTCACATCCATTTTGGAGGCTTTAATCACTAAATCATTATTGGATACCACACCGTTTTGAATTTGTGCTGTGCCCATTAATGTACCAAACGGTGTTTGTTTAGTATTGGATGATTTGGGCGGTTGTTTATTAACGATGCTATCCGCGAGATCACTGTAATAATACAAATCAATCCCATAAAAAATACCGTCACTGACCGCAAACGTTAAATTACCATTCAGGGTACTGGTCGAGCCTGCACTACTTAAATTAGCCGAAACCGTTCCCATACCTGAAATATTTAAGCTATTTTTCTTAAATAATTTTAATAAATTTTGAATATTAATATTGTTTAAATTTATATTGATCTTCCATCGAAGTGGATTTGCTAGCGTCAGTGTTTCTGATCCTGTCATTGTTAAATCATTATTTAATGTCGCATGCGTATCCGTTAATCGTATTTCTTTAATGGCTTTTAAATACGCTAAATCAGAGGACCATGTAATTTTAACAGGCGATGCCAACGTATTAGAAGTAACAGTCATTTTGATAGAAACCGGAAATGCTTGGGTAAGACTCACATCCGAACTGCTGAAATTAAAGTTACTGAGCATAATGTGCTTATCTTGCGTTGCATCATCAAAACTGATTTGACTGTTCTTAATATTAATTTGAGAAACACTGAACGCGGCTATTTTGGAAGCATTGCTTACTTTTGAGGAAGATGATTTTTTGGAAGAGGGTGAAACATCTGATGATGGAATGATATCCCAATTGGCTTGCCCTTTCGCATTTTTAACCAAGTGGAGATTCAATCCGTCCACATAAATTTTGCCTACGCGAATTTCTTTATGAAACAACGGCGCAACCGCCACACTGAAGTCAATGGATTTGACTGACAACAAATCCTGCCCCACCGTTACCTCTTTTGCTTCAATCCCCGCCATAGGATAAAACGTCCATTTTAAATCACCCTTAATTTGAAACGGTTGGTGAAGGGCGCTTTGGACTTCTTTTTCAATTTGGGGTTTGAATTGGTTGGGATTAACAAATATCATCAAGCCTACGGGAATCAGGATCGCCAAGAGAACCACGACAAAAATTACATAAAAAACACGCTTAATCAGTTTCATCAGAGGGCCTCACATGAAAGAAATTACATTCCGCAGCATCATCATTGGCGGTATTTTAGCAATAATTCTTGCGGCGTCTAATACTTTTCTCGCTTTGAAGATTGGTATTTTAACGTCTGCGTCTATTCCTGCAGCTGTGATATCCATGGGGATTTTGCGGTTTTTCAAAAAATCGACCATTCATGAAAACAATATGATTCAAACGTGCGCGTCAGCAGGTGAAGCGATTGCGGGTGGTATTGTCTATGCCATTCCCGCGTTAATTATTATTAAATACTGGACGCATTTTGGTTACTGGCATAATTTTTTCATTGCGCTGATTGGCGGAACATTGGGCGTATTATTTTCCGTCCCGATTCGCAAGACATTAGTCGAAAATCGTCATTTACGTTTCCCTGAGGCACAAGCCATTACGCGCGTACTCCAAATGGAACGGGAAAAGTCCGGCAACATTCATCAATTATTAATGGGTGGTACATTAGGGGGATTATTAGAATTTTTGCAATCGGGATTACAAATTGTCGCCTCAAGTATGCAAAAAATCATTACCGTCGGTAAAACCAGTTTTGGATTTGGCTCAGGATTTTCCGCAACATTAATTGGCGCCGGTTATTTAATTGGTTTCCCGGTAGGATTAAGTTTATTAATGGGTGCTATTACAGGTTATTTAATTATCTTACCCGTATTAACAGGCCATTTTGGATTTACCGAAAATACCGTTTTGTCTGAACAGCTGAGATTTATTGGCATTGGTAGCATGTTAACCGCCGGCGTGTGGACATTAATTACGATGGCAAAATCTATGGTGCAAGGTGTTTTTGTATCATTACATTCGATTGAAATTCAGAAAAAAGACATTCCATTTTTTTATGTTATTGTAGGATTAATTGCAACAGCGATTCTTAGCTATTTTGTATTAAATTCCATATTACCCAGCAATATCTTGAGCATTTCACCTGCATTAATATTAACCGCCTGCTTTATTTTTATCTTTGTGATTGGCTTTATTTTTGCTGCGGTATGCGGCTATTTTTCAGGATTAGTGGGCGTAACGGCAACACCCGGCTCTGCCATTGTAATTGGCGGATTAATGATTGTCGCATTTGTTTTACGTGGTTATTTACACATGAGTGGTGTGGCACTGACAAAAGAAATCATGTTAAACGCCTGCGCAGTAGTGATTGTATTAATCGCAATTGTCGAAGGTCTTGCCTGTATTACGAATGACAATATTCAAGATTTAAAAGTTGGACATTTAATTGGATCTACTCCATGGAAACAACAAGTGATGTTATTACTGGGTGTTTTGTGTGCAAGCGCCGTTGTTCCGTTATTAATGCAATTATTATTTAGTGTATATGGTATCGGGAATGTTTTACCGCATGCAGGAATGGATCCGAGCAAAGCACTACCTGCGCCGGTAGCCTCTGTGTTAGCAACTATGACACAGGCAATATTTCATCATGATTTGCCATACAATATGCTATTTGTAGGTGTAGGCATTTCAGTCTTTTTTATTATTCTTAGCTTTTTTACGTCGAAGAAAATTTCCGTATTGGGCATTGCGATGGGATTATATTTGCCATTAGCGTCTTCGACAGCATTATTTATTGGCAGTCTAATTGCCTTATTTTCGAAATCAGAAAAATCTGTGCTTACAGCCTGTGGATTAGTGGCAGGTGCTGCATTGATAGATGTTTTATTAGCAATACCGTTTGCGGTATCAGGCAACCCGAATATATTAAGTGTTATGCCAGCTTCACTTCACAGCATTGCCATAGTATTAGGCATTGCAAGTGTAATGGGTTTAGCAAAATTTTTGGTGAAAAAATAAAGCCCTACACTCAAGGATCTAATCCTTGTTTTTGTCTTTCTCCAGCAACCTCATTTGAGGGCGTGGTTATCTCCCAAAATGGCGAGGAGCGAACTTTTTTAGTCTCAGGTTCCATGGGGCCTGCTTGAACAGATGCGGCTATTTTTGCTGTTTCCGCCAGTTGTGTTTTAAGCCGTAAAATTTGTCTTTCTGCACACTCCGAATATAAATCAAAGAAAAGCCCTGCGTTTATAACATTTCGCTCTCTAAGATAATGCGTGGCATCTTTAATAATTTGTAGAAATTCTTCCGGGAAATCTTTCGCAAACGTTTCTAACGTGCTTAAGACCTCAACTTTCTTTTGAATTTCATCAGAAAATAACTTACGAAATGCATAGAAAAGACGCTCATCTTCAATAAAACCTGGATATTTAGCGACTAAAGCATTACCCAATAAAAGCGCGTTATACAACGCCGCTTTTTTTACTTCATGATTGGTGGCAGCATTATGCATATTGATAAAGTTTGATAGGCACGATTCCCAAACATAACGAACATCTTCGGGGTTTTCACTCAGCTCTAAATCTAAAAGATGTTTTAATAATCGACATTTCTGCCCATCCTCTATCTCATATACTTCAGCTTTGGGGTTTACAAAAATCAACTCCAACATCTTATCGAGGATAGTCCTATCCATTTTTAATAGTTTACTCAAATGAGTTCTGATTTCATTTTGCGCAGATAAATCAGAGTAATTTTTAAGGTAATGCAGAATTAAAAACATCTGTAAAATAGGCTGGTCTAGCAGGTTATGGTAAGAATAATCTTGAGCGTCACGATCATATGACTTATCTGCACAATTTCTTACGTCGAGCACTTTTGTGTGTTCGCACGCCCCTTCTTCGTGGTAGACCGAACGCATGTCCAAATCATCGTACTTCCAAACTTCCACATCTCGCTGAATGCGAAAACAGCCCCTCTCAAACAAAAAAATTGCATACTTTATCTGATTGTCAAAGAGAGCCCGCACCAAGCTATTACCCTTAGCGTCATCACCCCACCACTCATACTCATCAATCCTATCCCATAAAAATTGGATATCCTCATCGGAATGTGACATTTGAAATGCGTGCGCCATTATCTGAATAAAGTCTTCACTAATAACATAGTCGATAGCATTTTGCGATTCCATATCCAACACATAACCTATTACGTGAGGTTTTTTTGCTTGTAGTGCTTCCATGAAACCACGGGAAATCGTTTCATAACGCATGCAATTGACGAAATAACCTCCATCATTGTATTCGTTATAAAGCTGATTTATTCTTTCCACATCGCCTTCGCGACAAGCCTTGAGGAAAATTTCTTTACTTTCATTAGACATGATTTCTACCCACTTTAAATAAACTGTTTGCGGCAGTATACGTCCCAAACCTTAAGGAAAACTTAAGTCAGTGGGATTCTATCACCCCATAAATAGCATGCAATTGCTGGGTTTGATAAGCCCAATACCGATCACCATACGACCAGTGCCAGTACTCGGTAAAGTAGTTCACAAAGCCGGCTTTTGACATAACCCCAGACATAATTTGGCGGTTTTTCTTGGCTTCGTCACTGATTTCCGGAGCGTTTGTTTTGGATAGGGTGCCGTCCACATCCAACAACCAATCTTTGGGATGAATACCCATATCCAAGGCTTCGCCCTTTTCATCAATTAAATAAATGTCCACGGCAGCGCCAGTTGAGTGCGGCGGAATATTCGTCGAACCATCATAATTTATGACCGGCGAAACCATACGAATCACCTCATCAAATAATTCTTTGTTTGAAAGATGCGGATGCGCTGCCAAAACATTTTTTTGGCGCGATTCAAATAAAAACTTTTGTAAGCTTAAAGATCTATACCCTTCGTATAAACAAAATTTAATATTTTTCGGTAATAAACTTTGCGCAAAAAGTAATTTTTCATAAACGGTTTTGCGCATTTTGGTGTAATCCGTATTATTTTCAATTTCAGGCGACGGCCCAATAGTAATTTCTGATTGAAAAACTAAATCAATCATGGACTCATGGTTTTCCTTAACGGGAATTGCTAATACACGCGGATCGGCAATTAAAATATCCACTTTTTATATTCCGAACACATGGCGAACAAAGAATATTAATGCTTGAACAGGACCAAATAATAAAAAACTTAACGTATTGGTTAAAATTAATATTAACAAAATAATTAATCCATACGGTTCTAATTTATCAAAATAATAGGCTAATTTCCCGGGCAAAATACTGGAAACTACACGTCCGCCATCTAATGGCTGAATGGGTAATAAATTTAAAGCCATTAATACTGCATTGGTGTATACCCCAATTTTTCCCATGGCTTCCAATACAACCCCTGCCATAACATGTTGAGACTCTAAATATATCCCAAATTTTTGAATCGCTGCCCAGGTAAAGACCATTAATAAATTTGCCATCGGTCCCGAAATCGCAACCAATGCCATATCGCGACGCTTATGACGTAAATTTCGCCACGTAATCGGAACGGGTTTTGCCCATCCAAAAATAATCCCGCCTAATAAGATCATCACGGCGGGAAGAATAACCGTTCCAATCAGATCAATATGTTTAAGCGGATTAAGTGTGAGACGACCTAAAATTTTTGCCGTCGGATCACCTAAACGGTATGCTACCCAACCGTGCGCCACCTCGTGAACCGTAATCGCAAATAAAAGAGGAATTCCCCACAACACAACTAACTGTGGAATAGTAAATTGAATATTATCCAGCATGATGTATCCTCATAGTGTCATCCCAAGCATAGCGAGGGATCTCCCAAAATAGTACGGAAAATTATTATGGCGCTCACACGCGAACAAATCGCCGCACGCATCGCAAAAGAATTGCAAGATGGCGATTATATCAACTTAGGCATTGGAATACCCACGCTAGTGGCAAATTATGTTCCCGCAGGCGTAAACATTATTCTTCAATCCGAAAATGGGTTACTCGGCATGGGTGAATTCCCGACCAAAGAAACTGTCGATCCCGATTTAATTAATGCCGGAAAACAAACGGTTACGGCTATCAACGGCGCATCGTATTTTTCGTCGGCTGAAAGTTTCGCCATGATTCGCGGCGGTCATATTGATCTGACAGTGCTGGGAGCGTTTGAAGTCGATCAAGAAGGCAATATCGCGTCATGGAAAATCCCGGACAAAATGGTGAAAGGTATGGGCGGTGCGATGGATTTAGTTGCCAGTGCGAAAAACATTATTGTCGCGATGCAACATGCGAACGACGGCAAATCCAAATTACTCAAAAAATGCACGCTACCGTTGACGGGAGTGCATTGCGTCAAAAAAATCGTAACAGATATGGCTGTGCTAGAAGTGAAAGACGGCGCATTTCATTTATTGGAGCGAGCGCCGGGAGTATCCGTAGAGGAGATCAAGAAATTGACCGCTGGAAAGCTCGTGGTTCTGGATGAGGTGCCGGAGATAGAAATATCCTGAAATAAATCCGTGTTTTATTTTACACGAACGCCAGGGGAGGAACTACTTCGAGGCGTATTTTTTGAAATATCGCGTTGCAATTCTTGTAGAAGCCGATCTCTTTCTTCGGAAGAATTGGACAAAACTTCCCAAAGTGCGGGAGCGTGAGCTTTAATTACGGCAGCCAGTTTTCCTTCGGATTTATTAGAAGAAATTAATTGGATAAATTTTTCGTCTTGAAAAATACTCTTTTCTAACTCTTTGGATATGCAATCTGCTCGAACAAGCTCTCCAATAACTACGATGAGACCTCCAGTGATGCGAAACTGGGTAGGACTTAAGGATTGAATTTTCTCATAGCTATATTCTTCTTCTCCTAAAACAAAATTCGATGCTTTCAGAGACTTTAAACACTCGATGCTTTCTTTTGCATCTTCCTCATTAAAACATGTGACGATTATTGAGCTGGCGTCTTCTATGGCTATTTTTGTAGCGAAATAGGGTTCATAGTTTTTCCCATCTTCGGTGGGTTTTTGTAAGCGTTCTTCAAATATTAATAATTCATTCATAACTTTTCTCCAAAATCATTTTGACAATTTAAGTTCTGTTTTACTGCCCCATTCTTTAACAGGGGGTTGATTCGCCACTTCAAATTCATAACTATCAAATTCTTTGCTGTGTTCGGTAGGTACATCCGCCCCTTTTTTATATTTCGATGTATCTTGTGCAGCATCATTTCGATAGTACACATAATTCGTTCCCTTTATGGGATAGTCACTCGGAGGCGCATATCCTGGGCGGATTCGACTTTTAGTCAGTTCAACGGTAATTTCTTGTATTATTTTTTGCCACGGCAGCTCCGGGTTGAAGTGTTGATAAATCGTTATCTGCTTACCACGTTGATTTTCGTCTTCTTGCGCCAATTTTACGCCATTTTTGATTACTTTTGCTGAATTTACTTCAAATTTCATTAAAATTTTATAGATTACGTTCCATCCCTTAGCAACATTCTCAAAATTCTCATCGTCTAGTGAGATGTGAAACTTCCATCCAAGGCGTGTCGACTGAGCATCGATATCGAATCCCTTTCTGTTAAAGGAGATAAATGCATGGGAGCGACCCGCCGCCACCGTGTAAGCCCCCTGTTTTAATGCCGCCCCAGGAGGCAAGTGGACAATATTTTCGTACTGATAAAGATCATCATTAGTAATTCGTTTTGCCCGTCTAGTGGCCGCGAGACTCCCTGCCTCTGGTTTGCGGGAAGGTTGTCCCTCTAGGTCTTGTTGACGCATAGCTTCTTCTCCTTATGAGCTCACTCATCATTTATTATAGGTGATTTTTTGACGGCTGGTCATTTGAGGACATGATGACGTCCATTCTCACATTCTCTAAAGTACGCTACCCAATTAAAAAGGTTATCCATAACTGTTACACTATATATATAGTATAAAGGGGGTAAGGCGTTGATCATCATTACCGGCGGTGCAGGCTTTATTGGTTCCAACTTCGTATTGGACTGGCTTGCCCAACATGATGAACCCGTCATCAATATTGATAAACTCACCTACGCTGGCCATAAAGAAAATCTTAAAACCGTTATAAACGATCCCCGCCATATTTTTGTTCGGGCAGACATTAATGACCGAAAAATTATCGATGATTTATTAAATCAACATCATCCTCGCGCAATAATTCACTTTGCCGCAGAAAGCCATGTCGATAGATCCATCACCGGCCCTGCTGAATTTATTCATACTAATATTCTTGGGACATTTACTTTACTGGAAGCCGCAAGAGAATATGTTGAGAAAAATTCTAACTGCCCGAAAAATTTTCGTTTCTTGCATGTCTCAACCGATGAAGTTTATGGGACTTTAGATGAACATGATCCGGCGTTTACCGAAAGCACAGCCTACGCACCTAACAGTCCGTATTCGGCATCCAAAGCAAGCTCTGATCATTTAGTGCGTGCGTATTTTCATACGTATGGCTTGCCAGTATTAACCACCAATTGTTCAAACAATTATGGCCCGTATCAATTCCCGGAAAAATTAATTCCCCTTATCATTTTAAATGCCTTAACTGAAAAACCCTTACCTGTATATGGCGATGGAAAAAATATTCGGGATTGGTTATATGTCGGCGATCATTGTTCTGCCATCAGAACAGTTTTAGAAAAAGGCAAAGTAGGTGAAGTCTATAATATTGGGGGAAATGCGGAAAAAAACAATATCGATGTCGTCAATCAAATTTGTAGTTTACTGGACGAAATTAAACCATTAAAAAATAATTCTTATAAAAATTTAATCACATTTGTCAAAGACAGGCCGGGACATGACCAACGGTATGCGATTAACTCCAGTAAAATTCAAACCGAATTGGGCTGGGCGCCGAAAGAAAATTTTGATTCGGGTATTAAAAAAACGATTAAGTGGTATATGGAGAAGCAATCATGAAGGGAATTATTTTAGCCGGTGGTTCAGGCACACGCCTTTATCCCGTCACTCAAGTCGTCTCAAAACAATTATTACCCATCTACGATAAACCGATGATTTATTATCCGCTCACAACGTTAATGCTCGCGGGAATAAAAGATATTTTAATTATCTCCACACCTGACGATACGCCACGTTTTGAACAATTATTAAAAGACGGCAAACAATGGGGCATTAATCTTCAATATGCGGTTCAGCCTTCGCCCGACGGTTTAGCCCAGGCGTTTATTATTGGCGAAAAATTTATTGGACACGATCACTGCTGCTTAATTCTAGGTGACAATATTTTTTACGGTCATGATCTCACCGAACAACTCATGGATGCTGCGAAGAAAAAAACCGGCGCAACGGTTTTTGCATACGCCGTGAGCGATCCGCATCGCTATGGGGTCGTTGAGTTCAATAAAAATGGCCACGCCATTAGCCTTGAAGAGAAACCCCAACATCCGAAATCGCATTTTGCGGTAACGGGTTTATATTTTTATGATAACAACGTTATTAATATCGCAAAATCCCTAAAACCTTCACCGCGTGGCGAATTGGAAATTACGGATATAAACCAGTATTATCTTTCCCGAAATGAATTAGATGTGGTGACCATGGGACGCGGTCATGCGTGGTTAGATACGGGAACCCATGATTCCATGCTGGATGCCAGTTTTTTTGTAGAAACTATCGAAAAACGTCAGGGCCTAAAAATAGCCTGTCCAGAAGAAGTCGCTTTTCGTATGAGTTACATAACGAAAGCACAATTAGAACATCTCGCCAAACCATTCTTGAAAAGCGGGTACGGCAAATACTTAATGGATATTGTGCGTGCAGAAATCGCCTAAAATACTTTACGACTCTAGCAAACGCGGCATTCCGCTTGTCGAAGAATTTAAAGAGTTATTGCATTATAAAGATTTACTCCTGATACTGATCATCAACAATATTAAATCACGTTATAAACGCTCGACATTCGGCGTTGTGTGGACGATGTTAAATCCGCTACTTTATATGACAGTGATGACTATCGCATTTTCCCACTTATTACGCTTCGAAATTGCGAATTATCCCGTATATTTATTGACGGGATTGATAGCGTGGAATTTTTTCTCGCAAACGACATACCAAGCCATGGGAACATTATTGTGGGGTGGAACACTATTAAAACGGATTTATATTCCACGAACCATTTTTGCGGTAGCCGCTATTGGAAGTGGTATAGTTAACTTACTACTTTCGTGCATCCCCTTATTATTAATTATGATCTTCACCCATCAGCCCTTATATACTACATGGTGGTTTACCCCAGTTTCTATTTTAATTTTAGGTGGCGTTTCCCTAGGATTTTCCCTAGTACTTTCCATGATAGCGATATTTTTTGCCGACATTATCGATATTTATCAAATTCTTCTGCAAGCGACGTTTTATCTCACACCTATTATGTACCCCGAAAGTGTTTTACCTGCAAAAATTCAACGATATATCGTTTTAAACCCCATTTATGACGTAGTGAAAGTGTTTCGAGAACCTATTTATGATGGCCATTTGCCCACATTATTTTCATTTTGCGCAGCATTGATAGCTACGCTTGGCGTCTTATTATTTGGCTGGTGGTTTTTCATACGAAAAGCCGATGAAATTTCTTATCGAGTATAATATATGGAACCCATGATCCAACTCGACAATGTTTCTGTTCACTATAAAGTCGCTAACCTCAAAGTTAAATCGATCAAAGAATACGTGATCAATCTCTTACAACGCAAAATGTCCTATCACCAGTTTCACGCCCTCAATAACGTCTCTCTTGAAATTAAACCCGGCGAAGTATTTGGTGTGATTGGTCATAACGGCGCAGGCAAAAGTACGTTATTAAAAGTCATTGCACGCATATTACGCCCCACCAAAGGGCGTGTCATTTTACGCGGAAAAATTTCCCCGTTATTGGAATTAGGCGGCGGATTTGATCCCGAATTAACAGGCCGGGAAAATATCTATTTAAATAGCGCTATTTTAGGTTTTTCCAAAAAAGATATTAAATCCAGATTTGATAGAATTGTTGCGTTTGCTGAATTACAAGAATTTATCGATACGCCTGTTCGAAATTATTCCACTGGAATGATTAGCCGGTTAGGATTTTCAGTAGCAACGGATGTTCAACCCGAAATTTTAATTGTCGATGAAGTGCTTTCAGTCGGAGATAGTAACTTTCAGAAGCGCTGTTCTGATCGTATTGCACAATTTCGCAAACATGGCACAACGATTTTATTGGTTTCACACGATTTAGAAGCTGTGAAGACTATGTGTGATCGCGTGGGATGGATGGAACGTGGCGAGTTGAAGACTGTTGGAAACACAAACGATATTATCACCCAATATCAAGCAGGGCTTACACATGAAAATTTATCTGAAAAATAAACTGCGTACTATTTATCATAATTTACCTTTACCGCTAAAAATAAAGCGCTTTTGTAAAAGCGCTATTTATAATTTGTTAGCAATGCCTCGCTATATTTTATCTGTCCTAAAACACTCGAAACCTCCCTTTCTTTTACCCCTCGTAAACAAAAATTTTCCTGATATTTTTGTTTTTTCAGTGATTGAATGGTCGTTTCGATTTCAACGTCCTCAGCATTTTTCGAAAGAGCTGGCAAAAAGAGGGCACAGAGTATTTTATATCTCGAGTGTTTTTGAACCAAATCTGAAACCTGGTTTTTCCGTAAAAAAGCTAGACGAAATACTGCCGCTATATGAAATTAAACTATTCAGCGCTACTCCCATTTTTATCTACCATCACCACTTGAAACCCAAAGAGCTTTATCAGATCAAACAAGGACTAAAGAACCTTCTAAAATGGACGGAAAATAACCCGAAAACATTGAGCGTGGTTAATCATCCTTTCTGGACTGAAATAGCGCTGGCTTTGCCAAACAGTGATCTCATCTATGATTGCATGGACCATCACGCGGGATTTGGAAATATTGATGAGGCCATGATTAAATTAGAAAAAAAATTAACCACAAACTCAACTCTTGTATTAACCAGCTCTCAAAAACTATTTGAAGGCGCTTCTTTAATAAGTTCTTCTGTTGCATTAATTAGAAACGCGGCCGAATTTGATCATTTTAAAAACAAACCCACAAATATTTTCTATGACCCTCATAAACGAAAAATTATTGGCTACTACGGTGCAATTGCTGATTGGTTCGACGTTAACTTAGTTAGTTGTATTGCCGAACATTTTCCAGATGCGTTAGTTCTATTAGTTGGTGATGATACAATAGGCGCAAAATCAAAACTCAGCCAACACATAAATATTCAATTTACGGGTGAAGTCAGCTATCAAAAATTACCTTATTATTTGCATGCTTTTGACGTTTGTTTAATCCCCTTTTTAATTAATCCGCTAACAGAAGCCACCAATCCAGTCAAAGTTTATGAATATTTGAGTGCAGGCAAACCAGTCGTTTCCGTTAATCTTCCAGAATTACGTGAACTTTCAAAGCATGTTTCTGTCGCCAATAACTCACATGATTTTATTGAACATATAAAAAATTATTTAGCTAAAGCAGGAGACATTCAGTCACGTCAATCTTTTGCATCACAACAAACATGGGCATCACGGATTGATCTTTTTGAAAAAACAATTCTCACCCTAAAACGCCCGCTCATCAGCATTATTATATTAACATACAATAATTTGACGTTTACACAAAAATGTCTCGAAAGTATTGAGCATCATACACAATATTCAGCCATTGAAATTATCATTGTAGACAATGCATCAACCGATGGCACTCGTGACTATTTAAAAACCCTAGAGCATCCCTACAAAATTATTTTAAATAACGAAAACAAAGGATTTTCAGCTGGAAATAACATTGGAATTCAAGCTGCTCAAGGTGACTACATAGTTCTTTTAAATAACGACACCATTGTCACACCCGGTTGGCTTCTTACGCTTTTAAATCATTGCACGCGGAACCCAGAACTTGGACTCTTAGGCCCCATGACAGACAATATTGGAAATGAGGCAAAAATTGAGTTGGCCTCAATTATGCCATCTCAAAAAGAGGACGCTATAAAAGAAAAAATCTTAGCGCACATGGGTGAGCTGATGCCTCTAAAAACTCTAGCCTTCTTTTGTGTCATGATCCCCTACAAAATTATTAGGGAAGTTGGATTGCTGGATGAGCAATTCGGTTTAGGCTTTTTTGAAGATGACGATTATTGCAGGCGAGTTACAGCATCTGGGTATAAGATACAATGCGCACGAGATGTTTTTGTCTACCACCACCTTTCCGCTTCATTTGGTAAAATGACCACTAAAGCACGCGAAGAACTTTTCCACAAAAATAAAATACTGTTTGAAAAAAAATGGGGGGCGTGGGAGGGACACTCTCACAAAAAGAACGAGGATTCTCTGCAACCATGAAAAATATTCTTTGCATCATCGGAACGAGACCTGAAGTCATTAAAATGGCTCCCGTCATTCTCGCTCTTAAAAAAGAATCATGGGCCCATGTACGCGTTTTAGTGACAGCACAACATCGTGAGTTACTTGATCAAATGATGGAAATCTTTGATCTCAAAGCAGATATTGATCTCAATATCATGACGGAAAATCAAAAACTTCCTGAACTCACGGCCCGATTAATGTCTAAATTAGATCAACTTTATCAAGCAGAAAAACCTGATCTGGTTATCGCACAAGGTGACACCACAACTGTATTTACCGCAGCATTATTAAGCTTTTATCATCATATTCCTTTTGGACATGTCGAAGCCGGATTACGCACCCACGATATTTTTTATCCGTTCCCTGAAGAAGCCAATCGTCGTTTAACGGCTCCTTTGGCTCACTTTAGTTTTGCACCAACTGAAACCGCTAAAAAAGCACTTGTTGCTGAAAATATCGAGGAAAAAACCATATTTGTGACAGGCAATACTGTTATTGACAGTTTGCATATGATGCTTAAAAAAAATCTATCGCATGATATTACGCTTGATAAAAACAAAAAATTAATTTTAGTGACCGCACATCGCCGTGAAAATTTCGGCCAACCTTTTTTAAATATTTGTCATGCTCTAAAAAAAATAGCTCTCGAATATAAGGATGTACAAATTGTTTATCCCGTACATCCCAATCCGCAGGTTCATGAGATTGCACACCGGGAATTGGCTAATCAAGCGAATATTATTTTGACCAAGCCGTTAGATTATTTGCCGTTTTTGGCGTTAATGCATGAATCTCACTGTTTATTAACGGATTCAGGTGGCATTCAGGAAGAAGCACCGGCATTAAGCAAACCGGTTTTGGTGTTGCGCGACGAAACAGAAAGACCCGAAGCGGTCGAAGCAGGCGTCGTCAAACTTGTGGGAACAGAGATAGAAAGAATTTTTATCGAAACCCAAAAATTACTGACAGACAAAAACCATTATCAATCTATGGCAAAAGGCGTATCGCCATACGGTGATGGTTATGCCGCTGAACGTATTGTGAATATTCTGAAAGAGGCGATGACGTAATGCGTTTATTATATTTTTCTCCTGTGCAATGGGATAGTTATTACCAACGCCCTCATTATATGATTGAGTATTTTCTGAACCAAAGTCCTCTTAACGACGTTATATGGGTCAACCCCTATCCCAATCGTTTTCCCAATCTCAGTGATTTTGTTAACAGACGCCCAAAATCACCAAAAATCACTCCGCGACTGTCCAATTTAACCATTATTTCCCCACATGGACTGCCCATTGAACCGCTCCCCGGCAGTGACTATTTAAATTTTCACTTATTCTGGAAAACTATTTGGGGAAATTTTAAAAATATCACACATATCGGCATTGGCAGACCCAGCAAATTATCCTTGATGGCGCTTAAACAAATTCCTCATCAGAAAAGTTTTTTTGACGCCATGGATGACTTTCCTGAGTTTTACAAAGGATTATCGCGTTGCTCCATGAAACATGTCGAAAAGAGAATCGCATCTCATGTTGATCATGTTTTCGCTTCTTCCACTGCTATCTCTCATAAATTTCTGCAATCAGTAAAAATATTTAACGGTTACAATATGAAAACACTTCCAGAGTCTCAACCGTCGCGTTCCGGAATTTTTGGATTCGTGGGCTCGATTGGGCAATGGTTTGATTGGAATATGGTTCTCATGCTTGCTAAAGCGTTTCCAAATAACACAGTGCGATTAATTGGTCCTTGTTTTATTCGTTGCCCCGAACTATTACCTCAAAATATTGAAATGCTACCGGAATGCTCTCAACCCGAAGCCATTGAATATATTAAACAATTTCAATTAGGCTTAATCCCTTTCAAAAAAAATCAACTTACCAAAGGCATCGATCCCATTAAATATTACGAATATCGTGCAATGGGGTTACCTGTGTTAACCACTCACTTTGGTGAAATGGAATACCGAAAAAATGAGCCGGGTGTGTTTTTTATGGATCAAAGCAATCTTAGGGCTTCCGTTACTCAAGCCTTACATTTTCAGGATACTCCGGAAAATATTCAGCAATTTCGTCAATACAATGACTGGTCCTCGCGATTCGCATTCGATATTATATATCCATGATCAGTATTTCTATCGTTAGCCATGGCCAATTTGAACTAACCCGCTTATTGTTAGATGATCTCGAAAAATATTGCGCCAATCAAATAGAAGTTATCTTGACGTTAAATATTCCAGAAGCCATTCCTGACAATCTCACTACCGCTTATACTTTCACATTAAAAATCATTACCAATATTTACCCCAAAGGGTTTGGGGCAAATCATAATCAAGCGTTTCGTGAAATTTCTGGCAATGTCTTCTGTGTATTAAACCCTGACATTCGACTCGTCAACAATCCTTTCGCAGAATTAACTAAATACACGAGCGGCGTCGTAGCTCCCCAAATTATCGATGAACAAGGGTATATTCAAGATAATGGCCGTGAATTTCTAACACCTCTCAAGCTTTTAAAACGTGTATTGGCTAGAAACAAAGCGATCATAAAAAATTCTGACCATCCTGATTGGGTAGCCGGCATGTTTATGGTTTTTCCAAAGGCTATATTTCAGAAGATGGGTGGATTTGATGAAAAATACTTCATGTACTGCGAAGACATGGATTTGTGCTGGCGATTACGGCAACAAAATTATTCAGTAACGTTGGCCCAAAACGTCAAAGCCATTCATACAGCACAACGTTCGAGCCATAAAAAATTAAAATTTTTGTACTGGCATATCAAGAGTTTATTGATTTACTTTTTTACAACTTGATTTAAGCAAGTTTCATTTAAGCAATTATTCCAATAGTCATCACTAGCCAGACCAAAAATGTCACGAGTAAATGTTTATCTTTGACTAAATCTTTCGCCATATCCTCGCCATTATTTTCGACTTCTCTGTGCAGTAAATATAAATACCTGAAAATACCATAGGCGACAATCGGAATGGTATAAACAAGATTTTGGGTGTGATGCGCAATAACCGTTTTGTCGCTCATCGTATACAAACCATATCCAATGATGGAACAACTCGCGGTAATGCCAATCATTTTATCCAAAAAAATCTGGTTATACTCGTTTAAGACTTCACGGGTAAAATGCAAATCTTTGCCCATTAATTTCCTTTCGGCACGTCGTTTTGTAAATCCTAAAAACAAGGTAATCATTAATCCGCAAAACAATAACCATTGCGAAGGCGCGATGCCTACTCCCACGGTTCCCGCCAAAATGCGAAGCATAAATCCCAAAGAAATAGAAAAAACATCCAAGATTACAATATGTTTAAAGCTATGCGTATACGCTAAGTTTAAGACAAAATAGCACAGCAGAATTAACGCGGCTTGCCATGAAACTAAAAATCCCAGTCCCATTCCGACCAAAAATAAAATACTTAATATTAGCTGTGCGGTGGAGAATTTAATTTTTCCGCTTGGAAGTGCACGGTGTTTTTTCGTCGGGTGTAATTTATCTTGTTCAATATCAACAATATCATTGTAAACATAGACCGCGCTGGATATCACACAAAACGCTGCAGTTGTGACAAACACGAGAAAAACAGTTTGTGTATCCGCCCACGCATTGGCAAAAATTAACCCGGTCAATACAAATATATTTTTAATCCATTGGTGAGGACGAAGTAATTTAATAACTGTATTAAACTTCATATTGAATCCTCATATTACATTTTTGCACATTATCCCCCGCATATTCTACTGCAAAAATTCTGTAATTGTACGGAACCCGCTGCGTCACCAACGGCAATTTATCAAATAAAAAAGGGCATATTTGAGTCAATTTTTTCGCCGCTTTCTCTGCCGGAAATGTCGCAGGTTCTTTAATTAAAATATAATCCGCATGCGAAGTTATAATACTTTTATAAACGGTCGAAATATTACCGTCCATCGCAATCACAGACGCTAAGCCATTATTGTATTCAAAAAAAGATTGCACAAAACTATCCGGAATCCACAGTATTTTCTCGGAGTGTAAATAAATCAGCTTATAAATATAATCTGCATCATATCCAAAATAATGTCCTATTACCGTTCGAGGACCATTGAGCGGATACAATTGCCCACGCACAAATCCATGCTTAATATAATTTTCATTGATGGAAAAAAATACAAAACTTAAGGCGCCTAAACCTATAGCTACTTGAAAAATGCGCTGAATGTTTGCGTGATTTTTCCAAAGAGTATTTACAGGATAAAATTGGTCATAAGCAATTAAGACCGCACATATTGCCAACAACTGAAAACCCAATCGCCCATCATATGAACCCAACATGAACCATAAAATCGTTCCGGGAATAATATAAGAAATATAAATTAAAAAAGATGTTCGACGCTGCCATGCTGAATAGGCCGACCACACATATAATAAAAATATCCACGGCATTTTGACCCAATATTTCACTACGGAATAACCGAGCGCATCAAACAACGGTCCCACTTGAAATGTATTACTTCCCGTCGACGCATAAATCACGCCTGAATTTTGCACAAAATGACTTCCGGGTCCGAGTATCCAACACAATGCAGGAATTGCACCGGCAATAATTGCGATAATTTGAATAGCAGAATATTTTTTTGCTTTAACCATGTTTAAAATAAGTATTAGAGGAAAGCTGAATAATGCCCATAAAAACCCTGGCTGTTTGCTTATTGACGCTGCCATCGTTGTGAGCACAGCGAGCAACAACACAAATCTTTTTTGTTCTTCGCTATATAAAATTATATAAATAACAGCCAATGTGAGACATGCCGCTAATAACGGATCCGCAAATCCTTCGCTGTAAAAACGATAACCCATCACACTAAAAAGACTCGCCGCAATCATTGCGATATAAAAAATAAAGACTAACCACGATTTCTCAGCGAGTTTTCCGGTCAACGCTATGGCATTCATAACGGTTAACGGAAATAAAATCAAAATTGCTTTCGCGACACCCTCATAATCCGTTGTGCCTAAAAATTTATAAATATACGAGAGTATAAGCGGTAAAAATGGCGGGTAACCTCGTGCGGGAAGAAATACCGCCGCATGCTGATGAACCAAATAATAATATTGTCCCCATGCATTCCAACTGAATATCGCATCAGTATCCATAAATGCGGTCATGCAGGACATGACCAACAACGGAATTACCCCAACAAAATTAATTCCTAAAATATAACTATCGCTTTTTTGCCAATATTCAGCAGAATGATTCGTCCAATAAAAATATTGGCGAACCATTGCAACAACCGTCAACGCAATGCTTATACTCACCACAACGGTATGCGTATAGCATTGGAATTTGAATAATAGCGCTGCAAAAAAAGCGTCTATCAACAAACTGATAATGGGAATGCTTATTGCATAGATGGGTTTTTCTGTCAGTCGGGGGAAGAACGCCAACGCAGGCGCAAAAACAATACTGATATACACTAAAACTGCATAAGGAACATACGAAACCGAGGAAAAAAAGACGTGTACTAAGTCAGGCATGCCGTTATAATAACCCTTTGATTTTCAGCGGAGAAATGAATTCGTGCAGTTTGTCATACTTATCCCAGCCTATCAACCGGATGACACGCTACTGCAATTACTTCACGATCTTCAAAATCTTTCACCTGAACAACACTATATTATCGTCGACGATGGCTCAACCACTGAAAAATCCAAAGAAGTATTTGAGAAACTGACAACATTTTCTTCCATCACCTTACTCTCGCATGGAATCAATCAAGGCAAAGGCGCAGCATTAAAAACAGGCTTTAAATATTTTCTGGAGCATTTCCCTACAAAAACAGGAATTGTGACGGCAGATGCCGATGGACAACATTTATCCGCCGATATTTTAAATGTGGGCAACGCGCTGAAACATTCGCGCGAATTAGTATTGGGTGTGCGCCAGTTTAGCGAATCCATCCCGTGGCGCAGTCGCTTTGGTAATGAATTAACTCGAAAAGTGTTTAGTTGGTTTTCCGGTGTATATGTTAACGATACTCAAACAGGATTACGGGCGATTTCTACGGATGTGATTCGCGACGTACTTGCACTTCCCGAAGAAGGTTATGCATTCGAAATGGACATGCTGATGTTAGCGACAACGCACAAATGGACAGTCAAACAAGTTCCTATTCAAACGGTTTATATTAATCAAAACCGCGCGTCACATTTTAGTCCCCTATTGGATTCGTTAAAGATCTATTTTGTCTTTTTGCGTTATTCTATTCTGTCCGTATTATCTGCTGCGATTGATTTCTCATTATTTTTTACAGGCTTTTATTTTTCCCGCAGCATTTTAGCGAGCACCCTTTTTGCAAGAATTATCTCAGGCATTTTTAATTTTTTCTTCTGTAAAAAAGTGATATTTAAATCCACGGGGCATGTCAGAAAAGAAGCACTGCAATATCTTTTACTCGCGCTAACATCCCTATGCTTATCGTTCTTCCTGGTGAGCTTCTTCTATCATATAGCTACATTCAATATTTTCTGGAGCAAACTGGTGGGGGATTCGCTAATTTTTCTGGGTAACTTTCTTGTTCAGCAGTTTTTGATATTTAAGTCACGAAAAAGCCATTAGCCTTAAAAGAAAAAAACTGGAACCGTGAAAAGCACCTCATCATTGTTGGCGACGCAGCCATTTAGATATTATTTTGCGACAAGATTTGATTGATCGCCAAAACGTACGTGATATTAAAGCCATTGAAACACTAGTTTTGTTACTTAAAAACTGAATCGGTAGCACAGTATCTTATGCAAATCTTGCTCGTAATTTGTAGCGCAATGCAAATACGATAAAACGTTGGCTTGAACTGCTTGAAAACTTATATGTTATTTTTATGATCACACTTATGCTGAAGAAGAAGGCGTACGGTTGGAAAATATCGTGGCGTGTGCACTACTGAAAGAACTGCATTTTCTTGAAGACACGACTGGTATCAGTACAAACTTACATTATGTACGCACCAAAGATGGAAGAGAAATTGATTTCTTAGTTCAACAAGAAAACGAACCCACACATTTAATTAAAGTAAAAACGACGGATGATGAACCTGCTTCTGCCTTCAAACATTTTGCGCCGTCCCTTCCTCACACAAAATATATCCAACTCGTTAAAACATTATCGCGAGAAAAAACATTTCCACACGGGTTAGCAATTAAATCGTTGATCCCGTGGTTAAAAAACTTGGATTTAACCACAGCCGAATAGATTCCCATGAAACCTCAACACTGGTAAAAATTATTAGCCGCTAGGGGTACGCATCGTTGAGAGATGTTGAACTGTTGATTACAAGGAAAGCTTCTTAAAAAGAACTTCGGGAATAGATTTAATAATCAACATAATATATTTCCAAAACCATGGGACATATAAAATATTGGTTTTTTTATCCACGGCTTTAACTATTTTTTCCCCTACTGCATTAGGAGCAGCCACTAAAAATAATCCGGGCATTCCAAAGGTCATTTGCGTATCCACAAAACCGGGCTTGACAGTCATGACATGAATATTATGCTTGGCTAATTTATTTCGTAATCCTGCCAAATAGGTACTTAATCCTGCTTTTGCGGAACCATAAATATAATTACTTTGACGACCGCGATCACCGGCAACCGACGAAATTCCCACGATAAAACCTGATTTTTTCGCCAAGAAATAATCAGCATAATAATTTAAAATAGTTACCGCATCAGTAAAATTAATCTTTAAAACTTTATTGGCATCAGGGCCCATATAGCCAATTGCCCAAACAACTCCATCAAGATTATCAATACTTGGCAATTTATCATTATTTTCAATATCTAAAATAACAGGGGTAATTTTAACGGGGTATTTAATACTTAAATCTGTTGCAATACGATTTAATTCAAATTCATCGCGCGCAGCTAAATATAAATTATCGCCACGTTTTGCAAATGCCTCGGCAATTCCTCGCGCGATTCCCGACGTTGCCCCCAAAATTAAAATATTACGCGCCATATTAACGCCCTATGCCTAAACGACGGGATAAACTGGAATTGAATATATTATTAGGATCGACTTTGTGTTTAATTTCTTGAAATTTTTCCAACTGCGGATACATTTTTTTGAAATTCTCTTCGGATAAAAACGCATCTTTTGCTAAATACACACGGCCGTGATGTGCCACCACCACCGCATCCAACTCGTTGAGTAAACCAGGCGTTTTAATCGGATTAAACGCAATATCCATGGCCAACGTAAATCCTTCCATCGGAAATGATAATAATCCCCCACTGGATTTTCCCATTTTCTTCACGACAGATAAAAAGCTCGCCGCATGATGTTTTTTCATAATGTCTAATACTTCTTGAATGCCTTGAAGGGTGGGCACTACACATTGATATTGCACAAAACCGTTTTTACCATACATTTTATTCCAATCTTTAATACTATCGAGCGGATAAAAATACGGTTCATAATGACTTGCAAAAGACGTCTTTCGCGACTGTATCTCAAAATAAATTTTATTAAACACATTTATGCTGTGAGCATTTAATAAAAAATGCGGGGGACGAAAACCCGATTTTTTAGGTTTGATTTTCGCTTCAGGAATAACCTCCGCATGATGCGCCGTCATCACAATGGCGGATCCGCGTTGAATATCTAACCACGTTACCGAATAATCATCGTTATACAATTCCATATCGTTTAACTCATGAATCGCATGATGCTCAACTAACATAGCGGGATTTTTAATCGGAATCAGCTGTACCGTCACTTCGCCAATAATTCCGGTTAGCCCCATCCCACCAATGGTTGCCCAAAAAATATCCGAATTTTCAGTAGGGCTGCATATAACTTGAGAACCATCCGCTAAAATTAATTTAAAATTTAATACGTGCTGTCCAAATGATCCCACCTTATGATGATTTTTCCCATGGACATCCGTTGCCACACATCCACCTAACGATACATATTGCGTACCTGGTGTGACCGGCAAAAACCATCCAGCCGGAACAATTACTGCCAAAATATCTTTTAAAATAGCACCGGCTTCTACGGTTAAAATGCCTTTCGTGTTATCAAACGCAATAAAACGATTTAATTTTTCGGTTAATACAACGGCATGATTTTCATTGAGTGAGGCATCGCCATAACTGCGTCCTTGACCGCGTGCGATACAAGAAGCGGTAACCGCATGTAAATCCGCATATTTTTCAGGTCGAAATACTTCACTGGATTGAACGGGAACGCGTCCCCACCCGCTGATCGCTTTTGTTTGAGATTTCATACCAACGGCCTGTGATAAATCAGCTGAACCAGGTTCCCCTCCGGATCTTCACAATAAAAACTGCGAGCGCCATCTCGATGCGTTCGTGGTTCTGCTTTAATCGTCACGTGATTTGCACGAAGAAATTCGCACCATTGATCGACTTCTTCCGGGGTTTTAATAATAAATCCGAGATGATCCAGAACCTGACATTTATCTTTTTTAAAATTATCTGAGGCACGGTGCAGGGCCAAATTATCATTTCCCGTGGTAAGATAAACGTTATCTGTGTCGGGCTGCCACTCGATACGCATACCCAAAAGGTCTTTGTAAAAAACCACACAGGCTTCGAGCTGTTTAACGGTTAACGCCACATGCCGAAGTCCGAGTGTATTTGATGGTCTCATAATAATCTCCCTGAACTGCTTATGATATGGATGAGAAAATCCTTATGCAACGTATTACGCAATTAAATCCGCAATTGGCGAATCAAATCGCTGCCGGTGAAGTCATTGAACGCCCCGCGTCAATTATCAAAGAATTGGTGGAAAACAGTTTAGATGCGGCTGCAACACGTATTGATATTGAAATCGAAAAAGGCGGCATGGGATTAATTCGCATTCGCGATGATGGTTACGGCATTCATAAAGACGATTTAATGCTCGCGCTCAGCCGTCATGCCACCAGCAAAATTGGCGCACTGGAAGATCTGGAACATATCGCAAGCTTTGGATTTCGCGGCGAAGCACTCGCCAGTATCAGTTCAGTTTCGCGCTTTAAATTATCATCACGCACACACGATCAATCACATGGCTGGCAAATAGAAGTCCATGGTCGTGAACCTGAAATTTCTCACACGCCCCTGGCACATCCCGTTGGAACCACCATTGAAGTCCGTGATATTTTTTATAATACGCCCGCACGCCGAAAATTTTTAAAATCAGAACAAACCGAATTTAATCATATACAAGAAGTTGTGCGACGAATTGCAATGAGCGTCTTTAACGTCAGTTTAACCCTAAAACATAATCAAAAAGTTGTTTTACAATTACCTGCAGCAAAAACATTAGACGAAAAAGCCGAACGCATCGCAAAAATATGTGGCCGCGAATTTATTGATCAATCATTATATTTGGATACTGAAAACCAAGACATGCAATTATCCGGTTGGTTTGGATTACCCACATTTTCGCGCTCCCAAACAGACTTGCAATATATTTACATTAATGGCCGTATGGTACGCGACAAAGTGATTACCCAAGCGGCGCGACAAGCGTATCACGATGTTTTATTTGGCGGCCGACAACCCGCGTATGTTTTATATTTAAATTGTGATCCTGAAATCGTTGACGTCAATGTTCATCCGGCGAAAAACGAAGTACGTTTTCGTGACAGCCGCATGATATTTGATTTTGTCTTTCGCACAGTACAGCGATTATTGAAAGAAACAAAACCCACCCGAATAGAGACTCGTCCTACTGAAAATATGGCGTTATACAAAGAATTAACCTCCCCCGTTGAAACCGACATTATTGCAGAAATTACGCCTTCCATCGTCGATACCACTAACCGCATTATTGATAAAGCACAAGCGGTTGCACAAACTATTAAACCAAGTGTAGAAATTAAACAAAATTCCACGCCCGGAAATGAATTCACACAAGCCGTTATTTCCAATCCACCCAATCCAAATGAAGGCATATTGGGATTTGCAATTGGCCAACTCAAAGGGGTTTATATTTTAGCCCAAAACGAAAAGGGGTTAGTTTTAATTGATATGCATGCCGCGCACGAAAGGATTGGCTATGAAAAATTAAAAAAACAATTTGATACGCAAAATATTGCATCGCAACAATTGTTAATACCCGTAACCATTTCGGTTAGCGAAACTGATGCAGAATTTATGGATCAACAAAAATCCCTTTTTGAATCGCTAGGATTTACGCTCGAGCGGATGGGGCCTGAAACGATTTCGATTCGTGCTGTTCCGTTATTACTTAAAAACGCAGATATTGCAGCCTTAATTAAAGATCTGGCGTCTGATCTCAAAGAACATCCCGCAACTAATCGCGTACAAGAACGCATTTATGAATTGCTGGGGACCATGGCCTGTCATCAAGCAATTCGTGCTAATCGCCAATTAACGATTCCCGAAATGAATGCGATTTTACGACAAATGGAAGTGACGGATCATAGCAATCAATGTAACCATGGACGACCCACGTGGACAGAATTATCACTCAATGATTTAGATAAAATATTTTTACGGGGTCGTTAGTTTTTATGAGCAATAAGAAAATGGTCGTATGTTTAATGGGCCCCACGGCTTCCGGTAAAACAGATTTGGCCATTAAACTCGCCAAAAAATTTCCGTTTGAATTAGTCAGCGTTGATTCGGCCATGATTTATAAAGGCATGGATATTGGATCTGCAAAACCCATGCAATTTCATCATTTAATGGATATTCGCCATCCGGATGAAACCTACTCAGTAGGCGATTTTTGCAAAGATGTGGTAACCATTATTGAAGATATTCATCGACGAAACAAAATTCCGTTATTGGTTGGCGGAACGATGATGTATTTTCGTGCCTTACAACAAGGCTTATCCGAATTACCGCAAGCGGATCCGGACATTCGTAGGAAAATTAATTTACTCAGCAATCCCTATGAAAGATTGACTGAAATTGATCCCGTCACCGCTAAACGATTACACCCTAATGATCGGCAACGCATTGAGCGTGCACTCGAAGTTTACGAAATTACAGGAATACCCTTAAGCGAATTTCATCAGACCCAAACGCGGTATCTCGATAATTATAACGTTATTTCAATCGCATTAATTCCTGCTGATCGCGAAAAACTAAAAGCCCGCATACAAAAACGATTTGAGAGAATGCTTAAGCGAGGATTTATTGGTGAAGTGAAAAAACTATTGAAATATAAAGATTATCCTGCGATGCGTTCAGTGGGATATTTAGAAGCCACAGAATATTTACTGAAAAAAACAGACCGTAATACAATGATACAAAAAGCCACGATTGCGACACAACAATTAGCTAAACGCCAATTGGTTTGGTTGCGACCGTGGCCGAATTTAAACATATTTGAACCAGAGGATGAAAAGCTTACAGCTTCTGTTTATCGCTTTTTACAACCATATATCGAACAATCGCAAAAATTGTCACCGCACTAAAGAAGATTAATGTCCATTCTGGAATATTTAATCCCAACATACGCCATGTATCTTTCGCACAATCATCCGTACCTAAAAATAACACTTTTAAGAATTGCGTTACGGCCAAATTCTTAAACATATATTCCAACGACGTACAGGTTGAAAGCGCATCCGCCGGTTGAAGGGTTAACCATACATGGCGCGCAGCGACCAGTACTCCTAAAAAACTAAATGAACCCAAAATCGCACTGTTAATTTTTTTACCACGAATAGTCGTTTTAACATACAACGAATTAACTAAGAAAATAACACCCAAAATTACAATAATAATACGTTGTACAACACATAATGGACACGGCAATAATCCCAAATGAGTTTGCAAATACGCTGCGAATATAAGCAATCCACAGCAAATAACAAAACCTGCGAAACTGACACTACGAGAATATAATAATTCCATAAATAACTCTCCGACACGTAATTTTGTCACAATGGCGTGGCAAACCTCGCCCCTACGCCTTATTAAGCCAGTCTTCTAAAATAATCTTCGCAGCCACACTATCGACCGAACTTTTCTTCAAGGCACGATATCCACCTTCTTCAAATACACTCGCGCGTGCTTCAACGGTCGATAATCGCTCATCCACTTCATGTACCGACAAACCATAACGTGATTTTAACTCATTTGCAAAATTCGACGCCATTTCGGTCAATGGCTGTATCGTTCCATCCATATTTAGCGGACGCCCTACAATTAATGCCATCGGCTTCCATTGCTGAATCAGTTTTTGAATTTCATCCCATGGCGGTTCGCCATTTTTAGTCTTTACGATTGCTAACGGACTGGCTGTGCGGGTAACCGTTTGTCCTACCGCGATGCCAATTTTTTTGACGCCGAAATCAAAACCGAACACCGTTTGATTAGGCATGCCCCGCTTCATCCGAAAAATTGGTTAAATTAATTCCCAATGACCCTAAAGCTTCTGAATAGCGAGATTCAAACGGAATTTCAAAGGTAATTGCCGATGTTGAGGGAATGGTTAACCACGTATTCGCCAAAATTTCTTGTTCTAATTGACCTGGCTCCCACGCACAACATCCCAACGCTACTAAAACATCTTTGGGACCTTGATGAATCGCTAATGCTTCTAAAATATCTTTGGAGGTCGTGATAAAAATATCCTCGCCGGCTAATAACGTTGAACGCCATGCACCCCGTGGACGGTGTACGACGAATCCACGCTCTTGATGAACCGGTCCTCCAAATAAAACCGGAATATGACGAACCACATCATCTTGCACATTGATTTTCATATCAGATAACACGTCGGCTAACGAAATTGTCGTAGGACGGTTGATAATGATCGCGACGGCTCCATTTTCATTGTGCTCACACACGAACATCACCGTGTGATGATAATTAGGATCTTCCATCGAGGGCATCGCGACGAGAAAATGGTTTTGATAGTACGGACTTTCTTTCGGTGTTTTCATAAAGAGGGCATCATAACAGTCATCGAGAAATGGTCAAGAATATTATATGATTCCACTTTTTTTGATTGAGCGACTATGCAAAAGACAGCATTAATTACAGGTGGCGGAACGGGTCTCGGCCAAGCCATCGCCAAACAATTGGCAGCCAAAAATCTTAAGGTTTACATCGTGGGCCGTCGACTTCAAAAATTATATGAAACCCAAGCGTTTTATCCAGAGAATATTATTTGCATTCAAGGCGATGTCAGTACACCAGCAGGACGAAAAAATATTGCTAAAAAACTCAATCACGTTCAATTAGATTATGTCGTGCATAACGCCGCTATCGTTACACCGATTGTTCCGTTGCATCAAACTTCTCTGAAAGATTTTCGTAAAACACATGCGACGAATGTCGAAGGTCCGTTATTTCTCACCCAGATTTTATTTTCACACCTAAACACTGGCGCCCGTATTCTTCATATTTCATCTGATTGCGCTAAAGTCCCCTTAGCCCGTTGGACAACGTATTGCACATCAAAAGCAGCTATTTCAATGATCTACGGCTGCCTCAAAAAAGAATTACTGGAAAAAAATATCTATGTGGGAAGTATTGATCCCGGCATGATGGATACACCCATGCAACGCTACATTTGCCAAGATGAAATTCAATTTCCTGAAAAATATTCCATTGAAGAATTAATCCGTGAAAAATTATTATTGTCAGCTGATTATTCTGCGGGTTTGTGCGTAAAATTACTGCTAGAATTCTCTCCGCATGCCTTTAGCCAACGCGAGTACTGTGCCTATGATGAAGCTAGCTTTTTGTCTGTTTAGCGTTTTTCCCTACGGCGGACTCGAGCGCGATTTTCTGCAAATAGCTAAACGCTGCCTGGCGCATGGTCATGAAATTCATGTTTTTACGATGGAATGGGAAGGTGAAATTCCATCAGGATTTCACGTAACTTTTATTAAACCCTTTGGATTTTCGAATGCGGGGCGCGCAAAATCGTTTGCGAATCAATTATCAAAAAAACTTTTAAAGCAGACATTTGATTGTGTCATCGGTTTTAATCGCTTGCCCAATTTAGATATTTATTACGCCGCGGATCCCTGCTTTGCAAAAGAAGCGCAAAAAAAACATCCGTTGTTATTTAAACTATTACCCCGCTACAGAAATTATGCGGCGCTGGAAGCCAGCGTATTTTCCCCCTCATCAAAAACCCAAATATTATTATTGAATCCTGCTCACCAAGAAGATTTTCGCGACATCTATAAAACACCAAAAAAACGATTTACGTTTATCACGCCGGGGATCAATGAAGATCGACGACGCCCAATGGATCAAGCCGAAAGACGAAAACAATTACGCCACCTTTACGATGTCCGCGATGACGAAAAAATTGTATTAATGGTCGGCTCAGGATTTAAAGTCAAAGGCGTTGATCGCGCGCTGCTGGCATTTCAACAATTGCCCAATTTTCTCAAAGAAAAAACACGTTTATGGATTGTTGGCAAAGGCGAACCGATACCCCAAGAACATGTTACATTTTGGGGAGCACGAGATGACGTCGTCGATTTTTACGCCGCGGCGGATTGTTTATTGCACGTTTCTTATCAAGAAACAGCAGGAATGGTTTTACTCGAAGCCATGGTGGCAGGGTTACCTATTATCGTCACGCAAAATTGTGGTTATGCGCCGTATATTCAAAAAGCGAGCGCAGGCATGATTGTTCCTGAACCATTTTCGCAAGAAACCTTAAACCAAATTCTAGTTAAGTTATTATCTGAAGATGATGTGCTCGCAGATTATCGACAAAATGCCTTGAATTTTTGTAAAACGCATAATTTATTTCATCTAGCCAATCATGTGGTAAATATCATTGAAGGAAAAGCTTAAATGCAAGGTTCCGCCAAAAACTATTATTTACTTACCCTTGCGGTTTTTTTCAATCTTTTACTGTCTTATATAATGCTGTTATACAACCAACCCATTGGTTCTGATGGCATTTTATACATTAATACGGCAAAAGCGTTTTTAGCGGGCGGATTTCATTCGGCCATGGCCACCTACAATTGGCCCTTTTATTCTATTTTATTAGCGAAATTCGTGTCATTCACACACTTACCCTTTTTAACCGCCGGCTTTATATTAAATGGCTTTTTTACCAGTATATTAATTATCTTTTTCATCCTATCAGCTGAATTACTTGAAAATTCTTCGAAAGTCTTGCCCTGGGCAGCTGCTATTATTTTATTATTTCCTGAGTTAAATCATGACAGATACAATATTTTACGGGATATTCCCTACTATGCTTTATTTATGTTTTCCTTATGGTCTTATTTAAAATTTATTAAAACAGATAATTTTTTGTATGCTATTTTATGGCAAATTGTCATTATGGCAGCGACGCTTTTCAGAATCGAAGGCGCCGTATTTTTAGTGACCACGCCACTTTTAACTATTTTAATTCCACCCCATACATTCACGCGCGCACTTAAACTTTATTTATTAACATTTATTTTGGGTGTCATAGGACTAGCACTCTTTAAAAATACGCTAAATTTTGGCCGAATCCCTGAACTATTAAGCTATTTATCACCTAAAGAGTTATTAAGCGTTTTTAATGCGCAAAGCGATGCATTAAAACCTGCGTTAGGAGTACTGGGCCAAGATAATGCGGGAATATTTTTAATCAGCGGATTACTGGGTATTTTTGCACACGCCTTTTTAACCACCTTCGGAATTTCCAGCATCGTATTGGCTTATGGCATCTACGCGAAATTGTTTCCGGAAAATAAATCCACCGCACATTGCGCCATGATTTATATTGCAATAAATCTTGTGATTTTACTGGTATTTTCACTGCATGAATTATTTATCAATTGGCGTTATACCGTGCCATTGATATTAACCTGTTTACTCTTTGTGCCAGGAATTACGGCGAAACTGCCAAAATCTTGGATAGGAATAATTTACTGTCTTTATCTTGCTGCAGCGAGTTTTATTCCGTTTGGTACGTCAAATGCTTATGTAGTGAAGGCGGGAGAATGGGTAAATACACATGCGTCACAAAACGCTACCATTTATTCAAACAGCGATTTATTAGTGTTTTATACGCAACGCACGCCAGTCAATACTCCTAGCCAAGCAAACTACATAGCAATTCAGAGTAAAATACATTCCCCGACGCCTTTACCCGCAAACCGAATACCCGTGATAAGTTTTAAAAATAGAAGGGGTGATGGCGCGTATATTTTTACCTCTCAGCCAATAGCTCACACCAAGCCATAGCGATGTCTTTTTTTACCCTCCCCCTTTTTCTTAAGAAAACCTTAAGGTTTGAGGAGATATAATGCCTTTCTCTAATTACTCAAACATGAGGCAGCTTATGCAAGAAGAATATTTGCTACACGATGCAGTGAGAAACAAACAAGTCAAATTAGTGAAAGCTCTTTTAACAAGCGGTCGGGATGCCAACCTTCCGCGAAGCGATCACGCCGGCTGGACGCCTATGCATTATGGCGTAAGATACTATGAACCCTTTGTCTTTCACGCCTTAATTACCCATAAAGGCGACCCGCAAAAGCCCGACGTTTCAGGGTTAACGCCTGTTGATATTTTCCTTCAGTACCCTCCGGAAGATCGTGAGCATGAAGAAAACTTACGAGCATACTTCAAAAAAAAGTGCCCAGAACTTTTGATTGAAAAAGAAAACCTCGAAAATAAAGCAGAAAAGAAAACCAGCTTTAGAAAATAGGTTCGCCTGAATCCGAAGACGTTCCCGTCCCTGCAGGACCGGATTCATCCGGAGCCGTTTGAGTCGGAACCGTATCTTTTGTGAAATATTCGCTTAGCGCATCTTCTTGACCTGAACGCGCTAACAATCCTGTCGTTGGATCAATAGAAACCATCGTGATATCTGTCGGCTGCGGAACAGAATTTTCGGGCTGACCTTGTAATGCATTTCGCATGAAATCCATCCAGATGGGCAATGCTGCACTTGCACCTTGTTCATTTGTGGGTTTAGGTTGATCAAATCCTAACCACGCAATTCCCACAACATCACTGTTAAATCCATCAAACCAGGTATCAACACCGCCATTCGTGGTACCGGTTTTTCCGGCTAAATCTAATCGACCCAATGATCGCGCGGCAGCACCTGTTCCACTTTGAATAACGCTTTTCATTGCGTTTACAATTAAAAAATCGACTTCAGGTGAAATCACAGGCTGTGCTTGCGCAGGCGCTTTATATTGAAAAATAACTTTTCCGGTAGCATCTTGTACTTGCTGAATTAAATACGGATTTACACGATAGCCACCATTGGCAAATACCGCATAACCATTCGCCATTTGTAAGGGTGTGACATCTGCAGTTCCCAATGCCATCGTTAAATTTTGCGGAAGTTGATTGGGCGTAAAACCGAATAACGAAATAAATTTGGTGGCGTAATCAATTCCGACGGATTGTAATACCCGAATCGAAACCAAGTTAAGTGAGCGTGCTAATGCAACACGTAAACGCGTCGGGCCATTAAAATTACGCTCGTAATTTTCAGGGCGCCACTCACCATCGGTTGCACTCGGATCAGAAAACGCTAAAGGCGCATCGTTAAATAAACTCGCTAATGTATAACCTTTATTTAAAGCGGCTGCGTATAAAAATGGTTTGAAACTTGAACCCGGTTGACGTTGCGCTTGTGTAATGCGATTAAAATTACTGAGACGATAACTAAACCCACCTACTAAAGATGTAATCGCACCTGAGGCTGGATTAAGCGAAACAAACGCCGCTTGCGCTGCAGGAATTTGTGCGAGTTGATAACCATTCCCAACCGGATTTAACCAAATAACGTCGCCAACTTTAACAACTGCATTAATATTTTTTTTGCGTGTCCATGACATCGCCGACCACGGAAGCTGTGTCGATTGACCATTTGTTAAATAAACCGTTGCTTTTGTCGCATCAACATTTAAAACAATTCCGGGCACTAATCCATTCGCATCGGGAATTAAACGTAAATAACGTTGCAAAGAAGGAAGCGGCGTTTTTCCCACGTCTTTTAAATTTGTGACAGGTCCACGATAACCATGTCGTTGATCAAACGCTAATAGTCCAGTGCGAACCGCGTTATTTGCATCGACCTGATATTGACTATTAATGGTCGTATAGACTTTATAAGATTGCGTAAAGGCTTGATCCCCATAGGTATCTTGCATCATCTGCACAACCATCGCACCAACATAGGGTGCTTTTATTTCAACAGGTCGTCCGTGATAACTTGCATCTAAAGGTGTATTTACCGCATCTTCATATTGCGCTTTGGTAATGTATTTTTGATCATACATTCTATACAACACATGATCCCGACGATCTTTTGCGGCAGCCGGATTGGTAATCGGATTAATTGCGGAAGGCGCTTGCGGTAATCCCGCTAACATCGCCATTTCCGGTATCGTTAACTGATTCAATGTTTTTCCATAATAAGCTTGTGCGGCTGCTGCAACACCGTACGCTTGCTGACCAAAATATATTTTATTCAAATATAATTCGAGAATTTTATCTTTCGGCAATTCGCGATCAATTTTTAGTGCTAATAACATTTCTTCAAATTTACGGGTAAACGTTTTTTGACGGGTCAAATAAAAGTTACGCGCGACTTGCATCGTAATCGTACTTGCGCCTTCTGATTTTGTTCCCGTCGCAACGAGATTAATTACAGCACGCGCTAAACCACGAAAATCAACACCAGAATGTTCGTAAAAACGTTGATCTTCGGTTGCAATTAATGCTTTCACTAAGAGTGGCGGAATTTGATCAAAGCTCACCGGGGCACGACGAATAGGACCGAACTCACCGATTAATTTTCCATCACTGGTATAGACATCAAGAGGAACTTGCAGCTGAATCGTTTTTAATTCAGACACATCGGGTAACTGACTTTCTAAATAAACATACCCCAATGCAATTAAAATAAACCCTGAGAAGGCAATACTCGCAAAAAAAGACACTAGCCTTGGAATGCGTGACATATATAAGGTAAGCCTCTCTGGTTCAGTAAAGACCGCCAGTATAAAGATCTTGGGGCTTGGGTGCAAAAGGTGATACGCTTCGCGACCTTAATAATTAAAGCGGAGTCAGTATGTTGGGTTTAACTGTCAAACAAAGCATTACTCTTTCACTTTCAGCTAATGCGGTATTGCTAAAAACACTTCCTTGGAATACTGCGCTTTCCAAAACCGAAACCCTGCGTCAATTAAAACAACTGTTTTCCGATTTTGATCAACCTCTGGTTATGGATTATCAAACGCGAGGGAAAAATCACATCACCGTTATGATGGCCACACTTGAATCCATCAATGAATTATGTGCGTCCGTTCCGAAACACTGCATCATTGACGCTATCGATCATGAATCCTATGCTATTGCCAGAGCACTCAAAAAAACGGGCAGCATTTCGGAAGATACTTTTTGTTTTTACTATCTGGAAAATAATCTTATTAAGCTTCATGTGTTTGAAAACAATCATTTGATTTTTTATGATGAATTCGAAAATAGTGAAAAAATTAATCAATACCCATTGATTGAAAATATAAAACGAGTAGCATTGGAAAATAAATCATACTTGTTAACGTTGGGGCTCACCTTGAGAGAAAATACCGACATGAACTTACATCCTTCCTTCGAAAAATCGCAAACGATTCATCGCGATGGCCTAAAATTCTTACTAAAATCAGGATTCTATGCCGTTTTGCTTTTTCTTGTCGCTCATATTCTATTAACGGGATTACTGTTTTCACACCACGCATATAATCAATATTTGCAAAAAAAATATAATGCAGTCTGGTCAGCCACATCAAGTATTCAAACACAAAAAGCGCAAATCAATCTCATGAATACACAACTGCAAACACTGCAACAACTTAAACAACAGCAACAACCTTCCATCGCTCTTATGCAAAGCTTAATGCACGCAATGCCGGAAGGTGTATTTTTGATGCAGCTCTCCTTAAAAAACAATCAGGTTCAACTGGAAGGGCGATCCGTTACCAAAGAACAAACCCAAACACTTCTGGATAATTTGAAAAAAATCACCGTCCTCGAAAATCCGGTGATGACTCCACCACAACCGGATACAAACGTACCTCCCTATCAATTTAGTTTTTCTGTTTCAGCGACGTTAGGAAAAACATCATGACTCAATACCCTGCGCTCTATAAACTTTTAGGCATTCTACTTTTTGCAGTCATCACGGTCATGGGATACCGCCATTCATTACAAGCACAATATTTAAAATTCCAGAATGCTTATCATACAGATACCGCCTTAAGACAAACGATTGAAGAAATGAAAATGGATTCTTCAAAAAAAGATGTTTATTTCGCACAATTTACCCAAACTCAAACCATCTATAATAATGCCATGACTGCATTTCCTAATAATATATATGCCGCGCTTGAGAACGTCAGAAAGGCAGGCGCCAATGCTCATCTACAATTTCCTTCCACCTTACCGGGAACACCGATTAATAAAGGGTTTTATAGTGAAGTCCCTGTAGATTTCACCGTTCTCGGCACCTATCAAAATATTATAAATTTTATGCAAACCACTTCGACCGGAAACGGCCCTGTATTTATTTGGAAAAGCTGGACACTATCTCAACCCTCACAACCTAAAACGACGGTATTAAATGAAAAACCTAATGCTAATTTATTACAAATGAACGTTAATGCCATATTTTTTACAAAGCCTTAAAGGAATGCGTATGCGCATTAAATATTTATTTATTTTCTTTCTCTTATTCGCTATTGGACATACGGTATTTGCTGACCCTTTTTCGCGGCTAACTCCACAAGATCATCCGTTAAAGCGTTACGCTCCTGATCAACTCAAAATGGTCGGCAGTATTACCCAACAAGACAATGTCTTAGGAATTGTTAGAGCCCCCGATAATCATGTTTATACGGTAAAACCTGGCAGTCAATTAGGGAATAGCGCATATGTTGTTGACGTGACATCCAAAAAAATAACCGTACAACAACAGACACAAATGATAGAATTAACACTGCGTAACATTAAATAATATCTTTTAATTTTTTAACTTTAATAAGAGCATAGCCATGAAAAAAAGTTTTTTGTGCTTATTGTTGTTGTTTGTTATTCCCCACAGCGCATTTTCAAAACCCCTCAGCTTAAATTTTAATGATATTCCGATACGCCAAGCGCTTCAATTTATCGCTGAAGCGAGCCAATTGAATATCATTGTCAGTGATAATGTGAAAGGTGACATTACTCTCCATTTAGACAACCTTTCCCCTCAAGAAGCACTGAATGTTATTTTGCAAGAAGCCGGGCTTGGCGAACAATTATCCGGAAATGTTATTTTAGTTTCGCCATTACAAGAACTCGCACAAAAAGAAAAAATCCAACAAGAGCTGCTAAACCTTGCGCCATTACGCTCATTAGTCACAAAACTCCATTACGCTAAAGCAACAGATATCGCGACGAGCATTAAGAGCAACAACTTATTATCTGTGCGTGGAAATCTCAGCGCGGATGTCCGTACGAATACACTATGGATTCAAGACATCCCGGACAAACTAAATGCCGCACAAGCGTTTATTAAAACTGTAGATATCCCCATAAAACAAATTTTAATCGAAGCGCGAATAGTGAGTGTCGATGAAAAATATGAGCGTGAATTAGGCGTACGATTTGAATCTATACCTGCACAAAAATCTGCTCCCTTAATCAAACATTTTAGTGTGGACTTACCCTCTACCAACCCCCGAAGCGCATCCATTGGTATTGCACTTGCTAAATTAGGTGACGGCAACTTACTGGATCTCGAACTCTCGGCACTTGAAACAGAGGGGGTGGGGGAGATCATTTCTAGCCCGCGACTATTAACCGCCAATCAACAACCCGCCACCATTCTTTCGGGACAAGAAATTCCCTACCAACAAGCCACCACAAGTGGGGCAACAAGCATAGCTTTCCAAAAAGCCGTTCTTAATTTAGCGGTTACACCGCAAATCACCCCTAACCAAAAGCTTATTCTGACACTTCATTTGAGCCAAGATCATCCAACAACCACCCTCATCAAAGGCGTGCCGGTGATAGAAACACGACAACTACAAACGTTAGTTACTGTCAAGAATAAACAAACTATCGTTTTGGGCGGCATTTATGAACAAAGTGACGAAAAAAATGTCGAAAGAGTGCCATTTTTTAGCAAAATACCCCTAATAGGGGCTCTTTTTACTCATAATTTAACCAGAAAAGACCGCCGAGAACTGCTCATTTTTATCACTCCGAGTATTGTAAATGAGTAAAATCAGTCAGCCCTCTTTCTGAAGTGAACTATAATATAAGTGCATGGAAGAAAGAGCTGGAGCAAAGAGACAAACAGGAGGTAGGCCATGAAGAAATTAGTGTTGATACTGATCTTTATTGCTATTGCAATGATATTGGTAATCATTCCGCGGGAAGGATTATCGGCGAGCACATACGGAGAGATACTTTGTCATCAATCCGGGTATACCTGTTTTAAGGTTCCCCAAGGTGAGACATGGAATACGTTGTTCCCTAATGATGCTCAGCGCGATATTGTCATGCGAATCAACCGCGTAAATATTAATCCGCGCCCTGGCAGTGTAATCGCTATTCCCGATAACTTAGACAAACTTAACATCATGAGCTACGCTCCTTTTGAAAAAGAAATAGGACCACTCGATAAAAAAACTATTATTGTTGATCCCACCAAGCTTGCATGGGGAGCCTACAATGAAAATGGCACGCTGGTTAATTGGGGTCCCGCTGCATTAGGAAAAGCCTGGTGCCCCGACATTCAAAGTGGATGTCGCACCAAAGTTGGACAATTTGCGGTTTACAATAAAGGTGGCGAAGGATGTATCTCATCAAAATTTCCTGTCCCTGATGGTGGCGCACCCATGCCATTTTGTATGTTTTTTAATGGAGGATACGCTATTCACGCTTCGACAGACGTACCTGGACAAAATGCAAGCCATGGCTGCGTTAGAGTTTATTTTGAAGATGCAAAATGGTTAAACCATGAGTTTGTAGAAAAAGGAACGCGCGTCATTATTAAACCCTATGCCACCTAACCTTTTTACGGTTTAACAACTGCTAGTATGACAACAATAATAAGAACTATCGTAGGATATTCATTTAACCAGCGATAAAAAACATGCCCTCGATGATTTTCATTTTCCCTAAAAACTTTAACAAGGAATCCGCAATAAAAATGATAGATTAATAAACTTAACACTAAGAGTAATTTTAATTGAAACCAACTTGTAAAAATTAACCGGGGCTCAAGTCGCAGCAATAAAAAGCCAAATAACAACGTCAAAAATAATCCAATTGTTGTCATTAAATACAACTTTCTTTCCATGATTTTAAAGCGGGCATTTCCCAATTCATCATGAGTCATGCTGTGATAAACAAATAAGCGAGGAAGATAAAATAAACCTGCGAACCACATCACTACGGCAATAATATGAAACGCAAGAAACCACAACACTTTATTTAAACCTTCCGAGAATCCCATCCAGCGCGTCTAAATTTCGATAATGAATAATCAGTTTTCCACGCCCTTTTTTGTTATGCTGAATGATTACTGGGGTACCTAATTTATCAGATAATTTTCGTTCTAAAGAGCCTATATTGGGATCCGGCGCTTTTTTAGGCGTTGAAGCAGGCGTTCCTTTGTACCATCCTTGAACTAATTTTTCCGACTCCCGAACGGACATCACCTTGGTAACAATAATATTTGCGGCGCGCGCTTGTTCAGAATGCGCTAATCCCATAAGAGTTTTGGCATGCCCACGATCCATTTTTCCCGTATGTAAATATTTTTGTACCTCAGGATGAAGATCCAGTAATCGCAAGGTATGAGTAATGCTAACACGTGATTTTCCTACCGCTTCGGAGACTTGTTGTTGTGTTAACTTAAATTCATCTTGCAATCGCTTTAAGGCTTGTGCTTCTTCAATGACATTTAAATCTTCACGCTGAATATTTTCAATCAATGCCATCGCAATCGCAGCATTATCTGGCACATCGCGAACAACCACAGGAACTTCTTTTAATCCGGCCAATTGTGATGCTCGCCAACGACGCTCACCCGCAATAATTTCATAGCGATTTTGTGAAACAGGACGAACGATGATGGGTTGAATGACACCTTGCGCACGAATAGATTCAGCTAATTCTTGAAGATTTTCTTGTGACAAATATTTACGCGGTTGATATTTTCCCGGCTGTAATTTTTCTAGCGGTAATAGCGTCGCACCAATTTCAGGTGTTTTTGCTAATGCGCTAATATCAAAAGGAACATTACTCAATAATGTTCCTAATCCTCGTCCTAAACCACGTGATTTTGCTGAAGTCGTCATGTCGCTAAAGCTTCCCGTTTCGCTAAATTTTGAGAACGTTTTTCCAATATTTCTTTCGCTAAAGATAAATAAGCCACCGCACCGGTTGCCGTTTTATCATACAACACCCCCGGCAATCCATGACTAGGTGCCTCTGCCAATCGAATGTTTCGCGGAATTGTTGTTTTGTAGACTTTATCTTTAAAATGTTCGAGTAGTTGTTCTGAAACTTGAGCCGCTAGCGATGTTCGTCCATCAAACATCGTGCGCACAATACCTTCAACGTGTAATCGACGATTTGCAGTCTTACTGATTTTTTCAATCGTTCCTAATAATGCGGTTAGTCCTTCTAATGCGTAATATTCACATTGCATAGGAACTAAAACAGAATCTGCTGCAACTAATGCATTTACGGTTAACATATTTAAGGCGGGCGGACAATCAATTAAAATATAATCATAGCGACCACGCAGTTGGCTTAATGCTTTTAATAAACGATGTTCACGTAAAGGCAGTGAAATTAAACTGGCCTCTGCTTCCGTTAAATCATTATTAGAAGGAACAACATCAAATCCTGCAGGAACACTTTGAATAACATCCGTCACTATTTTTCGTTCGAGTAAAACATCATTTACTGTTGCATCAAGTTGATAAGGGTTAATACCACAGCCTACCGTAGCATTTCCTTGGGGATCCAAATCAACCAGTAAAATTTGCTGTCTTTCTGAAGCAAGTGCCGCGGCTAAATTCACACACGTCGTGGTTTTTCCCACTCCGCCTTTTTGATTTGCCAGTGCGACAATTTTACCCATTCACTGTTTCCGCAACCGTTTCAGGTTCATAGGTTAAATCAACCACATGACGTTCCGCATCTAATTTTGGAACTTTTAACGGATGTGTGTTAATAACTTTAAAAGGCGTGCCCACTTCTTGTAATTCCGTCAAAGGATAAACCCCTTTCATGGCAAGAATTTGACCACCCGCACGAACTAAATGTTTGCTAAGTTGAAGATATTCTCTCAGTGTACTAAACGCACGAGAAATCACAGTATCAAATAATTGATCGACTTTATATTCTTCAACACGCTGATGTACGACACGAACATTTTTTAAACGTAATTGATAAACCGTTTGTTGTAAAAATCGCGTTTTCTTTTGATTGCTGTCTAATAATACAAATTGTTTTTCAGGCATCATAATCGCTAATGGAATTCCAGGTAAACCTGCACCCGTGCCAACGTCCAAAATAACTTTTCCTTTGATAAAAGGCTTAATTGTTAAGCTATCCAAAAGATGGCGAACTACCATAGCATCTAAATCACGAATAGCTGTCAGATTGAATACTCGATTCCATTGTGCAATTAACTCAATATATCGAATTAACTGTATTTCGGTTCCTTTATCAGGAACATCATTAAGTTCCACTAACCCTTGGTGTAATAGTTCGAATAATTCAATACGAGACATAAAATATAATCACCTTATCATGACGTTATGTTAGAAAAATACATCGGGTAACATCATTATGATTATATTCTACCTCTGAACCCACAGAAGCATCTTATCCAAAGCCACTCAAACTTTCCAATGCTTTTAACAGTTTTTATGAAGCAGAGGAACTTAGCTGTTGCTGAACATTTTGCCTATCGTAATCAAGTTTTGTACGATTCAATTGCGCTTGCTGCTCTTGAATTGCGACCTGCTCAGTCAGCATGCGCTCTAAGAGTATTTTTTGTTCAAACAGCTGCTTTTCCATTTCTGCCAATACAAACAAGGTTTCTCGTTGCACGGCGATAGAAGACGCTGTATTCATGTTGGTATACCAGGATTTATTTCCCACGCGACGATTGACCATAAACTCTTCTAATTGAAGCTGACTCGCATCGGCTACAGGCTTTTGAGATCCATCAGTGGGCAACGTTGTCATACCTGCTGCTTGCCCCACACCTGGCACAATTCGTCTCTCTTGTGCTAAATAATTAAGATTAGAGAACGCAACCGATTGCCCCGTTGATGCTGTCCGCGCTGCTAATAGGTAATTCTGTACATCAGCCCCTTGCAATTGTTTTTTGCGTTCATCCGCATCTTTACTGAAGGTTAATCCACCCAATGGCTTTGCTGCACCGGTTAAAAACATAATAAGGTTACCGATATCGTCATTAATCTTATCTTCATAACCGAAACTACCAATAATAGTATTAGCATTGAAAGCAATATTATTTGCATCAGGTGATTTGATATCTGTTCCAGGAACCATGACATATTTGGCTGCACTTAAAGTACTGTCGTCATCCGGAGAAAGCAAATACCCTACATTTTTGATTGTTGCCAATGTTGAAGCCGTTATCGTACCGGCACGAGCCGCAATTAAATAATTGTTGACCAAAGCAGTAGTAGGAGCCATATAAGCACCGGAGCCAATATCCCCTTCTGATTTCTGCAATTGATAAAAGAAATTCGCATAATTGACTAATAATTGAACGTTTGAACCCATCCAACGTAAATAGGTATAGCTTGCTGCATCCAATGTTGGCTGAAGCGATTGAGTCACTGGAGCTGAATAGAGGGGATAAACTAATCCTGGCTGTGGAATAGAAACATCTGCAGGAGGTGGCGCTGAAGATTGCTGCGCTATTGCAACACTCGACATCATTCCAAAACCAATTCCTAGCAATATTTTTTTCAATTGCATATCAAACTCTCCTAAAAAAACTTTGGTGTTTAGCGATAAGGGTTATAACTTGAGTTGTTGCCTTGAGAACTCGTACTTCCTCCTGGAGCATAAATATTGGGTGTAGATGATGACGAATTGTCAGAATTAACCGCTACATCAGGAACTTTTTTTGCCGGGGCAACAGATTGTTCTGGCTCAGCTGGAGAAGTATACGCCTGAGGTTTGGGAGGTGTTGGAACAGCAGGTGGAGGTGTTGTTTGTGCAGGAGCTGATGTGACGGAGCCCGTTGTTGTATTTGAATTAACCCGAGGTGCGGGAAAATTTTTATCGAATTGTGCTTGCGCTTGATTGCTGGCTTGTTGAAATTCTTGTTGCATTTTCTCTACATTCGGATTTTTTGAATCACTTTGTGCAAATGCACTCACACACAAAACGCTACTGGACATTAACACAAAAATCTTTTTACGCATGCTCCTCTCCTTCCAATGCTTTCATAATTAGCGAAATACGTTGTGGTGCAAATACACGCGACAACAAACGTAAACGCTCAAATACAATATTCCTTCGTAAAAATAATCCAGGCGGATCATCGGGGGTCTGACTAATTTCTTCAGCATGAATTAATAATTTTGATGCAGATCCAGGATGTGCGGTATCGATTGCTTGTAAAATTCTTAATACTCTTGCAGCTTTTACATGACATGCAATTTTAATAAATAATTCTTGTTGTCCTAATTGACCTAAATCTACTTTTGCAAGATCGTCTAATTCTTGACCTAGCATTTGCAGTGCATTTTCTACGTCAGAATTACCATCAAGTGTCCATGTTTCTACACCTTCCATAAATGTTATAACACGATAAACATTTGGATCCTGATAACGACTCCAAAATTCATGAACAGCTTCACGACTTAAATCAGGCATTTAAATTCCTTTTGTACGCAGCGCGCAAAGTATAGTCTATAGTAAAAAATTGTCAAAGCATGTACACTGCAAGTTCATATCTAGAGAGGCGATTCGTCAACGATGAAACGGTGGATTTTTCTAGCAATTTTCTTATTTTGGCCTACCTTATTATTTGCACAAAGCACGTTGAGTTTAACACCACCAGACAGTGATTTGTCTCTTATTTATTTAAGTAACATGTTTGGTGTTGTTGATGGCGTGTTATATGGAACGGGAAGTCAATTATTAGGCGCAATGTTTGGAATTTTTAACGGCGCCGTTTTAATTCTCGGCGGAATTGTTGTTCTCTATACTTTTTTTATTGGGACATTAAAAACTGCGCATGAAGGTGAAGTGCTCGGAAAAGAATGGTCATCAATCTGGATCCCTTTGCGTGTTGTTTTTGGAATTACATTATTAATTCCTAAAAAATCCGGTTATTCATTTATTCAAATATTTATGATGTGGGTCATTATTCAAGGAATAGGACTTGCAGACAGCGTATGGAATGCTGCGCTTCAATATTTATATTCTGGCGGAATTATTATTTCACAAAATTATTCTGGATCAGGAAAAGTTACCAATTATCCGATGATTGCGCTTTCTGCAAAATTATTACGCTCATTAGTGTGCGTAGAAATGCTACAAACTCAAATTACACGTTATCGTACCTATCAAATTCAAAAAGGAATTCCCGCGATTGATCCTCCGCCAGATTTTGGAGCAGATATTTTAGCTGCTATTAACACACCCGCATTAACAATGGGTAATGGAAAAAATGAAGTCAGCTTCCCACAAAGTAACTACTACAACACTAATGGCGTTTGCGGCTCTGCTTCATGGAACGACGTTTATAAAGATTTACCTGCCTCACTACAAAAAAACAACGAATTCTTAGCAGCGTGGCAAGGTGACAAAAGTCGTTCAACCGCTGTCAGCCAAACAGTTTCAGCACTGCTTCCTGCTGCAAAAAGTATTGCGCAAAATTATGTCACGATGACGACTCTACCCAAATCCAGCACGCCTTTAGGTTTATCACTGGGACAAGGCAAATGGGGCGGCCCCAACAATGGTCCATTTTTAATCAAAGGTTCTATATTAGGTGACTCTGCTTCTGCTTATTACGGTACGATGTCAACGACTATGCGATTAATTTCACAGTCAGCTAACAGCGCAGCATATGCAAGCTCATGGATTCAAGAAGCTGAAAGAAAAGGCTGGGCATTAGCAGGGGCATATTATTTTAACGTAGTTAATGCCAACGCACAGGTAAGTGATATTACTGACGGAAATATTCCAGAGATGTCTGAAGCACCCTTTGATATCACTACCGTAGATGGTATTACTAATATACTTGGTGGAAAATCCAGTACTTACGTTCTTGAAATGCAAACATTATTGAACGGTAATACTTCTTCAACATCTAGCAATAGCAGCTCCAGCTCGAATAATTATATAGTATCTATTTCCTCTCCCTTTATTTCAGGGGCTGTAAAATATGCCTCAGGGCTGAGTTACGGAAGTACTCGCCTTTCGAATCCTCAAGCGGCACAAGCTACTGCACCAGCTGCCGGTTTATCGAATGGAATTGGTGGGTTTTTATCTGGCCTGGGTGATTCACAAAATAGCAATGCCAATCCCGTCATTGAAATAGCAAAATTCGGTGACTCACTTGTTATAGGCGGATTTGTAGGAATTTTATTGTTGTCCGTTATTGGATTCGCCGCCACCATCGGATTGGGCGCCATCCCGTTTTGTAGCGTCGGCGCGGCAGGGGTCTCCATTGTTACCGCAGTAACCAGTATTTTCACGCCCATATTTGTTGCGCTTATCACAGTAGGTCTCACCATGGCCTATTATATTCCCATGATTCCTTTCATTATTTTCAGCTTTGGTGTCGTCGGTTGGTTTATTTCTGTTGTGGAAGCAATGTTGGCAGCACCAATTGTTGCATTAGGTGTTTCTCATCCTGAAGGTTCACATGCGGTTTTAGGTAAAGCAGATCCCGCCGTCGGTTTAATGGTCAATGTTTTTATGCGTCCCACGTTTATGATTTTTGGTCTTCTTTTTGGAATGATGGTTTCTTACGTAGGCCTGTGGTTGTTAAATCAAGGGTTTGGCGAAGCATTTAACGAAGCCACAGCACAAATAGGCGGCGGAATTTTTAAACCCATTGCAAGCATCATTATTTACGTCATGATCGTCATGCAAATTGTTCAAAAAAGTTTCAGCCTTATTTATATTATTCCCGATCAAACACTGCGATGGATTGGCATTAACGTTCAAGGAATGGGTGGAGAAGCACAAGCTGAGCAAGCTGTCGGCGGAGCCTCAAAAGCAGGCCTGGCTAAGCAAGCAAGAGCAGCGGGTGGTGGTGCTACTGCAAGCACTAATCTTGGAAAAAGTAGCGGTAGCGCAATTAAAGCCAAAAAAGAATCTAATGCCGATGCCAAGAACAAATCACAAGGTATTCAAAGCGATGCAGGCAATTCATCTGCCTCGGACGGCGGAAAAGCTGGTGGGGGTGGTAATGTTAGTTAATAACACCGAGACTTTATTTATGGGAGAAATAAAACATGGGGATCATCAAGAATGTTTCGAACTCGCTTAAAAGCGCGCTCGGTACAGAACAAATTAAGTCACAGGCCAGCAGTCTTGGAAAAATGGCCAATGATGTTTTAGCACTGGGAAGAAAATCTCAAAATGCGGAAACATTTGAAGAAGCTCTTGTGCGTCTTAATTTATCTGAAACAGATGTTGAAAATCGCAAAATGCAATTTCAGCGTTTGTCACGCATCTATTTAGTGTTAGGCGTAATTGTATTTATGTATATGCTTTACCTTTTTATTGTAAAAGCGATGTTCCCTGCCTTAGGTTGTGCAGGCTTATTATTGATTTTATTTTCTCAATTTTTCCGCTACAACTTTTGGTTATTTCAATTACGAGAAAGACGCTTAGGTTGTTCTTTTTCTGAATGGTTATCTGAATGGACGGGTAAAAAACGATGAAGCGATGGTTATTCCTTGGACTTTTATTACTGTGGCCTACCCTTTTATTAGCACAAAGTGCCAGCGGCTATAATTTCGGCATTAATTTGACGCCGCCTGACACGGATCTTTCTTACATTTATCTCAGCAATATGTTTGGTGTGGTTGACGGCGTATTGTATGGAACGGGCAGCCAATTATTAGGCCAAATGTTTGGCGTTTTTAACAGTGGAATATTAGTTCTTGGCGGAATCGTTGTTCTCTATACTTTTTTTATTGGAACGTTAAAAACAGCACATGAAGGGGAAACACTTGGAAAAGAATGGTCTTCCATCTGGATTCCCTTACGTATTGTATCCGGTATCGCACTTTTAATTCCCAAAAAAAGCGGTTATTCATTTATTCAAATATTCATGATGTGGGTTATTGTAAAAGGCATCGGCGTAGCTGACAGCTTATGGGACACTGCACTTAATTATTTGTATTCAGGCGGAATTGTGATTTCGCAAAATTATGCGGGCAATGGTTCAGTTAACACGATACCCATGGTAGATACCTCTTCTAAACTACTACGCTCTCTTACGTGCGTTCAAATGTTGCAAGCCCAATTTACGGCGTATCGTCAATACCAAATAACAAAAGGCATGTCTCCTCTTGACCCTGTGCCAAATTTCCAAGCAGATATCATGACGGCAATAAGTAAGTCTAAAGCCAGCGATAGTCCGCGCGTTAAATTCCCCACCAGTAATTATTATGGAACCAATGGTGTCTGCGGTTCCATGGACTGGACGGATGTTTCAGATCAATTGCCCCCTCAATTACAAAAAGATCCCAATTTCATGGCGCAATGGACTGGGAATAATGCACGTTCAGACGCAGTGTCTACTGTCGTATCAACAATTTTCCCCACCGCTACTGCAATTGTGAACAACTATATTATTCACTCCAATAATCCACTTGCAGGTATCCCGTTAGGTCAACTAAACAACAATACTTGGGGCGGACCTCCACCTAACACCGGTTCTTTTTTAATCAAAGGTACGGTTTTAGGCGACGCAGCTGCGACATATTACGGCATGATGACAACAACCATGCGATTAATTGCGGATGCTGCAAACAATCCCTCAACAAAAACGGCATGGATGGAGCCGGCGAAAGCAAAAGGGTGGGCATTAGCAGGAGCGTATTATTTCAATATTGTTAATGCAAATGAACAAGTGGCAAACGTTGTTGATACACACACTCCAGATGTCACAGAACCACAAAGCGATTTAACTCAAGTTTCTGGTATCACAAGTTATTTAGGTGGATCAAACAGCTCTTATGTATTGGAATTACAAACATTAATAAATGGAACAAGTAATTCAAATAATTACATCGTTAGCCCGGGTTCACGTTTTATGACGGATGCCAGAACCAATGGTGGTCTGCAAAATTATGGCAGCTCAAATACGACAACCTCTTCAGGCGGAAAACAAGCTGCTGCTGCTGCAGGTAATGTTTCCTCTTCAATTGGTGGATTTTTAGGGTCACAATCATCCGGCGCTAATCCGATTGTAAGCATAGCCACCTTTGGTGATTCACTTGTTACAACAACATTTGTTGTGCTATTACTCATGATGTTAATCGGATTTGGGGTAACTATCGGATTGGGTGCCATCCCATTTTGTAGCGTAGGTGCTGCGGGTGTTTCCATCGTAACCTCAATGACGAGTTTTATATTTCCGATTGGTGCCGCCATCATGGTCACAGGGCTCACCATGTCATTTTATCTTCCAATGATTCCCTTTATTTTATTCAGCTTTGGTGTTATTGGGTGGTTTATTGCTGTGGTAGAAGCCATTCTTGCTGCACCTTTAGTTGCATTAGGAATTTCACACCCAGAAGGTTCTCATCCTATTTTAGGAAAAGCCGATCCAGCCATTGCATTATTAATCAATGTATTTTTCAGACCTACATTCATGATATTCGGTATGTTATTTGGGATGATGGTCTCGTATGTGGGCTTATGGTTAGTTAACCAGGGCTTTGGTTACGCATTTAGCCAAGCTTCTGCTACTGCAACAGATCCATTTAAACCTATCGCATGTATAATTATTTACACCTCCATTGCCATGCAAATTGTTCAAAAAGGTTTCAGTTTAATTCACGTTATTCCTGATCAAGTTTTACGTTGGATCAACATGCGCATGGAAGGAATGGGTGGTGAAGCGCAAGCCGAACAAGCAATTAGCGAAGGCGTGAAATCTGGTGCTGAACAAGTGGGAGAGACTGCGAAAGGAATAAGCTCAGGGGCCATGGAAGCAGGTGGTAGTATTGGCGCCGTGAAGAAAAGTTTCACAGAAGATAAGAAAGACGCTCAAAATAAATCAAATGCTATATCAGACGGAGGAAACTCACAATCTTCTGTTGGCGCAACCGGTAGCGAAGGCAAAGATGGCTCTGCTGGCTCAGGCGCTTCTTCAGATAATAGCTCATCATCAACTGCTAGCGCATCGGATAAAGGCACCGCGGGAGCAGGTGCTGGCGCGGATGGCTCTTCAACGGGTGCGGCTGGTAGTAGTGGAAAAGATGGATCTCAAGGCCAAAGTGAAAAAGGAGATAAAGGAGACAAGGGTGAAGTGGGTCCGCAAGGACATAAAGGTGACACAGGCGCACAAGGAAACAAAGGAAATGATGGAAGTTTCTAAAACATTAAGGCTTACTATTTATGCAGTATAGTCAAAATTTAATTGAAAGTATTTGTAGTGGTTCTCAAGAAAGCTACGAATCATTAATGAATATGTTTGCCTATCGACAAAACGAATTGGAAGATACAGATAGATTTATCAGTGAATTAATTTCACGAGCCGACAGTGGAAATCCACGCGCTCAAGCATTTATTGCAACACTGTATCTCAATGGCTTTGGTGTTCCTGAAAATTTATCCAAATCACTTTCTTATGCACGCCGTTCTGCGGGGTTAGGTGAACCTGCGGGAGAAGTTGCATTAGGAATTATGTATTTATATGGCTACGAAATTTCCGCTGATCCTGCACGTGCATTATATTGGTTTAAAATGGCGACCGAAAAAGACTATGCTCCGGCATATATATTTTTAGGTTACATGACTGAATACGGCATCGGCGTTAAAGTAAATCCTAAAGAAGCATTTAACTATTATCAAAAAGCAGCAGACGCTAAAAATCCTATTGGTATATATAATTTAGGCTGTTGCTATGAAGTAGGCTTTGGGGTGAAACAAAATCTTCCAGAAGCAATTCGATTATATCAATTAGCTGCGCCCCATTATTTTCGTGCTAAAAAAGCACTAGAAAAATTTAAGTGACAGTAACCTAAATTTAAATTCCCGCATCTTTATCTGCATTTTTCGCGCTGGCTAATAAAATTTTATATTCGCGAGAAGAGATAATTCCTTCATTAAATCTTTTTTGTGCATCCACTTCCATTGGTTGACCGCGTTCTTTTAATAATCGACGCGTTGCCGCCGTAATTTTTTCTACTTCAACATCTAATAGAATATCACGCACTTCATCCGTAAAAATTAAATATTCACGCAATGCGACGCGCTTACCATCCACCGTCGGAACTAATTTTTGCCAAATCGCCAATCGAATCGTTTCCAAAATATCAATCGTTCGACCATGACGTTCATCTGCAGGAAAAGTCGTGACCAATCGACGCATGGTTTCTGCTACACCGTTACTGTGTAGAGTAGTATAAACAGGATGTCCCGTTAACGCGGCTTCTAATACAGCGCTCATCGTTTCTTGATCGCGCGCTTCACCCACCAGAATTAAGCGGGGTTTTCGACGCAACGCATTTCGCACACCTGCCGCAAAAGAAGGTAAATGTCGAGGAATTTCAGATTGGCTCACGACTGAATTTGGCATTTCCAATCCGTCGTATACAAATTCAATCGGCGCCTCATACGTCAATATTTTGCGATGACTTTCTTCGTTTTCAGCTAAATGACGAATAATAGATGCCAATAGTGTACTTTTACCCGAACCTGTCGCACCGGTCACATAAACAACACCTTGATACGGTGAAATCGCTTCTTTAATTTCGGGCGGCAATTCCATTTCATCTAAATGGGGCGGTAAACTGGGAATCGTACGTAACGTAATTTGAATACCATCATGACCTTCAACTTGGCACCCTGTCGCGTTTACACGATAACGATAACGTTCAGTACGTGTGGGTCTCACTTCGTAATGCGTATCAACATCAGAACCACTTAAAATTTGTGTAGTTCCGTTTGGACCATAAATCGAATTTAGAATTTCACCTACTTCGGTATTGGATAATTTACGATGTGTAACACGGTATAAACGTCCATACACTTCAGCAAAAACACTTTCACCAGTTTGAATCGTAATATCCGATGCACCTAATTGCTGACAAAATGCCAGCATCCGATCTGTTTCAAGCGCAGTAAAACGCAATGGCTCATTAGGAAACGTGAAATTTTCAATCGTCATTGAGGACTCGTTTCTAAAGCAGGTTGCCAACGTTTACTATTTGGCTCAAGTGCTGGAAGCGCGGTGATACGTAATACTTGATCATTGACGTTCATGTTCTCGCCACCACCCGTGACACCCAACTCGGTGCGAGACACAAATGGGGCACTGACAATATTTTGTGCACGTAAATTACTGTATAACACCATGCCTTTATAATCTCTTTCCAAACGTGAAAGATTGTCAGAATAAATTTGATTGGCTTGTTCAACACCTTTATTCCAACCCTCTTCCGTATATTGTCGCCACAAATCAATTTCTTTGGAGTTATGCGGCAAGATCCCATTCTCTGGTTTTGCGGGTTTTGGATAATCCATCCACAAATAATCTCGCCATGTCGGTGCAGTCGTCACAAATTTTGCTTGGCTTGTAATTTCGTAAGTAGCATCAGCGAGACGAATCGTATTAGGACCATCAAGATTTAATGTTTGATGCGCTTCTGATAAAACCGGCGGTAGTACATTATGTGGTAATAGCAATCGATTGAAGTCATAGGTTTCATCTAATGTTTTACTTTTTCCAGTCAATTTGGCATTAATTTGCTCAGAACGCCAATGCAACGCAGATTGTGCTGCTAAACTCACCGCAACATCTTTCAATGCTTCAGCTCGCATCGAATTAACTTCATTTGTCGCGGGTTCAATGGAAGGTGGAGGTGCGCTCAAATCTTGCAAGCCACTTAACGAATCTGTATTTCCGGATGCTGTTGAAACCGTTGAGCACGCACTGACACCTACCATACAGAGAAGCGTAGCGAGACACAAACCCAATTTCCGCATCGTGTTTAACTCCTCGCGTATCGAAGCTCAATCGTTTTTTTGTCGGGGAAAACAACGAGATTCGCTTTTGAACCGGCTTGATAATCGATATCACGTAAAATATAACCAAGCGGTGCGTTTTTTTCATTGATGGAAATTAATACCGGCAACGCAGGCTCACGTCCAAACACACGTAATGTGTAATGGCTGGCTTGCGCAATTTTTTCAACGATAGGCCCAATAGGACCCGACCAATCAATTGTCGCTAATGCATCCATGTTATAGGCATCTGCATCAGGTAATGATTTCATTGATAATGGCGGTGTTGTTGCGCGCTGAATTTCTTCAGACGCTGTTAATGAATCACTGATCGTACTTGATGCTTGCGCGAGAGTGATATTTGCATTTTGATTGTTTGTTTCTTCAACATTTTTGGTAACTGAAGTGGATCCACATCCTACAACTAAAAAACTGGTGATACCTAACGCAAAGAGTCGTTTCATATCCATGGTTTCCAGCGGCTTCATTGTGCGAAAAAAGAGTAAGACATTGAAACAAGTTGCCAATACCTTGTCAAGGAGAGGTTTTTAATTTTGATTGAAGTAAATAATATTTAATTTGTGTTGTTTTTCCTTCTTTCAAAATATTCCAACATGAAGACGAAAGTGATAACGCATCCGTTTCTTTTTCCATCTCAACATAAACATATGATTTAGCATGAATTAATTTATTTTTAATCAGCCAATTACAACTGGGATCAATTAAATTGTGATGAAAAGGGGGATCTAAAAAAATAATATCAAATGGCTCGTGCGGTAAAATTATATTGTCAGGAGCATAGCCTTGATACAAGGTAAGGTTATCAGCACCCAACTCTTGTGCCGTCATACGCAGTGATTCAATCACGCGTGGAGATTTATCCACCATCACAACATGTTTTGCGCCTCGAGAGAGCGCTTCAAATGAAAGCGCACCACTCCCCGCAAAAAGATCTAAACAATAGGCCTCTGGAATGACTGCACTTAACCAATTAAATAAAGTTTCACGCACGCGATCCGGCGTAGGACGAATCTCTGCCAAATCTAACACGGGGATCTTTCGGCTTCGCCATTTTCCCGCAATAATACGCAATTGATGTGTCTGCTTTCGAGGCATAATGGTAGACTACTCACTTTAATACGATGGAAAACTTATGTTACAACGCTTGAAACAGAGTCTCAAACGCACACGCGCGTTATTCACTCAAAGTCTCGCCACACTTTTTTTGGGCAAAAAACAAATTGATGAAGAATTATTTGAGACCCTCGAGCTATTATTACTTTCTGCAGATGTCGGCGTCGAAACCACAAAAAATATTATGCAGCATTTGACAACCCAAGTCTCTCGACAAGAACTCAAAGATCCCACCGCACTTTTACACTCTCTTCAAAATCTATTGATTGAACGTTTACAACCTTCTGCATACCCCCTAGTCATCAACCCCCAACACAAACCTTTTGTGATTTTATTCATTGGGATTAACGGCGCAGGCAAAACAACGACGATTGGAAAATTGGCCAAAAAATTACAATCTGAAAATCAAAAAGTGATGTTAGCGGCAGGAGACACTTTTCGTGCCGCTGCTGTCGAACAATTAAAAGCCTGGGGTGAAAAAAATACGATCCCCGTTGTAGCACAAAGCTCGGGCTCTGACAGCGCTGCTGTTATTTTTGATGCCCTTCAATCGGCGAAAGCCAAAAACATGGATGTTTTGCTGGCGGACACGGCGGGTCGTTTACATACGCAAAACCATCTCATCGATGAGCTTAAAAAAGTCAAACGTGTTATGAGCAAAATTGATCCCACAGCTCCCCACGAAACACTGCTCGTTTTGGATGCTTCTATAGGTCAAAATGGTCTTGCTCAAGCCAAGCAGTTCCATCAAGCCCTTGGTGTGACGGGGATCGCCGTCACCAAACTGGACGGTACCGCCAAAGGCGGCATACTCTTCTCCGTAGCCCAACAGCTCGGGCTTCCCATACGTTACATCGGTGTAGGGGAAGCTATCGACGATCTCCAACCCTTCGATGCTAAGGAGTTCGTTGAGGCTATTCTGGCAAGCGATTAAAATAAACTTGCCACTTAACGCCCGATATGCTGTATACTGTGAACCAATTGTAGGGATGTTCTCTGCAAGGTTATTACATTTTATTTGAGGTTTATTTTTATTATGGCAATAGGTACAGTCAAGTGGTTCAATGAAGCAAAAGGTTTCGGTTTTATCACCCCAAACGATGGCAGCGAAGATGTATTCGTACACTTCTCCGCAATCAAAGGTTCTGGTTTCCGTACATTACACGAAGGTCAACCTGTCACGTTTAGTGCAGAAAGAGGCCCGAAGGGTATGCAAGCGACTGCGGTTGAACCCGCAGGCAAAGAAAAAGAAGCTTCTGCGGAAGAGTAATTCTTTTCTTTACTTAAAAAACCCTGCGAAAGCGGGGTTTTTTTTTGGCTTAAGGGAGAGCCATGTTCCATGATTGTGGTTGCTGTCACGAAAGGCCAATCGATTAAAAAAATTCAAGATGCCATACAATCAGGCTATCGAATATTTGGCGAGAATTATCTTCAAGAAGCATTGCCTAAAATACACGCCCTCCAACATCAAAATCTAGAATGGCATTTCATCGGAAAAATTCAATCCAACAAAACACGTGAAATTGCTGAACACTTTGATTGGGTTCAAAGCCTGGATAATCTTAAGATCGCAGAACGTTTAAATAACCAACGGCCTGAATCACGTTCCCCACTTCAAGTCTGCATTGAAATTAACAATAGCCATCTACCTCAAAAACCCGGAATTTCTCTCGCGGATTTACCCGACTTGATCAAAAAATTAAATACTTTGCCGCACTTACATTGGCGTGGTTTAATGACCACCATTACAGAAGAGTATGAATTGGTCGCTCAAACATTTTTTCAACTGCAACAAAAAGGTTATCCTATCGACATATTATCCATGGGCATGTCGAGTGACTATAAAAAAGCCATTGATCTGGGCGCCACGATGATTCGACTCGGCACAGCTATTTTTGGAGAACGACAAGGGAGATAACATTATGAGCGATGCACACCATCCCATCATTGGATTCATCGGCGCAGGAAATATGGCGCATTCTTTAATTAATGGGCTTATTGCTGATGATTACCCCGCTTCTCATATTTGGGCCAGCGATCCCAATCCTGAACAACTGACTTTTTTAAATCACCAGTTCCATATTCATATCAGCAAAGAAAATAATGACGTCATTGCTCACGCTGATATCATTGTGTTGGCAGTCAAACCTCAAGTCATGAAAGAAGTTTTGCAGCCCCTGTTAAACTCTTTTCACAAATCTAAACCTTTAATTATTTCGATTGCCGCAGGAATTCCCGAAGCTGCTCTCAATCAATGGCTGGGCGGTGATATGCCCATTGTTAGATGCATGCCAAATGTTGCTGCGTTTGTTGGCAGTGCCGCCACCGGAATGTATGCCAATAAACATGTCACCGCCCTTCAGCGTGATTTAGCAGAAACGATTTTACGTTCAGTGGGAGTTACCATATGGGTTGAGGACGAAAAATTAATTGATACTATCGCAGCACTTTCTGGGAGTGGTCCCGCCTATTTCTTCAGTGTGATGGAAACACTTGAAAAAACAGCCATCAAATTAGGGTTGAACGAAGAAGATGCTCATTTATTAACCTTACAAACCGCATTAGGCGCAGCACGTTTAGCAATGTCTACGAATGAATCCACCAAAGAATTACGTGAACGCGTTACATCAAAAGGCGGAATCACAGAAAAAGCGCTTGCCGTATTAGAAACGCATCGCATGTCTGACGCCTTTTCAAAAGCACTTGAAGCCGCGCATGCACGCTCCATCGAATTATCAAAACAGCTGATGTAACCCAATGGATAAAGAGCAACTCCGTCAACTGAATATATTGCTTGCACAATCAGAAAAGCTTTCTCAGGAAAGCAAACAAGAGCTCAAAAATCTAGAAGCGCTTTATCTCAAAACAAAATCAACGATTGCAGCACAATGTGTTCAATTAAATAAAGCCTCAATGTCGACTGTGAAAAACGTTTCGCAATTAATCAGCGCGGTTCGTAAAAATCAACTCAGCAAAATAACCGAAGAAAAATATCACGAACTCCAACGTCAACGCACATTTAACATGCATAAATTACAAAAAATCATGGCGTCTTTATATTGGAAAAATATTCTTACTACGCTTATCGTCACTTTTGTCGTAACATCAGTAATCAGTTTATATGTCGATAATGTTTGGCCTTGGCAAGCGCACAATCAAATTGTCAAACAACGTGAGGCAGGAAAAATACTATTGGATGCATGGCCACAATTACCTCACACTGATCAAGAAATGATTATTCAAAATGCTTAGTGAAGACACTGAAAAACTTGACGTCGCCCCCTTGCTGACCTCTCTGCAAGAAGCATTAAAATTAAGCACGACTCAACTGGATAATCTCAAACAACTGAATGCAGAAACGCAAAGTCTACTCTTAGAAAGCTGTCCCCGATTTGAGAAAACCTCTAAATCCACCGTAAAAAACGTCAATGAAGCCATTAAAGCCTTAAAAATTGATGACTTTAAATATTTTATTGAAGAAAGTTATGACCATGTAAAAACCAACTCGACAAAAACCATTGAAGATGTTGCAAGCGTTGTGCGATTTTTTTATTGGAAAAATTTATGCGTCGTACTGGTCACCTGCATCGTCATGGCAGTGATATTAAGTTTGTATATGAATGCCGAATGGCCATGGGAAGATCATCAAACCGTCGTAAAAGAAAGAGCTGCAGGAAAAGCATTAATGAGTGCTTGGCCACATTTAAGCAAAGATGGCCAAGCACTTTTACAAGATAAAATATTAAAAACAAGCCCGTAGCAATTTTACAGATTTGATAAAATTATTTTTTTGCGTCAATTAAATGCTGATATTTCTGCAATAATTCTTCTTGAGTTTCTGAATACGCGGGATTTAAAGGAATACACGAAACAGGACAGACTTCTACGCATTGCGGTTTATCATAATGCCCAACACATTCGGTGCATTTTAAGGGGTTAATTTCGTAAATCAGTTCGCCTTGCGTTATGGCTTGATTGGGACACACCGGCTCGCAAACATCACAATTAATACATTCATCTGTAATCATTAATGCCATATTATTTTGCTAACCGTTTTGCCACTTGTGAAGGAACAAATAAAGAAACATTACCGCCGAGCCGCACAATATCTCTTACAAAGGTTGAGGAAATATGCGCATATTTTTCCGTGGGCGCCATAAAAACAGTTTCAATATCTTTATATAAATGCTGATTTGTACTCGCTAATTGCCGTTCATATTCAAAGTCTGCTATGGCACGAATACCCCGCAAAATAGTGGTGATCTTTTTTTTCTTGGCAAAATCAACCAAGAAACCCTTAAATCCCACGACTTCGACATTGGAATATTTTTTCAGCGCCAATTTAACCAACGCTTCACGCTCTTTAGCAGACAACAAGGTTTGCTTGGCGGTATCAATCGCGACAGCAACAATGACACGGTCGAATAGCTTAGCCGCACGGGAAATCAGGTCTACATGACCGAGAGTGATGGGATCAAACGTACCGGGATATATCACAGCTGTCGACATAGAGCGTTTTCTGTATAAAAATAAGGCTTCATCTTAAAGTAAGTGACTAGGAAAATCCATGATTTCACCAGATAACCGTGCGCGAATACAGAGTATTCTCAATGATGCGCTCACCAATGCCATGAAAAATTCCGCCGGAAAATGCGCAACATATATTCCGGAACTTGCCAATGTCGATCTCGACATGACAATGGCTGCCATTACCTTTCGCGATGGCCAAACACTTACGGCAGGCGGATATCATGACTATCGCTTTACCTTACAAAGTGTGGCGAAATTAATTCTACTTGCGGGATTATTAGAAGAATACGGGGAAAACGAAGTTTTCACGTGGGTAGGCTGTGAATCTTCCGGTCATGACTTCTCGAATATTGTTCAATTAGAATCGTTTGGACCAAAGCCTTCGAATCCGTGTGTAAATGCAGGCGCAATTGCGCTATGCGATCACATCCCGGGCGAAACTGTTGCAAAACAATTAGCGTGGATTGATCAATGGATGGAGCGTTTATTTGGGGAACCGTTACGCATTAATCAATCTGTTTTTGAATCCGAACGTACGACGGGCTATCGTAATTTTGCGTTAGCGAATTTAATGAAAAGTAACGGTGTGATTACACGTGATGTAAATGACGTATTACGGTTATATTTTAGTTTATGTTCTTACGAAGGCACGATTGTGCAAACTTCGCGATTCGCATCCATGTTAGCGAATGGCGGAATTGATTTTCAGGGCAAACGGGTTTTAACAAAACGTAGTGTTCGAGGTGTCGTGAGCACAATGGCAACATGTGGATTGTATGATGAATCGGGACGCCATTTATTACGCACCGGATTACCCGCAAAAAGTGGTGTATCGGGATTAATTATTGCAACGGCTGTTGGGTTGGGGGGAATTTCCGTATTTAATCCGCGTTTAAATCCCAAAGGTGGCAGTGTGCGTGGACATACCATGTTGGAATATTTGTCAGCAAAATTAGGCTGGCATTTTGCGACACCGCGAAAATTAAAATCCAGCAAAGTGTAGTTTAATTCCTCTAACACTTATTTTTCAGCACGCGGGCTATGTAACATCTTCGGACTTTTTGGTTCTTTTGTTTTTGCAGGACCTTCGTCAACCGCAGTGGCTTTAACAACTGGCGCATGCTTAGTAATTTCAGCTTTCATTAATTTTATTGCCATTTTCTTAAGTTCGTCGCTGCCTTCATATTTAATTTCATCATAATTCGTCGGCTTAAATTGTTTAAAGGCTTCTTCAACCATGCGCTGTACTAATTCTTTCATTTGAGACTTTGATAGAGCATCAACATCTTTGGGTTGGTTATATGAAATACCATCATTTCGCACCACAATAACATGACTATCTGAGTCAATGGCTTTTTTCATTTTTGTATCATTGCCCGTAATCGTCTCAAACTTATCCACCACAGCAGGATCATACTTAATAGCCGCAAGAAGTTTTCCTTTTTCAGCTGGCGTTGTAGAGGCGTTTACTTCTTCACGTGTCATCGATATGGTTAAGGTCACAGTTTCGATTGTTTCTTTACTTACTTGGACTTTTTCGCCTTGAGGCATTTTTTGGTTAATTTTTTCATTCATACCTAAATAAATATTCTTCAAAGCTTCCCACTTTTGCTGCTCCACCATTAATTTCATTCTTTGATTTTCAGCTCGCAAACTGGAATCACCATTAATATGTTTGAGTCTTGATGCAATATTCGCAAGTGGACCCGCAGCACCTTCAATTTCTTCCTTAACTTCTTCAGACAATTGGCGAAGTGATACAGAATCATTTGCCTGTGCAAGTTTATTTTCAAATTTCATTTGTTCAAGTTTTATTGTCAACTCTTTCAACTGCGATAAATAAGACAGTGATATTTCACTTAAGCGTTCTACTTCTTGATCCAATCCATTTAGAACACTTTGTTCTGCATCGTGCTCTCCCAGCACAGTTCTCGCTGCAATAATATGATCTTGATATATTGATACTTCTTTAGCTGCTTCATCGATGTCGTCATATAATCTATTAAGTGAATCATAGCCATTACCAGCCGCTTCAAGATTCGTTTCGAAATCTTGTGCTTGTATGGGTGATTTATTTTGTGCAATGAGCGCAATAAAAAATTCTGCACGTAAATTATTTACTCCGGGTATATTTTCTGCAGCTTTCAAAAACTTAGCATATTTTTCTAAAAATTCTTTCGGCATAATATCTTTTTTGTTAATAACTTCATTGATCTTATCAATGGCAGCATTCAACACCGAGGCCTCAATTTCTGCTAATTTTACGACCTTTCGATCCAATTCAAATGCCATCGCATTTCTCAAGATCTCATTTTTTACACCCTTTAGTAATTCTTCATTGCTTGAGGGCACAGACGCTTCAGCAGATTTTTTACGTAATTTTGCGGGTTTCCATGTTTTATCTACGGTTGCTTCAAGTTCACCCAATGTGCTCAACAATGAAGCTTCGGCAGCAGTAGCTTTTTCTTGTAATTCGGCAGCTTCTGTTTCTTTTCTTTCTTTTTCAAGTTCTTCTAACATTTCCCAGATCGAAACGCCGGCAGAAGCACCTTCTTTTCGTAATTCGGGGGATCTTGCTACTTCGGGCATTTCAACTTGTTCAGCCTCTAAGGCAAGAATAGCAGTACTCGATTTACTTGGAGGCGACACTTTCGATTTGCGCCAACGGTGGAAAATATCCATAAGTGAAGGTTTAACTTTATGGCATTTCGACATCTTTGATGTTTTTCTTTCTGGTTTCTTTTCCCACTCGTTGTCTTTCATGCTAACCGGAAGACCACCCGGCACTGTGTATTTTATAACTTCTTGACCTGTTCCATGTTCACGCACGGTTTGAAGATTTTGAGATACATAATCAAGAAGGTTATTTGAGGTTGAGAGTAATGCTTCTCCCTCGTGTTCATGTTCATATTTGAGCGCAAGATTATCTTGATCAAGGGATTCTTTAGTTCGGTCTTTTCCGGTCTTACAATTTTTTGCAACAATAACACCTGCCAGTTCATTTGCTCGCGTCATTGCTGTAACAAATAAATACGCATGAGTTTTTTTCTTTACGTGATCTCCATAATAATAAAGCTTTAATGCATCCGCAAAATACGCAAACTGGGGTGACACTCCTGCAGGAATCGCGGGAGAATTATTTTTCCACATTACTTTTACGTCTTTATAAAGTTCTCCATAGGCTTTGGAGAGCTGAGCTTCTAATTTCTCAACCTCTGCTTTCGCCGCTTTTCCACGAGGAGCTTCTAATGCATCAAGCAACTCTTCATACGCAGCTTTAAGCTTGGTTTCTAAATCAATAATTCCTAGAGTAGGTTTTCGATAACAATTAGCGTCAAGCCATGCTTGATGTTCAGGATACGCTTTTCTCAACGACTCATATTGATTCTTAATAAACTTAGCAAAACCAATATTATTAATTTGTTCTTGTTTCTCTTCATTTAACCCCATAAATCGTTTCGGGTTTTTAACAGACGTGTTTGTGACAGCAATATTCGGAGTCACACGTCTTCCGTCTGGCAACACCAGTTCTTTACCGTCTAACATTCTCGCGCTATAAACTTGGTTTTGTGCTTGCTCGGTTTCGCCTGCATAAAAGAGTTTAACTAATTTGGAGCCCTCGACTGCAGAACTATATACGGGCGTTAAAAGCATCATTGAATGAATATTAACGGTTGCGCCAGATTCAAAATCCATCAAACTTAAAAGATTTACTAATTCAGCTCTTGCTTGGTAATAACTTAATTTCTGTCTTTTTTCTCCTTTTTTACCCAGCACTGACCAACTTGTGGAGCGCGAAACCGCTGCTTTAACGTCTACATTTCCCTCAGCGTTAACATAAGCTGTGACTTCGAGCGCACTGTTGGGTGTTGCGCCTTGCACTTCACCGGAACGATCTGTTCCAGGATAAGACTTACCATGAGCAGGATGCCTAAGATCAGTAGAAAATTTAGGGATATTGGCACTGATCATACCGTCTGCCATTACATGAACGACGGTGGGGCGGCCATCTTTCACTGAAATTTCTTTTAATTTTTTATCCAATTCCTTAATTGCTTTTGGAAGTGACATTCCAGGATAAACAACACGCACTAAATCTTTTTGTAATCCAAGAAGCTTCTCTTTGGCATCCTCTGCCATCTCATCAAATGCTTTACCATTAACCGTGTCGATGTTTGCAAAATTTTCTCGTGCGTATCCAATATAATCGTCACGAATCTTCTTGATCTCTGGATTACTATTTATTTCATTTGCAGCATCGCACAAATAATTAATTCTTCGAATAAGATCATCAAGCTTAACCGTATTTTTTTCTCCCGGAGAGAAATAGCGAATAATGACTTCTCCACCGGGTACAGTTCCTCGAAATTCAGGAGAAATGCCCTTAAGTTGTTCGCCTTTGAGCACTACAGTACCACTGTTCTTGAGAACTAAGGTATTTCCTGGATGATGAAAAATTTGTCCCAATGCTGCGGCGAGTTTTTCATACGTAGGCGCTACTGGTACCACAGAAGGAACCGGAGCCGGATTAAATTCACCGCGTATTAACTGGCCGTAGGTTTGATTTCCTAATCGTTCAGCAATATTCGCTCTAATTTTTTGCAACTCAAAAAGTTGGATATTCTGTAATGCCGCATCGATTTCAGGTAAAGAATCACCGTTGAGCACCCTTTGCTCGACGGCTTTAAATTCCGCTTCGATTCTTACAAGCGCCTCCAAAGTAGCAGCTCCGTTACCTGGAAACCTCTCATCTTTCACAGCCACTTCCAATACACGGAGAATGGCATAGAAATCGCTGTTCTGTTCCAAACCAATATCTCTATCTATCGCGAGAGCATTCAAAACATAATAATTAAGTTTTGATTCAATATTGCTTAATGCATCAACCATCCCTATATAATAGGCAACCGCTGTATCAGGCTGTGTATCTAATTGTTTCGTACCACAATCAATATAGTTTTGCTGACGATTAAAATTAACCCGATACCAACTCTCTCCTTTTTTTATAAATTCATTGTTATACATTTTATAAGATTCAAGTTCACGATCCGCAAAACCAGGATTAAACTTTATTAGCGCCGCTCGAACTTCCTCTTCACTTACAGACACAAGTGTAATAGGCGGCATATGCGCGTTTACTAAATCAATTAATTTTGTTTCATCGGTTACTATCGGATCATTGCGTTGCTGCTCAGTCATTTCAGGAATAACTTCCACAGCACCCATAAGTGCCGCTGCACCACCCAGCACTTGTTCTTCTTGATATACAGAAGACAATTGTCGATGCAACAGTTCTTCAATTCTAAATAGACCAACAAAGTCAGGATAATTTTCCAAAAACGCCTGATATTCCTCATAGGATGGAAATTTATTCCCAAATTTTTTGTTGAGTGCTTCAACAACTTTATTCAACTCATTCAAATCAGCGGTATTAATTTCCTCCCTTCCCCTTTCTTCTATTTTGTTTTGTAGCACAATTCTTAATGATTCATCAGTGACTTTTTCAAAAGTGTTTTTGAGCGTTTCAACCGAAAGATTGTCAGTTTTTATTGGGCTCTGGGTACTTTTCACAACACTTTCTTCTGGTGCAGGCTTTTCCATCCCCACAGCGTCATAAAATTCATCTGCGGATAGTTTAAATAGTATTTCTGCAATTGGTTTGAGACCACGAGATTCAACTGAAACTACTACGCTGTAATTTCCAGGCCCCTGTAGACCCGAAACTATGGCGAGGTGTTCTTTGATATACTTTTGCAATGCAGCTGCTGCATCAGCGGATGTTACGTCAGGAAGCGCATTATCTGCTGCCAATTTTTCAATCTTTGCTAAAAAATACTTCTGCAACTTTTTATTGTTGAACTCCACACCCTGTACAGCGAGATAGAAATCTCCCTTCACCCACTTTCCAGATTTATTTTCAGCCGATTCTTTCAGTGCACCTAACACTTGTTTTTGTTCATCCGAAATATCAAGCACATCTCGTAATAACCTGTCGATTTGACTAGGATGCCATTTTAAATCGGCTCTAAAATCAGCATTCTGAAGTTTTTCATCAAGTGTAGCCCTAGTTGTAATATTCTCGATAACAGCGTCTTCAAAATGTTGTTGCAATTTAGATATGAAGCCTTGTTTAATTTTTTCCTCAAATACATCAAATATGCCTGATTTGATCAGCGCTGAACGTAATACGGGTATTTCATTTCCAGATTCAACAGCCATTTTAATCAAGTTTTCGACATGTGTTTTTGCATCATCTGGATGTGCTTTGAATAATGCACGTACTTCATCTGAAGCGAGAACGTCTTGAGCACTTTTAAGGTTCAATAATACTTTCAACCGGATCTGCCACAATTTTTTGTTGTCTACAGCTGCTTGATAACCACGCGCACGCGGTGAATAAATAGTATCAAGCATATGATCTGAAACTAATAATCCCGTTTCTCTAATTTTTTCACGCAATATGTCTCCATTGTCTCCTTTAACTAGAATCATCTTTTCAACCAAATGCAGATTTTCAATTTTTAATAGCTCTGCGCGATACTTTCCCTTTTTGCCAAAAACAGTATCCGCATTCGCTGGATTTTGGGTTAACTGTTCAACGATATCTGCAAGCGAAGACTTGTTATTACTAATGGTTGGTAATGGTCCTGCAACAGAACGCTTATCTACAGTATCTTGCTTCTGTCCTACTTGAGGCAATGACGCAGATAGCGCTGTTTGCTGCGTCCCATCTGCCTCGAAGGAATCCATAAAATCAAGGATACTTCCTTCTTCTGGCTTACCAAATTCACCTACGCGCTCTATGCGTCGCGCCATACTTTCTTTTGCAAATGCAATTTCTTTTACTAAATCTTGGTATTCTAATGTTTTGCCATGCTCTGATTCCTGCACTTTCGCAACACCTTCAGCAATCGCAATCATCATTCTTAACTTATCTGCGTCTTTTTGATTGACTCTTTTTTTCGAGTTATCTCTAAACTCCACCAACGCGCGCAGTAATTCATGCGCAGCGATTATATTTGGATTTTGTTTATCTTTATCTCCTTCATATTTTTCCATTCTTTTTTTAATTGAACGAGTACGATAAAAATCTTGATCCCATTCGGAGAAATCTGGAAGGCGTCCTGGCATTTCTTTTGGAATTGATGTACCCATAGAAACACGCGCCATTTCTGATTGCTGTTCAGTTACTTTTGTTTCATCTTGATACCAAGCGGGTTTTTGCACAGCACTGGCCTCACGAATTTCAGGCGTCGCTTGTAAAGCACGAATTTTTTGATAGATGTTATTTAACGCTTTTAATAATGGTGGAATTTGTTCAGGTTTGCTTTCTCGACCTACGATAGGTTCAATATCTTGCGCCCACACACCTAAATAGGGAACTCGCGCTTCAATTTCTTCTTGGTATTTTCTTATATTCTTCATGTTTCCCGCAGGATCAAAGATTCGTTGCAGTGATTGGAAAAACGCCTTCTCTTGCTCCGTACATGTTGCTAAAAATGCAGGAATAATAGTTTTTTTCAATTCACTTTGATCAAATACCATGAAGATAGAACGCATCGCATGAACATCTCTTTGCTCTGCCGCTTTTTTACATAAAGATAGCAATTGATGACACATAAGAACAGCGATAGAAGCATTTCCATTTTTATACAATGCGTCCGCTATTTTATAAATCAGAGGATTAGTAATTGATTGCTCACCAAAATTTTTCTTAAAGGCAGCGCCGGTTTTAAAAATAGGTTTGGCGTCCCAGCTCTCTTCCAGCATTTCGGACGGAATTTCTGGAATCTGTAATTGTTTTACAAAATCACGGTCAAGATCATAGAGCTCTTTTCCGAATTGGTCTGTGAGCAGTGTCACATTGCGTTGATATTCTTCATATAATTCTTGTGAAACATCACCAATATGTTCAAAGTAGTTTCCCATCAGGGTGTGTAATTTGATTGCTTTCTCGAGCACGTCATCCTCAGATGCCATCATGTCACGCATTTTTTGTATGACGACATCATCAGTGATTTTTGTTTTTTCATTTGTGATTTTTTCAAGTAATATATTTATTTTTTCTACTACTCTGTATCCTCCAAAATTAAATACCTCGGGGTTCTTAGCGATATATATAAGTGCGGATAAATCCGTTGAGCTTAATAAATCAATTAGTTCTTTGGACATCTCTCTTATTTTTTTATCAATCGCGTCTTTAAATTCGGATATATAATATTCGAAAAATATTTCTTTATCTTTACTCAGTGACTTTATTCCGTCTTGCAAGGATTTAAATCGCACAACCATCGTACTTAAATCTGCTGCAGGAATACTTTTAAGATAGTATTGTGATATTTTATCAAATAAATCTTGTCGTTTAAGAAGGTAATCCTCTTTTACCTTAAACCCTGCATTTTCATAACGTTCTTTTTTATCTAAAAATGATTTTAATTCCGGAAACGTTATGCTTTCTTTTGCCTCTATTTTATCCAGTTCTTGTTGAAAGAGTTCTCTTGCTTTTTGAGCAAGCGCTTCTTTATCTGGTGTTTCAGGATTTTGATTAGCAAGACTAATGATTCGATCAAGCGTATCTGCTTCATTAATCAATTGTTCTAAAGGTTTAACGGGTTGTTCAGGTTCCTTACTTCTAGTAATCGCACCTGGAGCCGTCTTAGATTTTTGCAGTGGGCTGGACGTTTTTGATTCGATGATTGGAAATTCAGGTTGCGATTTGGCTAGTGCCGAAATGCCTTCTCTCAGCATTCCTTCTTTGGGTAAATATTTCTGTATTTCTTTTGATGTTTGATTTATGTCATAACTGTCTAATCCTATATTCTGTTTTTTCAGCACCTCAACAGCCGTCTCCAGACTACGTAAAATTTCTGCCGATGGTTTTTGAGGATCAATTGCACGAGCAACATACAACAACTCGGGGATGTTCTTTAAAATAATTTGTTTATTCTCAACTTTTGTGCCTCCTTGCAATTTTTGAGCATATAGCGTTAATAGTTTTTCAATACTTTCTAGCAGTTCTCCATTATTTTTTTGATTCTGGGGATCTTGGCCCCATAGTTTTACTTTCGCTTTCACTTGTTCAAACTGTTGATTAATTTGAAGCGAGGAGGTCGCCCCCGTTGGCGACGTTGTTGAAGATAGCTCGAGCGGACGTAAGTTTTCGAATGCTTGTTTTCTCCCTACAATAACATTGTAACTTGCTAAAAATGTCTCAAATTCTTCTTTGAGCTCTTTTGCTGTTTCTGCATGACCTTCATGGTGTTTCAAATCCTCATATTCCCTTAATTTTAAAGGATATTTTGGCATCCACTGTGTAAACTTAATCGTAAGCGCATCCAGGCTTAGGCCAGCATCATCTTGAAACGCCCTCATTTGTTTAGAAAATAATTCGGAACTAAGCTTGTTGGCATATGAAGTGAGATTGAGTATATCCTCAAAAAATCTCGGGCTTCTTCCAATCCACTGCGCAATTTCCCCGGCTTTTTCAAACTCCGATTTTGCGTCCTGTTTATTAATTATTTCGATTTCTTTCATAAACATTTTTAGTCGTTCGATGATCTCTCGTAACTCCTGAGACGCAAACCCTAGCTGGGCTGAATCAATTTTTTCGGCTAATAATAAGATGTGCTTTTCAAATAATTCGTAAAAAGATTGTTGCACTTTCCCGAGTTTCGCGGAAACGTAAAAATCTCTTAAAAAAGCATTAATGCCTTCCTTAAATTCTCTATTTATATATTCAAGTTTTTTGGCTTCTTTTTCACGCGGGTCTATTTTTTCGGGTTCCGAGATCATGACACGTGGAGTCTTTTCTCTTGCTATGGCTGCTTCAGTCTCAACCGTCGTTGGACCTTTAACAACATTATTTTTTACCATTTCATTTACGCGGCGCTCAAATCCATCACCTGGTTCCAACTCTGCTAAGTTCAGTCTTGCTAAAGGAATTTCAATATGTAATTGTTCACAAACTTTTTTGTGGACACCAATATAGTAAGCATTGTCGAGAGATTCTTTTCCTTTTTCCGAACCCAATTCATTTTCAACCGCTATAAATGCATCCCAATATGCTTTCCACGTTATATTGTCTTTCAAAAACTCTGATCTTTCTTCTATCACAGGTGTAGGAGCGGGCGCTTCGATTTGGGGATACACGTGTTCAAGAAGAAATTCACCATATTGAGAATTAGTAGACATATTCATCATGATGCGTTGAAAAACATCATAACCTTCTGTCATGGATGGCTCGATATTTTTGGAAATTAGACTTCTCATCACAAACATAAGATTTTCTGCTGCTTTTTTCTTTTGGGCCTCATCTTCTACAGATATACCGCTGGCTTGGAATACTTCTTTTATTTCTTTTGGAATTAACGCTAGAAAAACCTCAAAAAATTCTCTGTTTTTTTCATCTGAATACGTTCCTATACTATTATGGGCTTTAAGCACATTTTGGATAAAATCAGGCGCAGCTTTTCTAACTAATTCATATAAACAATTTTTTAGCGCGAGGGTGACAGGATCTGACTGACGCAGTACTGCACCCTTATTAAATTTTACTTCTTCGCGCATTAAATATTTACACAACTCAGTAAGTTCATTTGGTGTGGGAATTTTATCGCCAGGATATTTATCTTTATTGTCTTTATCCGCAATTTCATATCCACCCAATAATTCAGCGACAGTTTTATCTTTCGTATCAACTTCCGCACTCACATTGGCATTGGTAGCCACAACGGCTCTTCCCAACAAATCTGCTTTTTCTTCTAATCGGCCTTTTGAGACAGAAATTGGCGTCGAAATTGAAGAAAAATCTGTCATTTCCACTTTTTTATCCGCTGATTTTTCCTCACCTGCAAAAAGACTTCTTACTGCTTCAGCAACTTGAAGGAAGCGAGGGAATCGCGAGAAAAATCCGGTGGGTTGGAGAGCTTTTTCTTCTGCTGCTGTTTTCTGAACTGCACTAATATCTGGAACTTTAATTCCTAAGTACTCCGCAAATGCACGCAAATACGAAACATCATCAGAAAGCGTTTCGATGTCTTCATTAAATTCAGCAATTTTTCCTTCTTCTTCTCCAGCAATTTTGTCTATCCTTCTTTGCAGCTTTTCCTCTAACACAGAAATCAATTCAGGTAATTTTTTACGCAATGCTTCAGGGATATTTTCTTTTGTTGCTTCTTTCAACAGTTCTTTAACTTCATCCATTTTTCTTTCTATGTTAGCTGCACCTTTCTTAGATAAAGCACTAATAAATTCATTTCCAGCAGGCGTTACGGGTTTAAGTGCATCAAGCGCTTTCGTTTTATCTTTTCGCGATACAATTTCCAGTACAGCCATTTTGTCGACGTATTGTTTAAATGCTTTGTCATCTTCAGAATCAAGTAAATTGTATGCAGCCACCCCTTCTAACTTTATTTCATTTTTGTCTTTCACTTCTAATGATGCATTAAACAAATTTAACGATTGGCTTTGAATTTTATTTTTATATCGTTTTAAGGGATCAACAATATTTTTTGTATCTCCTTTATTTGCATGTGCTTTACCCACTAATTGAACAGCCGCATACAATGAAGGAACGATAACGGCATCTTGTGATGCCTCCTGCATTCCCATGACAACCAATTTATAATCAGGGGGTCTATAGAAGTTTCGTAATTGCTCATACTCAGCTTTTTCTTTTTTTGCGACGGGGTTTTTAAGAAAATCTTGAATAGCTTGTCTTGATAACGCATCTACAATCACATGTGCCGTATGATAGTCACCCTCTTGAAGACATTGCGTTGCAATATATAACCATTGCTTTAAAGATAATACAGACGAATTTATGTCCGTATTTTTTAAAATCATTCGCTCGATTGTATCTTGCATTTTTATAATTTTTTCGTTGAAAGAATCAGGATTCTTGGCAAATGCTTCCAAGTCAATATCTTTAAGTTCGTTTCTTGCTAATAGAATATATTCTCGAGCAACCTCTTTAGAAACTGAATGCAGCTTTTCTCGAATAGCAGCTTGCTGCCCACCCGTAAACGTAACACCTTTCTTCAGCGCAACGCCCAACAGTAAATTAAGTAAATCTAATTTATCCACGGGATTTTTATCACCGCTATAAATAGAATCAAGTGCTGCTAATACTTTTTCAGCGTTCTCAAATTGACTCTCTATAGTATCTGAGGCATTCGCCAATACTTTTCTTTTATCTACATGAACAAGCTTGTTATTTCTAATGTCTTCAAGAACAACTTCCGCGGAAGGATTTTCCTGTTTTATTATCGATACTTGTTTTTTCTCATCTATTTCGTCCAACACATTACAAGTAAACATTAGCTCTCGCATGACAGCAAGTCTTTCTAGAGTACCGTCTGCATTGTCGTTTTCAATATCTGCAAGTAATTTATTTACGGTATTTTTTAAACTCTCGTCTCTCAAAAAAGGAACTTCGTAATATCGTTCTATAATTTTTCTTATTGCAGTTAAACGTTCTAAAACAGAAACACCCTTGCTTGATTCTTGACTAATAGCTCTTGCAAGCTCATTTCTTAATGCTTGCTTAATTTCCTCTTCTTTTGTTTCGATAAGCTCTTTAATCAATTCAGGGCCTATCCAGGAAAAATCCTGCTTATAACCTACTGCTTGCCCCATCCCAACTACGATTCTATAGCAAGCAACATTATCTTCGGGAAGCTCACGGAGAAGTAATGTTATCAATTCTCGAATTTGAGGCGCTGCTTCCTTCGGAACGTCATAAAACCCTGTGTAACTATAATAAATACCCTGCAACTTACCGAGTTTATCTTTTGGTGAAATATTTTGATCTACTGCTTCTTGAATCTTTTGCTTAACTTCGGCGGGTGCCTTTTCAGTAACTTCTCGCTTTTTTTGTTCAAAAATTTCTTTATGAATATTCGCTAACTTAGAAGACGCCTCAAAAATACTTGCATACCCTTGAAGTAATTTTCTGGTTACTGCAGTATCGTCTGTAAATCCTAACGATTCGCCTTCAAAAAACCTTTGCATCATGGTTTCATCAAAGCAAGCTCGTGCAGCTTCCTGTTCTTCCGATTTTTTTCCGCCTACAAATCCACTCGCAAAAACTTTAAGCTCTAGAAGTTTATCTGCGTAAGGTTTGGATTTGGCTTTTATTTCAGCAACTTTTTGAGATACTTCTTGTCTTAAACTCTCTTCCATAACCCACCTCATGAATGGCTTGTCTATGACTATAACTATAGTCCAGAAACCTTAAGAAACTGTTAAATTGGCTGATTTTTGTGAAAAAATTCCTTGTTTTGTCGAGCTTGAAAATAGCCCGTCTTTGGGCTTTGAGCCGGTTGAAAGGGCTTCCCGCGACGACTTCGGGCGACGAGCAAAATCCGACCGTAACAGAGCAATCCGCTTTACCAACGCGACTACCCCTTGCTGGCACTGATCATGTAATCGCTTCAATCCGGGATCAAAAACACCTTCCGTTCTCTTCAATCCGCGTGATATTTCATTCAATTCGTCCTTTAATTTATTCAGCCACACCGCACGTTCGGCGCGTTCTTGAAAAGGCGCAACATACGAATAGACTTCTGACTCTTCTTCGAAAGGCGGAATAACCATCGTTAAAGGCGGCTGAACTTCCAACGGCTTTAATAATTGATGAATTTCTTGAATTTTAAGTTGCGCCGATTTTAAAAATATTCGACATTCGCCTTCATCTAATCGTTGCGACAAAGAAGTTTTTTTCGGTTGAGAGGGTATTTTATGAACGGAAACGGATTTTTTATTGATCGCGACTAAATTTAAATAAACTTCCATTGCTTCACTAAACGGATGACGCGCAAAATATTCAATCGCGGTTAATTGTCCTTGCAAACTTTTGGCATGTTGCGCTAATTGCTCGGAACTTTCTTTTGGCAATAAATCATCTGACATCAATTCAGCCAAAATAGTATTACAATCCATTAATTTTTCGTGTGAAATAGAACGACTATCACGGAGGTCATCAAAAAACTGATGCACATCATTTTCAATCGGCTGCAGCACATCCGGCATTTCTTTTAACGGCGAAACACCGCTTACGCAGTCTGTAAAAAAGGAAGTAGATTTCGTCGCCACGCCTTTGCTCCTATACAGCCTTGATATAAACCCATAATGGGTCGCGCTAATATAGATACGGGAATATTTTTTTTGCGCTGTTCTTTTACATAGGCAAGATAATATTGTAACGCGGTTTCACGACTCAACGAAACAGTTTTTTGACCATAAAATAGATTATCAACCTCGGCTAATAAATAAGGATTATCCATAATCGCACGACCTAACATCACACCATCAAATTCTGTTACTAATTTTTTAGCTGAATCTAAATCTTTTATGCCACCATTTAAAATAAAACGTAAATCAGGAAAATCCATTTTTAATTTTTTGACCACATCATATTGCAAGGGCGGAATCTCTCGATTTTCTTTCGGGCTTAAGCCTTTTAACCATGCTTTACGCGCATGAATAATAAAATAATCACATCTCGCCTCTGCTATTTTTTTAATAAAACCATACAATAAATCATAATGATCATGTTCATCTACGCCAATGCGCGTTTTTACGGTAACAGGAATGTTTACGACAGATTTCATTGCATCAATACATTCTGCAACAAGATTGGGCTCTTTCATCAAACACGCACCAAACTTTCCTTTTTGAACTTTATCGCTGGGACATCCTACATTCAGATTAATTTCATCGTAGCCCCAATCTTCCCCGCGTTTTGCACACTCGGCTAAATCAGGGGGATTTGAACCACCCAACTGTAATGCAACCGGATTTTCAACTGGATTAAAATCTAAATGGCGATGCGCATCACCACGTAATATAGCACCCGTAGTAATCATTTCGGTATACAGAAGGGCATGCTTAGACAGTAATCGCATGAAAAAACGGCAGTGGCGATCGCTCCAGTCGATCATGGGAGCAACCGAAAAAGGAAATTGCGTATTATAAGAAGAATCTTCACAGTGGCTATTCATCGGGCTATGATAACATACATACTTATTTTATTTTGTTATCGCTAAGGGAGTTTACTATGAAGTCACTGATCGCCGCGGTCATTTTAACCGCTTTTACTACAACTGCATTTGCCGCTACAACACCTGCTACACCAGCAACACCCGCCCCTGTTACGGGAACACGTGCAGTACCAGCAACACCCGGTGTTCCTTCTCACGAGAAAGGCCAGCACCATAAAAAAATTAAAGCCAAACATCATCACCAAGCAAAGCACAATCACCACAAAAAACACTAAAAATCGCTAAAAAGGGCTTCACAGCAAGCATATGCCGCATTATGATAGTCGCCTTGTTAATCTTTTTGGAGAAAATACTATGTCAATGTTGAAAAAATCTTTAATCGCTGCTGCTGTCGCTGCTGTTATCAGTGCACCTGCTTTTGCCGCTGAAACAACCTCAGCAACAACACCTGCTACAACTAACCCATCTGCAACAACTACAACGGCTACTTCTTCTACAACGACAACGCAAGAAGAAAAGAAAGCTGAGCACAAGAAAATTGCTGAACACCACAAAGGTGGAAAGAAGTTTAAGCAACACGAAACAACGCAGTCAAAAACAACTGAAACCACCGGTACAAACGCGTAATATCAGTTTAATGTATCATCCCAGAAAACCCGTTTTGAAAGAAACGGGTTTTTTATGCCTCCCAATATTCAATAATCAACTGTAATTTTTGTTGTTGGTTGAAATGATTAATATCCAATCGATAGGCTGTTTTAATTTTTTCTGCTTCTAGTCTCGAGCCGTAATTAAACAACATCGCTTCAATAGGCTGAGTATTTTTATTTGGCGTCAAAAATAACTTCAAATGCTTATCTTGAATTAATTGCTGACTCGCAATATCAAATTCACCTTCAAATAATGGCTCTGAAAATCCTTGTCCCCACGGTGCACAATCGCGCAATAACACTGCATTTTCTAAAGTTAATTGTGATGCCGTTAGCTCGCCGTCCGTTAATAAGATATTTTCAAATTTATTTTTATCTGCTTTTTCAATAACCGTTTGATTTAAAATAGTCGCGAATTTCTCATAATTTTCTATTGGAATCGTTAATCCAGCCGCCATGGCATGCCCGCCAAATTTCGTAATTAAATCGGGATGGCGACTATCCATGAGCGCCAAAATATCCCGCAAATGCAATCCCGAAATGGATCGTGCCGACGCTTTTAATTGAGACTCATTTACTTTTGAAAACACAAACGTAGGGCGATGATAACGATCTTTAATTCTTCCCGCTAAAATACCAATCACGCCTTGATGAAAATCAGGATGGTATAAACAAATACTTTCTGGTGTACTATCCAATTCAAAATGCGCCACAATTTTTTCAGCCTGCAACAACATGTCTGATTCTATTTCACGCCGATTTTGATTAAGCGAATCTAATTCAATAGCCATTCGATACGCCGAAATATCATCTTGACTCAATAAGCACGCCACACCCAAAGACATATCTTCTAAACGACCAGCGGCATTTAAACGTGGCGCAACAGAAAATCCCAGATCCGATGTTCGTAGACGTTGTGCATCTCGCCTCGCGACTTTTAATAATGCATAGATTCCGGGACGTGATAATCCTGCGCGAATACGTTTTATCCCCTGACTCACCAAAATTCGATTGTTTTTATCTAACAAAACAACATCCGCAACGGTTCCCAACGCCACTAAATCTAAAAATTGCGCCATCGATACGGTATGATTTAAATATTTTCGTGTCGCCAACATCACATAAAAAATAACGCCAACGCCGGCGATATTTTTACTGGCAAAATTATCCTCCGGCTGATTGGGATTTACGATGACATCTGCATTAGGCAAGGTTTCACCAGCTAAATGGTGATCCGTAATAACCACTGTCATCCCGTATTCTTTTGCTTTTTTTACGCCATCATGACTACTGATGCCATTATCTACCGTAATCAAAATATCCGGTTTTTTTTGTGACGCCAATTCGACAATTTCGGGGGTAAGACCATACCCATATTCAAATCGGTTAGGAATTAAGTAATCGACATGCTGTGCACCCAATGCTTTTAATGCCCCCACAGCAACGGCAGTACTGGTTGCCCCATCAGTATCAAAATCACCCAAAATTAAAAATTTTTTGTGATCGTGAATGCCTTTTCCAATAATTTCGCTAGCTTTTGCAATATTCCGCAAATTTTCGAAATTCAATAAGTGGGAAAGTTCGGTATTCAACTCATCGCTGTTTTCAATACCGCGATTGGAGTAAATGCGCTTGAGCAAATCGGGTTCATAAGAGAACTCACGTTGTTTGAGCGTTCTTCTCATTGCTGTTCGCGTCATGCAAAATCCTTTAGAATAAAGTCATGATGGATTTTACGCTGGACACTTCCCCAAGTCATTATCAAATTCGTTCTTACGAACGCGGGAAAATTGTCGTTAATGACGAAATTATTACGCAAAATTTAATTATTTCTGCAAATAACATAATTTATCCGTGGGATGAAAATAATCTCGATCCCATTTTGGAATTAAAACCCGCCATTGTTTTATTGGGAACCGGTGAAACGTTTAAAATTCTCTCACCAAAATTTCTTTCGCCGTTTTATAAAAACAATGTTGGCATAGAAGTCATGAATACCTCCGCGGCCTGCAGAACATTTAATGTACTAGCGGGTGAGGGAAGAAATGTTGTAGCGGGATTAATAATTTAATATCGATATCGATCCGTTTTATACGGTCCTTCGATACTTAAACCAAGATAATCTGCCTGTTTTTTCGTCAATTTAGTCAAATTTACGCCTAATTTGTCTAAATGCAATCTCGCCACTTTTTCATCTAAATGTTTCGGCAATACATGAACACCCACGGGATATTTATCTGAATGATTCCATAATTCAATTTGAGCAATCACTTGATTCGTAAAAGAAGTCGACATTACAAAACTGGAATGCCCGGTCGCACACCCTAAATTCACCAAGCGACCTTCGGCTAATAAAATAATAGTTTTTCCGTGCGGCATTTCGATTAAATCAACTTGCGGTTTAATATTTACCCATGTGTATTTTCGTAATGATTCCACATCAATTTCAGAATCAAAATGACCAATATTGCAAACAATCGCTTGGTGCTTCATTTTCAATAAATGCTCATGCGTAATCACGTCAACATTGCCTGTCGCTGTCACAAAAATATCACCATACGATGCCGCATCATCCATCGTCACCACCCGATATCCTTCCATCGCCGCTTGCAGTGCAATAATCGGATCAATTTCAGTGATATGAACTGTTGCACCTAGACCCCGCAACGATTGCGCACACCCTTTGCCCACATCCCCATAACCGCAAACCACAGCAATTTTTCCAGCGACCATGATATCTGTCGCACGCTTAATTCCATCCATTAACGATTCACGACAACCATATAAATTATCAAATTTGGATTTTGTGACAGAATCATTGACGTTTATCGCAGGAGTTTTTAATTGTTTTTTCGCATGCATTTCATATAAACGGTGCACGCCAGTAGTCGTTTCTTCAGAAATACCCTTAATGCCTTTTAATAATTCGGGATATTTTTCATAAATACGTAACGTTAAATCACCACCATCATCTAAAATCATATTCGGCGTCCAACCATCTTGACCTTGAATGGTTTGATCAATACACCACCAAAATTCTTCTTCTGTTTCGCCTTTCCATGCAAATACTGGGATATTTTGTGCAGCAATAGCCGAAGCAGCATGATCTTGCGTAGAAAAAATATTGCACGATGACCAACGAATTTCAGCGCCTAAATCAATTAATGTTTCAATTAAAACGGCGGTTTGAACCGTCATATGCAAGCAGCCGGCAATCCGAGCACCTTTTAAGGGTTTTTTTCCATGATATTCTTTTCGAAGCGCCATTAATCCTGGCATTTCAATTTCGGCAAGCTTGATTTCTTTTTTGCCCCAATCAGCAAGAGCGATATCTGCTACACGAAAATCTTGTTTCATATGAGTCCTTATTTTGAGGTCATCAATCATTTAAGGGCATCCACTTTATCTATTTTTTCCCATGTAAAGTTAGATTCTTCACGACCAAAATGTCCGTACGATGCCGTAGGTAAATAAATCGGTCGTAATAAATCCAGCATGGTAATCAATCCACGCGGACGCAAATCAAAATGCTCACGAACTAATTTTACTAATTTGTCTTCAGATAGCTTTCCCGTTCCAAAGGTTTGAACACTAATGGATGTAGGTTCTGCCACACCGATTGCATAGGATACTTGGATTTCACAGCGGTCCGCTAATCCGGCTGCCACAATATTTTTTGCGACATACCGCGCCGCATACGATGCTGAACGATCCACTTTAGAAGGATCTTTTCCTGAAAAACACCCTCCACCATGTCTCGCCATGCCACCATATGTATCAACAATAATTTTTCGCCCAGTTAATCCGGTATCTCCTAAGGGTCCCCCAATTACAAATCGTCCCGTGGGATTAATATAATATTTTGTATTTTTATCTAACCATTTTGCGGGCAATACTTTTTTAATCACTTCTTCCATCACGGCTTCTTTAATTTCTTTTTGTGACGCACTGGGTGAATGCTGTGTTGAAATAACAATCGCTTCAATACCTACGGGTTTACCTTTATCGTATCGAACCGTTAATTGGCTTTTTGCATCTGGTCTTAGCCAACTGACGATTTTTTGTTTTCGAATGTCTGCCAATTTTTTTACTAATCGATGGGAATACGTAACCGGCGCCGGCATAAAAACATCTGTTTCATTCGTGGCATAACCAAACATTAGTCCTTGATCACCCGCACCTTGTTCATGATCAGGACGATGATTAACCCCCATCGCAATATCCGGCGATTGTTTACCAATTGCAGTAATCACCGCACAAGATTCCCAATCAAAGCCCATTTCAGAACTGTTATATCCAACTTCTTTTACTACTTCGCGGGCAATGTGTTCAATATCAACCCATGCATGCGTGGTAATTTCACCACCAACTAAAACCATGCCGGTTTTTACAAATGTTTCGCATGCAACACGCGCGACCGGATCTTGAGTTAAAATAGCATCTAATACAGCATCTGAAATTTGATCAGCGATTTTATCGGGATGACCTTCCGAAACAGATTCAGAGGTAAAAATAGAATAATCAGACATCAATGTTCTCCGCTAATAACGCATTAGACTCAATAAATGCGCGACGTGGCTCAACCTGATCGCCCATCAAGGTCGTAAACAATAAATCTGCTGCAACAGCATCTTCAATATTCACTTTTAATAAACGGCGCGTTTCTGGATTCATGGTAGTCTCCCACAACTGCTCAGGATTCATTTCTCCCAACCCTTTATAACGCTGAGTGACTTGTCCTCGTTTTGCTTCTTCTAATAACCATGCAACAGCCTGACCAAATGTTTCTACTTTTTGCTTACGATCGCCCCGCTGTACATAAGCGCTTTCTTGCAATAAGCCATCCAATGCAGAATGAAGGGAATTCAATCGACCATAATCGGATGAATTAAAAAATTCATGGCCTAATGAGAAATGATGTATTTGCCCATGCTGTAAAAACTCTAATTCGGGAATAAATTCATTATTTTCGCCATTCGAGACAATTTTCATCTTACAAACCATTCCGTGGGACTCCAAGGATTTTAATTTACCTTGTAATTGCTTAACCCACACGCTCACTTTTTCTTCGGAGGTTAAGTCTTCTGTGCGTAAATTCGCGATATGCGCAACTTCCCGAAGAAAATCAATGGGATATCGACGAGACAATCGTTTTAATGCCTTTACCACTTCGTGATGTTCTTTGAGCAATTTTTCAAGAGCTATACCTGTAATCGGTAATTCTTTCTCACCCGGATACAACGCCGACTCATCTAACGCCGTTTGAATTAAATATTCATTTAACGCGTCGTCATCTTTTAGATATTGCTCTTGTTTTCCTTTTTTAATCTTATATAACGGCGGTTGACCGACATAAACATACCCACGCGAAATTAATTCAGGCATTTGGCGATAGAAGAATGTTAATAACAAGGTACGAATGTGAGAACCGTCTACATCTGCGTCAGTCATAATAATAATACGGTGATAACGTAATTTATCGGGATTATATTCATCACGACCAATACCACATCCTAACGCTGTAATTAATGTCCCCACTTCCTGCGAAGATAACATTTTATCGAAACGCGCTTTTTCGACGTTAAGAATTTTTCCTTTGAGCGGCAATATCGCCTGATTTTTTCTATCACGCGCTTGCTTTGCTGAACCCCCTGCAGATTCACCCTCAACTAAAAACAATTCTGAATTCGACGGATCTTTTTCTTGGCAATCCGCTAGTTTTCCTGGAAGCCCTGCAATATCCAATGCGCTTTTACGACGCGTCATTTCACGTGCTTTACGCGCAGCTTCTCGCGCACGCACGGCATCAACAATTTTTAATACAATGCTTTTTGCTTCTGCTGGCTTTTCTAATAAAAATTCTTCGAGTTTTTCTGACATTAATTGCGTAACAACCGGTGTTACCTCAGAAGATACTAGCTTATCTTTTGTTTGAGAGGAAAACTTAGGATCAGGCAACTTTACTGAAATTACGGCGGTTAATCCTTCGCGAACATCATCTCCTGTCATTTCTACTTTTTCTTTTTTGGTAAACCCTTCTTTATCTAAATAATTTCCTAACGTTCGAGTTAATGCGCCTCTAAAACCAGTAAGATGGGTCCCACCATCGCGCTGCGGAATATTATTAGTATAACAAAATATACTTTCCTGAAATCCATCATTCCATTGCATTGCAATTTCAGTCGTAATTCCTTCTTTTTCTGCACAAAAATAAAATATCGACGGATGGATCACGGTTTTATTTGTACTTAAATGTTTTACAAATGCACCAATTCCGCCTTCGTATTCAAATGTCTCGTGTCGCCCTGTGCGCTCATCCATTAAGGAAATTCGCACACCGGAATTTAAAAATGATAATTCGCGTAAACGTTTCGCTAAGATATCATAAGAAAATTCTGTGTTTGTAAAAACGACTGTACTGGGCTTGAATCGAACTTCTGTTCCTGTTTTTGTTGCGTCACCCGTAATGGTTAAAGAATTAAGGGGCTCACCATCCGCATAATCTTGCTCATGAACTTTGCCGTTACGGCGAATCAAAAGATGTAATTTCTCAGAAAGCGCATTAACAACAGAAACACCAACGCCATGCAAGCCACCAGAAACCTTATAAGAATTGCTATCGAATTTACCGCCCGCGTGAAGCACTGTCATGATCACTTCTGCAGCAGAACGGCCTTCTTCCGCATGAATATCAACAGGAATCCCGCGTCCATCATCCTTAACTGTTACCGAACCATCTGTATGAATAATGACGGTTACATCTTTGCAATGACCAGCTAACGCTTCATCAATAGAATTATCAACCACCTCAAAAACCATATGATGAAGACCCGTTCCATCATCCGTATCACCAATATACATCCCGGGTCGTTTTTTAACTGCCTCGAGTCCTTTTAGGACTTTAATGTTCGAGGAATCATAGGTATCAGCTGAGGTGTTCATTTTTTAATCCATCATTCAAAATAATCGACTCATTATACCTCGATTACACGCCCATGTTCCACGTGGAACAATTGCGGCTCAACAAAATTTATGCACGATTTTACTTCTTCATAATCAATGGTCGTTAAAAAAACCTGCGCTTTAAATTCCTGCAATCGCTCTATTACGCAAAGACGGTGAGGCGAATCCAATTCTGCAGCAAAATCATCCAGCAAATAAATACAGGGCTCTCCCTTTCGTTCTTTAAGCAATTGCCCTTGAGCAAGCCTCAATGCAATCACCACAAGCTTCTGCTCTCCGCGCGACAACATTTCACTAGCGCGATTCTCACCACACACCACAAGAAGCTCATCTCGATGAGGACCATAATACGTGTGCTTAAGCTGAACATCTCTAAGATAATGACGATCCAACAATTCACTCAAATCAGATTCGGCGGGCCACCCCCTTCTAAATAACAGCTGAACGTCAAAACCTGGGAGAAAGTCTTTGACTATCCCTCCAAACAACGCGGCAAGTCGCCGAAGATAATGTTCACGAAAATCTGAAACCTGCTCACTGGTTTCTACAAACTCACTGTTCCAAGCAAACACCTGTTCACGCACATCACCCAATTTCAACGCAGCGTTGCGCTGCTTCAACGCTCTTTGCCATCGCCGCCATATATTTAAAAATGAATGTTCCACGTGGAACACTCCCCAATCCATAAACTGTCGCCGAAGACTTGGCGCCCCCGTTAACAACTCATCACTATCCGGATGGATTAACTGTAACGGCATAATTTCGGCTATCGCAGCAGCCGAAACGATCGGTTCACCATCAAGATGTAGCGTGGTTTTGCCTTCGCGCGTCTTTTCCATCCCAACGGTACGCGCATTTTCCCGACCACTTAATCGCGCAAAAACACACAACGAATCCGATTGATGACAAATGACAGGCGAAATGTTGTGATGACGAAAAGAACGATTGTGCGCAAGCAGATAAAGCGACTCGAGAACACTGGTTTTTCCGCTACCATTTTGACCAAAAAAAACATTAAATCCAGGCGCAAATGTTAGCGATAATGAGGATAAGTTACGGACAGCATTGATATCGCACTGAAGAAAAAACATCTAAAGAGACATGGGCATAATAACAAACTGTGCTTTGTCCAGCCCTTCAGAGCAAATTAATACGCTATTATCTGCATTTGATAATGTAAAAATAACATCTCCTGCGGGCACAACGGATAGCACATCCAACAGGTAATTAACATTAAATCCCATTTCAAGCGGCTCACCCGCATACTGCAAACCAATTTCTTCATTTGCTTCCTCTTGTTCGGTATTGGTTGCCGTAATCAATAAGGTTCCACTGGAAAAATTTAGTCGCACTGCATGATATTTTTCATTGGTTAAAATTGCCGCCCTCGATAACGCTTGCTTTAGCGTATCTCTATCAACCATCGCTTTCTTATTACCACCCTGCGGAATTACTCTGCGATAATCCGGAAATTTTCCCTCAATCAATCGAGAAACAAACGTAAATGTATCGGATTCTAGTCGGATAGCATTTTGCCCAATATGCATGGAAAGAGTTTTACCCTCTTCTTTAGATAATAATCGAAGGAGCTCAAAGACCCCCTTACGCGGCAAAATAAATTGCGTTGTTTCTGATAATTCTGGAAAATCCATTTTTCGCACAGCCAATCGGTGCCCATCGGTGGCGACAGAACAAATACTTCCTGAACCCGCCTCAAAAAATAAGCCGTTTAAATAAAACCGAACATCTTGTTGCGCCATCGCAAACGCCGTGGATTCTAATAACGCTGAAAAATCTGATTGCAAACAGGTGACCTTTTTTTCGGCAGAAGATTCAAACGCGGCTAACGGAAAATCCGATGACGGCAACGTCACTAATGAAAATCGACTTTTTCCAGCAGTTAATGATGCTTTCGCCCCATCCAACTGAAAACAAATATCCGCATTTTCGGGAAGCGTCCTACAAATATCCATTAATTTTCGGCCTGAAACCGTTGTTTCAAACGTTTTTTCGTTTTCAATTAAATCAGCATGCCCTGTTAATTCAATTTCAAGATCGGATCCCACCAGAGACAAGCGCTTATTTTCTACACGAATTAACACATGGGACAAAATGGGTAGACTTTGACGCCTCTCAACAACTCCCGTAACAAACTGAAGTCCTTTTAATAACTGATCGCGTTTCGTGGTAAATTTCATTGCACATTCCTATGTAGTCAATATTCGAATTAAATTGAGGTAGTCTTCTTTGATTGAATTCATAACTTCTCTAAACTCAGCAATTGCACGCGTCGCATGCAATACCGTTGTATGATCACGACCACCAAAGGCATCGCCTATTTCTGGCAAACTATGGGTTGTTAATTCTTTTGCCAAGGCCATTGCAATCTGTCGTGGACGTGTAATTGAACGGCTACGACGCTTTGATAATAAATCCGACACCTTGATTTTATAATATTCTGCAACAATTTTCTGAATATTTTCGATAGTGACCATTCTTTCTTGTAACGCGATTAAATCTTTCAGTGCTTCTTTTGCTAATGATAAATCGATTTCTTTTCCAAGAAAATTCGCGCTTGCCACAACCCGCTTTAACGCCCCTTCCAATTCACGCACATTCGAACGAACGCGTTGCGCAATAAAAAAAGCTACTTCTGAAGATAATAAAACCTGCGTTTGTGCCGCTTTATTCAATAAAATGGCAACACGTGTTTCTAATTCGGGTGGTTCAACTGCAACGGTTAATCCCCACCCAAATCGAGATTTTAACCTTTCTTCCATGCCCTCAACTTCTTTGGGGAAACGATCGCACGTAAATATCATCTGACGTCCCGATTCTAATAAGCTATTAAAAACATGAAACAATTCTTCTTGGGAGCGATCTTTTCCAGCAAAAAATTGGATGTCATCAATTAAAAGCGCATCTAACGATCGATAGTAGTTTTTAAATTGTGTAATGGTATTAGTTTGAAGCGCACGAATCATTTCAGAAACAAAACGTTCTGAATGCAAATATAATACTTTCAATCTTGGATTGCTTTTAAGCATCGCATTTCCGACCGCTTGCATTAAATGCGTTTTACCTAACCCCACAGAACCATATAAAAATAACGGATTGTAGGCCTGACCAAAATTTTGTGAAATCTGGATCGCAGCGGCTTTTGCTAATTGATTAGACTTTCCTTCAACAAAATAGTCAAAATTAAACAAGGGATTTAAATTGCTATGAAAAATCTCTCCATCCCCTGCGGATTCCTCCCTCTTTTCCTTTTCTTTTTGCGGAAAACCAACTGTAACAACAACATCTTCACCTAGGATGGATTTAATTTTTTCAAGGTATTTAGAAGAAACACGCTCAGTAATAAAGTGATTCGGCGCAAATAAATAGAATTTTCCTTCTAAAACATGGAATTGTAGCGGCTTTATCCACGTATCAAACTCTTGAGAACTCATTTCTTGTGAAAGCACCGAAAGACAACCTTCCCAATTTTTTTCCATAATCATTGACATAAAAAACCTGTGGATATCTCTGTGAGTAACAGTGGAAAACTAGCGTAGCATACCTCGTTTTTTTGCTCGATAGCAGTTATCCACATCTTATACCCGTTACTATACCCTACTTTTCCCGAGGCTTAATTTTAATTTACGGCATTGTTTTATATGAAAAAAACAACACAATCCACAACAAACCTAATGCTTCATCATCAACATATATTAAATAATATATATATTAAATATATGATACGATAAAAGTCTATTTTTTAGCACACAAGCGAGGATTTCACATGGGCATAAAAATTGCAATCAACGGATATGGCCGTATAGGAAGAAATATTTTAAGGGCTTTGTATGAAGGGCCGCATAAAGGGAACATTCAAATTGTTGCCATAAACGATATGGGCGATGTAAAAACCAATGCTCATCTTACTCAATATGACTCAACTCATGGAAAATTTTCGGGACAGGTCACCACCCAAGGTAATGATTTGATTGTAAACGGCGATGTAATCAAAGTGTTTAGCGAACGCGATCCGAGTAAGCTTCCCTGGGGGCAATTAGGTATTGACGTTGTATTAGAATGTACCGGGATTTTTACGAGCAAAGAAAAATCGATGGTTCATATTAAGAACGGTGCAAAAAAGGTCATTATTTCGGCTCCCGGCGGTGATGATGTGGATGCGACAGTTGTATTTGGTGTAAATCATCAAATCCTGAAACCCGAGCATCAAGTAATATCGAATGCGTCTTGTACTACAAACTGTTTAGCACCTTTAGCAAAGGTATTGCATCAATCCATGGGAATCGACGAAGGCTTGATGACGACCATTCATGCCTATACGAATGATCAGGTGTTAGTGGACAGTTATCATAGTGATTTACGTCGTGCACGTTCTGCTACGCAGTCGATGATTCCCACAAAGACGGGTGCCGCGAGCGCATTAGGCTTAGTGTTGCCTGAATTGAAAGGAAAATTGGACGGTTTTGCTATGCGCGTTCCCACATTGAATGTTTCAATCGTTGATCTTTCTTTTACGACAAAACGACAAACAACGGTAGAAGAGATCAATCAACTGATTCAAAAAGCATCTGAAAGCGAAATGAAGGGCATTTTAGCGTATAATGCGGCTCCATTAGTGTCGGTGGATTTTAACCATCATTCTGCATCATCCATCTTTGATGCAACGCAAACAAAGGTGATAGGGAAATTAGTTAAAGTTTTATCTTGGTATGATAATGAATGGGGTTTTTCCAATCGAATGTTGGATGTAACAGCTGCCTGGATGAAATAAATGTCATTTGTTGCATGTGGTTTAAGTTATAAAACTGCTCCTGTGGGTGTGCGAGAGCAATTTTATTTCCCCAAAGAGAAAATTGCGGATTCATTGCTAGCATTGAAAAAATCAGTGCTGGTGAATGATGCCGTGATTTTATCCACATGTAATCGTACAGAAATTTATTGTTCTTCGGTAGCAAATCCAAAGTCATTATCAGATTGGTTGGCACGATATCATTTAATACCCCCCGAAACGCTATCTTCTCATTTGTATGTACACCAAGGAGAAGACAGCGTAAGGCATGTTTTTCGTGTGGCCAGTGGAATTGATTCAATGGTATTGGGCGAACCCCAAATTTTTGGTCAATTGAAAGAAGCGGTCGCAATTGCAGAAAAAGCCGGAACATTGAACGGTGCACTTCGAAAATTTTTCCATCATGCTTTTACCGTAGGAAAAAAAATTAGAACAGAAACGGATATTGGGGGGAATTCGGTTTCGTTGGGGCAGGTGATATTTCAAATTGCTCGAAAAAGAATGAACGAACTTTCTCATGCAAATGTTTTAGTAGTAGGCGCTGGTGAAGTGGTGGATTCCATTCTGGATGCCTTAAAACAACAAAACGTTAAGAAAATTACCATTGCCAATAGAACATTCGCGCGCGCTAAAAAAGTCGCAGAGAAGTTAAATGCGTCGTTCTGTAAATTAAGTGAGATTGATTTATCAAAAGTAGATATTGTTATTTCAGCGATTGGAGGCGACAAGCCACTGATAGAAAAGCAAAAAGTAATGGAATCACTTAAGCAGCGTAAGCAAAAAAAACAGGTGTTTTTTGATTTGGGTGTTCCTCGCAATATTGATCAATCTATCAAGACATTAAAAAATTGTGAGTTATTTAGTTTTGATGAACTTAAAGAAATATTAGATCAAAATCGAGAAAAAAGATTAACCTCCGTGAATACCGCAGAAGAAATGATTGACGCCCAAACAAAAAAATTTATGCTGAGTTTACGTTCTTGTAGTGTTTCCGAAGCTATTAGAAAATATCGTCAAAAAATGGAGTTGACACGTGACGACTACTTGGAAAAGTCTTTGGCAGAGTTGCGACTCGGAGAAAACCCAGAAGACGTCGTTAAAAAACTTTCTCATCAACTGACCAATAAATTTTTACATGCTCCCTCAGTAAACTTGAAAAAAGCGGCTTGTCAGGAAGATTGGGTATTGATTCATGCCCTAGAGAAATTGTGGGATATTTAAGCGCATGTTAAAGCCTACACTTTCAAAAAAATTGATTTACCTCGTTGAGCGCCATGAGGAAATTAATCATTTATTAAGTTCTCCCGAAGTCATAAACGACAATCAAAAATTTCGCGAATTATCGAAAGAGTATGCAGAACTGCAAAAAGTCGTCGATGTCTATAAAAATTATGATATAACGCAAAAACAATTAGAATCTGCGCTGGGCTTGATTCAAGACAGTGATGGCGAAATGCGTGATATGGCAAACGAAGAGGCTGCGTATCTAAAAACGGAACAAGAAAAAATTGAAGCAGACTTACAGGTGTTATTGCTGCCACAAGATCCTAACGATAACCACAATATATTTTTAGAAATACGAGCGGCTGCCGGTGGAGATGAATCTTCTATTTTTGCAGGCGATTTATTTCGAATGTATTCCCGCTATGCTGAAAAAAAACGTTGGGTAGTGGAAATTTTGCAATCGAATGGTGGCGAACATGGCGGATACAAGTCCATTGTTGCCCGTATCAGCGGAGAAGGAGTTTACGCCAAATTAAAATTTGAATCGGGCGCCCATCGTGTACAGCGTGTTCCTGAAACAGAGGCTCAAGGACGAGTACATACATCAACTTGTACAGTCGCGGTGTTACCTGAATTAGATGAAGTAGAAGAAATTGATATCAATCCAGCAGATTTAAAAATCGATACCTATCGCGCTTCGGGTGCGGGGGGGCAGCACGTTAACAAAACAGATTCGGCCATTCGTATTACCCATATTCCGTCCGGAACCGTAGTAGAGTGTCAAGAAGAACGCTCCCAACATAAAAATCGTGCGCGTGCAATGTCGTTATTAAAATCTCGGCTACTAGACGCAGAAGTTGCGAAGCAACAAAAACACGAAGCCGAAACACGCCGGAATTTAGTTGGAACCGGCGATCGCTCTGAACGGATAAGAACCTACAATTTTCCTCAAGGACGCTTGACGGATCATCGTATTAATCTAACATTGTATAAACTCTCCGATATCATGGAAGGTGATTTGGATTGTGTCATTGAGCCATTACGTCATGAATATCAAGCAGATTTGCTCGCAAGCCTCGGCGACGATTGATCGTTTAGATGCTGAATTACTGCTTTCTCACGCATTAAAAAAACCGCGGGTATATTTGTACTCTCATCCAGAAGAAAATCTCTCGCAAGCCCAATATGCGCTTTTCAATCAACTATTAAATAGACGCGCGCAAGGGGAACCTCTAGCCTATATTATGGGGAGAACAGAATTTTACGGTTTGGTAATTGATGTCTCGCCGTCTGTTCTTATTCCACGGCCTGAAACTGAATTAATCGTTGATTATTTACTAGGACATTTTAAGCAAAACGCGTTATCTGTTTTAGAGTTAGGAACAGGGAGTGGGGTAATTTCGATTGCGTTAGCAAAGAACAGACCGCAATGGAAAATTACGGCTACGGATATTTCCAAAGATGCTTTGGCGGTGGCGATTCAAAACAGCCAGATAAATCAGATTACTCATGTCAGCTATGTAAAGTCAGATTGGTACACTAATCTCCCTCACGAAAAATATGATGTCATTGTGAGTAATCCACCCTATATCGCTAAAGGGGATTATCATCTCGCTAATTTAGCGTACGAACCTATGCTTGCATTGGAATCGGGTGACGATGGGTTGGATGCTTTAACACGCATTGTTGATGGGGCGACGCCGTTTCTGAAGCATGGTGGGTTGCTTGTTTTGGAACATGGGTACGAACAATCACCCGCTGTCCAGAAAAAAATGCATGATTGTGGTTTTGACGCGATTGATACCCTGCGGGATTTAGCTGGTCATCCGCGCGTGACAATTGCGACGCATCCTTAATTTTGGTGTATACTTGCAATTTTGGAGAATTTTTTATGGCGAAACGCAGCACAAAAGGGAAAAAAGTAAGTTCAAAAAAAGCGTCTCCTGTTAAGCGAAGTAAGCCTGTGGCCAAGAAAAAAACAGCCGCTGTTGTCTCCAAAAAGAAGAAAGTCCCAAAAAAGACCGCAGCACCAAAAATTACTAAAACATCCAAAGGCAAGCTTTCAGAAAAAGCCAAAAAACTAAAACAGATTCCATCCCCTTTTGTAAGCCATGTTAAGCCATACAGCCCAACCAAAAATGAAGAATACATGAATCAGGCCCAGCGTGAGCATTTCCGCAAAGTGTTATTATCGTGGAAGCGCCAATTGCTGCATGAAATGGAAAGAACGGTGCATCACATGCAAGATGATGCGGCAAATTTTCCGGATCCTAATGACAGAGCAACGCAGGAAGAAGAATTTAGTTTAGAATTACGTGCGCGTGATCGTGAGCGTAAATTAATTAAGAAAATAGATGAAACAATTTCGCGAATCGATAACAATGATTATGGTTACTGTGAAGCGTGTGGGGTAGAAGTTGGCATTAGTCGATTGGAAGCGCGTCCTACTGCAACGCTGTGTATCGATTGTAAAACCATTGATGAAATTCGAGAGAAGCACTTCAGTTAAACGAGGAGTTTAAGATGACTCATGGTCTTCTGCATTTTTCTTTTTGGGATATGGTAGTTTATACATTAATCATGACACAAATTACGGTAATTTGTGTGACTATTTATCTGCACCGTTGCCAAGCACATCGCGCGCTGGAATTACATCCCGCTATAAGTCATTTTTTTCGTTTTTGGTTGTGGTTAACGACTGGAATGACCACAAAAATATGGACAGCCATACATCGTAAACATCATGCAAAGTGTGAAACACCTGAAGATCCTCATAGTCCCGTTATGTTAGGATTAAAAACAGTTTTACTTAATGGCGCTGAGCTTTATCGTAAAGAAAAGCATAATCAAGAAACATTGGACCGTTATGGACAAGGTACGCCTGAGGATTGGATTGAAAAAAATCTTTATTCAAAACACAGCGTGATGGGAGTCATACTCATGCTGTTGATCGATATCTTACTGTTCGGGGTACCAGGATTGACTATCTGGGCAATTCAAATGATGTGGATTCCCTTTTTTGCGGCAGGTGTTGTGAACGGCATTGGACATTATTGGGGATACCGTAATTTTGAGTGTCCAGATGCGGCGCGAAATATCATTCCGCTAGGATTACTGTTGTCTGGAGAAGAATTGCATAACAATCACCATACGTTTGGGAGTTCAGCAAAGCTTTCTTCTAAATGGTGGGAGTTTGATTTAGGTTGGGCCATTATTAAAACCTTAAAATTCTTTGGTTTAGCCAAAGTTAAAAAGCTTCCCCCAAAATTAATCTCCAATCCTTGTAAGCAATACATTGATGCCGAAACATTAAAAGCAGTGTTATTAAATCGCTTTAGTGTGTTGTCTAATTACACCAAAGAAGTCGTATTGCCTATGTTGAAAAATGAAAAAGATAAAATTGATTCTCGTGTGAAAGCATTGTTGATTCGCGAAAAAAGTTTAATTGATCAACTTGAGCATAAAAAATTAGTATTTTTGGTGCAAAAGCAAAAAGTATTAAATTTAATCTATCAGTATCGTTTATCGCTTCAGGATATTTGGAGTCGAACCAGTGCCTCCCAAAAAGAATTGATTGAAGCACTTCATCAATGGTGCAAATCCGCGGAAGAAAGTGGTATTGAAGCGCTTAAACAATTTGCACAGCGCTTAAAATCTTACGTGACACCACCTGTAGCTTAAGAAGATTTCTTTAAATCTTCTAATACAACGACTGTTAATGACAAATTAAACGTCGTAAATATCAGACTATAGAAAAATGGGCCTAGATTTTCTCCTAGCCATAGAAATCCTATGAGGTAGATCACGCCTTCAACGATTCCTGTAATTAAAAACACCACTGTTATGAACCACATATGACGGTTTATAAAATAAACGCTTTTTTTAATGGCAGAGACGGGATCCAGTTGATCGATAACAACCAGCGGGTAGGAAAAAATTAAATAGGAGTAAATAACTAAGATTATCAAGGCACTTAATAACGAAGCAATCAATCCTAACGCAGCATAAAATATTACGACTATGGCTAGTGCGACAACGCCTAAACCCAAAAATAATAAAAGTGTAGTGGGAAATCGAGAAAATGCGGTGGAATAGATTTCAGTAGACGATGTTTTGGCTGTAATTAAATGGGCTAATTTGAGTAAAATAATATTATAAAAATAAAGTCCGGGAAAGCATAATAAAACCGCAAGAAGATAACTATCCCAAAATGGGTTGCTGAAACAAAGTGTAGATAATAATGCAAATGGAAATAGTGAAAGATAGCTAGTTTTCCATAGGATAAAAATGTTTTTTACTGTTTTCTCAACAGAAACTTCCATTATTTTGGAAGTTTAAGGTTTTCGTAAATGAGCACAATCGATGATATGCTTAACGGTAATATCACGGCGGTAAAAATCGCATTACAAATAATCCACAGCGTAGAGTAGAGATCGATAGCGTGAGTAAGCCACATAAAAAGCCTATTGAGTACTAAAGAGGCAATCGCGCTCGTCATCATTAAGGTAAACGAAAATAGCCAATGGCCTTTTATAAAGCGAACACTTGAGGCCATAGCATCAAAAGGCCATTTATTGTCGATAACAATAAAAGGAAGGGTGGGTAAAAAAAATGGCATTGCGATGAGAAGAATAAGAGAAATAATTAAAAGGGTTATGCGATTTCCAAGATGGGGTGCAAGTAACCCGCCAAATTTACCTAGTAAAAACATCACTAATGCAAATAATACCCCGAGAATAAAGAGTTTAAATAATCGGGAAAATCCGATTTGCAGAGCAGCTTTATTGGTGAGTGTTTTACCATGAAGTATTTTGTTGAGTTTGATTATTAATCCCGCCAGCGGAATAAAAGAAAGTAGCGTAAAAACAATCAATAGACTCAATATAACACCTTTATGGTAGGGAAGAATCCACTTTAAAGAAACTAACAACGCGGGAAATACTTTCAAAAATTCACAGAGCAAACATAAGGGGAGCGTCACTAGCAGGGTTGATAACCAACAGGCAAATAATGCTTTTATCGCATCTACATACCCCATTTGTTTTTCAGGCAAGGTAAACATAGGCATCTCCCTATTAAAATTAAACTGTAACATTGAAGCGATGACAACTTAAAGTGTTTTTTTAGAGCAAACGTTAAGATAACGTTCGTCAATGAATCGGTAGAGTAAGTGTTCATCACGACCCCTGGGAATTCCCAGTCGAGTTGTTTGAATAATTTTTTTAGGTAAATAACCTACGTCCTCGAAATAAAAGTTAGAAAGATCAAATCTTTTTTTATCCCATTCCGGTACACGTACCGCCAGTGATTTGCAGAGCAATGTTTGTCCTGAACATAATCTATCCGTTTCTCTTGCCTCACCGTTTTTACGAGGATTTAATAAATGCATTATTTTTAAGGCTTCATGGGTGTTTTCATACACAATACCGGATTTAATTAGTACGGCATTTCCTTCGCCCTGAGTGCTAATATTGAGTGAATCTCCTCCGCGAGCATAATACATATAAATGGTGCCGGCAGGCATAAAAAGGGCTTTGCGTTTTTCGGTAAAACCTAAAGAGGCGTGACTGGCTTTATCATCTTTGTAATAGGCTTCTGTTTCGATAATTTTCACCGAAAGCCATTGGTTTTGATAAAAACGGCGAATGACTTTTCCGAGAAGTTGTTTGGCCACTATTTGTGCATCGCGATCAAAAAAAGCGTTATCAAGCATTGTGGAAATTAACAGTTACCGTATGAATATACGGTAATGATTTAATGGTTTTTTTAATTTCAGCGGTCATCGACGTCAAATCATCCCCATTTAAAAAATTAAGGGGAATAAAAATCGCGACTTCAATTTTTCCATTTAAATAATGGAAATCAAATTTCATTTTATCTGTGTATTTAATTGAGCTAAGCATTTTTTGTAATAAGGGCTCAAGTGTTTTTCGGTTTGGCAAGTTGGAAGATAAATGCATAACTTCATCATCTTCTGGATCAACATGTACCGTAACATCGCTAATATCAGGAAGTTTTTTCAAGGCCTCCCAGACTTGATCACCAATAAAATGACCTTCAGAAACACTGATGTGTGGTGAGACTAAAATATGGACATCCACTAAAATAGCGTTTTTGATCGTTCGTGTGCGCAGCAAATGTAGCGTACAAACACCGGGGACCGTCGTAATAATTTTTTTGATTTTATCGAGCATTTCTTGATTTACGCCAGTGTCGACTAATTCTGAAATACTTTTCCATCCCAGTTCGCCGCCCAGTTTAATAATCATTAGACCTACGAACAGCGCACCCAGAACATCCAGATAGCGATATCCCGCTAGTGCACCCAAAATACCGAGAATTACAATGACGGAAACCCACGCATCACTTCTCGAATGCCATGCATTGGCAGCTAACATGTCTGAATTAATTTTTTTTGAAATTCGATAGGTAACGTGGAATAAAATTTCATTAATAATGGCAGTCAGGATTGCTACCCATAACGTAATGATTGCCGGTTTAGGGAGCGGTTCATGTCCCCATAAATGCAACCCACCATTAAAAATAATACCCAGACCCGTCAATATTAAAATTAAGGCTAAACCGAATGTTGCTGCGGTTTCGATTCTTCCATGCCCATAAGGATGGTTGTAATCTGCTTTTTGTGCGCCATAATGGGCAGCAAATAATACGAGCAAGGCGATCAATACATCAGCCAGCGAATGAAATCCGTCTGCAAATAAAGCATGTGAATTATCTGCATAACCGAAATATATTTTAGTGCCGGCTAAAATAAGCGTTACGATTGCCGTAATGAACGAAATTTTAACGGCAGGTTGGGAAAGCAATTTATCCATTTATGGCTTTTAATCCTGACGAAGTGGCAAGAAGTAATGTGTTTGCAGGACGATGTGCAAATAATCCGTTGTCTATTACACCCACGATATTATTTAATGTCATTTCTAATTTAAGCGGTTCAATGATAGACAGATGATAGACATCGATAATAACATTTTGATTATCTGTAACAAACCCCTCACGATAGACAGGGACTCCACCCAATTTTACAATTTCTCTTGCGACATAACTACGTGCCATGGGCAGTACTTCAAGGGGGAGTGGTGTTTCATCCGTAGATAATAGATCTGTCCACTTGCTTTCATCGGCTATACAGATAAAGTTTTTCGCCATCGAGGCAATAATCTTTTCGCGGGTATGTGCGCCGCCACCACCCTTAATCATTTGGAGATGGTGATTTATCTTGTCCGCTCCGTCGACATATAACGGTAAATTATCTACGGAGTTCGGATCAAAAACAGGCACACCTAGTTTTTTAAGTTTTTCGGTAGTTTGATTAGAGCTGGAAACCACCCCCTCCAGTTTAGACTTGATCGAAGGCAGCGCATCAATAAAGTAATTTACAGTACTGCCCGTTCCCACACCAAGTATGGTATAAGGTTCGACATACTGTAGGGCAGCGAGGGCAGCTTGTTTTTTAAGTGCATCCATGGAAAAAATCCTTTGTAGGGTTGTATAAATGAAATAGGGTGATTTCAAGGAAGTTTGCGCACATGAAACCAATGTTTAAGGGTGGGGTTCGCAGCAACACTTTAGGCTTTCCTGCTATAGCAAGGACTTGCACACCGTGGTGCTATATTGATCTCCGCTAGTGTTTCACTATTAAAGTTCAAGGTAGCATTCCCCGAAAACACCCTATATATAAGTATAGTAACAATTCTGGAATGCGCAAATAGCGAGAGATTATGCTAGACAGATTAAAGACGTTGCCTCAGTACCTTGTGTCTCAAAAGGCTGTCACCTGGGCATTTGGGTGGTTGGCGCAGGTGCGACGACCAGCCTGGATTAAAAATGGATGCATAAAGTTATTTATCAAAAAATACAGCGTCGACATGTCGGAAGCGTTAATCATTTCGCCCGAAAATTACGTTGATTTCAATGCGTTTTTTACCCGAGCGCTTAAACCGGATCTTCGTCCTGTAGGGAAAGATATTGTGAGTCCCGTTGACGGTGAAATCAGTGAAATCGGAAAAATTCAAAACGGGCAACTCTTTCAAGCAAAAAATCATCATTTTAGTTTAGTATCTTTATTGGGCGGTGATGCCCAACTCGCATCCGCATTTGAAAACGGTGAATACGCGACGCTGTATTTATCTCCTAAAGATTATCATCGTGTACACATGCCAATTGCTGGACAATTAAAATCGATGAGCCATATTCCGGGTAAGTTATTTTCAGTCAATCAGCGCACTGCACGAACTGTTCCCGATTTATTTGCAAAAAATGAGCGTGTTGTTTGTATATTTGAAACTGAAAAAGGCAAGGTGGCGATGATTTTAGTGGGAGCCATGATTGTCGCAAGCATTGGAACACGCTGGGCAGGCATTGTAACTCCGCCGCGTGTTCGAGAGGTTCGACATTGGAAGTATGATGATGTATTTCTCGAAAAAGGTGAAGAAATGGGATATTTTCAATTGGGCTCAACGGTGATTATGTTATTTCAAACGAATCAAATACAATGGAATTCCCCCTTAAAAAATGGCGATAGTCTCAAAATGGGACAGAAAATTGGTCAATAGTGGAGTGAAATGATGCAAATCAGCACGCAAGGCAAAGTATTAAGTGTATTTACGTTAATGATGATTAACGTCATTGCAGTCGATAGTTTGCGTACGTTGCCGATCAGTGCTGAGTATGGTTCCGCATTAATATTTTATTATGTCTTAGCTGCTATTGGATTTTTTATCCCAACCGCACTAGTTACCGCTGAATTAGCAACGGGTTGGCCAAACACAGGAGGCGCTTATATATGGGTGACAAAAGCGTTTGGTCCTAAAACAGGATTTTTAGCGATTTGGTTGCAATGGATTTATAACGTTGTATGGTATCCAACCATTTTAGCATTTTTAGCAGGAACGTTAGCGAGTTTAATTAATCCTGTATTAGCAAATAATACGACGTATACCTTAAGCGTTATTTTAATTTTATTTTGGGTGTCGACTTTATTAAGCTGCATGGGGATTAAAATATCCAGTCGATTTAGTGTGATTGGTGCGATTGTTGGAACCATGATTCCAATCATTATCATTATTTCCTTGGGCGTGCTTTGGATGATGCATGGGCATGTCTCTCAAATTCATTTTGATAAAACTAGTTTATTTCCGCATTTAAATAATCTTAATAATTTAGGATATTTGGTTGCCGTACTGTTTGGTTTAGTGGGAATGGAAATGTCTGCAGTTCATGCGGGTGATGTAAAGAATCCTCAAAAAGATTATCCGCGCGCGTTATTATATTCTTCTTTAATTATTTTAGTGACATTGATAGGAGGTTCTTTGGCGATTGCTATTGTAATTCCGCCCAGTCAAATTAGTTTGGTATCAAGTTTAATTGATGCGTATGCCATTTTCTTTCAGGCGCATCATTGGTTGTGGGCTGCGCCTGTTATGGTGGCGATGATTTTTCTTAGTGGGTTGGCTAACATGTCAGCGTGGGTTATTGGCCCGACAAGAGGGTTATGGGTTGCGGCGGAAGAGGGAAATATTCCTCATTGTTTTGGAAAGCTTAATAACAAGGGTATGCCTGCGCGGATTTTAATACTGCAGGCGGTAATCGTGACGTTGTTGTGCGCGGTGTTCTTATTAATGCCGAGTGTTAATAGTTCATATTGGATTTTAACGGCACTAACATCTCAGTTGGCCTTGTTATTTTATATATTAATGTTTGCTGCGGCGATTCGTCTTCGTTACAAAGCCCCTGAAGTGGTGAGAGCGTATCGTATCCCGGGTGGAAGCATGGGGATGTGGTTTGTAGCAGGCATTGGCATATTAACGTCTCTGGGTGTTATTGGGTTAGGATTTTTGCCGCCGACAAATCTTAAAATAGCCAGTAATTTAATATATGAGTTGATATTAGTGGCCGGAATTTTGTTGTTTTCAGTGTTTCCTCTAGTAATCCATAGGTATAAAAAGTAGCATCTTTTATTGAATCTTTTCACTTTTGTAAGAAATGTGCTACTATGCCTGTGGTCAAAGGCTTACAAAATAAAAACACAATCATTCTACTATCATATATTACCTTCCGATCTAAATTTTATTTTAATTTTTTTAAACAGTAGAAAATTGTAGGTAAGTTTTATGCAAGATTCAAAACATGCAAATTTAGGTGCAAAAAATACAGGCATTAATCCTGCTGGTGAAAATTCGCCTGATGAAATTAAAAAAAATTCAGTTTCACCTGAGCAATCAAAAAAATCTTCACCTCGGTTTAAACTGATGAGTGTAGTTCTTGATGAAGGGCAACATCCTCATGCGCCTAAAAATCCAAAAGCAACAATAGCTTTTGTTGGCATTAGTGTAGGTTCTCCCGATTTTGAGGGTGAGGAATTTTGGGAAATTTGTCGTGCAATTATTGATGCGGAATACAAGGATATTGTTTTTGTAGTGGGTGGAGTTCTGCAGAGACATAATGTTTATTTAAAACATGCGCATAAGCAAGCTATAAAAGGCATTGAAGTTACAGATGGAATGATAAAAGAGTATCAATCCTTAAAAAAGCAAAAGAAAAAAGAAAAATCCATTCAAGCCGAAAATGATTGGATTGAAAAACATAAACAATACTTTGAAACTTTAGAACATTATGGAAAAACCGTAACAGTAATAAAGTGGAATGATATCTTAGAAAATAAATTTGGTAATTTCTCAATACATTCGGAAGCAATACAAACAGAGTATAATCGTGGCAATGGCATTAGAACATATGTTAGAGATGCTGCCGATGAAATGTTTACGTTACGTAAAAAACAAACAAGGGATATGAAGCAAGCACAGAAATTAACTTTTCGTGATACCTGTAGTAACTTAAGTAATTTTTTTAAAGAACAAAATGAAGAATATTTTAAAGAAGAAACGGCTGCATTCAGGTTGTTAATCACAGAAACATACAAAGACAGAAAGTTGGATTATATTTATCCAAATAAAAACCATGAGATTGGAGAAAATTTTTTAAGAGCAATCAGACGTGCTTTAGAATTATTAGGTAAAAAAGATCAAATAGAGTTTTACAGTCCTGTATCAACTAAGATGGCAAAAAAAGGGGATGTTAATCAGAGATTGCATGAAGAGACAGAAAAATTAAAGTCAGAAAATAAAGATCTCTTAATGCAACGACAAGAACTTCTTGAGAGATTAGAGTCTATTCAGAAAGAACAGTATCCCCATGCAGAAGAAATCTCTCGACTTCAGCAATTGCTTGAGATTAAACAAGATCGGCTTGGTAAAGTAGGCTTGCTTGTCGAGGAGCTCAATACTGTAAGGACACAACTACAGAATGTTCCACAGCACCTTAGAGCTCAACTTGTTGAGTCATATATAGCTCAAATAGCTGAAGTGACGGCGCAAGAAGAATTAGATAAGCAGCAGTACCAAGAAGATGAAGTTCATTACGAACCTGCAGAATTAATTGATAAACATGATGTTCAAGAAGAAGCTTCAGGTCAAAGAAAAGCAGGACTACCAATTAAAGTTTCTGGCAGCAGCCCAACGAGTAGGGGTGGAAGTAGAAGCGGAAGCAGTAGCAGTGATGAAGGAGTCTCAGGTACATCTCCTGAGGATCTGCGCCCACTTTCTAAAAAGTTGGGTGCTGCTAAATCTTCAACTGGATTAACTGGCCAGACTATACAGCCAACATCTAAAGTTTCTCCAGCAATTTCCATTGGTATTTTTAGTAATAATAGCAAGCTCCCAGTCTCATCCGTTCAGAAGCAGGTAAATACACAATATTTAAAATCTGTCTCAAAATAATAAAGTAATATTTTCCTCGGTTAACGGTTTTGTAAAAAACGCCTCAGCGCCTGCGTCTAAACATTCTTTTTCATATTCCTGGGCGCTGTGTGCTGTTAATACAATAAGGCGGATGGCATTAAATGTGGGATTGGCACGAATTTTCTTGAGCAACGCTAAGCCTGAAATATCAGGTAAACCCAAATCGAAAAATACGATATCGTATTTTTTATTTTCTAATTGCGCTAATGTTTCTTTTCCCGTTTTTGCAAAATCCACGTGAACGTCAAAGGATTTAAACAAAAATTTTGTTGCCATTTGTGCTAATAAATTATCTTCAATAACTAATATATTTTTCATGATGGGGTTTCAACTTTGAGCTTAAAGGGAAGGGTAAATGTGAAGGTGGAACCCACGCCCTCGATACTGTTTAATGATAATTCGCCATTTAAATCTTCAACAAACTTTTTAACAACTTGCAAACCCAATCCAAATCCTTTGTAAATGCCTTTGTTTGAAGCATTAATTCGAAAGAATTTTTCGTAAATCGATTTTTGTTTATCTTTGGGAATTCCAATGCCGGTATCTTTTATACTGAATGAGACTACTGCGGTCTCTCTAGATTTTTCCAATAAGGTCACATTAACTTCTACTCCACCTACCTCGGTAAATTTAATCGCGTTGCTGATGAGATTAATGAGAATGCCTTTTAATCTTCCTGAATCTCCTATTACTGTTTCGGGGAGTTCGCTAGAACAAGTATAACGTAATGTTATATTTTTATTACGGGCCGCAGGATTTTCCATGGAAACAACAGATTTTACGAGATTTTTTACCGAAAAAGATTTGGACATAATTTTGTCATACTCTTCTTCAATTTGCGCAAATGCGAGAATATGATTTGCATATTCCAGTAATTCTTTACTTGAAGCAGCAATTAATTCTAACGCTTCTTTTTTTTCAGGATCTGTTTCTTGGCGAGCTAAAATTTCACTCATGCCATAAATACCTGCAAAGGGGGTCCGAATATCATGTTCCATGTTGTGAATAAATTCTGATTTCATTTTGCTGATTTCTTCCGCTTTTTCTTTTGCTTCCAGCAATGCCTTTTCCGCTTCCTTAATTTTGGTGATATCCATCGAAACACCTAAGAGCCCCGAAACTTTATGCTTTTTGTTATATAATGGTGCTTTAATGGATAAATACGTTGCAGGATTTTTGTCGATATCATAAGACGTTTCTTCAACACGTTCTTCTTTTTCATCTTGCATAATTATTTTATCAATTTTTTCATGATGCATTCCTATTGCTGGGCCTAATAATTGTAATACGGTTTTGCCAACAATATCATCCGATGAGGTTAAGCCTAAGGTTTTGGCTTGGGCTTTGTTACATCCTTGGTACAGGCCTTTTTTATTTTTCCAATAAACGTGGGTGGGTATATGTTCAATAATTTGGCGTAAATAATCGACTTCTTGTTCCAGATGTTTGACTTTCTGTTTTAGGCTTTTACCTGCCATGGTATTTCTCCCTGTATTTTTCCGTGATTATATCTGATCACAAATAGTCCTGAATCAAAATTTCGGCAATTTGTATGGCATTAAGCGCTGCGCCCTTACGAATATTATCCGCAACAATCCACATGTCGAGTCCTAAGTGGTGCGAAATGTCCTCACGAATTCGACCAACATAGACGGCATCTTCTTGGCGACAGACTTCAACGGGCGTTGGATATCTGCCGCCCTGTGGTTCATCGATAACAATAATACCGGGAGATGCTTGTAATAAACGGCGCGCAGCATCTGCCGTAATTTTTTCGCGGGTTTCAATATGTACGGCTTCAGAATGGCCATAAAACACTGGAACGCGGACTGCAGTGGGATTAATCAGAATATTCGGATCATTAAGGATTTTTTTACTTTCCCATACTATTTTCATTTCTTCTTTTGTATAACCATTATCTAAAAAGCTATCAATATGCGGAATTAAATTAAACGCAATTTGAGAGGGATATACTCTGGGTTCAAAATCTTTATTGTTTAATAACTGCGTCACTTGTTGCGATAATTCTTCAATGCCATTTTTTCCCGTTCCTGAAACGGATTGATATGTCGCGACATTAATTCTTTCTATGCCTACTGAATCATAGATAGGTTTGAGTGCAACAAGTAAGGGAATGGTTGAACAATTGGGTGTGGCGATAATATTGCGTTGACGGTAGTCTGCAATCGCTTCGGGATTTACTTCAGGAATCACTAGGGGAACATCTTCTTCATAACGAAAATGAGATGATTTATCAATCACTACGCATCCGGCTTCAGCCGCAATCGGCGCATATTTCTTGGCTAATTCTGCATCAACGGCGCAAAAACAAATTTGAACGGTACTGAAATCAAAGGTTTCTGCATCTTCAATGCGCAGTGATTTATTTTTAAATTCGACAGTATTTCCGGCTGATTTTTTGCTGGCGAGAGGGATTAGTTTGCCAACGGGAAATTCGCGTTCCGCGAGTATTTCTAACACTGTTTGTCCAACTGCACCGGTTGCGCCGAGTAAAGCAATATCAAATGTACGTGTCATAGCGTATTACCTTTTGAGAGTTAATGCCCATTCATAGAGCGTATTTTTAGAAACGTGAAATAAATCTGCAGCGAGGTGTACTGATTTTTTTAACGGTAAATCTGTCAGCAATTGTTTTACCAAAACTTGTGCTTTTTTTTGGTTGAGATATTCTTTTTCCGTTTCAGAAATACCTGCAGCCACAATCACAAATTCGCCCTTTTGGTGATTGGGATCTTGTGTGAGCCATGTAAAAACATTTTTTGCGGTAGAGGTATAAATCGTTTCGAATGTTTTTGTGAGCTCACGACACAGTGCAATCGTGCGTGATTCACCCAAAATAATAACCATATCTTGAAGTGTTTCGACAATGCGGTGCGGTGCTTCATAAAAAATGACGGTACGTGATTCGGTGGCTAATTCAATAAGCCGATGTTGTCGCGTACCCGTTTTCGCGGGTAAAAATCCTTCGAAAACAAATTTATCACTGGGTAATCCTGAAACGCTTAGCGCAGAAATCGCAGCACAAGATCCTGGGATGGGTGATAACGTAATATTCAGAGCGAGTGCGCGCGATACGATCGTATAACCGGGATCGCTAATTAAGGGTGTGCCGGCATCGCTCACTAACGCAACAGATTTTCTTGCTTGTAATAGTTGAATTATTTTATCCGTACTTTTTTCTTCGTTGTGTTCATGATAAGAAAAAGTTGGAGTCGTGATCCCAAAATGCGACAATAATTGTTTCGTATGACGCGTATCTTCACAGGCAATAAAATCGACTGATTTTAGAGTATCAATGGCGCGTGGTGAAAGATCGTTGAGATTGCCAATGGGGGTCGCAACAATATAAAGTATGCTCACATTATGTCTCACGCATTATGTCTGAATTCAAGGAAAGGGAAATGGTAGCAAAATCTTTGCGATTAGGCTTCAATTGTCTGTGTTTTATGGCATTAGCGAGTTGTTCTACTCAAGTTCCACCGGCTCCCCAAATGATGCCGGAATCTGCAAAACCTGCTGTTTCTGTTCCAACGACACTGAGCGCTCAACCCACTCCAACAAAAATTGCGTTATTGATTCCTATGGACGGAGGATTGGCGAATGCCGGAAAAGCGATTAAAGCGGGATTTGATGAAGGATATGCTTCCAGTTCAATTCACCCTTCCGTAACGGTATATGACACTTCTCAAGGTAGCATAACATCGATTTATCAGAAAGCCATTCAAGATGGCGCAAATTACGTTGTCGGTCCGTTAGATAAAGCCAAAGTGGCAGATTTAGCTAACAGTGGTGATATTAAAGTTAATACGATTGCTTTAAATGATATTGCGGGTGAGGGAACGGTTCCGTATTTATTTCAATTTTCATTATCACCGAATGCAGAAGCGCAACAAGTTGCAGACAAAGCAGCGGCTGCAGGATATCACACCGCGATTTTAATCACCCCGTCCGGTGCGTGGGGCGAAAGTATTGCGCAATCTCTTCAAACAGAGTGGCAACACGATGGGGGTGTTATTTCACACAGCCTTTCTGTTAATAATGATCAAAATCTGAAACAAAAAATACAAGGACTTTCTTCGAATGCCGATGTGGTTTTTTTAATTGCGCGTCCGTCGTTGGCTCGTGAAATTGCGCCGCTTTTACCCAGCGCTGTTCCCGTTTATGGAACGTCATTAATTTATTCTGGATTATTAGACTCGACTAAAGATAAAAATTTAAATGGCGTGCGATTTTGTGATGAGCCGTTAGTGATTGATCAGGATGGTCAGTGGTCAGCATTGCGTCAACAATTAACGCTATCACAACCTGTTTTTGTGCAACAATATATTCGGTTGTATGGTTTGGGGTATGATGCAGCACAATTAACACAAAATCTAAGTGCATTAAATACGGGTGTATCGGGTGCAACGGGGCAGTTATCGTTGGGAATGAATCAACATATAGTAAGAAAATTATCATGGGCAATATTTCAGAAAGGAATTCCGAGCGGAACCAATTAATACGTCAAAAAGGATGGTTAGCCGAAGAATTAGCGTGTGATTATTTAACAGCCCGTGGATTTCGTCTTATTGAGCGAAACTATCGATTAAAATGTGGTGAAATTGATTTAATCATGCGAAATCAAACCACATTAATTTTTGTTGAAGTGCGGTATCGTAGAACTGATTATTTTGGTGGTGCGGCTGCAAGTATTACGTGGCGTAAACAACGGCGGTTAATTCATGCCGCGCAATATTTTAGTTTACGTAGTCCGCTGGCAGAAATGTTGCAGAGTCGTTTTGATGTCGTTACTTTATCCGGTGATTTAAATTGTCCGCGGATTTCGTGGATTCGAGATGCTTTTCAAGGGGGATGAGATGAAAAAAATAGCGTATGCGTTAGTACTTTTTACGGTAGTGGGACTGCAAGGCTGTGTCGTTGTTGCGGCAGCAGGAGCAGGTGCTGCAGGAACGGCGGCTGTGGTAAATGAAAATCGTTCGATGAGCACGGTCAATGATGACAACAATATTGAATACACAGCAAACAGCGAAATTAACCAAACGCCGGATTTAAATGAAAATAGTCATATTTCCGTCGTTTCATATAACCATGCCGTGTTATTAGTAGGGCAAGTGCCGAGCGATTCCGTTAAGCAACAAGTCCAATCATTAGTGCAATCGTTGCCCAAAGTATCGCGTGTCTATAATCAATTAACCGTAGGGCCTGAAACGTCGATGACGACGCGTACGAATGACACATGGATTACGACAAAAGTTAAAGCGGGAATGCTGAAAGAAAAAGGATTGCATTCGGGACAAATTAAAGTCGTAACAGAAAACAGTAATGTTTATTTATTAGGTGTGGTGTCTCGTCGTCAAGCACAGATGGCATCAGATGTAGCAAGACGTATTTCAGGTGTGCATCGTGTTGTGACCTTGTTTCAGTTTGCGCATGCATAGCCCTCACCCTATCCCCTCTCCCGATAACGGGAGAGGGGCAATAAAAAAATTACTTTAGTGCTCTCCTCAAAATCTTCCCCACCGTTGTTTTGGGTAAATCATTCGTAAATTCAATTATCTTCGGTACTTTATAACTGGTTAATTCTTCATGACAAAAACGTAGGATATCTTCTTGGGTTAATGCCGGATCTTTTTTAACAATGACAGCTTTGACTAATTCCCCATGTCTAGAATCACTTACGCCAACTACACCAACTTCTTTTACTCCGGAGTGTTTTGCAATCACTGCTTCGACTTCAGTAGGCCATACTTTAAATCCCGAAACATTAATCATGTCTTTTTTGCGGTCGACGAGATAAATAAATCCGTCTTTATCCATTTTGGCAATGTCACCCGTGTGTAACCAGCCATCGGGGGTCAAAACATTCTGCGTTTCTTTTTTATTGTTCCAATATCCCAGCATAACTTGTGGACCTTTAACGCATAATTCTCCGATTTCGCCCAGAGTGACTTCATTTCCGCTTTCGTCGCGAATCGACACCTCTGTTGAAGGTAATGGTAAGCCAATACTGTCTTTAAAATGTTCTAAATTTAAGGGGGTCATCGAAACCGCCGGAGAGGCTTCTGTTAATCCATACCCTTCTAATAAACTGCAACCCGTAACTTTTTCCCAACGTTCTGCAACAGATTCTTGTACGGCCATTCCACCGCCAACACTTAAATGTAATTCGCTAAAATCGACGTTGCTAAAATCAGGATTATGTAATAGCGCATTGAATAACGTATTAACAGCAGTGATAGCGGTAAAGCGTAGGTGCTTAATTTCTTTGATAAAACCGGGAATATCGCGTGGATTGGTAATTAATATATTAGTGCCACCAATTTCTAAAAATACTAAGCAATTTACTGTCAGTGAAAAGATATGATAAAGCGGTAATGCGGTGATGACGATTTCTTTTTGTTCTTGCAAAACATTTCCCATCCACGCTTTGGCCTGCAGCATGTTCGCGACCATATTGCGATGCGATAACATGGCGCCTTTTGCAACGCCTGTAGTTCCCCCTGTGTATTGTAAAAACGCAATATCGTTTGGCTTAAGGGCTTTTTCCTCAAAGGTGGAGGCGACTAAAGCATTTCGAAATGCAATAACGTGAGGAAATTTATGCGAAGGAACTAATTTTTTAATATATTTTACGACGAAATTAACAAACTTTCGTTTTAAAAAGGGTAAGCAATCACCCAATTCTGTCACAATAATATTTTTGATTGGGGTGTTGGCCAGTGCGAGTTCTAATGTTGAAGCAAAATTCGCCAAAATAATTATGGTTTCCACTTGGGCATCTTTTAGCTGGTATTCAAGTTCAGTATGGGTATAGAGGGGATTAACATTTACGACAATTAATCCGGCGCGCAAAATTCCGAATAAAGCAATCGGGTATTGCAAAAGATTAGGCATCATAATCGCAACGCGATCGCCTTTTTTCAGTTTGAGGGTGTTCGTAAGATAAGCCGCGAAATATTGACTCAAACGATTAAGTTCATTATACGAAATCGCATGATTGAGATTCTTGAAAGCAGGATGATTCCCATATTTTTCGCAGGCTTCGTGAAAAATATCTAAAATGGAATGGAAATCGCCAAAATCAATTTCAGCGGGGGTATCTTTAGAATAATGTTTGAGCCAAATCTTTTCCATGTAAACTGCTCTCCCGATGAATCTTGACAATTTGAGCGGCTAACCCTATCTTGATAATCCCAAAAACACAAGCATAGTGGTAGTCATTAGGAAGATGAACGATACGAAAGCAAATTTAAAAGCCTTTCAATTAAAAGGCAGTGTTCTGACAATTACCGTCCTTGAATTACTTAAGGCAGATATGTCTGCCATTCGTTCCCAATTTTTATCATTGGTGAAGCAAACGCCTGATTTATTTCGGGGTATGCCCTTAATCATTGAACTTAAAAAAATTCAAACGGCAGAAACACCGTTGGATTTTCCGGTTATTTTTGAATTATTACGCGAGCATGGTTTAGTCCCCGTTGGCATAAGAGGGGGAAATCCTGAACAACAAGAGGCGATTAAAACATTTGGTTTGCCATTACTTGCCGCAAGTCGCGGTGAAAGAACAAGTAAAGTGGATGCGGTTGCTGGGCCAGACGATTCATCCGAAACCCGTAAGATAAATACCAAATTAGTGACGCAACAAGTACGTTCAGGTCAGCAAATTTATGCGAAAGGCGGAGATTTGGTAATTTTAAATTCCGTGAGCCCAGGTGCTGAAGTGTTGGCGGATGGAAATATCCATATTTATGGTTCACTGCGAGGGCGTGCACTAGCGGGAATCAATGGCGACAAGCAAGCGCGCATTTTCTGTAAACAAATCGATGCCGAATTAGTTTCGATTGCCGGTCACTACTGGGTCAATGAAGATCTCGCGCCAATGCCGGAGGGGCAAACGATTCAAATTTATTTAGACGATGAACGTTTGCACATGGGGACTTTCTAATTTTAAAAAAGATGGTAGACTACGCGCTATCTCTTTTTTCTCTCTGATATAAAAAGGAATCTCCCTTGGCAGCGCAGATTATTGTTATTACCTCCGGTAAAGGTGGTGTTGGTAAAACCACTAGTAGTGCCTCATTCGCCACAGGCTTGGCGATGCGTGGTTTTAAAACAGTCGTGATAGATTTTGACGTCGGTTTACGCAACCTTGATTTAGTGATGGGTTGTGAACGTCGTGTTGTTTATGATTTGATCAACGTCATTCATGGTGAAGCTAATCTACAACAGGCTTTAATCAAAGATAAGCGCGTTGAAAATTTATTTATTTTAGCCGCCTCTCAAACACGTGATAAAGATGCGTTAACACAAGAAGGTGTTGAGCGCGTATTGCAAGAATTACAACGTGAATTTGATTATATTGTCTGTGATTCTCCAGCTGGAATTGAACGCGGTGCTATTATGGCCTTGTATTTTGCCGATACCGCAATCGTGGTAACCAATCCCGAAGTATCTTCTGTTCGTGACTCGGATCGTATTTTAGGTATTTTATCCAGCAAATCAAAACGGGCAGAAAGCAAACAAGAACCGATTCGTGAATATTTATTAGTCACGCGTTATTCACCCGCTCGTGTGGCCCGCAATGAAATGTTGAGCGTAAACGACGTCGTCGATATTTTGCATATCCCGTTATTAGGCGTCATTCCTGAATCACAAGCAGTATTAAACGCTTCGAATAACGGTATTCCGGTTTCGTTAGAGAAAGAATCGGATGCCGGACAAGCGTATTTAGATGTTGTCGCAAGATTTTTAGGTGAAAATCGTCCCCATCGATTTATTACCGAAAATAAAAAAGGCATTCTGGGGCGAATTTTTGGTTGGGCGAATAGAGATAAAGTGGAGGATGCGGTTTAATGAATATTTTGGAATTACTTTTTCGTCGTCCACAAAAAAATTCCGCTTCAGTAGCCAAAGAAAGACTTCAAATTATTGTTTCGCATGAGCGTGCTACCAATCACACCGGTCGTGATTTTCTTCCTGTGTTACAACAAGAAATCATTGATGTGATTGCAAAATATTTCACGGGCATTGATAAAAACAGTGTTCGCGTCGAATTACAACGCATGGGTAGTTGCTCGGTGTTGGAATTAAACGTGGCATTGCCAGAGCAAAACGAAGAAACAGCTTGATAGGTCATCCTGAGCGTAGCGAAGGATCTAAAAAAACCCCGCTTTCGCGGGGTTTTTTGTTTGTACCGTTGTAAATTACATCATTCCTTCCATACCGCCCATTCCACCCATGCCGCCCATACCACCAGCGCCACCGTGTGAATGTTCTTCTTTCTTCGGTGCATCTGCAATCATGCATTCTGTTGTTAACATTAATCCTGCAACAGAAGCGGATTTTTGCAACGCGGTACGTGTTACTTTGGTGGGATCAATAATACCCATGTTCATCATATCGCCGTACTCTTTGGTTGCAGCGTTGTAACCATGATTGCCTTTACCATCCAGTACTTTTTGGAATACCACTGACGCTTCTTCGCCGGTATTATCCACGATTTGACGTAACGGTGCTTCCATTGCTTTGCGAATAATGTTGATTCCTAAGTCTTGATCGTGATTGTCGCCCTTTAATTTCTCAATGGATTGCAATGCACGGACTAACGCAACACCACCACCTGGTACCACGCCTTCTTGAACAGCGGCACGTGTCGCATGTAACGCATCTTCAACGCGCGCTTTCTTTTCTTTCATTTCAAATTCCGTTGCTGCGCCAACTTTAATCACCGCAACACCGCCTGAAAGTTTTGCTTTACGCTCGTTCAATTTTTCTTTGTCATAATCTGACGTAGAATTTTTGATTTCCGTTTCGATTTCTTCAACGCGGGCTTTAATTTCATCTTTCTTGCCTGCACCATCAATAATCGTCGTGTTTTCTTTGGTAATCACAACACGTTTTGCACTGCCCAAATCGGTTTGACTTGCGCCTTCTAACGTTTTGCCTAGCTCTTCGGAAACCACTTGGCCACCTGTCAAAATCGCAATGTCTTTTAACATTGCTTTACGACGGTCACCAAAGCCTGGTGCTTTAACAGCGCAAACTTTGACGATACCACGAATGGTATTAACGACTAATGTCGCTAATGCTTCGCCTTCAACATCTTCAGCGATAATTAGTAACGAACGTCCTGCTTTTGCTACGCCTTCTAAGATCGGCAACATTTCGCGAATATTCGAAATCTTTTTATCGACTAATAAAATAAATGGATTTTCGAGTTCGCATGACATGGTTTCTTGTTTGTTAATAAAGTACGGAGAAATATAGCCACGGTCGAATTGCATGCCTTCGACAACGTCTAATTCGTCTTCGAAGCCTTTGCCTTCTTCAACGGTAATCACGCCTTCTTTACCGACTTTTTCCATTGCATCGCTAATCATGTTTCCAACGGTAATTTCAGAATTCGCTGAAATCGTACCCACTTGTTTGATCGCTTTGCTGTCTTTACATTCGATGGATAATTTTTTGAGCGCTTCGACGGCAGACGAAACCGCTTTGTCGATACCGCGTTTTAATTCCATCGGATTTGCGCCCGCGGTAACGTATTTAATGCCTTCTTTATAAATCGCGCGGGTTAATACGGTTGCCGTGGTTGTGCCGTCGCCTGCTTCATCGGAAGCTTGAGACGCAACAGATTTAACCAATTGTGCACCCATGTTTTCAAATTTATTTTTAAATTGAATTTCTTTCGCAACGGTTACGCCGTCTTTGGTAATTAAAGGATCACCGTACGAACGTTCAATTAACACGTTACGACCACTTGGACCCATAGTGACTGCAACTGCGTTTGCTAAGGCATCTAAGCCCACTAAAATAGATTGACGTGCTTCTGTTTCAAACCGTAATTCTTTTGCCATCTTTATCGCTCCTCACAAAAATAAAATTTATTTACTCAAATACTGCCATGATGTCATCTTCGCGCATAACCAAAACGTCTTGGCCATTCACTTTGACTTCAGTACCTGAATACTTACCAAATAAAATGGTGTCGCCTTTTTTAACATCCAGTTTACGAACTTCACCGCTTTCTAATAATTTTCCGGTACCGACAGCAATAATTTCGCCCTTCATGGGTTTTTCTGCTGCAGTATCGGGAATAATAATTCCGCCTTGGCTCTTTCGTTCTTCTTCCAAACGTTTCACAATGACACGGTCATGTAATGGACGTAGATTCATGTTGTTTTCTCCTCACTTAATAAAGAAATCGATTTTAGCATCCTCGATGCTTTTGTTCATACACTAAGATGGGTATACTTCTGCAGTTTTCAACCCAAAAGGAAGGAATATCAATGCGTATTGCGATGCTTGTGGGAAGCCTGTTGCTAACAACCGTCACCGTAACCGCATTGGCGGACTCGTCCGATAACGATCCGCGCGATCCCCATCAAGACTTTAATCGCCATATGTTTGCTCTGAATGATTCTTTAGATAAGGCGATATTTAAGCCTGTTGCAACCCTTTATCAAACCGTTTTGCCTTCTACCGCGCGAAAGGGCGTGACACACGTGTTTTCCAATTTAGATGAAATTCCGACCATCTTAAACGATGGGTTACAGGGGAATATTCGCTATGTTGGTAGAGATAGCGGGCGATTTTTGTTGAACACCACGGTAGGCATTGGTGGACTGGTTGATGTCGCAACGGATGCAGGACTACCCAAACATTATGAAGATTTCGGATTAACGTTGGCAAAATGGGGCTATAAAGATTCTCGTTATTTGGTTCTACCGTTACTGGGTCCCAGTACTGTGCGAGATACTGCGGGTCTGCCGGTGGATTATTATGCCAGCATTTATCCTTATATTGATGAAGATACGAGTTTCGGCTTCTATACCCTTGAAATTATTAATGCCCGGGCAAATTTATTAACCTACAATGGTGTTTATGCGCAAGCATTTGACCCATATGTCTTCGTGCGAAATGCGTATTTACAAAAGCGGGATGCTAAGATTGAAAAGAATGCTGCAGAGTAAGGCGTAGTTTTTCCATCGCATTTTTTTCAAGTTGTCGAATACGTTCAGCAGAAACGTTATATTTTTCAGCTAAATCATGCAATGTGTCTTTCTCTTCGTTGAGCCAGCGGCGATGTAAAATATCGCGGCTTCGCGGATCCAATTTTTCGAGTGCCATCACTAATTGTTCTTTGTGATCATCCGTGTCGCGGGATTCAATATGGAGAGCTGGATCTGCAAAATGATCCGCAATTTCATAGGCTTCTTCAACATCGGCATCGGTATGCATCATGCGGTTATTCATGTCATCAACCGTTTTGCGATCAATGCCCATTTCTTGGGCAATAATCCCTGTGTTTTCGCCAAATTTTTCTTTAAAGGATTTTAATTTGAAGAATAGTTTACGCTGTGCTTTAGTTGTCGCAATTTTAACTATGCGCCAGTTTTTCAGGATAAATTCATGGATTTCTGCTTTAATCCAATGGATAGCGAAAGAGACCAATCGCACGCCTTGCGAGGGGTCAAATTTTTTCACAGCTTTCATTAAGCCTACGTTACCTTCTTGAATTAAATCCGCAAAATTAAGTCCGTAACCTAAATAACGGCGGGCAACGCTGACGACGTAACGCAAATGGGATAGCACGAGTTGGCGAGCCGCATCGATATCTTGTTGATAAAACCAACGTTCTGCGAGTGCTTTTTCTTCTGCTTCAGACAGCATGGGAAAATGTTTGGTTGCCGCGAGATAAGCATCATGATTTCCAACAGGAAGTGATACGGCAATAGGTTGCAGAGCATTTTTCATTGGGGAGTCTCCCGCGAACAAAACATAATGACCATAATTCTAGCATTTTTTGAAGGGATTATGGTAGCATGGCGCCACTTGTTTAAATAAAGTTACCTTATCGACATATGGAGATGGCGATGTCAAACCCCAGCAGTTTTCAAACAGCTTTCCTTAAAAATATCGTAGAAAAGAAGACTCCCGTTGCGATATACCTCAAAAATGGCATCAAACTGAAAGGCACTATCAATAGCTTTGATGATAGGGTTATTTTTTTAGAACAGCCCAGTCTGCAAGCGATTTATATCTCTGCTGTCAGTACGATTGCGCCATTGATAACACTGGCAATGACAGAGGAAACCTGATTTACTGTTGGCCTTATGGCTGACTTTCTTGAAACCACTGAAAAACGTCCCTGTTGCTTGATGTTGCGTGAGCTAACATCGGCATTGCCGTCTCTCGCGTCCCCTGAAAAAACGGAAGAAATACTCGAGACCATTTCTAAACACTGTGTGTTGATGAAATTAGCCGGAAAATCCCTCACCAAAGTCGATTTTAGTAAGGGAAACTGTTATCTCGCGGTACATCCGGATGAAGCCCAGAGTGTTATTACGGAAGCTCAAAAAACAGCAGAAGTATTCAATCAAACTGAATATGAAGCGTTATTTAATAAAATTAGCGAAATACTCGCAAATAATGCGAATTTAAAAGAAATTGGCGACAAAATGCAGTTATTTTTGGCGCAAATGCGGGATGGCGAAAAAAAATTCGGTGCTGTGCCGTTTACGGATATGAAAAAAAATGAAACACGTCAGGGATTAAGTGCCGGTGAATCGTTACTTGCACATCCGTTAATGCAAGATAAGCCACAACTGGATGGCATTGATCCCAAGTCCAATCCTGATGCCCAAATTAATCCAGACGCAGCAGAAAATGCGCAGCGTCTACAATTAGATCTTAACCCGCAGTTACGCAATCAGTTAGGGTTGAATGCTTCACCGACAATGAAGCGAGAACGCTAATTTATGTCTTTAGCGAATATTATTATTTACGGTGAAAAAGAACATGTGCTTCAAGCGCTACAATCTGGTGCCGATCCCAATGAAATTGATGAATATGGTTATCGTCCATTAGTCGAAGCGGGGATTGCGAATAAAACAGATATTGCGCGTGTTTTATTGGAGCATGGTGCGCAAGTCGATCAAGAAGATTCAACGGGGCGTACGGCATTACACTGGGCGGTTGAAAACAATAATGCAAAATTATGTGATTTATTATTATCCAGTGGCGCAAATCCCAATCATTATACGCGCTCCAGTCAGCCGGTTTTGGTCACGCCTATTTTGCGTAATGATTCTGCGGTTAAAAATGTATTGTACAGTCATGGTGCCGATTTAAATTTTGCGTTGGATTATATTAATACGAAATTATTAGGCCATCGATTTGAATTAATGGGTTCAGCAGATATCGTTAATCCCAAAGGAAAATTTATAGAAGTTGATTTTGAAGGATTTTTCCTAGAATTTACGGTTAATATTATCTTACATTCGTTAAGTCGTTATCGAAATAATTTTGCTGCGCGGGGCATGCGTCGTTATTTTAAATTTGTGCGCATATTAATTAGCGCGTTTGAAGCGGCAGCCGAATTAATTCAATACCAGCAATATTTAACCAATATTGAAAGGCATTCGGATCGCATTAATAAATTATTATCACAAGACTTATTGATTATCCCGGTTGCGCATCGCGGGCATGCGATTACCTTTGTGTCATTAGGTGATTTATTTATTAAATGTGACCGGGGTGAAAACAGTTTAAAAGAAGGCAGTATTTGTATTTATCATGTAAAAAAGCGCACAGCATTGACGCCCGAATTTTTCAAAGCGTTGTTATATAAAAAACAGCCGCCAGAATTTATTCAAGAAGGCTATAAAAAAACACTGGGATTGGAACTATTAATTCGCCTGCCGTTATCGTCGCAAATTACAGGAAATTGTTCGTGGTCAAATGTTGAGGCGGCTATTCCCGCTATATTATTTATTTTAATGTGCCAGGAGACCGACAATCGGCCGGAGCATTTGCGAGCGAATATGGACGATGCCTTGTTGTTTTATCAGCAATGGCAAGCCTGGGATGAAGATCGCGCGTTGTATGACTGTTTGAAGAGTTTTGAAGCGTCCTCATTCGCAAGAAAAGCGTCTAAAGCATCGGTATTGGGTGCCGTATTGTTTCAATGCTGTCATCATTATAAGCAGAAAGATATTGAGCGTGCGGAGAAGATTTTGCCGGTTTTAATTCAGCAAGAATACCGATATATTCTTGAGAGTTATCTTGAGATATATTGGCGGCGAACGAAGACGTTGCCAGGGCAGAATTTGGTACATTTATTAGATAATTGTGGTGTGCATTGGTATTAATATTATAGCGTAAGGGCGAGGCTTGCCACGACCTATGGGTGGAGTTTCTGAGACAATGAAAGAAATATTAGACTTAATTAAACGCGGAACCGACGAAATTCTGGTTGAAAAAGAACTGGAAGACTTATTAGCCAGCGGTAAAAAATTACGCGTAAAAGCCGGATTTGATCCGACCGCGCCGGATATTCATTTAGGACATACGGTTTTATTAAATAAATTGAAGCATTTTCAAGATTTAGGGCATGAAATTATTTTCTTAATTGGCGACTTTACGGGAATGATTGGCGATCCGACGGGTAAAAATGTCACACGCCAACCGCTAACGCGCGAACAAGTTCAACAAAATGCCAAAACCTATAAAGACCAAGTGTTTAAAATATTGGATCCCCAAAAAACCAAGGTTACGTTTAATTCCGAATGGCTAGGAAAGAAAACCGCCGCTGATTTGATTGAAATTGCGGCAAAATACACTGTTGCACGTATGTTAGAGCGCGATGATTTTCAAAAGCGTTATACCTCAGAACAACCCATAGCCATCCATGAATTTTTATATCCTTTATTACAGGGCTATGATTCCGTTGAATTAAAAGCAGATATTGAATTAGGCGGAACGGATCAGAAGTTTAATTTATTAATGGGCCGTGAATTACAAAAACAGTATGGCCAAAAGCCACAAGTCGTCATGACGATGCCCTTATTAGAAGGCTTAGATGGCGAGAAAAAAATGTCTAAATCATTGGATAATTATATAGGCATTAATGAAACGCCTGATAATATGTTTGGAAAAATCATGTCCATTTCAGATACTTTAATGTGGCGTTATTTTGATTTATTAAGCTTTGAATCTACCGACACCATTGAACAGTTTAAAACTGAAGTAAAATCAGGCAAAAATCCCCGTGATATTAAGTTTATTTTAGCCAAGGAAATTGTTGCGCGTTTTCATGATAAATCCGCAGCAGAAAAAGCGCAGGAAAATTTCACTAGTCGTTTTCAAAAACATCAATTACCGACAGATATTCCCGAAATAAAATATACATTATCAACGCCGACGTTATCCTTGGCAAATTTGCTCAAAGAAACAGGCTTATGTCCGAGCGTTTCAGAAGCACGCCGATTAATTCAAGGTGGCGGTGTAAAAATTAATAGCGAAAAAGTTACTGATATTAATTTCCTTATAAAAGCAGGAACATCGGATATTTATCAAGTAGGTAAGTTAAAAGTCGCGAAGATTGCAGTAAAATAGTTGTAAGGGCGCAATTAATTGCGCCCATTTTTCTAATCATCATAAATTTCCCTTTCTATACTCATCATAAAAGTTAATTTGATATTTTAATTTTTATGGGTGAGTTTATGGAAGCGTTAGTTTTAACTCCTGTCCTAGAAAAAAAGCCCGATTTGTCTTATGAAATTCTTGATGCCAGTTTTTATGAAGAGTTTAGAACTGAACTCAATGAAAAACGATTTATTGAATTATCAAGATTAGCAAAAAAAATTGGATCGCGAGAATACTACGGGGACTATCATTCCCAAGCGGATTACTTGGATGCTTTAGAGCTGGCGCTTAGCTCAACGTTAGAGACGCGTCATCGCGCAATATTTTTGTGGAAAAAAATGTTGCCTCTGGTTGCTTTCAAAAATAATTTTCTTGATGTGGGAATTGGTGATGGAAAAATTACGCGTTTAATCTCTAGTGTATTTCAAAATGTGACGGTAATTGACACTAGCATTTCTGCTTTAAATGTTTTGCCGGGACTTTTGCGTAATAAAATAAAGATTAATAAAATTTGTGATTCAGTACTTAATACTTCATTGCAAAATAATTTGTATGACTTTTCTCTTCTTTCTCATGTCCTTTATTATATTAAACCCCAATATTGGATTGATATTATTGAAAAGCTTTATCATGCTACAAAGCAGGGTGGATTAATTGTTGTGGCACACAGTGGCAATGATTCAGGAAAGGCCCGACTTATGAAGCATTTTGGTGGAAAAACGCCTAATATTGACGAACTCTTTCAATGGTGTCGACAACGTTTTTCTTATGATCACGTTCATGGCTTTTGTTCAGACGAGAACTTTGTTGCAAAGGGCCTAACTGAAATGTTGCACATTTCTGGTTTCATGCTCTATGATGCCGGAGCTTCTGCTTCACGCGAAGCATTAACGGAGTATATTAATAAGCACTTCAAGCGGGATGACAACAGTTTTTGTATGACCACCAGACAAAAATTTATTGTGATTCGTAAGTCTTGAGATAGTTTAAAGGATTGGTATGGTTCACACTCAAAAGACTTCACTGCTCTCTCTATTTTCCAGATTGCTTTATAAAATCAACCATCATGCCGATACGTCGCTGAATCCGTACAACGTGTTTGGTATTTTTGGCCTCATAACGTATCCCCTCTATTTTGTGATATGGAAAGTTACTGATTCTGAAGGATATGAGAATCTATGGCTTAGATTAGTGGTCTGTGCACTTTGCATCCCTTTGATTTTTCACAAGAAATGGCCTGACAAAGCAAAGAAATTTTTAGCAATATTTTGGTACTTTACATTAATGTACTCATTGCCATTCCTTTTTACATTTTTGGTATTAAAAAATAATTTGTCTTATTTATGGCTCTTAAATGCCATGACAGTTTTAATCTTAAGCGTATTGCTTCTTGATACACTGACGCTTTTTATTATTTTAACACTAGGCGTATTTTTAGGCTGGCTAGCTTACAGTTTGACAACCACGGCTGATTTTATAATCCCTCCTAATTTTGCTGGAATTCTAATCACCTATATTAGTGTGATAGCATTTGGGGCATTATTCGCAAACCGGAAAGATAAACTTCAGCAAGACAAGTACCAGACAATGAAAGCCCTCGGCGCGAGCATTGCTCACGAACTGCGAACACCACTCGCCAGTCTCAACGTCGCCATCGACACGTTAAACACTGTATTCCCAACGTTTATCGATGCTTATCAAAAAGCACAAACCGCTGAACTTCCTGTAAAAACCATTAAGGCTGACCACTTAAAACAAATGGAAAGTAAGCTCGGTAATATGAAAAAAGAAACGCGTAGTTCTCTGACTTTCATCGATATGCTTCTCCTTAATCTCAATCCTCAAAGCAATAAATCAAAAATCGAACTGTTTTCAGTTAAAAAATGTATCAACGATACGCTGGAAAGATATCCTTTCGTTGGCAATGAAAGAGAGCTGGTTAAATGGTCAGAAAAAGAAAATGATGATTTTTCAATTCAAGGTGAACCTCTTTTAGTCATTCACGTTCTTTTCAATCTGCTCAAAAATGCTATCTACTATGTTCATAAAGCAGGAAAAGGCGATATCCACCTTTTAACGAAGCGTGCAGGCGGATTCAATATTCTCTATGTCAAAGATACCGGAACAGGAATTGCTCGTGGGATTTTGCCGCATATCTTTGAGCGTTTTTTCAGCAGAACTTATCATGGTGCTGGTGTCGGATTGACCTTTTGTCGATGGGTAATGAACGATTTAGGCGGTGAAATCACTTGCGAATCAATAGAAGGTGATTATACTTTATTCATACTACGTTTCCCGGATAAGGAGCTTCCCCGTGAATAACATTAAAATCAGTGTCTGTCAGTATCCGACAATCTCCCTTTTTATCGATGACAACCAAAACTTTCTCTCTGAAGTTTGCTTAAATTTGGAAACCAAAGGATTTCTCTGTAAATCGTTTAGCGATCCGGCTAAGGCCCTTCATTTTTTGAATAAAGACTACAAGGCAGAACCCTTTACACGTCATTGCACAACAACTACCGCTGACCGAGACTTTGAACAATACACATCGTCATTTGATATTCGAAAAATACACCACGAAATATATCGCGCTGATCGCTTTAATCAGTTTTCAGTAATTGTTGTGGACTATGCGATGCCGATTAAAAATGGCATTGAATTCTGTCGAGAACTCCAAGAATCTTTCGCACAAAAAATGATTTTAACGTCAGAAGCAGGACATTCACTGGCGGTAGAAGCCTTTAACGAGGGATTAATTAATAAATTCATCGAAAAAGGTCATTCACATATTACGGATGTTTTATTAAAAAGTGTTCAAGAATTACAGCAAAAATACTTTCTCCAGCTAACAAATGGCGTAATCAGAAATGCTGCTGAAGCATTGCATAAATATATTCCTGCTTGTTTGAGCGATGCCGTATTTGCAGATTTCTTCCATAAATTAATCAAAGATAATCATATCGTTGAATATTATTTGCTAGATGAACACGGTAGTTTTCTGTGTTTAGACGGAGATGCTAAACCCAGTTGGCTTATCGTCAAAAGCGAAAAAGATATGAACGATGTTGCACAATATGCCGAAGACCAACAAGGTTTACCAGATGTTATAAAAGAACTGCAATCACGAAAGGTTGTGCCGTATTTTCATTCTAAAGAAGATTGGTCTGTAGGATATGATGAGGATAAATGCCGGCAGTATTTACATCCTGCAACCTTATTAAAAGGCGACCAAATCTACTATTATTCTTATTTAAAAAATTCTAACGTGTATAAATTAGAGCGTGATAAAATCGTATCGTTCAATCAGCTTAATTCCAAATAGCACCAATATTACTGCTTAATCTTTGGGCAAAGTCTAATTTACAGTTATGCAAGGCGTTTTAAATTAAAAAGGAGATTGAAATGGAACAGCGAATAGATTTAACCTGGAAAAAGCTCGAAAAAAAACTAGGTTATGTTTTTAAGGATAAAGAATTGCTACGGCGTGCATTGACTCGTGAAAGTGCTATTCAAGAAAGAAATCCATTAGCTGCTACTAAAAGTTATCAAAATTTGGAATTGGTGGGTGATGCAGCAATAAAGCATATGCTTTCAAATCAGTTGGTTAAATTAGTGGGGGACAGCTGGAGTGAGGGGCAACTTCATTCAGCATTGGAAAAAATGATTGGTAACCGCGAAGCATTACCGATTATTGCAGATAAATTAGGCTTATCAGAGTTTGTTGTCCGTGGAAGAGGAGAAATAAATCTGACGCTACAAATGAAAGCAGATATGTTAGAAGCCGTGATTGGTGCTATTTCGCTCGATAACGAAAAACAAAAAGGATTGGGAAGCGTTATTCAGCGGCTATGGGAACCTTACTTATCAAAAACGGTGAAGTCTGAAAAAATACCTGCAGTAGTTATTTCTGCTCCAGTGGCTAATAACAATAATGCATCTTCTGTTGTTAAGGATGTTGAGAAAAAAGCCAACTCTAAAAACTCAACTAGTGTAGTCACCGCTGCTTTGATCGAACCATTATCACCTCGTACGCAACGGTTATTTTCAGGTACTTCAAACAATACTTCTGTTGAACAGTTCGAAGAAATTGTAAGAGCTGCGCCTGATCTTGATCGTCAAAATGTTGGAAAAAAAGGCAACACAGCATTAATGACGCTTTTAAGTAAAAAGAAGTTTAGAGCAGATAAAGAATTTCCGAGAGCGCAATTACTTGTTAAGTATGGTGCTTCGTGGTCAGTGACTAACCGAAAAGGTGAAACAGCAGAAGACTTGGCTACAAGTAAAGGTATTGATTCTGATGTGATAAAGCGTCTTAAAAGTACGCCAGTTGTGAAGAAATAGTCGTTAAAATTACGACTTCGACAACTTAAAGCTTTGCATAACCGTCTGAGGAATAAAGCTCTGCAGCCAGTTTTCTACCGGACTGAAGTAATTAATTAATCCCGAGCCTGTCCACCACGATTCTTGCGCCATTGGTGTGGTTAGTTGTGCAACAAGTAATAACGCGGCTACCAGTAAAACTCCGCGAATTAAGCCAAACACTACGCCAAGTAATCGATCCGTTCCGGATAATCCTGTGCTTTCCACAAGGCGTGAAATAAACGCATTAATAATTGCGCATGCAATTAAGACGATAATAAATATGCCACCGAATGCTGCGCCTAATCGTAACGTGGGTGATTTAATATAATTCGTTAAAAAATCGCTGGCAGGATGAGAGAAACTTAAACCAAACCAAAAGGCTAAAACCCACGAAACTAATGAAAGTGCTTCACGCACAAAACCACGAAAAAGACTGATGAGCGCAGACAGTGAAACAATTGCAACAATCGTAATGTCTGCTACATTAAAACCGAAGCTCGTCAAAATAATGTCCTCTCTTAGGGAATGACAACGGCGCCCGCATCATCCGCTTTTTTTGCATTTTTCGATGAAGCAGTGGTCGATGATTTTTTGGTTGATGACGTTGGAGTGACGGAAGATATTTTACTATGATGCGTTGTTGTTTTTGAAGAAGATTTTGCCGTGTTATGCGCCGTCGTATGATGGATTGTTGTGGTGGTTACATGATGAGAAGTTGATTGTGGCGTAATAATTCCGTTTAAATCCAAGGTTTTCTTTAAGCGTAATTTCGTGGTTTCTGCTTCAGATTTCGTTAAACCTTTTTCTCCGCCGACAATCACTTTTGTCATTGAACCGTGAGAAGTTTTTACAGAGGAAATTGTTGCTTTAAATCCGCGCCCCTCTAGTGCTTTCACTAGAGCTGTTGCATTTTCACGGTTTGAAAATGTTCCGACTTGAAGAACATAGGTTTTTTCAGCCATTGTGGTTGTTGTATTTGTCTTGGTTGTATTTGTAGTGGTACTGGGTGCTGGGAAGTTATTTAACGCAGACGTATTCGTGTGTGTTGTTTCAATGGGTTTCGTTGAAGCTGCTGGAGTTGTTATTGCAGTTGTCGTTGTGCTGCGGTTTGTTTTTTTCGTAACAGGGACGGGCGGTGCTTGGGTTGTCGTCGTAGTGGTTGTCGCTGTGGGTGTATTAAATACATTTGTTGTTGAAGTCGCAGGTGAGGTTGTTTCAGCTTGCGTTGATTGAACAGGTGGTTGAGAAATGGCATCCATTCTGTCTTGTGTCGTTGGCGGTTGATTAGCTTTAGTCGCAGTTTGTTCTGCAATTAATTGATGTGCACGTTGAATGCCTTCTTCACGTGCAACGCGGTTGTTATGCAGCAACACACTGATGCAAACTCCAATCAAAGCAAATAATACGATGACGCCTAAAACACGTTGTTTCAATGCATTGTCCATGAATGACAGTCCTTTATGTAAAAATAGAAAATAATCGACGCTTAGGTTTATTTTGCGCGCGATGCACTCCACTGCATCCAAACATAAATCGGCACGCTGCTGAAAAATAATAAGCCGCCATAAAATAAAATTTGTTGTCCTGAACCATAAATCGCCCAGAACGAATAAATCATGCCAAGGATACTAATAATTACCGATTTTGTTAAACGTTTACCGCTAAATTGTTCTTTGTATTTAATAAAGATCATTAATTCCGCCATACACGTAAAGAAATACGGAATTAAAGACGCCAATGTTGCAATTAAAATAATCAACGTAAATTGTTGGACCAAGCCAAAACCATAGGTCGAAATCATTAAGGCTGAAATTAATAAACTCGAGACAATTAGGCCCACATGAGGCGTGCCTTGTTTTGTTTCTTTTGCAAATACGCGAGGAAATAATCCGTCGCGTGCAGCTGCCAAGGGAATTTGGCCTTGTAATAATGTCCAGCCGTTTAAGGCGCCCAGGCAGGAAATGACCGCGCCAATCGCAATAATGTAATACGCCGTGTGACCAAACATTAATTGTGCAGCATCCGCATAGGGGGAATTGGATTTGGCGAGTTGGGACATGGGAATTACACCCATGATTGCAACCGTACTGAAAATATAAACAACGGAGGTTAATACCACGCCCAAAATTGTTGCGCGCGGAATCGTACGTTGTGGATCTTCCACGTCATCGGCAGGAACCGATGCGGATTCTAATCCAATAAATGACCATAAGGTTAATGTTGCTGCGCCCGTAATTGCAGACATGTGAGATTGCGAAGATGTATTAATATCTAATAAATAATGCGGATGAATGTACAGTAATCCAAAGGTGCCGATTAAAATTAACGGCAACAATTTTAAAATGGTCGTAACTAATTGAAAAATACCCGCTTGTTTTACGCCCAAGACGTTAATAAAGGTCAGTGCCCATACTAAGCCAAGACTTACAGCCAGTGTTAATTCGGGGCTATTTTTGAATGAAGGGAAAAACACGCTTAAATAACTGACAGCCGCAACCGCAATTGCGGCATTACCGACCCACAAGGCAATCCAATAGTTGTATGCAATTTGAAAACCGGTGAAATTACCAAAACCTTCGCGGCAATAAGCATACGGGCCACCGACGCGAGGAAGTAAGCTTCCTAATTTCGCGAAGACTAATCCCAAGCAGATTGCACCTAACGACGTTAAAATCCATGCAATTAAGCTGATACTACCGAAACTGGCCAATGAGGCGGGTAATAAAAAAATACCTGAACCGATCATGTTTCCGGCGACAAGCGCAGTTAACATCCACAAACCCAGGGCACGCTTAGGCGCGGAAGAAATTGACATGGAATTAATACTCCTGACGTTCTAGAGATTTTCCATAATAACTATTTCTAAGCGGCCATAGCAAGAGTAAACCGGGGATGGAGAGGAAGAAAGAAATGAGGAAATAATGCGGCCATCCGAATGTTTGAGCGGTGATCCCAGAAAGCGGGCCAACGAAAACACGGGCAAATGCGCTGACGGCAGAAAACAAAGCAAATTGTGTAGCGCTGAATTTTTTGTCACACAAAATCGTAATGAAAACAACGGCAGCGGCAGAAACCATTCCACTGGAAAAATTGTCCATAAAAATGGTAGCGGCTAATAAGGGAATATTTTTACCAACGATGGCCAATGCCATGAATAAAAAGCTACACAGAGCTTGTAAAAGTCCAAAATAAAGCAGTGCACGAAATAGGCTTAATCGCGCGAGTAATATTCCACCGATGATGCCTCCAATAATTGATGCGGCAATTCCCAGCATTTTATTGAGCATTCCAATCGTGGCGAGTGAAAAGTGGAGCGATTTAATTAAAAACGCGGTTGTTAAACTGACGGTGAAGGCATCGCCAAATCGATACAATAACAAAAATACCAAGACTAATACTGTCCCGGGACGAGATAAAAATTCTTTAAAGGGATTAATTACGGCATCTCTTAACGATTTCGGTGGTGAAACATGATGGGGTTCTGGGCTGAAAAAGGTTGAGAATGTTAATGCGAGCATGATCGCTGCCATGATTAAATACGTTATTTTAAACCCATAACTTCCAGCAACAATTAACCCTAAGCCACCCGAAACTAACATCGCAAGACGATATCCTGTAATGGTAAACGCGGCGCCCAATCCGCGTTCATCAGGCGGTAATAAATCCGTTCGATAGGCATCGATACTGGTATCTTGTGTGGCAGAGAAAAAGGCTAAGGCACACGCAAAAAGTGCTAATTCAATTCCGTGTGAACGGGGATGACCAAACGCCATCAATATTAATGCCGCGGCAACACCTAACTGCATCAATAAAATCCAACCGCGACGACGTCCTAAAAAGGGTGGGATATAACGATCTAAAAAAGGCGCCCATAAAAATTTATAAACGTAAGGTTGTCCGATGAGCGAGAGAAAACCAATTTCAACTAATGAGACGTTTTGTTGAGCAAACCACGCTTGTAATGTTGATCCCGATAATGCAAGCGGAAGTCCTGATGAAAATCCCAACAATAAAATCGAAAACGTTCGAAAGTTAAATAGTCGAATTAAACGCTTCACTTTAGTGAAGTGAGGATGATGCTTTTTGCGGTGTTACCGCAATTAATTCCACTTTAAAAAGTAATGTTTCGTTAGGACCAATAGGACCTGCCCCGCTGGTTCCATAAGCAAGTGCCGGAGGAATCGCGAGTTCCCATACTGCACCGGGTTTCATTAATTTTAAGGCTTCTGTCCAACCCGGAATAACTTGATTAACCGGAAATGAAACCGGTTTTCCATGTGCATAAGAACTATCAAATACTTTTCCGTCAATAAATGTTCCGGTGTAATTAACGGTTACGGTATCGCTATCCGTAGGAGAATTTCCTTCACCGGCTTTGATAATTTTATATTGTAAGCCGTCGGCTAATGTCACAACGCCGGGTTTGGTTTTATTTTGTGCGAGGTACGCGTTGCCGTCAGATAAATTTTTTGCGCCAGTTTGTTCCATTTGAGCCTCTTGTTTTGCAGTGAGATTTTTTTGGAAATTTGTTAATGCGGTTTGCATGTCGTCGGGAGACATTTGTGTTTTCGCACCCGCCAATCCGTCTTGTACGCCCGCTTGGAGGGCTTGAGGATTTAAGGTTAATCCGCGGTTTTTGAAATTGCGACCAATATCAACGCCAATCGCGTAGCTGACTTTATCGTTATCTGATTTTAAGGTTGAATCAGACGTCGAAGTTACTGCTGTTGCTGGCGCAGGTGTTGTTGGAGAATTTACAGTTTCTATAGCAAAAAGCGCTGTTGTGAATGTGCTAAGAGCAATGCCGCTGATGAGAAGAGGTAAGCGCAACTTCATAAAATTCCTTTATATACTATGAGAGCCAAATAATTTTGGCTATTAAAGCATATTTAATATTTAAAACAAGATCTTTACCCGAAAGTAAACGCGTACGCTTCTAAACCAGGCTCGCGCGCATCAATTTCTAAAATTCCATTTTGCAATGTGGTTTGGTTCAACAATTTATAGAGTTTATGTTTTTGAACCATCAGGGTGTTCATGGGTTTACCGTTGAGTTTGATTAATAACGTAATGGGTTTATTGGTTGCGCTACCCAATACTAAATAGACTTTTTGTGCAGTAAAATACAACATCAATTTTGTATTGGCTTCGTTCGACGTAATATGATCTTTTGCAATTGTCCATTTGCCTTTTAACGCCCAATGATCTCTTTCTAATTGGCCAGGAAAAGAATAATTAGTGGATTGATCTTTTGTAAGAGGCTCATGACTCGCAAAATTAACCGTACGTGCATATCCTAAATAGGTTTCAGGCGTTTGTTTTAAATGTCCGACATTACTTTGTGCGGTGGGTGAAATTTTGCCGGATAATTTTAATAGCAAACGGATTTGATTTTCGATTTCAATGTAATCACCTTCACCAAAATGCGAATACATTAAGCGTCCATCACGACCAATTAAATAATCCGCCGGCCAGTATTTGTTTCCGAAATTATTCCACGTGACATAATCATTATCTAAACCGACAGGAAACGTAATTTTATTTTGCTTAATGGCAGCCTCGACATTTTTGGGGTCGCGTTCAAACGGAAATTCCGGCGAATGCACACCAATGACCACTAATCCTTTGTCTTTATATTTTTTAGACCAGGATTCGATATTTGGCATTCCACGCAAGCAATTAATACAGGTATACGTCCAGAAATCGACTAATACCACTTTACCTTTTAAATCTTTATTGGTGAGTGGTTTTTTAGTGTTAAACCATTTTGAGATGCCAGCAATTTCTGGTGCAGGGACATAGGGAGTCTGTGCTTCTTCGGTTGCTTGTGCGGGCGTCACTATCCAAGCCGCAAAATTAAATCCGGTTAACCCGAATAATGCAAACGCAATAATGATAATTCCCATGGTTCGGCGAATCAAAACGACATGACGGGTAAAAAAATTCAAACGTTCAATCATTTGTTGTCCAAATAGTGCTATGAGTAATAGAGGAATTCCGCTGCCAATACTAAATGCGGTTAATACTATAATAGATTCAAGATTAGTTTGCGCGGTAATAATTTGAATTAGGGCGGCACCTAAAATAGGTCCTGCACACGGAATCCAAATAATGCCAATTAATACGCCAATCAGTAATCCACCCCACACCGTATTTTTTTTATGTGTTATTTGTTCTGCGCGTGTTGAAAAGGGCTGCGTTAATTTTGAAAAAATAGTTTCTAAAAACGGAAGCAGTAAAATTAATCCAAACACTACTAACAAACCATACGCAATATGTTGAATGGTTTCGTGTGGAATATGTAAAGCGTCTATTATTTGACGCGAGAGTAACGCAAACAGGGAAAAGCTGGCGATGAATCCCAGAATAATTAAAAAGGGTCGGCGTCGATTACCAATAATGGATGTTGCCAAGATGAAGGGTAAAACGGGAAGAATACACGGAGAGAAAATCAGTCCCAGACCTTCGATGAACGCGAGAAGACTGGTATGCGCGAGCGACGACATATATAAGGTATCCTTAAATATGGCGTCCCCAAGGGGATTCGAACCCCTGTTATTGCCGTGAAAGGGCAGTGTCCTAGGCCTCTAGACGATGGGGACTGCTAAACAACTCCTGAGAAAAATCTTTCCAACCTGTTTTGGTGGAGCTAGGCGGGATCGAACCGCCGACCTCTTGCATGCCATGCAAGCGCTCTCCCAGCTGAGCTATAGCCCCTTGAAAAAGGGGCTGTATTCTAAGCGCAGAAGGTGGGGGAATGTCAATTAAATCTTGATAATTTATTGATAACTGTAATCTTCCCCAACACCCTAATCGTTGATTGCAGGGGGGGCGATACGGTTCCACCCGTCAAAATGACTCTCACCGGCTGTGCTAAGTCGCCTAACTTCAAGCCATATTTTTCTGCAGTCCCAGTCAGAATATTGTGAATGGGCTCGTCTGAAAAATCGGCGAGTTTTTCGAGTTCATCATGTAATTCTTTGAGAGCAGGTTTAATATTTTCGGTAATATGCTTTTGAACCAATACTTGAGGTGGTTGAGTATCTTGATAGAAAAATACACTGCGTTCTGCCATTTCTTTTAAAGTTTTTGCACGTTCTTTTTGGATAGCAATAATATCTGTTAATAAGGGACCTGTTGAAATATCAATGCCCATCCGACTTAAATGCCAGCCGAATTCACGCGCGGTGTCAGATAAAGAATCAGTTTTAATAAAATGCTGGTTTAGCCAAATTAATTTAGCCGTATTAAAAGATGCGGCGGCTTTATTGATGTGCTCCAAATTAAATAAACTTTCCATTTCCGCTAACGTAAATATTTCTTGATCGCCGTGTGACCAGCCTAATCTCACCAAATAATTTAATAATGCATGCGGTAAATAGCCTTCTTCTTTATATTGCATCACGCTTACGGTAGTTCCATCGCGTTTAGATAATTTTTTTCCGTCACTGCCCAATATCATCGGAATATGCGCATACACTGGAATTTCGGCGCCCAAGGCTTTGAGAATATTAATTTGACGAGGCGTGTTGTTTAAATGGTCATCACCCCGAATCACGTGTGTAATTTTCATTTCCCAGTCATCAACGACAACGGTGAAATTATAAGTTGGTGATCCGTCTGTACGAATGATAATTAAATCATCTAATTCACTATTTCTAAAAACAGTGGTGCCATGTACAGTATCATCAAAAACCACTTCACCCTCATCGGGATTTAAAAAGCGAATGACATGAGGCGCGTCGTGATCTTTTGCCCGACGACAATGGCCGTCGTATCTGGGTTTTTCTTTGTTCGCCATTTGTTGATTACGTAATTCTTCTAAGCGTTCTTTGGTGCAATAACATTTATAGGCTTTTTTTTGTGAAACTAATTCTTGCGCAACAGCTTTATACCGATCAAAACGGTGCGTTTGATAAAACGGACCTTCGTCATAATTTAACCCTAACCATTCCATGCCATCTAATATCGCTTGAACGGATTCTTGAGTAGAGCGTTCGAGATCCGTATCTTCAATGCGTAAAATAAAAATACCCTTATGTTTTTTGGCATATAAATAAGAATATAAAGCCGTTCGTGCACTGCCGACATGTAAATATCCCGTAGGACTTGGCGCAAATCGTGTTCGGACTTCCTTTACTGTTTTTGCAGTTGTCATCGTTGTTCTCACAATCGTAGAATGTATTTTTCGGGCTATAGGAAAACCATGAGATTACCACGGAAAGTGAAGTTGGTTGAAGTAGGACCTCGCGATGGTTTGCAAAATGAATCGCGTATCGTTCCTGCGGAAATTAAAATTGAATTTATTAATCAATTAAGTGGAACGGGATTGAGCGTTATCGAATCGACCAGCTTTGTCTCCCCAAAATGGATTCCCCAATTAGCGGACAGCGAATTTGTTTTACAACACATTCAGCGCACAAAAAATGTTCTCTATCCGGTTTTAGTGCCCAATAAACAGGGCCTCGAAAATGCATTAAAAGCAGGTGCAACCGAAATTGCCGTATTTACTGCTGCGACCGAAACATTTTGTCAGAAAAATACGAATTGCAGTTTAGAAGAAAGTTTAAACCGTTGCGCAGAAGTTATTTTATTAGCGAAGAAAAACAAAAAAATTAATATCAGAGGATATATTTCGTGTGTATTAGGTTGTCCCTATGAAGGCGAGGTAAACGCTTCCCAAGTCGTTCCGATTGCAGAAAAGTTAGCGAAATGGGGATGCCATGAGATTTCGTTGGGCGATACGATTGGAGTAGGCACGCCGAAAAAAGCGCAAATACTAGTGGATGCCGTAGCCGCAAAAATTCCCCGTCGAAAATTGGCCGCGCATTTTCATGATACGTATGGCCAGGCGCTGGCGAATTTATTTGCGGTACTCGAACGCGGGATTGCAATCATCGATAGTTCTGTGAGTGGGCTCGGTGGATGTCCTTACGCGAAGGGTGCTTCAGGCAATGTCGCGACCGAAGATGTGCTCTATATGTTGAATGGCCTGGGTATTGAAACGGGCGTCGATATGGAAAAACTCTTAAAAACAGCCCGTTTTATCTCTGAATTTCTCAATCGCCGCCCACGATCGAAGCTAGGCCAAGTAAAAATGCTATAATCCGTCAATGGAACAGCCTTTGCATTTAATATATGTCATTACTTTTCAATCACAACCGACGTTGCGGTATTTCGTTGAGCCGTGTTTAACCCAGCGATTAAAATCCGGCAGTTTTAGTAAACCACAGCGTGTGGCACAAATCAGTCAAATTCCTGCTGAAATTATTCAAGACAAAGACAAAACTATTTTTGAATTAATCGAAAACCTTCCCGAAAAATTTTTATTAGATGGCCAAAAATCGTCGGTTTTATTGCAAGCCTTAATTCGTACTGGGCGTTGTTATTTTGTGTCGCATCGCTCAAAGCCGTTAGTGGAAGGGCCCATTTTGGATGGTAATGTCCAATGGAAAAAAGAACCCGATGGAAAACAGCGACTACATTGTTGGGCGAGTGGTCGTGCGATCAGTGTGATTCCGTTAAAACCGCTGTGGTATGTCGAACATGAAAAAAATGCGTGCGGTATTTTGCGCGTGCCGTTAGATCCGGAAGCGGCGGCATATTTATTAAAATCACCGCCATTGACTGAAGCAGAATTACGCGATATTCACGATAAATTGAAAAATACCAAATCAGAAACCGAAGCCAAACAACAACTGAAAGATCATTTGCAAAAAATATACGAGCCGTTTACGGAAAAAGAAATTGATTATTGGTATTGCGATTGGAAGCCCACTACGCCACAAAACCAGTGGTTTGATTTCGAAATGGGTGTTTCGCTTGAAGGGGAGAAGGTTAACTTATTGCCCTTATTTGCCGAATTTATTCAAAATCAGTTAAGTATTCATACGTTGGCAGAATTGAATAATATGCCGGATGAGAAGATTTTTTCGATAAAGTTAAAAAACGAAAAAATATTAAGTTTTCCCATGAAGCGGCTGCGAAAAATCTTAGCGATTTTGACGGAATTATATGAAGAAGACAGTTTATCCGGCAGTGAAAAATTAAAGTTATCTAAATTTCGTGCGCTGCAATTTGGTGATTTAAGTGATGTGTTGGGCACAGATAAAATTCAGTGGCGCGGATCGCTTTCGCCGCATGAATGGGCAGATAAATTCACGCACTATTTAGCGCAATCGAAATTACACATTCCCAAGAAATTTTGCGGTGAATTGCGTCATTATCAAAAAGAAGGCGTGCGTTGGTTACAGTTTTTAAAAGAAATGGGATTTGGCGGCGTATTAGCGGATGATATGGGATTAGGAAAAACGGTCCAGTTATTAGCGCATTTATTAATTGAAAAGCACAAAGATCAGCCTCATTTGCCGACGTTAATTGTTGCGCCGACCAGTTTATTAATGAATTGGAAGCGTGAAGCTGAACGTTTCACCCCCAGTTTAAAAGTCTTAATTTTGCATGGGAATCTGCGTAAAGAAAATTTCGCGCGATTAAATCACTATGACATTATTCTAACGACGTATGCGTTATTGATTCGTGATGAGGAAACCTTAAAACAACAGCCGTACCATTTATTGGTATTAGATGAAGCGCAATATATTAAAAATGTTCACTCCAAAGCTGGGCAAATTGCGCGAAAACTCACGGCAGAACAACGGCTATGTTTAACCGGTACGCCGATGGAAAATCATTTAGGCGAGCTGTGGTCGTTATTTCATTTCTTATTGCCAGGATTATTAGGCGAAAAGTCTCAGTTTTATCGCTTATTCCGAACGCCCATTGAAAAAAATGGCGATATTAAACGGCGCGATTATTTACGTCAGCGTATTGCACCGTTTTTCTTGCGACGCACGAAGAAAGAAGTCTTAAAAGAATTACCGGATAAAATTGAGATGGTTCGTCCGGTGGTTTTAACCGATTCACAACGGGAATTATATGAAGATATTCGCATCGCGTTGCACGATGATGTTTTAGCCATTATTAAAGAAAAAGGCTTAGGGCGCAGCCAGATTTATATTTTAGATGCGTTATTAAAATTGCGCCAAATTTGTTGTGATCCGCGATTATTAAAAGTGGATAGGAAAAACAGTAATTTTGATATCTTAGATTCTGCAAAATTACAATGGTTAATGGAAATGCTGCCGAATTTAATTGATCAAGAACGCAAGATATTATTATTCTCGCAATTTACGGAAATGATTGCGTTGATCGAAAAAGCCTGTGATGACGCGCATATTCCGTATGTGACTTTAACAGGTAAAACAGATAATCGTGATGAGGTTATTCAAACCTTTCAATCGGGCAAAGTTCCGTTGTTTTTAATTAGTTTAAAAGCGGGTGGTGTGGGATTAAATTTAACGCAAGCGGATACGGTCATCCATTATGATCCGTGGTGGAATCCTGCAGTGGAACATCAGGCTACAGATAGAGCTCACCGTATTGGTCAAGATAAAACGGTTTTTGTGTATAAGTTAATTACGAGCGGCACCATCGAAGAAAAAATCGTTAATTTACAAAATGAAAAACAAGCATTATTAAATGCAATGTTGTCTGGCAGTATTCACAGTGTTGATGAATTGTCGTTGGAAAATATTGAGAAATTGTTCGCGCCTATAAATGTGGATTGATTTCCCCTCACCCCTGCTTCGCGGACCCTCTCCCGTTATCGGGAGAAGGTGGTCCGAAGGACCGGATGAGGGTAAAAAAGAAAGAAGCAAATATTATTGCCGCTCCACCCTCCGATACGACAACGCCTCCGTCAAATGCGCCGTTTGAATTTCCTCACTGCTTGCCATATCTGCAATCGTTCTCGCAACACGTAATACGCGGTGAAACGCACGTGCAGATAAATTTAATTTATCAATCGCACGTTCTAAAAATGCTTTATTCGATTCAGATAATTCAGAATATTTTTCCAATGTTTTTCCCGTTAATAACGCATTGGTTTTGTTTTGACGCGTTAATTGAATGTTGCGTGCAGCCGTCACTCGTTTACGAACCGTTTCGCTGTTTTCATTATGCGTCGCTTGCGTTTGTGTTAATAAACCTTTGGGTAAGTTAGGCACTTCGATATGCATATCAATGCGGTCTAATAACGGCCCCGAAATTTTGCGTTTATAGCGCGCAATTTGTTCAAACGTACAGTGACATCGTCCAGACGGATCTGTGAGATATCCACATGGACACGGATTCATCGCGGCAATGAATTGAAATCGCGCCGGAAACTCTGTCTGAATCGTTGCGCGCGAAATTGTAATCGTTCCCGATTCCAACGGTTCACGTAAAGATTCCAACACATGGCGATGAAATTCAGGTAATTCATCTAAAAATAAAACACCGTGATGCGCGAGTGAAATTTCACCGGGTTTCGGTGGACGTCCACCGCCAACTAATGCAGCCGTTGATGCGGTGTGATGGGGAGAACGAAACGGTCGTTCTTTCCATTGCGATGCTTTAAAGCCTTTATGGCTAATGGATAATAATGCCGCGACTTCAAAGGCTTCATCCAAAGTTAATTCAGGTAATATGGTTGGAATTCGACTGGCTAACATCGTTTTTCCAGTACCGGGTGGACCAATCATTAATAAACTGTGACCACCGGCGGCTGCAATTTCTAATGCACGACGCGCATGGGGTTGTCCCCGAACATCCGCTAAATCATTTTTAAATTCCGGATTGGATTTTAATTCCTGAGACGATGTTGTTTGAGGCGTAATTAATTTCTTACCCGAAAGGTGATCGCAGACTTCATTTAAATTTTTTGCGGGATAGACTTCAATATCGCCAGATAATAACGCTTCTTCGACATTGGCTTTCGGAATAATTAATTTGCGTTTGGCTTTTCGTGTTTGTAAGGCGAGTGGCAATATTCCCGACGTTGCACATAAATCGCCAGATAATTCTAATTCGCCTGCAAATTCATATTCTTTAAGATGTTTAAGGGGAATTTGGCGCGATGCTGCCAAAATGCTTAACGCGATCGGCAAATCAAATCGCCCGCTTTCTTTGGGAATATCCGCAGGACCTAAATTGACGGTAAGGCGATGCGCATGAAAACGAAATCCGCTATTAATGATGGCACTACGCACGCGATCTTTACTTTCTTTGACAGTGGTTTCCGCCAAACCGACCAATGTAAATTGGGGTAAACCGAGGGAGAGATGAGCTTCGACAGTGACGAGGGGCGCGTTAATTCCCAATGCAGCGCGACTATAGAGTACAGCAAGAGCCATAATGGTGATCCTTATTATTACAGTTAAAAAAATGTAAATAGGTGAGACTGAATTTATTTTTCTGCCCAATTTTCCAGGCGGATTTTTGGTATACGTTTGAATTCTTTTAGATTGTTTGTTACTAAAACACATCCAAGACTAATGGCATGTGCACCAATCATTAAATCTTCAGAGCCAATGATTTCACCTCGAGCTTCCAAATCTGCACGAATTTCGCCATAGGCTTCAGCTGCAGAGCTATCGAAATCTTGAACGCTTAAATGGCTTACGAAATGATCGATGACGAGTTCATTAATGTTGGGGTCCCCTTTATTCTTCGATCGTTTATGGTGAAGTTTGTTTCTCGCAACCCAATAACGTAATTCTGCTAACGTAACAGAGGAAATAAGGCAATCCTTCATCGGAATAGTTTTAAATTTCTTAAAAACTTCCATCGGTCTGTTTTTAATAATATAACTACAAATATTGGTGTCGAGCATGTATTTCATTTGATGCTATCTCGCTTTGAAGGTTTTCGTTGTTTGCGAGCCATATCAAAGTCTTCAGTAACGGCAGGAGTTTTAGCAAAAAAATCCTCCCATGACTCTGGTTTTTCCTGAATGAGGAGGCCGTTGTGAACACGCACAATCCATACTTCTTTTGTATTAAGACGAAATTCTCGAGGGATTCGGATGGCTTGTGTGCTGGGTCCGTTTTTAAAAACAGTGGTGATATGTTGCATAGCGAGATCCTCCATATATATAAAGTATATATATGTCTTAGAGGGGGTGCAAGTCAGACTCATGATGGTGATCCTTATTATTACGGTGGAAAGTGAGCGGGCAATGTAGCATGCGGAGCGAAAAAATTCCAAGTTCGTTCGGAATAACAACATGTAACTATTATTACAGGGGAAGATCACTACCATTTAAGGTTTCCTTAAGGTTTTGGCCGTATAATCTCGTCATCTTAATTACTCAAAGAGGGTGGGCGTGATGGAAAAAGAATATTTCTTCCCCGCTATGTATTTTAAAACGGGATTTACCAGTCCTAACGTATTTGTTGCAACGCAGACGCTTCTAGAAGGTTCAGAAAACCCAGAAGTCAAACAAGGGAAACAACACAACACGACAGTAAATGTACCAGAAAGTCCTAAATAAATACTGATTATTAAGAGGAAATATAAATGCACGATGACAATGAAAAGAATTTAGAGAAATGGAGAAAGCGTCGCCTAGAAGCACAAGCTTTCTATGAAGAAGGATTGTTGCTTCGAGAGCAAAATAAAACGTTGGAAGCCATTAAATTATTTTATAAAGCATTCAAACACACGGGGCATTATGAAGCGAGTTACAAAGTAGAGGCATTTTGTTCTCATAAGGATGCTGGATTGACTGGCCTCACAAGATTCCACCTCGATGACCGTCAAATTGATGCTGATAAGCAAAGACCTTTAAATCTTGAGGGAACGTTGGAAGATATTTTTTATCGAGGTTTGCTCGAGTATACGGGCCAAATTAATAAAACCCAACCGAACTATAACGTGGCAAAATGGTATTTTGAACATATTATTAATGAAGGAGGAAAAAATAAAGGAAGAGAAAATAAAAGAAGAGAAAATAAAGGAGGAGAAAATAAATGGGTAAAAGAAGCCTGGTTTATGATGGGGGTTTATTATGAACGGATGGGTGATAATATAGATTTAGCGTTTCAATACTATGAAAAGGCGGCAAAACTCGGACATTCAAATGCACTCGTAAGAGCAGGATATTTCTATGAAAAAAAGAGATATAAAAATTTGTCAGAAGCGGAGTCGGCGTATAGAAAAGCGGCTGAGCAATATGATGTAAATGCTTGCACACGTCTTGCTAATATTTTGGGGAATAAAAAGTGCGACACTCCTGCGATAAAAGAGTCCAATTTTAAAGAAATGAAACGTTATTTAAAGCAGGCCGTAGAAGGTGGTGATTATCCAGAAGATGATTATCCAGAAGATAATTATTCTCCTTCCATCAAAATGCTGTGTTACCATTTAGCTCTCGAAGAGAACTATATTGAACAGATGAACTGGGCGCGTAAAGCGGCTAGAATAAATCCATATAATTGCCTTGCTCTAAAAGATGTGTATCTCAGTGATAAAATACCCTTAAATGAAAGTTCAATAAGAAATTATGTCGAAGATGCAGCGTTAATTGGTTTTAAGACAGTCCATGATTTTTTAATTCGCCATACGAAAAAAAATCCAGGGGATCCGGTTGCTAAAAAATGTTTAAGTGAATTTCTTCAATTATGGAACGCGGCTGAAAATCTTTTTACACTTGCTTCAAATACAAATATGACAAGTACTTTAGTGAATACGGTTCCTGCGCAGGAATCTTTTTCACTTCCTCACATTCCTTCAAGCAGTCCTGGAAGAAATCGAGATTGGCTTTTTTATCAAGGCCAGCGCTATCAAAGGCATGAAGTAGATCCTGATGGGGATTGTGGATATACCGCATTTGGAATTACCCGTGAAGATGCGTTTGAATTAATTTTACAAAATAGACAGGATGAGCGAGTTCATGAGGTTTTAGTAGATCTCATCGTGGAAACGCTGTCAATAGATGAAAACTTCGAAAATTATCTTCCCGCTAACGAAAATTTAAAAAATGTAAAAGAAGCCCATCGTTTGTATAAAGCGTGTCTTACTTATACCGGCAGGGACCGCCGAGCCTTAGAGGAAGCTAATGCAGCCAATCTTAAAAAGGCGGTGAAGGAAAGTATATCTGAATTATTAGCGTATTATCTTAAATATGACATCGTGGAGAAGCGGGTCGATTTCGGTTGGACGCATCCTCTTATTTTATTTGCCTTAGCGCAGATTCAAAAAATACCTCTCCGATTGTGGAAATTAAATGAGAGGGGAGAAATGATTCCTCATCCTCAATTCCCTGAATATAATCCGCAAAATCCAAAACAAGAACCAACCCATTTATTATTTATCCATGGAAATCATTTCGAACGTTTAGAAATGCAAGACAGGGTGGATGAACGACTAGTTCCTCCTTCCATGCTTCAAGTGAATCAATCCGTAAATAAGTTGAATATGTTTCCAGCCCTTAGATGGAAGCAAAAAATGCTTGTCTCTGGAATAAGTCAACCAACGAAAACACCCTTGAGCAAAACCGGGAACAATAGACACATTTTATTATCTTTAGTCGATGAGAATCCTTCGAAAAACGCTAAGCTAAATAAGAAAGTGAGAAAAGTTGTTAAAAAGACAGAGCGACCTGAAGAAAAGGAAATCGACAATAACAGGCAAAGTCAGAAACAAAGAAGATTATAAAGTTTTTAATTAATTGAGGATTTAAATTATGCAAGAAGTAAACGACTTTGAAAGAGAATTAGAGATTTGCCGTGAAAAAGCACGAAGAGCCAATGAATTATATGCTCGAGCGGTTGAACTAGAAAAAACGGACCCTCTTCAAGCGACTCGTTTATATTATCAAGACTTTCTTGAAAATTCGCATCAGAAAGCCATAAAAAGATTGTTTAATTCAGGGGATCTCGGAAGTGAGCGTGTTGATGAAAAATTAAATTATGAAGGAAGTTCAGAAGATATTTTTTATCGAGGACTTCAAGCATCTGGAGGAATTGGGAGGGCGTGCTCTTATGTTACAGCTGTGGAATATTTTAAGCATGTTGCGAATAAAAATAGTAATGAGCCAGTTGTTGCAGAAGCAAAATTTTTTCTCGGTGATTGTTACTACGCTGGCAAAAGTGTTCCAAAAAATTTATCACAAGCAATGAATTGGTATCGCAAAGCCGCCGAGCAAGGATTTGCACCTGCCCAATATAGCCTGGGCAATTATTATCGCCAAACTAAAGGAGTTGGACAAGATTTAGAAGAAGCAGTGAATTGGTATCGCAAAGCCGCCGAGCAAGGATTTGCACCTGCCCAATATAGCCTGGGCAATTATTATCGCCAAACTAAAGGAGTTGGACAAGATTTAGGAGAAGCAGTGAAGTGGTATCGCAAAGCCGCGGAGCAAGGATTTGCACCTGCCGAATATAACCTGGGCGGTTGTTATTACAGAGGTGATGGAGTTGGAAAAGATTTTGCAGAAGCAGTGGAGTGTTTTCGCAAAGCCGCGGAGCAAGGATATGGACTTGCTCAAGATAGGTTGGCCCGTTGTTATTACAGAGATGAAGGTGTTGTAAGAAATTTAGCAGAAGCAGTGAAGTGGTTTCGCAAAGCCGCGGCGCAAAAAAATGAGGGCGCAAAAAAGGCTCTTCTTGAGCTGTATAGCAAGCATGAGGTTTCTATAGATGTTAATGCTATTGAGGATTATGTTCAGGATGCTCATCTGTTGGGCGAATCCGTCGTTCGAAAAGCGTTTGTTCATCGGGCTTCGCAAGATCTCCCTATTTTAGACGCGTCGGATTGCTTGTCATTGTTTGATAGGTGCATAGCAATGGAAAAGAATCCGGATGGTTTTTTTGAATCAATGAAAGCCAAATCGGCGTTCTTTGGTACTTTTTATCGCAACCGATTATTTTTTCGCTTTTGTGAAAAATTAACACCGGTTTATCAGATAGAGCTATGTTATATGATGGTTGGTGAAGCCATGCCAGATGCAGGGAAAGAAAAAATAATTAAGATATTAGAAAAAATTGATGCGAATAAAATAGAAAATCCTGAACATTTAGCTCAATTATATGAAATGTTACATCAGTTGAATGCAAGTTTAGATCGAGAAGAAATGGCCACAACGTATTTTAATAAATTGAATGAAGTTACTCTGCCAGAAGGAATTTCTCAGCAATTGATAGGTGGCGGTTCACAAGTCCAAGAAACTCTTCCGGCACATGAGCCGAGGGGTGGTGAAGAGCCTGAACAAAAAAGAGCGAAAATAGGAGAAAATCCGCATTTATTGTTGCCAGCCGTGGAAACCGTTTCTTCAAACGATATCCAAAAAGACGGTGCAGAATTTAAACGTAGGCGTATATAAGTTACTGAGACAATTTCTCTATTTCAGCAATTTGTTTTTCCAATTCTTCTAATTTTGCGCGTGTTTTTGCTAACACACGCGTTTGTACATCAAATTCTTCGCGTGTGACTAAATTTAATTTCGCTAACGTCGATTTTAATAATTCTCTGAAATGTTTATCTAAATCAAGCATAGAAAATTCTCACAAAATACAACAGGTCAACCAAAACGGGACATCTTCTTCATACGGAACATTGCGTTGTTGTAATGTTGGATGATAAAAACGAACGCTCACGCCATGACGTCCGACGCTAATTTCTGGAAATGCTGGAGTCGTATTCGGTACTGCAACACGAATTAATTGGCAGGGCATTTGTGGATCTAAACTGGTTTGATAAAAACCCGCATGCGCAGTGTGCATGATGGCTTGGCCACTGTGACGCACCAGTTGCAGCATTTCATCCACGACTTGAAATAAATCTTCTAATTCACTTAGCCATTCGACTAATTTGGTGTGACGTTCTTTCGCGGGTTGTTTTAACCAATAGTGAAATCCTGGCGTATCAAAACTGCACGTTCCACCCGGCATCGCAAAATGTTGGCGTACATTAATGAGAAAATCGTTTTCACGTAATTTTGCGCCGAATTTGCCACTGTTTTTTTGGAGAAGTTCTAGGGTATCTTCCAAGCCCTTTAAGGCTGTTTTTAATTTCGTCTGATCAATATGCGGTTCGTTTAAGAAACGCTGAAGATTGGCCGATTGGCGTAAAAATTCTTTAATGAATTTTCCGCGTAAATCCGGACGTTCCGTGATGGATAACACATCCGTTAATGCCGCCGTGGTGATGCGCGATTCATGCAGTGTGGTTCCGCGAAGACTATTTTCAGCCAGCTGAAGCAAGTGCTCTATTCGAAGACATACTCGTATCAATTCATTAACGGGTTGTTCAAAAATAATTGTCTGATTTGACATAATACAAGCCTTTTTATTTCCTGGGCGTTATCATAGTGCCTTTTGAGGCGGCCGACAATGAACGTTGATGTGATCATTATAGGTGGAGGGTTGGTAGGATTGGCTGCTGCTCGCGCCCTGACCCATCAAAATTTCTCGGTGTGTGTGATTGATCAGCAGCCTTGCGTCGTATCTCCCGTATCAGAATCCTATGAGCTTCGCGTGAGTGCGATTGCTTCACCGTCGGTTCATTTATTTAAACAACTGGGGGTGTGGGAAGCTATCATCCAGCAACGCGTGGGTGAATTTACGACGATAAAGATTTGGGAAGAAGAGAATCCCGAAGCGATTCAGCTTGAGCCTGCGCATGGCTACATTATTGAAAATAACGTCATGCAGAATGCGTTATTAGACAAGCCTGAATTTAAAATTTTCGCCCCCGCTAAAATCCAGCACATTCAAAAAAATGCTAAAAATATTGAAGTAGAACTAGAGAATAACCAAAAAATTTTAGGAAAATTATTAGTTGGTGCCGATGGCGGAAATTCTAAAATCCGAGAATGGGCTAAATTAGGCGTCTCAGAAAAAGCTTATGATCAATCGGCATTGGTCGCGACTGTTCATAGCGAACGTCCACATCATAATATTGCGCGCCAACGATTTTTAGCAGAAGGTCCGTTAGCTTTTCTACCTTTATCTGATTCTCATCATTGTTCAATTGTCTGGACCAATGCCCTAGAAGCAGCAGAGAAATTATTAAAAACAACAGAAGAGAATTTTAATGCTGAATTAAATAAATATTTCGGCGATGAGCTGGGCGAAATTAGACTTGTTAGTCAGCGATTGGCGTTCCCCTTAATAAAAAAACATGCGCAGAATTATGTTGCCGAAAGAATTGCGCTGATCGGTGATGCGGCGCATACCATTCATCCCCTCGCAGGTCAGGGGGTTAATTTAGGATTTTCGGATGTCCACGCGTTATGTGAGGTATTAGTAAAAGCAAAACAGGAAAAACGCGATATGGGTTTATTACATACGCTGCGACGTTACGAGCGTGCACGTAAAAGTGATAATCTAATCATGCAAAATTTAATGGATGTCTTTAATTCTGCGCGAATACGAAAATGGGGTGTCAGTGTAGTTTCACGCAGCGAATGGGCTAAAAAAATGATGTTACTGTGGATGAAATTTAGGGAGAAACAATTGTGCAAAAAGTTAAACTAGGTCATGCCGTACCGGATTTTTCATTGCCATCAACCGATGGAAAAGAGCAAAAATTATCGTCGTTAAAAGGTAAAAATATCGTGCTGTATTTTTATCCTAAAGATTGTACCTCTGGGTGTACGTTAGAAGGCCAAAATTTCAGAGATAATTTCGATAAATTTAAAAAATTAAATACGGTAATATTGGGTATTTCACGCGACACGCTGAAATTACATCACAAATTTAAATCTGAACAAGAATTTCCCTTTGAATTATTAAGTGATGAAGAGGAAAAAGCCTGTGAATTATTTGGCGTATTAAAAGAAAAAAACATGTACGGTAAAAAAGTGATTGGCATTGAACGCAGTACGTTTTTAATTGATCAACACGGGAAATTAATTCACGAATGGCGTGGGGTAAAAGTCGACGGGCATGTTGATGCGGTTCTCGCCAAAATCAAAGAGTTGTTGTAATGCAAACGCCTTTATATGAATGGCATGTTGCGAATCATGCGTCTATCGTTAATTTTGCTGGATGGAAAATGCCCATTCACTATGGTTCTCAATTGGAAGAACATCAAACGGTGCGCAATCACGCGGGAATTTTTGATGTTTCCCACATGAATGTTGTGGATGTAATGGGACATGATGCAACACCGTATTTAAAAATGTTGTGTGCCAACAATGTCGATAAATTGTCGCCGAATAAAGCATTGTACACGTGCATGCTCAATGTAAATGGCGGAATTATTGATGACTTAATTGTCTATAAAATATCCGATACGCATTACCGATTAGTATTAAATGCGGGTACGCGCGAAAAAGATATGCAGTGGTTAAATCATGTTAAGCTTCCGTTTGAATTGCATATTCATGCGCGACCGGAAATGGCCATTATTGCACTCCAAGGTCCGCAAGCTATAACACTTGCAAAAACGGTATTTAAAAATATCCCGGATAAATTTTTTAGTTTTACCGTAGTGGATGATTGCATGATTGCACGAACAGGTTACACGGGCGAAGACGGTGTGGAAATTATTATTCCGGCGGAGCATGCGGTAAAAATATGGCAAGCATTAATCCAAGCAGGTGCAAAACCGATTGGATTGGGCGCGCGCGACACCTTGCGTCTTGAAGCGGGATTGAATTTATACGGTTCAGATATGGATGAAACCGTTTCGCCGTTAGAATCGAATATTGCCTGGACCGTGGCATGGGAACCTGCCGATAGACACTTTAATGGGCGCAAAGCGCTCGAAACCCAAAAAGCCGTCGGAATTTCACAAAAATTGGTGGGCGTTAAATTAGAAAAAGGCGGTGTGCTTCGTCACGGTCAAAAAATATTTTCTCAAGGACGCGAAATTGGGGTGATTACGAGCGGCGGATTTTCGCCGTCGTTAAATATCTCCATTGGCATGGCACGGATTGAAAGTAACGCGCCGCACGAAGTCGACGTGGAAATTCGAGGAAAGCCTTTGCCAGTCAGGGTTGTGGGCCTTCCCTTCGTGAAGAGAAAGTGACACTTCAACGTAATTAATATAGAGTGTGCGGCTATGAAAAAGATCCTGTTTGGGGTAGTTACCAGCCTGGTTTTTGTGAAATGCGCTTATGCGGATGACTTATTGCAAGTCTATCAACAAGCGCTCGAAAATGATCCCGTGATTCAAGCCGCAAAAGCAACCCGCGATGCGAGTATGGAAGCACTACCCCAAAGTGTCGCGACCTTACTTCCGAATATTGGGGCAACTGCTCAAACATCTTCAGTGCATACCAGTGAACGTGCAGCATCGTTTGCGGCGGGTGGTCGGGGTGCAGGGGATGATAATAGTTTTAATCAACATGACTATACGTTAAGGCTGACACAACCCATTTTTAATTTTCAATCGTGGATGCAAGTGCGTGCAGCCAGTGCGGCATCAAAACAAGCGCAAGCCACTTACAATGCTGCATTACAAAATTTAATTGTGCGTGTGGCAACCGCATATTTTAATGTATTAAATGCACAAGATGCATTGCAATATACAGCCGCGCAAGAAGCGGCTGTGGCTAATCAATTAAAACAAATTAAAGAACGGTATCAGGTGGGTTTGGATACCATGACGAATGTGTATCAAGCGCAAGCGGATTATGACAGTTTAGTTGCTGCCCGCATTGCGGCACAAAATAATGTGCAAAATAATATGGAAGCGCTGCGTGTAATCACAGGTCGTACGTATGATTCACTTAAGCCGCTATCGTCTGAAGTACCGTTAATTTCACCTGAGCCCGCGAGCCCCGAATTGTGGATTGAAGCGGGCGAAAAAAACAATTGGACATTATTAGCGGCGCGTTATGCTACCGAAGCCGCGAAAGAAAATATTCGCGTAAGTTATGCCGGACATTTTCCGACAGTTAATGCCGTGGGCAGTTATCAAAATGGAAATGACGTGGGTGTTGCGCCGGTGAATAAAACGCAATGGGAATCCGATGTCGGTGTTCAAGTGTCGTTACCGTTATTTCAGGGTGGCGCGGTGGTTTCACAAACTCGCCAGGCACAAGATAATTATGTGGCGGCAGGTGATCAAATGGAATCATCTCGTCGACAAACTGTTTTACAAGTACAACAATCGTATAACAATGTGGTTGCCGGTATTAGTAAAATTGATGCGGATAAAATCGCGGTAACCTCTTCGGCCAGCGCTTTGGACAGTACGCAAGCGGGATATAAAGCTGGAACGAAAACATTGTTAGATGTATTAACCGCAGAACAAAATGTGTATCAAGCCAGAACGAATTTAGCGGCAGATTTATATAGTTATATCAATAATACGTTGGCGTTAAAGCAAGCCGCGGGTTCATTGAGTGGTGCCGATGTGGTTGGGGTAAATCATTGGTTGGAAGATTCGCCTCCCGTTGTTCAGCCTCAAAAGAAAATTAAAAAAGCAAAACACAGGAAAATTAAATCAGTTAAAAAACATGATATGAAGTAACAATATGAAAGCAAAACTCCAGGAAGCGAAATATTGTATTGGACAATTGGTTCAAGATCCGCAATTCCATTATCGCGGTGTCATCATTGATGTGGATTACCATTATTCGGGAACGGATAAATGGTATGAAAAAAATGCGCCGCATCGTCCTTCAAAGAATCAGCCTTGGTATCATATTTTGGTGCATAATTCCGAGCATCGGTTATATGCCGCGGAATCAAATTTAGAAGAAGACAAAGCAGGCGATGCGGTTCATCATCCTGAAGTAGATTATTTTTTTTCAGAATTTAAGAATGGATTTTATATTATGCGACGCAGAGGTGTGTGAATATGAATCAAAATGAATATGTGAAATTTGGGCTGGAACATTGGGAATTATGTCTCGCATTTGTCATGGTATTACTTTTTTGGATTATTTCCGAAATCCAAGAAATGTTAGGCAAACATGGTATTTCAGCAGCACATGTTGTGTCATTAATGAATCATGACGGTGCCATCGTCATTGATATTCGCGATGCAGAGCATTTTAAAAAGGGGCATATATTAGGCGCATTGTCCTATCCTGAAAAACATATCTTAGAAAAATTGGATGAATTGAAAAAATATCACGACAAAAAAGTGATATTAGTAGACAGCAATGGGCAAAGCTCAAATCGCTTAGTAAACAAAATGATTGTGCATGGCTTTAAAGATATCTTTTTCTTGAAAAACGGCATGCATGCGTGGACCCATGAAAAACTACCCGTGAAAAGAAACGGATAGGGAGAATTACACACAATTGTGTGATAGTGGACAGTAGGGGCGAGGCTTGCCTCGCCCGAAACAGAAAATTTTTATATTTTAGGAGCATTAAAATGGTAGCAGAAAATACATCGCAACAACCGCAACCCGAATTTTTTATTCAACGTTTATATGTTAAAGATATTTCGTTTGAATCTCCGCAATCCCCGAAAGTGTTTCAAGAAACCTTGCAGCCTTCGGTAAATTTGAATATTCAAACGTCGTCAACCGTATTATCGGAAGATGTTCATGATGTGACCGTTACGGCAACCATTACCGCTGCGGTGGATAATCGAACCATTTTCTTGGTCGAAATCAAACAAGCCGGAATATTTACCATTAAACATATCCCTTCCGACAACATGGCATTTGTATTAGGCGTAACCTGTCCGACCATTTTATTTCCGTACTTACGTGAAGCGGTATCGGATTTAGTTGCGCGTGGTGGATTCCAACATTTTTATTTGTCGCCCATTAATTTTGAAGCGTTGTTTTTAGCGAATCAAAAAGAAGCGGCAACGACCACTAAGCAATAACATCATGTCTTTTTTGATCATTGGAGCAGGTTCCTGGGGATGTGCAACGGGTCTTCAGTTGGCCCGTTTGAAACACGAGGTGATTATTTGGGGACGTGACGCGGCCCAAATTAAAACCATGCAAGAGACACGGGAAAATAAGCGCTATTTGCCTGGCGTAAAATTTCCAGAAAACGTTTCTTTTGTCAGTGATTCGCTCGAAAATTATATTCCTAAAAGCGAACATATTATTATCGCGGTTCCCAGTCATGTGTTTCGCGAAATACTTTATAAAGTTAAACCGCATTTTTCACAGCAACAAACGTTAATGTGGATCACCAAAGGGTTAGATCCCGAAACGAATCAATTATTGCATTATGTGGTTCAAGAAGTATTAGGCGATACCGTTAAATTAGCTGTTTTATCAGGTCCGTCGTTTGCAGAAGAGGTCGCCGAAGATTTGCCCACCGCCGTTACTATTGCAAGTAACGATCTCCCTATTGCCGAAAAAATGGTGAAATTATTTCACTCGCCGCGTTTTCGTGTATATGCATCAACGGATATTGTTGGCGTTGAAGTTGGTGGGGCGATGAAAAATGTATTAGCGATTGCTGTTGGAATTGCTCAAGGATTAGGTTGTGGTGCAAATGCACAAGCGGCATTAATTACACGCGGTTTAGCGGAAATGATGCGATTAGGAAAAGAATTAGGTGGATTACCCGAAACTTTTATGGGATTAACGGGTGTTGGTGATTTAATTTTAACGTGTACCAATGATATGTCGCGTAATCGTCGCTTTGGTGTGGCTGTCGGTAAAGGTCAATCACGCGAAACAGCCTTAAAAACGATTGATCAAGTTGTAGAGGGTTTAAAAACAGCCAAAGAAATTTACACTTTAAGAAACAAATACGCTATTGAAATGCCTATCGTTGAACAAGTCTATAAAGTGTTATATGAAAATGTTCCGCCTTCTCAGGCGTTAGAAACGTTATTGGCACGCGAGCCTAAAGGTGAACGACAATGAAAATTTATTTAGTCGGCGGTGCCGTTCGCGATCGACTATTGAATTTTCCCCATCACGAAAAGGATTGGGTGGTCGTAGGTTCTACGCCGGACGAAATGGTGGAACGCGGGTATCGTCCTGTCGGCAAAGATTTCCCTGTATTTTTACACCCCGAAACACATGAAGAGTATGCGCTCGCGCGTACGGAACGCAAAAATGGTAAGGGATATACGCAATTTGTTTTTCATGCATCCCCTGAAGTGACATTGGAAGAAGATTTAAAGCGCCGTGATTTGACGATTAATGCAATGGCGATGACTGATGACGGAAAAGTTATTGATCCGTTTAATGGACAGCACGATTTGAAAAATAAAGTATTGCGTCATGTGTCTGATGCGTTTATTGAAGATCCGGTTCGTATTTTGCGTGTCGGGCGATTTTGGGCAAAATTTGCGCATGACGGATTTAGCGTAGCACCGGAAACCTTGAATCTAATGCATAAAATGGTCGAAAACGGTGAAGTTGATGCATTAGTACCCGACCGCGTATGGCAAGAGACAGACAGAGCCTTAGGCGAAAAAAATCCCGAAAAATTTTTTGAAGTATTAGAGGAATGTGGTGCGCTCGAAAAATTATTTTCCGAATGTTATATTCCTGAAACCTTCAAAAACGCTAAAAATCCCATACGATTTGCACAATTATTTTTAGAATCCTCACACGATGCCATTCGCCGTTTTTGTCAGCGTTATCCAGTGCCGATTCATTACCGCGATTTAGCATTATTAGCCAATCAATATCAAACGAAATTTATGTCAGATAAATTATCTGCAGAATCTTGTATTGAATTGTTAGAACGATTAGATGCATATCGTCGTCCTGAGCGATTTGATGATTTAGGATTGGTTTTAGAAGGATTTCCGCAAACCGCGTTATTACACCAAATTTTAGACGCAACATGTGATATGAACATTCACACCCTTCAAGCGGAAGGATTTGAAGGCAAAGCGCTAGGCGAAGCGATTCATAAAGCTCGTATCGATATTGCGAAGGAGCACATTAAGAATGCCAAATAGTCCGTTGTGGTTTGTATTTCATGACAATCAATTATTAATTAATATGCACAATTCGCATGATCCGATTCCGACTGAAACCCAATGTAAATCGCTGAATTTAAGCATCGTATCGAAACATGATATTGGTTTATTTCATAATAAGCCGTGTTTTGGTGTAGAAGTGGAATGCGATAAAAATAAAATATTATCAGACGATTTTAAATTTATGCCCTTACGTCAAGCTGCACTAACAGTATTAAATGCAGAGTTATTTCATAAAGCAGGGCGTGCGGCACAAATTATTGAGTGGCATAACACGCATCAATTTTGTGGGCGCTGTGGCGTAAAACTGTTTGAAAGCGACGTAGAGCATGCAAAAGTTTGTCCTGATTGTAAATATCATTTTTATCCACGTATTTCGCCGTCGATTATTGTGTTAATTAAACGGGGTAAAGAAATTTTATTGGCGCGTTCGCCCCATTTTTCTGAAAATATCTACAGTACGTTGGCGGGATTTGTAGAACCCGGTGAAAGTGTCGAAGACGCCGTGCATCGTGAAGTGTGGGAAGAGGTTGGTATTAAAATTAAAAACTTAAAATACCGAGGTAGTCAGCCGTGGCCGTTTCCGAATTCGTTAATGTTAGGGTATACCGCTGAGCATGCAGCAGGTGAAATTACGATTGATGGTGTAGAAATTTCGGATGCTGGATGGTTTTCACTCGATAAATTACCGCAATTGCCGAATAAAATTAGCATTGCGCATGAATTAATTAGCTTGTTTATTAATCAGGAGTTTTAAGATGGCAAAAAAACAAGGCAAAAATATTTTTTACGCTCAGTCCGGTGGTGTAACCGCTGTAATTAATGCATCCGCGTGTGGTGTGATAGAAACTGCGCGTAAACATAAAAAAATCTTTGGGAAAGTGTATGCGGGGCACAATGGGATCATTGGCGCACTTAATGATGATTTAATTGATACCAGCAAAATTCCTGCAAAAATCATTGCCGGATTGCGCCACACACCAGCAGGTGCTTTTGGATCCTGTCGCTATAAATTAAAAAGCCTGCAAGAAAATAAAAAAGAATATGAAAAATTAATGGAAATATTCAAAAAGTATGACATAGGCTATTTTTTCTATAATGGTGGAAATGATTCGCAAGATACGGTTCACAAAGTCACGCAATTAAGTCAGCAAATGGGTTACCCCATTACATGTATTGGCATTCCCAAAACCGTCGACAATGATTTGGTTGTGACAGATAACTGCCCCGGATTTGGTTCTGTTGCAAAATACGTTGCGGTTTCCATACGCGAAGCGGGATTAGATGTAGCCTCGATGGCATCGAATTCGACAAAAGTATTTGTGATGGAAGTGATGGGGCGACATGCAGGATGGATTGCGGCAGCGGGTGGATTAGCTGCAGAGAAAGAAGGCGATGCGCCGCATATTATTTTATTTCCCGAAATTGCATTTGATCAGAAAAAATTCTTAGCAAAAGTTGATTCATGTGTAAAAAAATATGGTTACTGTGCAATAGTCGTTTCTGAAGGCGTAAAAGATAAATCCGGCAAATTTTTATCGGAGCATGGATTGCGCGATTCTTTTGGTCATGCGCAATTGGGTGGTGTGGCTCCTATTATCGCTCAATTAATTAAATCCGAATTAAGCTATAAATATCATTGGGCAGTAGCAGATTATTTACAACGTTCGGCGCGACATATCGCATCTAAAACAGACGTTGAGCAAGCGTATGCGGTTGGAAAAGCGGCGGTAGAATTTGCCGCAAAAGGCAAAACCGACATCATGACAACAATTGTTCGCAAATCAAATAAGCCCTATAAATGGAAAATTGGTGAAGTAAAACTCGACAAAGTCGCGAACAAAGAAAAATTTATGCCACGTAATTTTATTACCGCAGATGGATTTGGCATTACGAAGAAATGCCGAGAATATTTATTGCCGTTAATTACGGGCGAAGATTATCCGCCTTACAAAAATGGGTTGCCGCAGTATGTTATGGACTTCCTGAAAAAGTAGATGCTTTACATTCAGTGGTTTGTACAAATGGCTCACTGTGTTCGCGTCTTTGTTTAGCGACACTGAGTTTTGCCCACAAGAGTTGTTTCTTTGAGGTTTTTACACAAGAATCTATTTCTTTAGCGGATTTCTCGGTGAACCAACGCATGGGATTTTCTTCGGGGGGTTCTGCCAAAAACCATTCTTTTTTAGCCTCTAAAAAAGCTGACATGGTTTTATTTTTTCGTTGTGTGGCAAGATTGCTTAATAAGGTAAAAAAAATAGCCATTTCATTTTGCGGTAATTGATCTTTAATTATCGTTAATAAGTCAGATAGTACTTTAAATTGATAGGTACACAGCGCCCATTGGGCTTGCATAAGTTTTGGCATGCTGCGACCATCTTTAAACAAGTCTGATAACAAGCTTTCTTCGATTTTAGTTTCTTCTGTAAATTTTTTCCCTACCGTTAAACCAAGTTTGTTGCACTCCTCTTCGCTGTATGGTTGATCGTTTAGCGTGATTTGACCTGTCTTGGGATTAAATACTGGAAGCCCGTGAAGCGTAGCGGTAAGTTTGTCATAACGATTTACATACGCCCATGACAAAAGAAATTCACCTGCCTTTCCTTTTGCATGGCCTAAGCTCAGTGAAGGTAATAAATTATCTAACATAGTGGGTATAGTTTTGTTTAGCCTAACAACACTTAATAGAAAACTAATATCCCCCTCTTTTTGTAAAAGTTGAGTGATATATTTGATGACATAATCGAGAAAAGTAGAACAGACTCTAGAAAAAGTGGCGAGGTCTGAAATGGATAACGAAGGTAAAACATAATTCACAAAAACGTCGCGAGAGGGGTTACTTTGGGTGGAAGCATCTTCGGACATAGTTGGTTACCTCGCGGAATAACGCGTGGCCAATTCTAGCATAAAAGCTATTCCAGGTTCGAAATCAAAGGTTTAATTCCACCAATTTTTTGCGCCCAGAAGTGAGCGTATGGGCTATACTTAAAGGTATAGACCATGGCTATTTTTATACCTAGAGGGCGATATGCAAGAAGATCGAGTAATGAAAAACCTAGAATCGGCATTACGGCGTAATCCTGGAAATGCGGCGACATTAATTTCTAAGCCCGAAAATCAAGCCGCTCTAGCCCGTCATCCCGCAAAAATTATGGCGTTGATGGCAGAAGGAAATGAAACTCTCCATCAGGCGTTGAAAGACAATGTAGAGGCTATCTATGAACAATCTGAACAAAGATCTAACGACACGAAAGCATGGATTTTGTGTCTAGCTGTAATTACTGCTGAAACAGATGAAGAAGCACAAAAGAAGTTGGATAGTCAAAAAAAAATGCCGCGAGAATTTCTCGTTAATATTATAAAAACCGCAATATTAGCGTCTCCCGCTCGACGTGAGATGTTCGAAAAAATTGAAAGTGTTTCTCAAAATTTAGCCGACACCATTGCTCAAGCAAAACAAAATGAACAAGAAAAAGTTGAGCGCCTAATAGCTGAACTTTCAATTATAGAGAGTGAAGATCAAGCGGTTATATTGATTGAAAATAATACCTTACTGTTGAAAAGACATCCTGAAGTACGTGTCCGTTTTCAAAAGAGTTCCGAATCTGATGATGTCATGGTTGCTAATGCGTTCAAACAGATTGAGCTTTTTGATGTGACGACAAAAATTGATTCGGCAGAAAATGTGGATGCCATAGTTGAAATACTTTCAGAACACACTGAGCTTTATGAAGAGCAGGCTTATCACGAAATTATTAATGAGGCTATTGCGGCAAAGGGTGAAAATTATGCGCAGCATTTTGATATTTCTACCTTCGCAGAAACTAATTCAGTTGAAAAAGCAGCAAGAGATATTCAATTGGAAGAGTGGGGGCTTTTTTTAACGCAGCAATTAGCGGATGTGTTTAAGAAGAATTCTGGGCCTAATCCTAAAGAAGCCGATGAAAGATTACATCTAGTTTATGACGCAATGTCAGGTTCGTTATACGATATTTTAAATAATGAAAATGAAGGTCCTACTTTAATGATGAATGCACTTCAGGTTGGCAGTAAACCTATGCTTCAACAATTAAAAGCCATGGATTTTTTCAAGGATAAAGAAGGTAGCGATTGGGATTTAGTCAAAAGAGTATTTGAAGAAAAAATGCAGCAAGCACAAAAAGAATCACCGAGAAAATTTGTGCGCGGTGTTGTGAAAGGATTACGTTCTGCAGAAAATACGCCGACGATGGGAAGACGAAGAGCAGAAAGTTCTGCAAATTCAACGAGGACGAGTCGAGCCTCTTCTGTAGAAACAGAAACGGTTACGGTGGATCCCAGTGAATCTCGTTTGAATTTATTATTTGCAAACTCAGAAAGCCCTGGCAGGAGAACGGTGTTTAGTGTGCTGGGATTAAATGTTCTCAAAAAAATTCCACTTGATGATGTCGTAGATTACGCGATTAAAAACCCCCAGCGTGCAGAAGTGTTGCTTAAACACTTTGACGCTAACTTGGGGAAACGACCGGATTTGTTAATAAATTTATATGAAGCAGGTGCTAAAGATAAAGCGCTACTGTCGGCGATTGAAAAAGCGGATTTATTGAATTCCCGGCATTTAGATGGTGTTGCATTACATAAAGCATTGCCTATCGGGACTGGTGTTGGTGATGAATGGGCTAAACCTTTGCGTGTCGCTGCCGATGCAGCAGTGGTGAAAAAAATTGAAAGACAAAAAGTGTTGCTTCCCATGCATCAAGCAAGATTAGATGCTTTAATACGAAAAATGGATTCTGCATATAGTCGTGGGGATATGGACGCAGGGCGTAAGTTAGAACCAGACGTAAAAGAACTTGAAGATAAAGTTCGTGCATTAAAAAGGGCCGCAACGATTGCAAATGTTGATTCAAGTGCTCTAGAACAATTCAGTAAAGAATTAAAAGATAAAAAAAATGCAGAGTCTGTCCGCGTTCAAGCACAACGTAGTATTGTAGATGAGTTGGGAAAAATTCAACACAAAGGTTTGCGAGAAGCACTCATACAAAATTTTACGAAGTGTATGGAAAGTGGTTTGTCTAGTCATTTGCCAACACAGGTCGACGTTGAAAAATTTGTATTAGAACTCAATAAACAAATGGCGCCCACTAAAGGTGGATTATTTCATCACAATTTTGTGGATATTCGAGAGATAACGCTTAGAGAACCCAGCGGGAAGAAAGTTCCGGTGACGACGTTGCTCGATGCACCCAAAGAACTCTTTCCCTCTAAGGAATCAAGTCGTGGGCTGATCAAAGAATTACCACTAGCTAAACAACGGGAGAGAAGTCCTGAAACAAGTCCTAAGGGTCCAGCTTCTGGTCTTCATAAATAATAAATTTTTCGTGAAATAAAAAATAGTTAATTAAGATGAGCTTTCAAACCCTTTCAACAAAAAATTCGTGCTCCGCCCACTTTTATCGCTTTTAATTAATATTTTTAAATTAATTAAATAATTAATATCGCGCGATGCCGTGTCTTGCGAGCATTTCATCATTTTTGCCCATTTGCTCGACGTTAGATTTCCGTCAAAGCCATCAAATAATTTATTTAACATAGCAATTTGGCGGTGATTTAAATCTTTCCGAGAATGTTCTTCCCAAAATTTGGCTTTACCCAAAACGGTTTTTAATAGAGACTCAGACTGTATAATTGCGCTGTGTAATGTCTGCAAAAACCATATAATCCATTTTGTAATATCCAATCCGCCTTTTTGTGTATGCTCTAATATTTCATAATACGTTTTGCGGTCTTGGCGAATTTGCGTCGACATACTGTAATAACGATTCGGTTGATTTTCCGCTTGCGCTAACACCATGTCTGCAATCGCGCGCGAAATCCGTCCATTTCCATCATCAAATGGATGCAACGTTACAAACCATAAATGCGCAATCGCGGCTTTAATGCGTAAATCCATATTATTTTTTTCATCATTAAACCATTTTAAAAATAGCTGAATTTCTTTCGGTAATTTTTTCGCCGCCGGTGCTTGAAAATGAATTTTTTCTCGACCATAATTTCCCGAAATAACTTGCATGGGGCCTTCGTGATCATTTCGCCAATGACCGGAATGCACCAACATCATGCCGCTCATGCCTGTCGGAAATAACGACGCGTGCCAATGGCGCAAACGTTTTTCGGTTAAAGGTTTCGCATAATTGCGGGTGGCATCTAATAATAATTCTACGATGCCATCAACATGACGATCTTTCGGTAGTAATCCACCGATATCCATTCCTAAATGTCGCGCAACGGAAGAGCGTACTTCTTCGCGGTTTAACAATTCGCCTTCGATTTCACTGGTTTTTAAGGCTTCATTGGTAATAGCCGTAAGAATCGCTTCTTCTTGTAAATGAAAACCGAGTGTTCCCATTTTTCCGAGCAGTCGTCCTTGCTCAAATGTAAGGGTGTGCAGTACCGCCGAAACCTTCTCGGTATCCCAGGTAAAGTCTGGCCAGCCGGCCCGTTCGTAGATATACATGCATAATCTCCGCACTATTTGCGGAGATTA
>CAZLGL010000004.1:152275-189958 GCA_964559315.1 uncultured Coxiellaceae bacterium
TGCGGAGATTAAAATGGCTATTCTCCGCATTCCTGTTTCGCGAAAGCAGAGGCTTTGACATATAATTCCGGCCATAACGTTTATTAATGAGGAGAAACTGTGGCACACGCACCCTTACAAGAATTAGTTCGCATCCCTCACGTTGATCGCATTCCTTATTTTGATAAACCCCCTGCTTTAGGTGGAACGCTAACCTATCTAACCCCTGAGGAATTCAAACAAAAATTTGGTTGTGACTATTCTGAGTCAATGTGGGGGAATTCTTCGTCATTAAAGATCTCTCAAAAAAAATCGGCGGAATTTTCTGGGGTTGAAGCACAAGTTTTTTTTGAACCTAAGATTTTAGAAAAAGAGCTACAAGAATTTTTTCAGAAAGGAAATGACCAGTTAGCAATAGGATTTATTAATGAGTCGGTGGGGCATGGCGTATTTGCACGTGAAAATATTCGCCGAGGAACAGTGCTTTGTCTTTTTTCGGGAATCGTAAAACCTTTTACCGATCCCGAGGACGATTATGTTCAAACGCTTATTGCTTCTGAATTGTATGTGTCGGCGAAAGCAAAACGCGGCATGTCTGGATTTATGCAGCATTTACTGATTGATTGCGAGCCTTACCTGAAATTAGTTAAAGAGGGTATTCAAAGCGGATATGCAAAAGTGGTGGCGCTAGGTTTGTGTTCGCAAGCTGAGATTGATGCCGAAGAAAAACATGCGGTGGAACAAACTCACGCGGCCAATCCAGAATTTCGCGAGCTACATTTTAATGTAGCTGCGAGTAGGGCAGGCATGGCAGCAACCAATGTTTGTGTTGTGGGGACAGTGAAAAATGGTGTGTGTGTTCACGCCCTCGTTGCAATAGAAGACATCAATAAACATAACAAAGTTGGGCTTTCCTATGGATTTGATTATTGGGCGGAGCGCAGAATCGTTCCTGAATTGTTTTTCAAGAGAGGTGAAGTCATACCGCATAATGATTATGACAGAAAACGATTTGGACGATGCTATTTATTAAAAACATTACGGGATATTTTTCCTTACAAAAACGGCGATAATTTTTGGTCGTATATTGATAATCATGAGTATTCACGCGCCTTGAGAATGGCCTGTACGGATAAAAATTATAATAGAGCTTGGAAGCTTGTTAATGTGTTGCTTGCCTATAAAAAAGAATTTGAAATTCATGTAAATGAACAGCTGGGCGAATCGAAATTGGCGGCGATTCATCATGCAGCCAAAGCAGGAAATAGAAAGGTCGTCGAATTATTAACAAAAAATGGTGCGGATGTTACTTTGCGTGATAGCAGAGGGAAAACAGCTGCAGAATATTTAGCCGCTGCTGAAAGCCAGGCGTTATTGGCAGTTCGTGAGGGGAAAGATAAATCTAAAGTTGTGCTTGCTGAGACAAAGGCGAAGGTACATCCTTTTGCAGGAATGTACGCAAAGAAATAAACTACCTAATCTTTTTCATCCCATGGCCCCGTCTTAAAAAATTCGATCGGATGCATCGCGCTGATATTATCTTTGTCAAAACTGCGTTTTAAATTACCGACGAGTTGAATCGCTCGTTGCGGTTTTAATAATATAGCAATACCGTATCATGGCTGTATTTCCTTCTACTCCAAAATAGCCATATTTGCAACCCGAAGCTGTTGTGGCGACGTTTGGGGGCTGGCTGAATATTTCTGTATACCGTTCTCCTACTTTGATAACAGTTCGTTTACATTAATCTCCGCAGGTTTTAAGAAATCCCTACGCTTTTTCCTGTAAACTAGCCCGACTTTAATCATATGTGAGATATCCCGCGTGGACGAACAACATTATCTTGATCCCGTCGAATGGTCAGAACTACTCGATGAGGTAGCAGCTGAATTAGAAGGTGCTAATGGAAATCCGCCGGCGGGATATTTAGCGACTACTGTCAAAACGCAATTTATTGGTGTTATTCGTTCTGGTGTGAGTAATGTCGATGTACTTTGTACACCACAAATCTTAGTGTTAGTGGAGCGTTACTTTCCCCCTCGCGCTATTGTTGAACTTTTTGTAGCTGGATGGTTATTTGCGTTGCGCAAATCTCAAACGGCTTTGCATCGTTATCCCACTATTCAACGGCTCGCATCAGTTGCGGATTACGCTTGTTTGGAAGAATTGAAAAAAGAAATTACCGAAACGGTGAAATCACCTGGTTCTTTCGAAGAAACACGCATAAAAATTATTAAAGCGATTCTCGCTCGAGTTAAATACGGCATGGATATTAATGCGCTGGGTACAAATGGATTGGGATTACTGCATGAATTAATGCGTATGGATATTCCCGACGAATTATTTTGTGCGGAAGAAAGAGATTTTTTAGATGCGGAGAAAATTTCAAAATATAATCCGTGGGGTTATGTTGAGGGCTATTGTTCTCTACTGGATTTTTTATCCTCGCGATATTGTTTTGAATTAGATTGGAGTTTGCGAGATGTAAACGGCAATACCGTTTTGCATTATGCAGTGGATTGCAAGAAATCAGAAGCGGTTCAAAGAGCGTTCTATCGTTCAGGGCGATGTTATAGAGGTGCATTGAACAATGAAGGCTACTTAGCGTTTGCGCAGAAAGAATTATCTTTATCAGAAAAAGATGAGCTTGGTCGCAGCTATGCCATTTCCGACGTTGATTTATATGTTTGGGATTTTCACATAAGTACAGTTGTTCGTTGGAGTCACTTAGAGCAAGGTTATTTTAGGACAGAATGGTTAAGATGTCAGTTAGGCAATATTTTTTCTACCATCGAGCGCGCACTTCCTGATATAGATTTTGTATCGCTATTAGAATTGTCTTACCCCGATTACAATTTTTTAACGGTTATTTTGCCATTATTGAATGTTGGCAATTGGGATTTGTTAACGCGTTATCCCAAAATGCTCGGTGCATTTTTTGAGGTTGAATTACACGATAATTATTTAGCGTTTCTAATTAGGCTCTCGCAAGAATGTGTTGAGAGAAGAGTGGATACGCAAGGAAAGGCGGAGCACGTACTAGACGTATATAAAGCACAGCTGAATCCTCCGCGTAGAATTTTGTCGATACATGACGCGTGTGCATTAACTGATTATGATTTGGTCGTTGCTTTAGTGAAGCAGGGTGCTGATGTATTTGCAGAGAATAAAGACGGTCGTTTGCCGTTGCAGGTTCTTTGTTCAGATCCCGCAAAAGAAAAAGAGCGTGAGCGTTTGAGATTATTCCTTGAGCATCGAATGGGTATGACATTTGCGCAATATCGAGTGCTGAGAGAATCGGGATTATTGTGCTATGTGCCGGCTGAGGCATTTTCTCGGCTAGATACAGCTAGGCGAATCTGTTTATTTAAGGCATCTAAGCAAGAACTGCAGAATTTAGCGGAGGTTGGAATAAAAGATGTATTATTGACCTGGCCTATTGTGTTGGTTCAAGCGTTACTTAATAATTCTGCTGGACCAAGAAGATTAATAAACGGTTCAGGAATGTATTTTAGGGATTTGTATAATTTAGATCCACGAGCGGATAAGCCGTTATTAAGGCGTTGGTTACAAATGCCCGTCTGTAAAAAAATTTTCCAAGAAATTGCTGAATTAGACGCCTTTAAAGATGCGGCATTTGCGGTCTCCTGTTCACGTAAAAGCCACAATGGTTCGGGTGAGGCATTTGTTTTTTTTAAGTCAGCACCGCGAGATGTGGTATGTCGCGTGGTAGCACATGCAAGCCCGAATTTTTTAACGATAGACGAAGGGCATTTGTTTGCAGAGAAAATGCTTCCAAAAAGTCAGCATAAAAAAGCAAATTCTGATCAGGTTCGTCAGGAATTATTAGAAAAATTACGAGAGTTGTTTTGGAGCGCACCTAATTTAGGAAAAGGTGAAATTTTTATCATTTCATTAATGGCTGAGGCATTGGATGATGAGCTTAACGCAGAAAATATTGAGTTAGTTGAAGCGTATCGTAAATATTTCGAAACGTGTAAAGACGAGCAGTTTAGTGAGCTATTTAAAAGCTGTTTGGAAGTAGTGGACGCGGATAAAGAAACACTGCAGGTAACGCGACCGCTGAGAAAGTGAGAATTAAGAAGGGAGAAATATTGTGAGAGAAGCTAAAGTAAAACGAGAACCCCGCCTATTCGAACCTCTGAGTATGCGTCGAGCATTGCAAGATCCGGTATCTCGCGGAGCAATAATTTCGCGACATATGGTAAATCAATTACGTAAGAGTCATGCCGAGCCGACACCGCTAGATAATTTTCTTGATGGGTATGAACTTAACTTTAAATCCGTCTATCTTGTTCTTATACTTGGTGCGAAACGTTACGAATCACCAATGAGCCGATTGCCACGAGATCTTCTTCTCCTAGTTGCGAAAATGGGAGCAATTCTACATTGCGCTGATGTTGCGGAGAGGGAAATGAAAAGAGATAAAGCGTATGTCGAAGAAGAAAAGATAATGAGGATTGCTTAAAAGAGGCTAAAGCTCCCAAGCAGTAATTATTCCTATATGTATAACGTTTAGCCTTCCTGGATTTCGCTACGCTCATCCAGGCTACAGAAGATGCTATTAAAGACGAAGGCGCATCCTTTTACAGGAATGTATATAAAGAAATAAATTTTAGTTAAAGTTTTTTTAATGAGGAGAGAGACGTGTCGTCTGAAGATGAAGATAAGAGCTTGTATGTTCCCCTTATGGGCAGCGATGATGAAAGCCCACGCCAGAAAAAAAATAGAATTATTGATGAATTTGTAAAATCCCATTTTTATCTGATGACGATTACTGACCAACTTACATCTGAGTGTTTAGGCGATATCGAATCTCTTTCTGAGTCTTATATCGAGGCAATTGTACGAAGCAGTTTTACTGTGCCTGCTAAAAAATTCCGTAACCGAAATTCATTTAATGCTTTTTGTAGCAAATTTTCTCAGTTAGGAGAAAAAACTAAAAAAGTTGTTGCGGCGCTGGGATTTAAATTACATAAAGAAGGTGAAGGCAATTATATGCATCACTTCACCGACGAATTTGTGTTTTTTCATGCAGACCAACTTGCTAAGAAAAGTGCCAATTATGGACGCACGCGCAAATTCTTTTTCTATCTTTCAAAAAGGTACGAAGTAAATTTAATAATGCAACGTATTGTAAGTATTCTTACTCCACCCTCTCAGGATGTTAATCCCAATTTTCAATTAAATGCGCTACAGGGTGATGAACTTGAAAAATATAAACAAGCTTGTTTGAGTCTCGAACAATTTCCGCGACCTGTGATAAGAGCATTTTTTAAGAATTTGTATTCTGTTCCAGCGGATCAACAAGAACGACGAGAAGAAATAGTGGCAGCAGCAGATAAAATAGCTGAAGCAATTGACCTGGTAATTACTCATAAAGATAGCAAACATTTATTTCCTAACTTAACGCTCTTTTTTGCACAAACGGTTATTCGCCAAAATTTTGGTCAATCCTTAAGCGCTATGAGCCTAAAATCATTTCAAGCCGCGCTTGTTAACATTAAGTCTGCAAAGCAGCTTGAATCCCTTATTCGTTGTCTTGTCTATGAAGTAGAAATCTCAACATTTAAAGGTAAATACGAAGACATGTTGGAGTTATGCCTGATTAAGTTAATGGAATTCTCTGATCCTAAAGAAGGGTTAAATTTAGATCCAGAATTATTAAAAAAATGTTTAAGTATTCTGAATAATTATTTTTGGGCATCGAATATACGAAAATTTTTGAGGACACCCGATACGAAACATCGTCCTGAATGTAGAGCTCAATACTTTCCCCTGTTTTATTTTATTCAACGTCGTTTGCGAGAGCATCACAGTGTTTTTGATAATTATCCTAAGATAAATGCCCTCACGGTTGATTATACGGTTGCTTTTGATCCTGAGTATCCGCAGACGGTAAAGGATTTTCTGCGCTTGCTCACAGGTACTTTTGTTCGTTTTAACGTTCAAGCATTGTTTCAAAAATATTTGTTAACTTATCCTGATTCTCCTGTGACAACTTTATTAATGACCGATTATGGTGCTGATAAGAATGCTGTCATGGATAACGGAAAACGCTTGCTTTTATGGTTAATCGAAGAGAATGGTGTATTGCAGGGGCAAGGTGATACATATAATAAATTTAGTGATGCGATTAATGTTTTATTACACAACGGTGTAACCGTAGCAGAAGAAGATGTCGAGGCGGCTGAAAAAATTAATACCACGGAAGGTCGTCATCTTTTGGGACGTTTGGTAGGAAAATTACGCGAACAACCTCAAGTTGTTAAACCTGCTGCCTCAGAAAAAAGAGGAAAAGGTAAAGAAGAAGAGCGTGAAGTTTTTGTTGATCGTGCAGTTCCTGTAGATGCCACCGTTGTTTTAAATGAAAAACTTCAGCGAGCAGTAAATTTACTCGATGTTGATGAGGTTCAAGAATTATTGGCGAAAGGTGCGAATGTCCGTGTTCTAGGACCTTTCTCAAAAGCGCGTCAGTTCGTATACATGTCTGTGGATACGGATGAACGACTGAAGCGAGGGCGAAATATTTGCGGTCAGTTACAGCAAGCCTACGGTGCATTAGCGAATGTTCCCAATCTTGATTCTGTAACGCGTCTTCGTCGACTGTTAGATGCTGAACAATATGAGATGGATATTAATAACGCAATAATGGAAGCGGGACCTTTGGCAATTGAGGCATTATCTGTTCGTGAAGTACGAAAGTTATGTAACCATCGCCTAACTCAACAGGTGTTGGGATTTGTTCGCGAAAATGTAAAGAGTCAACGAGATTTCGATTTGTTCTGGGCGCTGCGGGAAAATGATCAGCCTATTCTTACGTTGATACAGGAAGCGTGTGAAGATAAAAATTATGGATTAGCCTATGTTTTGTTGCGTGTATTACCCGATTCGAGTGATGAAAATTTTCTGAAAGATACGTCTAATTTTAAAGAAATTTTGCTTAAAATTATTTCAGAGGAAGAAGAAAAAGCGAGGAAATCCTCTGTTTTGCAAACAGACCGAAAACGTTGGGCAGAAAGCGCGAGGGGAATGGTAAAAACGTTGTATAACCATATTTTTCCTAAAGTCGAAGACCGTGCAGTGGTTGTGGATGCAATGGTTGCAAGAGATCAACAACAGAAAAGACGTAATTCGCTTTCTGATTTGAATGCAGCGCAAGCTGAAAACAAATCAGAGGTTGAATCAACACGAGCAAGAGCGGGATCCGTGGGGAAATAGTTTTCGACTACACCCAATACGCCGTCGAGGTCATCAACTTTGACACAAAACTCATCGCCAATTTAATGGGCTGAGGTAATTCAGTCGCGCCAATGTTGTGAGCAACATTGGCGTGTTCCGCTTCTTCATCCCGCATTTGCATCAAAATGGCTTTCGTTCGAAAATCATTACACGGTATTTTTGAAAGATGATCGTCGAGATGAGCTGTGACTTGTTTCTCGGTTTCTTCCAAAAATCCTAAATTCCATTTGTCACCCCATACTCCGGCAATCACCCCTAATGTAAATGATCCCGCGTACCAGAGCGGATTTAAAAAACTGACGTGACTGTCTAATTCATGTATGCGCGATTGGCACCAACGTAAATGATCTTCTTCTTCCAGGCCCGCTTGAGCTAATTTAATCTTTAATTCAGGATTCCGCGCCGTGAGTGCTTGGCCCTGATATAAAGCCTGGGCACACACTTCGCCAGCATAATTCACTCGCATCAAACCTGCCACATGCTTTTTTTGAACGGATGTTAAACCGGATTCAGGCAAGGAGAGGCCAGGACTGGGACGGGATTTTTCAGTCGCGTCGACATGTCCCGAAAGGGTTTTTAGCAGCTTGTCTGCTGCAAAACAACATTGGTCAAAAAGAGAGTAATTCCGCATAATATGCGTATTCTAAACCAATTGCAGGAGCTTCGCATGTCAATTCCCGTCCTGATTAACGGCGCCAAAGGAAAAATGGGCAAAGAAATCGTGAAGACATTTCGCAAAGATCCGGAATTTCGTGTCGTCGGTACAACTGATAGAGATGACGATTTAGCCAAAGCCATCGCCGGATTAAAAGCAAAAGTGGTCATTGATTTTACCGCGTCGTCTGTCGGATTTCAGAACGCGAGTATTATTATTCAATCCGGTGCGCATCCGGTTATTGGTACAACTGGATTTTTGCCCGATCAAGTTGATGAATTAAAAAAACGGTGTACCAAACAAAAATTAGGTGGAATTATTGCACCTAATTTTTCGATTGGTGCGGTATTGTTAATGCAATTTTGTAAAGAAGCGGCAAAGCATTTTCCGCACAGCGAAATTATTGAAATGCATCACACCACCAAAGAAGAATCGCCGTCAGGCACGGCAATGCGTACAGCGGAATTAATTTCACAAGGGCGCAAAGAAGTACTTCCGTTGAAAAAATACCGCGAAATTGCTGCCCATGCGCGTGGTGCAAATCACAAAGAAATTGCGATTCATTCGGTTCGATTACCCGGATTAGTTGCCCACGAATTAGTCATGTTCGGCGGACGCGGTGAAACGTTAAGTTTGCGTCACGATACATTGCATCGCGAATGTTTTATGCCAGGTATTAAATTAGCCTGCAAAAAAGTATTGGAATTGAACGAATTAGTCTATGGCCTGGAGAATATTTTGTAATGGCAATGTTTTCTCAATTAACAGATCGAATTACCAAAGTTATTAAAAACATCAGTGGCCAGGGAAAACTCTCTGAGAGCAATATTAAAGATGCCTTGCGTGAAGTGCGTATTTCATTGCTCGAGGCTGATGTTGCGATGCCCGTCATCAAAAAATTTCTTGAGGATGTTCAAACGTCGGCGATGGGACAAGATGTTTTAGTCAGTCTTAATCCATCGCAAGTCTTTATTAAAGTCGTCAACGATGAATTAATTAAAATCATGGGTGAAACCAATGAGACGCTAGAACTCAATGCGCAACCGCCCGTGGTAATTTTAATGGCAGGATTACAAGGGTCGGGTAAAACTACCACCGTTGGAAAATTAGCGAAATATTTAAAAGACAATCAAAAAAAATCAGTCATGGTGACCAGTTGCGACGTTTACCGACCTGCCGCAATTCATCAATTAGAAACCTTAGCGAAACAAATTGATGTTAAGTTTTTCGACAGCCATGCCAGTCAAAAACCCGTTGATATTGCAAAAGGTGCAATAAAAGCTGCGAAACAAGCGGTAGTGGATGTGTTGTTAATCGATACGGCAGGTCGAATGCATATTGATGCAGAAATGATGGATGAAATAAAAAATATCCACGCTGCGGTAAATCCTACGGAGACTTTATTTGTTGTCGACAGCATGACCGGGCAAGATGCGGCAAAAACGGCCAAAGCATTTGATGAAGCATTGCCGTTAACCGGTGTGATATTAACGAAAACAGACGGTGATGCGCGCGGCGGTGCGGCATTATCTGTTCGCTATTTAACCGGCAAGCCGATTAAATTTTTAGGGATTGGCGAAAAAATTGATGCGTTGTCGCCCTTTTATCCGGACAGAATTGCGTCGCGTATTTTAGGCATGGGCGATATTTTATCGCTCGTTGAAGAAGCGCATGAAAAAATTGATAAACAAGAAGCCGAGCGTTTAGCAAAGAAAATGCAAAAAGGAAGTTTTGATCTTGAAGACTACCGTGATCAATTATTGCAAATGAAAAAAATGGGTGGCGTAGCCAGTTTATTAGATAAATTACCGGGTGTGAGTGGTTTGCCGGGCGAATTAAAAGACAAAGTAAATGATAAGCAATTTACGCAAATTACCGCGATTATTAATTCCATGACCGCACGTGAGCGTAAATATCCCGATTTAATTCGGGGTGGGCGGAAAATTCGTATTGCGAAGGGTTCGGGCACACAAATCCAAGACGTGAATAAAGTCTTAAAGCAATTTTTTATGATGCAAAAAATGATGAAGAAAATGGGTAACAAGGCAGGCATGTTTAAGATGATGAAAAACCTCAAAAACATGATGTCGTCGGGTGGGTTTCCGCCAATAGGATAATGTATGGAAGGAACAAAGGAACAAAAGCGTCCTAAATTGAAATCCGATCAAAAATTTTTTGCCGCCTCTTCTGTTGCGTCTGAAACGAGTATATATGGTGATCCCGCAAAAACCTATGCAAATGAAGAAGAAAGAAAGCGTGCAGAAATCCAAAGCATGATGAAGACGTGGAAGCACTATCATTCCGCATTGAGTACCCTTCGCTCGATTTATCTGAAAAAGAGTGATGACTTCAGAGCCATGAGAGAGTGTCATCAAAGAATAGGTGAGGGTTATGGTGAAGTCTATAAGCTAGTGTTGAAATCTTATCTGAGTGCGCTTGAGTGCTGTTTTTCGATTCCGCTTAATGAGTTCACTGATGCAGATCGGCTTGCAATGGGAAATATATTCTCAGCATTAATAGCTGCCGTGAATGAAATGTTTAAGACTTGGTTGGCCAGTAAAAAAAGTATAAAAAAGTTTTTAGCGTTTTATCTGAATAATTTTGAGTTTTTAAATAAGGCTCAACTAACCTACGTAGGTTTGGGTGGTCTTGAGTGGAGAAAATTGAGTGCTTATGCAAAAGAGGGCTCGGTTAGTACGGATTCTGCATCTGCGCGGATACATATCGCAATTATAAAAATGTTTGGTGAAGAAGCTGGTTTACCCACGCAGGCTTCACAAAGTGAACTCGAAAAATTGAAGAGTATAAATGTAGAGCAGTCTTCGCTATTAGTTCTTGCCTTAGAGAAGAATCAATCGACTTTGTTTCGTGAAAAGATATTTGCAAAGCGGGAGAAAGAATCTCGAGCACAGGGCGGGTCTAAGAGTGGTTCTCCAGTCTATCGAAAGTGAGCTTTTTTGCTTGTCATACCCTCCATCTCTTTAGTACCCTTCTTAGAATTACCTATTATTACAGGGGCTTTCCACTATGACAGTCTTTACTGATTTATCTGTAGAAGATTTGATCAAACATGCTGTCGATAATAAAGAAGGTGTGCTTGCGGCTAATAAAGCTCTCCAAGTTGTGACCGGCAAACGCACGGGCCGTTCTCCTAAAGACAGATTTATTGTTCAAGAGCCCAATTCAGAAAAAAATATCGATTGGGGTGTCGTCAATCAGCCCATCTCTGCCGAAAAGTTTCAGGCGTTATGGAAACGCTGCGATGATTATTTAGCGTCCAAAAATTCTTATGTCTCCCATCTTCATGTCGCTGCCGATGATGAATTTTATTTGCCGGTCAAAGTGCGTAATGAATTCGCGTGGCATAATTTATTTGTGAAACAATTATTTATTCGGCCGGAAAAATATAATCCCAAACATAAATCCGAATGGGAAATATTATGCACGCCTTTATTTTTAACGGATCCTGAACGCGATGGTGTTCACAGCGATGCGACGGTGATTTTAAATTTCGCTGAACAGAAAATATTAATTTCGGGAACGCGTTATGCCGGCGAAATGAAAAAATCCATGTTTTCGGTTTTAAATTATTTATTACCTGATCATGATATTTTGCCGATGCATTGTTCCGCCAATCAGGGCGAGAAAAAAGATGTCGCCTTATTTTTTGGTTTATCCGGCACGGGAAAAACAACATTATCTGCTGATCCCGAGCGGTATTTAATTGGCGATGATGAACATGGATGGGGTGAGCAAGGTGTATTTAATTTCGAAGGCGGTTGTTATGCCAAATGTATAAAATTATCGCAAAAAAATGAACCGGAAATTTGGGATTCGATTAAATTGGGTTCCGTGATGGAAAACGTTGTGTTAAATGCGAGCGGCGTCCCGGATTATGATGATGGTTCTTTAACTGAAAATACACGTGCAGCATATCCCCGTGAATTTATTCCTAAGCGTGTTGATGCAAATCGTGGTGGGCAACCTAAAGCGGTAATCTTTTTAACCTGTGATTTATTTGGTGTGATTCCGCCCGTATCAAAATTAACACATGAACAAGCGGCGTATCACTTTTTAAGTGGTTATACGGCATTAGTGGGCAGTACCGAATTTGGTCAAGGCACGGGAATTAAATTGACGTTTAGTACGTGTTTTGGCGCGCCGTTTTTTGCGCGACCGGCGGGAGTGTATGCCGATTTATTAATTAAGCGAGTAAAGCATGCGAATTGCCCGGTGTTTTTAGTGAATACCGGATGGACGGGGGGTGCGCACGGAAAAGGCGGGGCTCGTTTTTCGATTCCGACGACGCGTGCAGTGATTCGCGCGATTTTAGAAAACGAATTGGTGGATACAGAATTTGAAACGTTGCCGATATTTAATTTCGCGGTACCCACAGTGTTGCACGGCGTAGACAGCAAATTATTAAATCCGCGCAAGACATGGGCTGATCCATTAGCGTATGATGCTCAAGCGAGAGAGTTGGCAGAGAAATTCCGTGAGAATTTCAAGAAGTTTGAAAATAAAGTATCAGCAGATATTATTGCCGCAGGGCCTGTTTAACCCTCACCCCTGACCCCTCTCCCGATAACGGGAGAGGGGGTTTTAATAAAAGGAGATGTATATGGTTCCTAATGAACCCACAAAAAAAATTGCAATGGTTGTGGACGATGATCCTGTTGCACGAAAAGTTCTCAAAAGTATTTTCGAAGCGTTAGATTACGATGTAGTCTTTGCAAACAATGGTCGTGAAGCCTTTGGTTTTTTCCGTGAAAATATCAGTGTAATTACCATGGATCAGAATATGCCTGAAATGAGCGGGATTGATGCGACGAAAGCGATTCGTAAACGCGAAACGATCTTTAAATCAGAATCGCCTGTGTGGATTTTAGGGATTACGGTGGATAAAGATTCAGCGACGGTAGAAGCATGTTTAGCCGCGGGAATGAATCACGTGATTACCAAACCTATTAATGAAGATCAGATTAAGGCGTGTTTGATGGGGGTAGTGTAACCCTCACCCCAACTCCTCTCCCGATAACGGGAGAGGGGCTAATTAGATCTGATCTATTTTCGCCGCACAAATAAAATCATTCTCTGACAATCCACCAATGGCATGCGTGGAATATTCCATCACGCAATAATCATAGCCGACTTTCATATCAGGATGATGACCTTCGTGATTGGAAATATCTGCGACGTTATTCACGAACTTCATGGTTTCATGAAAATCGTTAAAACTAAAGCTGCGCGTAATAGCCGTGTTATTTTCATTTAATTTCCATTTCGGTGTTTTTGCGATTAACGGACGAATTTCGTCGGCGGTTAATTTCGGTACGCCCCCTTCGCAGGGTTTGCAGTGTTTTCCAGATAAATCAGACATTTTTGCTCCTCTTTTTTACGGGACGACATAATATGTCGCCCCTATGTTTCCATTAAGATATGTTTTTCAGCACGGAAACTTTGGTGCATTTTCATGCAAATGCACCTGCCGAATCATCGCCATTAAATCCATATTTAATAAATCATACAACTGATCAAAATTATCCAATACAAAATAAATGGGCTGAATATGATCAATTTCATACGATGTGCGTAGCGCATCCATGACATCAAATTTCCGACGTTCTGGCTCGGGACTTTCAACACTGTACACCGTTTCTTTGGGCGACGATAAAATTCCGCCACCATAGGCCCGAATGCCTTTGGATGTATTAATCAAACCAAACTCAATGGTAAACCAATATAAACGCGCTAATAATACACGCTCTTCTTCGGTCGCATCCAAACCTAATTTGCCATAATTATGCGTAAAATCCGCATAGGCAGGATGCGTTAATAATGGACTGTGCCCGAATACTTCATGAAATACATCGGGTTCTTTTAAATAATCCAATTGCTGTTTGGTACGTAAAAACGTTGTACACGGAAACCGGCGCTCCGCTAATAAATTAAAAAACGCATCATAAGAAATAATCTCGGGAACCGGTTCTAACGTAAAACCCGTAATACTTTCTAGTTTATCCGAGACTTCTTTGATGCTGGGCATGCGATCATGCGGAAGGGCTAATAATCGCAAGCCATCGATAAACTCATCACACGCCCGGTTTTTAATAATCTCGCATTGGCGTGTAATTAAAATATTCCAGACTTCATTGGTTTCATTACTATCTGACATAACGTGTTCCTCTCTGCAGTAGAGGTAAAGATAGCAGAATTAGTAGTGTTTTCCCAAGAGTTTAGGCATTAAACGCTCGAGATTAGCGTAATATTCTTCAGAAACTCCGCGACGAATATGCTCACGATCAAATAACGGTGAGGCATGTAAAGCCTGAACATCTGCATTTGAATAACTTGATTCTGTCAGAATTTCAAATGCTCGTCGTTGAAGCGCGAATATAACTTTTTGTTGAGAGTCGGGATACGCAGGACGCCCAAGTGTACGTTTAGGATGAAATAACGTACAAAAATTGTCCCATTTTGGATTTTTACGAATATTTATCCACGGAGAGTTTGCATAGCGATCATAATTGGATTGGATGCCTTCCAGGGTTGTCGTTAAATTAATGCTATCGATCATTGCAAATAAAGTAGGTTTTTTGAGAATCGGATCCAAAGCCGTTTCCATCAGTAATTTTCGTGGAGCAATGAAAATAAATTTTCTCCACATTTCAGAAATGATATTAGGTTTTATCAAAAGTTTATATTTACTAAAGTATCTCTCAGAGCCCGCATTAGGATTTTTTAAACTAAGGCTATACATCGCCTGTAATGATTCAAACGCTGGGTTTATCCAAGCCGGATACAATGAAGCCATTTGAGATAACTGGTTTAGGGAGAAATGAGATAATCCTACAAAAAGTAAGCTTTTTCTGTAATGAAGTCCGACATCCCGATATTCAATTTCGCGCTGACCTTTATCTTCATGCGCATAGGCGTATGGTGTTCCTGTTAGGGTATCAGAATCTAACAATATAAGATGAGGGAGTAGTGTTAACGCAAATGGAAGTGTTTTTTGAGATGTAAATGACCCTTCCCACAAACTTTCAATTACGGGTTGGTATAGGTCTAATAGAACTTCATAAGGCAGTGTTATATGTTCAGCTTTAATTTCTATGATTTGGCTTAAAACAAAAGCACCGACTTGTTTAATGACAGAATTAATGTCTGCTTTTAATCGCAACAAGGCTGGCAGTGCATTTTTGGGGATTTGTTTGCGTAACAACATCAGTGAAAAGAAATCCATATGAAATAAAATTCGGCGGCGTACATCTCTTTGAAGTCCGCTATGAGGAGGATCAATTAACTCAAGCGGTGGCGCGCTAGGTTGAATAAGCGAATTCACGGGAGGGATTAAATCATAAGGATTTATACACGATTGTGCGAGTGATTTAATTTCCTTTGGATAAGCGTTATTAAGTATTTCTGCGATATCCTGTTTTTGCATTTCAAAGGTATATTCCAAAATGCCTGATGTTCTGTCGAAAATTAATATCGGTAAATCTAATTTCGTATCGTGAAGCATCAGATTTTTTTTCGCTAAAGCATTAATGCGAATAAATAAAGCATTTTCAGGTGCCACCACGGCTAAAGCTGCATCGTAGTGTAAGCCACCTAATAATTCGTTTTGCTCAGCAATTCTGCTGGGATCTAATGCATTGAGTGAATCTTGGAGCGTTTTAAACGCAATCCCCTCAGGCAATGTCCAAAATGAATAATCTGATCGATAAAGCCATGGTTTGTCGTCACTGACAATATTTTGTGCAAAAATATAGCGATCGCCTTTGCGGTGACACAAACGCCAATCTAATAATAATCCAATGGGTGTACCGTAACGCGGTGCAAAAAGCGTAATGTTTGCGCGCGGCGGAATTAGCGTCAGCGCCGTTTTTTTCGTAAACGGTGTTTGTTTATCTCTTCCACGGACAGGGTGGGGTGTGCGTTTTTCCCAGCGTTTTGTTTGGGGGTTAAATCTTTTGCTGCGATCAATGTTTTTCTTAAGCGGTTTTACAAAGCGATTTTTATGTGGCTCGTTTAAGCCATCGATGATTAATTTCCAGGAGCGATTATCTGCGCTGGGAGAAATCGGCGAGCTGATCATTTTGATCACCCCAAAGGTAGATTCGATCACTTCTCGTGCGTGTTGTGCCGTAATTTTTCGGATAGGTTCTTTGATGGCGTCTTTCATGATGTTTCCCCTTTGAGTTGTTGATATGAGGGAAACTCTATAAAAGATAGCTCAATAGTTAAAATCAATTGTTTTTATAATATTGATAGATTATATTGATTGAACTATGAATATCCGTGATTTGAAATATTTGATTGCTGTCGTTGAATCCGAGCATTTTGGCCAAGCAGCAGAGCAGTGCTGTGTGAGTCAGCCAACGCTCAGCATGCAGCTGAAAAAACTCGAAGATGAGCTAGGCGTGCAATTATTCGAGCGCAATAACAAATGCGTGATGACGACTCCTATCGGCAAACAATTAGCGGAACAAGCCAAACGCATATTGGGTGAAATTAATACATTGAAAAATATGGCCTCGAATTCAAAAGATCCGTGTTCGGGGGATTTTCATTTAGGGATTATTCCTACAATGGCGCCGTATTTATTACCTGAGTTATTACCTCAATTGAAAAAACATTTACCTAAATTAAATCTCATCGTCTATGAAAATAAAACCGAAAATATTCTGAAAGAATTATATTCAGGATTATTAGATGCGGTAATTTTGGCATTACCTGTCGAAAAAGACGGGTTAGTGTGTCATGAATTATTTCGCGAAGAATTTGTTTTAGCATTACCCAAAAATCATAACTTAACCAAGAAAAATAAAATTAATCTAGATGATATTAAACACGAAGAATTATTGTTATTAGAAGACGGTCATTGTTTGCGCGAACAAGTCATGGACGCGTGTCACATCATGAGCACAAAAGAAAAAACAGGATTTAAAGCTACCAGCTTAGAAACCTTGCGACATTTAGTGGCATCAGGATTAGGCATAACGTTATTACCCGAAATGGCAGCACAAAACTCTAACAGTAATATTGTGCTTAAGTCCTTTGCAAAACCTGCGCCTGTAAGAAAAGTTGCCATGTTATGGCGGAAAAATGCTGTGCGATCCGTATGCTGCGAGAAAATTGTTAAGTTAATGACTCTGTAGTTATTTTAGTTTTGGCCGTTTTAAGGGGGGCGCAACTAAAAGCATAGGATTTTTCCGTAAAACCTCAGAGGAAAAAAAACTAAGATTTTTCCACCACTCATTCATGGTGTCTAACGTTACAGCGGGTAGCTTATAGACACCGCAAGAAAGTAGGGTATTAAAAGCTGATGGATATCTTCTAAGCAATACGAGAATGTTTTTTTTCTCATTATTCATTGATAAATCATTAGTCATGTAATTTTCACTGATAAATTTCAACAGAGACATTCTTATTTGGTGTAAATAAGAAGGCATACCATCAAGTGCACGAAGCAGTATTTCAAAGGAAGGAGAATGCTGAAAGAGTAATAATAATGCTTCATGATGATTTTGCATGCATATTAACTCGATAGGGGTACTTAAATTTTCATCGAGAGCATTAATATTTGCCTCTAGGCCTAGTAATAATTTAATGACAGGGAGATTTAGGTACGCACAGGCTTCATGTAATAATGTAGATTCTCCACTTTTTTCTATTTGAATTTCATGAACGCTTTCAAGCCCTGAAAGTAATCCTGAAATAAGAGAGAAAGGTTGGTGTGTACGTATAGCCCATTGTACTTTTTCAGCATAACTGCCTGCATTTTTTTCAATTACCTGCCAAAACTGACTGCGAATTTCAGGTGTTATAAAAGATTGTGCGGGAGAAAACGGATTCGCCAAAAGCCAAAATTCCGGGGGACCTAAGCATATGTCGAGGGAAACTTCTTGTGCCTGGAGTATTTCCTCCAGGTAGCTATGCAGTTCTTCTTCATTGCTATTATATAAAGCTGAGAATAACGTGGTTTGTGTTTCCGTGAGAATCTCAAAAGCCATCTCCACCTCTTCTTCTAATAGTTTTTTCCACTCTTCATCCGTTAACGCAGGCTTATTCTTTCTAGTTAATTTGAGTTCTGCGTATGTAGAGGGATGAAGAGCGATAAATTTTTCTTCGAGCGACATAATTAAAAATACCTCATTTATCCTATCCTTTGTCGTTTAAGATCACTCGGTGCCTCGCTTATGTTGCAGGGTGAATTCTTCAGGCTAGGATTTTGATCTAAAACGTGTTGAGAAAAAAATCTAAGGTTTGTAGACCAATGACCCGCAGTAAGTAAACTCACAGTAGGCTGTGGCAAGTTGGGAAGGACTTTTTTTAAGCTGTCACAAGGATAAACATCACTAGAAGAGAGTAATGTATTAAACGCAGAGGGGTATTTTACAAGTAAAATCGGAATTTTTTCTTTTTCCTTCTCCATGGCTGAATCGCTATTGACATAATTTTTAGAGAGAGAATTTAACAAGAGTTGCGTAATTGTATTTAAAAAAACGGGTGCACGATCGAGTGCTTTGATAAGTGTTTCAAAAGAAGGTGAATGCTTAAGTAGTAACACTGTTGCGTTATAATAACTTCGCTGGCAGGCTAAAAAAAGCGGTGTCCCTGCAGCTCCTGCGGAAATGTTAATATCTGCTCCATGCTTCAGTAATAATCGAATGACGGGAAGATTCAGATAAACACAGGCCTCATGTAGCACACAGCTTGTCTCTTCTTTCATTTCAGTGATAAGCGCTTGAATCTGTTCAGGATCTGAAAGCAACTTCATAATAATAGCTTGTGGTTGATAAGTGCGTATGGCCCATTTTACTTTTTCCTCATGACTCTCAGCTCTTTTTTCAATCACACTCCAAAACCAATTTCGAATCTCATCCGTCATATAAGTATGTGCGGGCGATAAGGGGTTAGCATCTATCCAATAAAAGGATGAACCAAAACATTGCTTCAAACTTTTTTCTGATTTTTGAAGTTTATTAAGATTAAGTTGTAAGCTTTCATGGTTGCCTTTTCGTAAATTCTTAAACAACTTCTTCTGCTCACGTTTTAGACGCACTTCAGCAGCTTTACACGTTGTGGCTAACAATTCTTGCCAACCTTGCTCGTTCGTCGGTGTCTCATGGAGATTTCTGGCTTTGAGTACAGTATATGTGTAGGGAAGAATCTCAGCGAACCGTTGTTCGTTCGACAGGTTTGAAGATTGTTCTGACTCTCTCATTCTTAGTCTCCGGTTTAATTGGGCTTATGCCGATTGTAGTAAAAGCACTATTTTAACACTTAGATCTTAAGAGAGTCTCAAGAAATGTGCTGAAATTACAGGTTTTTAGCCTGATGTGATTCATTTTGGCCAGTTTTTTGCCTTTTCTGCTCGGTTTCAGCCGCAACCTTTGCTTCCGCAACACGCTGATTCCATGCGGTGGTGATATGAGGAAGAAGTGTAATGGGGCGAGCTGCGTTCTGTCCTGCTTTCGAAGGGAGTGATCTAAGTTTTGTTGCATGCAATCCGTTTTTTTCTAAGAAAGCCGCTGCCATCGTTTGTTTTTTGACTGATATTTTAGCGTAGATCTCTAATGCTTCTCTAACGTTATCCGCATAAACTATTCCACTTTCAAGAAGATCAGGAATGCAAGAATGGTCTTTCATTTTATTCAATAAACGCATTACTATCCCTAAATGATTATTTGCACACGCGAAACGAAGTGGTAAATTGTCGTGTTTGTCTTTTATCAGTGGATAGGCACCTTCTGCTAAAAGAGATTCAACAGTTCCTTCTTGGTTGAAAAAACAGGCTAAATGAAGCGGAGTTAAGTTCTCGGAATCAATAGTATTCAAATTCTGAATCTTATCAATAAATTTCTGAATAATTTCTTCGGATTGATAAAGCACAATAGCCCAGCGTAAGAATGTATCGAAATTATCTTTTTGTGAGGCGTTAATAATTAAATTCCAAATGATATCTCGGATGTCAGATGAAAAATAAGGTTGAGAAGGATGTAATGGGTTTGTTATTTGCCAGTAATCTATGGAGGGTAATAGGACAGAAAGTGTAAAATCCGGTTTAGTCGTTTCTTGTTTAATGAGAGCGCTGACTCTTTTAAGATCAGATGCTCGAATCGCGCCAAAAAAATCTTTTTGTAGGGACGTGAGAATTTCTTCTACCAGTGAAACTTCAGTCGCAAGACCGACTTGCCATTGTTTTTCGTCGAATGTTTCTTCGCTTTTGAGTTTAGCGTAAACCGCGGGGTAAATTTCAGCAAATCGTTGTTCGAAGTTTTTTTCAATTGCCATTGGTGCTCCCGTTTTTTATCAATCGAGAGAATTGTACCCGAGGTTTACGGATTTGGGGATGGTTTGGTAGAGTAGCGCGCTTGAATTATCCCTTAGACTAACAAAAGGAAATCACATGCAAAGTAGACTTCGTTTCTTTCCTCTTTTACGTTCTTTTTCATCCTTTAAAGGATGTACTACTGTAATTCGTGATGCTGAAGGGTATCGGTTGTCTGCTGATCTTTCTAAGCAACTAGAGAATTTGCCGAATACGGAACATACGGTTTCTTTAAAAGTCCTCGTCTATAAAGTAAATGGTTCTGTTCCTCCGATCCAAATTACTTCGGGTGATTGTTCAGTAGAATGGTTAGGAAAAGAAAGAAAAAATATGGCTGCGGTCAATACGGAATATTATGAATACGATGGCATTCTGGTAAAAATTAAAAGCGGCACATCATTTTCCCTGAAATTTGATAAAGGCGTGTACGTGGATGATGTGTATGGAGTTTCTGTAGCATCTGCTTCGTTAGAAAGTACTGCTAGGTTAAAAAACTAAATAATGTAATTGGCGCCCCGAACCGTAATTGGGGCGCGGTGTTTTATATCGCGAAGTCTGACAGTTTAAGCTTTTGTAGCGCGCGATTAAATACAGGCAAGCCTTCATCAGGTGTTAAATTCGCCTCATCTTTTTCTATCTTTTCGCGAGCTTCGCTGTAGTGTTGCCAAACAACACTTTGAACATATGCCTGAGCTTGATCTAAGACTTTACAGTAAATTCGAAAATTATGATCACGAGATGCAAGTCTTAAACCATTGAGATAATTATCGCGATGCACAGATGGAATAATAATTTTATATAATCCTGCGTTAACTAATTCGGCATTCATCATGATGCGTGATATTCGGCCATTGCCGTCATCAAATGGATGAACTTCGCTGATTAACATATGTATAAATAATGCTTTTTCGATACCGTCTTTTAATATTTCATAATATTCAAATCCATGGGAAAGTGTGCCTATGACTTCTTCAGGCAAAACAAAATACGTATTGCCGACTTTGTTTCGTTTTTCTTTAAAATTTCCTGGGCGTTTATCAGGTCGTTCTTGCATGATGTACGCATGTCTTTTTTGTAAAAGTTCTATTAATTCTTTTGGGCTTTTGGGCGTTAACGTCATGTCTGAATAGTCATTACATAAATTAAAATTAGCTAAAATGTCATGACTGTCTGCATGTCTGTTGTTGATTTCGATGCCTTGAAAAGCGATATCTTCAGCTTCATCAATCGTAAATTCTGTGCCTTCGATAAAATTAGAAAAATAGGATTCAAAAAAAGCCATATTTTTGAAGGTAATTTTGCTGTAATCATAGTTGCGTGTGATGAACCTACATTTTTTGATATACAGCGCGAGGTCTTCAAATAATTTAATGCGGGCGCTGTCATAAGGTTCTTTTTTTGCAACGGCTTTAGCATATTTTGTATGTAACGCATTTTTATCTGGATGAGTTGCGAGCAGGCCACTGATAATTTTATTTAATTTCTCATATTCTTTTTTATAGCCTAATTTATCTGCGACTTCTTTTGCAGCGTCGCGGTAGTCGTTTAGGATTTTTTCGCTTCGTTGAATCATTTCTTTGGCGAGATATTTTTCAACGCCTTCTATGCCAATAGTTTTAATATTTATATAGGGTTTTTTAGTCGTGGAGAGATTTTCCAGTAACATTCTCGGTGTGTTACTTTTTGCAATGTGGGGTAATACATTTTGTGTGTCGTTGTTGTTATTACCTTTGAGCACTTTAATAATTAGGCCGGGTAATGTGATAGTTTTTTTGTACGTGCTTGTAACAAAAACAATCGAGTGTTTTTTAAAGGGCGTCGGTTTTAGATCTATTGAGGTGCGAAAGCTTAATATTCCGTTTGTGACAATGTGCGCAACGATATCCATCCAGTGGCTTTCTACAATTTTTTCTATGGGGGTCTGTAGGTTATCTGTGTATATACCTTTATAAATTCTGCGCAGGGTATGTTGTCTGTATAGCTTTGACAGGTGTTTTGCCTGATTCATGTCTTTAGCGATGAGTAATTTAACCATAATGGCGAACTCCAGAGCCCCATGTGTAGAATATATGCGAAGTTTAGGATATTATCAATTAAAAAAGCGAATTTTAGGACCATAAATTTGTATTTTTGCGAAGTTTAGAGCCTCAGATTGGCGCCCCGAGCAGGAATCGAACCTGCGACCTGCCCCTTAGGAGCCTGTTCTTACAGTATTTCTCAGTAAATAATCGTAAATCACAAACAACAGAAAAACCAATAAAAAATCTGGATAATTAAATGGTTTTTTATTTATAGTTATTTACTGGGATTGCTCAAGAACTATTCAAAATGCACTCCAGAAGGAGATTTCTCAAAAGTCTGATTGAGCCACTCAGAATAGGGGTTTTCAGCTTAAAATGCTCAAAAAATGGAGTTTTTACTTGAGTTTTGCTATTGTTGGCCCTGCAAATTACTAATTACCAAAACGAGCAGGTTTTAACATATGGAAGAAGTAAAGGTTGTACCCAAACAAGAAGTACAGGTTGTGCCGCCAGAAGAAAATATGTTTTTTTACGAAAATATTCGTAATTTAGGGCGTAGTCAAGTTGTTCAAAATTTACATTATATTGCGTCATGGACTTATCGGGACGGCAAAGCAGATTTTATCTTTTTGAATAAAAAAATGATCCGCCTCTCATCAGAATTTCGAAAAAATCCCCGATTAAAGCGTGGGGATGAGGCACGCGGATGGAAATTACATGTAGGGGTAGATTCAACACGTGAGGACAATAATCTAGAAAAAGCATGGAACGCCATTGTTAATATTTTGATGGAATATCAAATTTTGGAAGCAAAAATAATAACTGAAGTAGTAAGACAGAAAATGTTAAATCCGGAATTTAGTTTAAATAGACCCATAAATCTCGGTAAAGAAATTACGATATATATTTTTAGAAACACAGAAAAAAATGAAGATGAATGGCAACGGTTTATCAATGCACTTGAAGCGGCTTTAGAAAAAAAAGGAGTCCGACCATCATTAATTTTTAATCCTAAAGATAAAATAATTCCAAACAGCAAATATTTAAGCTGTAGAGATGATTCTCCTCCAACACGTGCACAAAAACTTAATCCATTGCGTACTGTTGAAGTTGGAAAATTACCGCTTGCTGATGCTTTAGAAATTGAGTATCCGATTCTCCAAATTAATCAGCAAGAGAGTTGTAGTTCATGCTGCAGAACTTCCATGAGGAAATAGTTATGAAAGAGATTGAAATAAAGATTCCGCGCGATTCATCGTATGTAAGTCGAGTGACTAGTGTTCCTGATGAAACAGGAGGCATGAAGTTTTATTTATCCACTTCCGAAAAATTTGACGTGATCGTTACGCGATTAGATATATTTGCGATCTCCGCAGAGGATAGTCCTAGTGATGAACGAAATTTCGGATATGAAGTTAATGAAGAAGAGCGAAGTATACTATTTACATTAGATATTCCCCAGGCTTTAGACTTGTTGGAGGCCTATGGAGTAATAGGAAAAGATTCAAAGACGAAGATTTTAGCGCAAGCAGGATTTAAAACTCCGAGCCCAGTAGATATTCTGGATCAAGCGTTTGAAGAAAATTCAGCTCCCATAGTCGTAGCACAAAAACCTTCAAAACAAACGAGATGGGGTTGCTCAAATAATATGTATAAAGGAGAAGGAGATAAAAATAATTGTGGTGGAACAGCCAAGCTAACAGGAAAATTATTTAAGCTTTAAAAATCTGGCGCCCCGAACAGGAGTCGAACCTGCGACCTGCCCCTTAGGAGCGTGTTCTTACAGTATTTCTCAGTAAATAATCGTAAATCACAAACAATAGAAAAACCAATAAAAAATCTGGATAATTAAATAGTTTATTATTTATAGTTATTTACTGGGATTGCTCAAGAGCTATTCAAAATGCACTCCAGTTGCACTCCAGAATTGTGCCGAATCTGTCTTTTCTCCCCTTAAGATAAGCGTCTCCAGCTTGCCATTTTTTTGTGTTCGCCAGCCGGTTTTCCCCCGATTTTGTGCTATAACTAATAGTGTGAATAAGAGAAGAGGGAGACTTTTTATGCAAGAAGAAGACAGTGAAGGTAGTAAAACTCCAAACATTTCTTTGGAAGAAGATGCTTTGGCCTTCTTGAGATTGATATTTAGTTACACAAGAGTACTCACTAGTGGCCTAGGGGGCGTTAAAGGCGATGAGGAAATTGCCAAGCTATTTAAGCAAAATCCCGAACTTCAATATGCGACCATTTTTTGCTTCAAAGCAATTGGTGCGTGTTTAGAACAAGCCAAAGACACATTAGAAGGAAGCGACCCGCTTATCCCTTTGTTTTGGAAAAATCTGATTTATCTTAGAACTGCATTAGTTCACCATTCTTTAGGACTGTTATTGCCTGATGATTGTTTAATTATTTTGGCAAAGATTACCCAAAATGCAGGTCAAATTTATAAATATTTTTCTAAAGTTTGTGATAAAAGAAATACGAATGTGGATCTCGAGGGACAAAGATATAAAATATTTATAGATGTTCACGAGCTTTCAAAAATCCTTCGAGAAAAATATTCAAGAGAAGTTAGAGAACAAAAACCTCAGCAAGAATATCTAGGTTTAATAAGGAAGCTCATTGGAGTCCTTGCCAAAATAACTGATGGAATACAGTTGACAGAGAGTGGATTAAGAGAGCTCAAAAGAACAAACCCAGTAAAATATTATGCTATCCAAAACTGCTTAGAGTTTATTGCCACGCTGGCTAATCCGAGTCCAGAATTTGCTGTATTAACGGAAGAGTCACGTCAAAAAATAGTGGACATTCATAAGGATGCGGATACATGGTTTCGGGCGTTGGGGGAAACTAGAATGGACTTGATGCATGTTGGTTGTGGCATTGTTCCTGACAATGTTCTTATGGTGCACATTAAAGATATGCGAGAAATAAATTTAATACTCCAGCAAAACGAGAAGTTAACAAAAGGGCCAGCGGAGCCTGCGGTTGGAGTTAGTACTGCTTCAAAAATAGTAAAAGGATTAGGTATTCCGCCAAAAAATGTAGTAAAAACTGTGCCAAAACAACAGCTTCAAAAGATACCCGCAGCGAAATCTGCTACAATAAAGCAGCCTGTGGGGGTTGCACCACCCAAGATTGTTAAAGCTCCATCGAATACAGCAAGCGCACCTAAAAAAGGTCCATCGAAGAAGTGATATTGAATTAGAATTTATCGGAGGTATGAAATGAAAGAATTTATTGAAAATTACAAAGCGATGTTCCCTCTTTTTGAAAAACATGGCTTCAAGAATCCTGTTGTCTATAGAAGAATTAAGGGGCGTGATTCTGACAAAGTGTTAATTCTGGTAGAGGATATCTATACCTCAGAAAATGAACCCGATGGTCAACCACATCGAAAATTGCATTTAGCGGATAGTTTAAGAGAGAAAATGTCATGTGGTTTAATGCTACTTACTCGCGAGTATTTAATGCCTGAGCTTCGTATTACCGAGAAGCTTGAATCTGGAGAAATTCCTTCTGTTACACTTTCAGCTGAATTGTCTTCCGAAGAGCTGGCGAAAAGATTGGTGGAAATCTTTGGAAAAGAATGGGTTTTCGGTAAATCTCCGTTGGCTTCTTCGCAAGAATCAAAAACTTCTTTTTGGGGTAAAGAAAGTGCTCCAGTCGGACAAACTGCCCTTGAATTTTTAAATCAAAAAGCTGTTGAAGCCTTGCAACAAAATCCTAGTATGGCGAAAGCTGGTTTTGATGAGCAATTGTCTTATCTTCTTACCTGTTTAAACAAAAGCGTTCCTCAGCGTGTGGGAAGTCCTAAAGTTAAATAATGTTGTGGCGCCCCGAGCAGGAATCGAACCTGCGACCTGCCCCTTAGGAGGGGGCCGCGCTATCCACTGTGCCATCGGGGCGTAATTTACGAAGGTGTCGATGTATCGACACCCTACAATAATGGTGTCTTGTGCTTTTGGCCAGGTATTTCCCTGACTAACTTCGGTACCAAATATCCCGGCAATTTTTCACGCATCGTTTTAATTAATAATTTTGCCGTTTCATCGGGTACATCAAAATGACTGGTTCCGCGGACTTTATCTAACACATTTAAATAATACGGCAAAATGCCACACTCAAACAATTTTTCGCTAAGTTGAATTAATGTTTCTGCATTATCGTTAATGTTTTTTAATAAGGCTGATTGATTTAGTATTGTTAGGTTAGCCCGTTTTAATTTCGCCATGGTTTTTTTAACAGAATTATCTAATTCGTTCGGATGATTTGCATGAACGACCATCACTTTACGCAACGAAATCGCTTTCATCATATCGATAAAATTCTTGGTAATTCTTTCAGGCATGACAATAGGAATGCGCGTATGAATTCGCAATGTTTTAATATGCGAAAGGGTTAAAATTTTATCTATAAACGCTTTTAATAGATCATCTTTGGCAACTAAGGGATCACCGCCACTTAAAATAATTTCTGTTACTTCTGGATGGTGATGTAAATATTCAATAATTTTATCCCATCCCGATCTTCCCCTATTATTTTCGTCGTACGCAAATTCACGGCGTAAACAGTAACGGCAATTCACCGCACAACTTACCGCCGGCATAACCAATACACGGCCATAATATTTGTGTAATAAACCAGGAAGGGGATTAAAACTGTTTTCGCGAAGAGCATGGGGTGAAAAATCCGGATGCTCAATTTCTTCTTCTGTGACAGGCAAAATTTGTAATAACAGCGGATCCCGAGGATTACCTTTCTCCATGCGTTTCACAAAGCTGCGCGGCACGCGCAATTTGAAATGCGGCGGAATATGGATGGGTTCATTCAGCTTTAACAGCGTAAACAGCTTGTTTGGGTCAGTAATTATATCCATTGGGCTTGACAGTAAATTCAGGGTCTCTATTATGCAGGTTTTTTACGCATAAAGTGAACTACTATGTCAGTCTATAGCACCAATGAATTCAAAGCCGGCCTTAAAGTCATGATGGACGGTGATCCCTGCAATATTCTCGAAAACGAACATGTTAAACCGGGCAAAGGGCAAGCATTTAATCGCGTTAAGCTTCGCAATCTCAAAACAGGGCGCGTGTTGGAGAGAACCTTTAAATCGGGCGATACTTTGCCGGGGGCTGACGTTGCGGATACCGATATGCAATATTTGTATTTCGACGGCGAAATGTATCATTTCATGCAACCGGAATCCTTTGAACAATATACCGTCAATGAAACGGTGTTAGGTGATGCCAAAATTTGGCTTAAAGAACAAGACACCTGCATCGTGACGATTTATAACGGATCTGTGATTGGTGTAACGCCACCCAACTTTGTAAATCTCAAAATTACCCAAACCGATCCAGGTATTCGTGGCGATACTTCCGGCGGTGGTGGTAAACCGGCGACATTAGAAACAGGCGCTGTGGTTCGCGTACCGTTATTTATTCAAACGGGTGAAGTCATCAAAGTCGATACGCGCAAAGGGGAATATGTCTCTCGCGTTAAAGAATAATCGGGATGTTTTAGTTGAACGCGCAAAGATATTAACTAAAATTCGCCAATTTTTTGCTGATCAGAATGTTCTTGAAGTGGAAACACCGTTATTAGCGTCTTCTTCTGTGACGGATCCCTTTTTAAATCCTTTTTCTCTTTTGTACGATAAAAAAACGTTTTATCTTCAGACTTCTCCTGAATATGCGATGAAAAGATTGTTATGCGCAGGCTCAGGATCTATCTATCAAATCTGCAAGGCTTTTAGAGATGACGAAAAGGGCAGAATTCATGAGCCCGAATTTACGATGCTTGAATGGTATATGGTGGGATTTAATTACGAAGACATCATCAATCAAACGGATCAGCTATTACAATTTGTTTTAAATTCAAAACCCGCTGAAAGATATAGTTATCAAGAATTATTTATTAAATACGCGAATATTGATCCCTTAAATTCAGAAATAGATAATTTTGATTTAGATGTCATGTTTAACGCCAAAATTGAGCCGAATTTAAAGGGCGTTGTTATTGTTTATGATTATCCTGCATCGCAAGCTGCCCTTTCTAAAAAACGCGGAAAAGTCTGCGATCGATTTGAGGTTTATATTGATGGCATTGAATTATCAAATGGCTATCATGAATTAACGGATCCGAAAGAGCATCGCATTCGATTCGAAAATGATCTTAAAAAGCGTAAAGAATTAGGTTATCCGCTATTACCCATAGACGAAAATTTCATGTCAGCATTAAAAATTGGCCTGCCGGATTGTTCAGGTGTTGCGTTGGGCGTGGATAGATTAGTGATGGCAGCGTTAAAGAAAAAACATATTTTGGAGGTGGTGGGTTTAGGGGTGTCGTGATGTCATCCCGAGGGAGCGGAGCGACGAGGGACCTCCTGCTAGATGTACGACAAAAATATTTTTGCTTAACTTTATAGGTGGGATTTGTTTTTTCCGCACAATAAAAAATAAATGGGATAATTATTTAATTTAATAAAAATTTTATATAAACTGGATTCTTTGAAATGGAAATTATCCCAATGAAAACCAAGTCAAAGTCTCGTAAACTTTCTGCAAAACGTTATGAAGATGTTGAAGTAAAAATTTCCAATGGTGATTTTTCGAGAATCCAAGAACTCGCAGCTCAAGAAGGCCTCTCTTATCAAACCTTTATTACCAGTGTTTTACATAAGGTTTCGAAGGGTCAAAAAGTTCATTTTGCTCAAGATAAACATGTGTAATTTCCTCTTCAACGTAAACAAAACTGTTCTCAGTAGAGGAAGTTCATCTGTAAAATTTTTTTAACCAAGATGGAGATACGAAATGGTAAAAAATAAGAAATCTATTATTAGTGTTCAGGGATCATCTATAGGGATAGTAACAAAAGAGAAGGATGACTTTATTTCTCTCACAGATATGGTTAAAAATTTTGAGGGCGGTTCAGCGTTGATTGAACAGTGGCTCCGAAACAAGGACACTGTTTTGTTTTTAGGTATTTGGGAAAAGATTAACAATCCTGATTTTAATTCCCTCGAATTCGAGGGAATTAAAAATGAGGTGGGTCGTAACAGTTTCTTTCTATCAGCCAAGAAATGGATTGAAGTAACAAGAGCACGAGGATTAGTCGCTAGTGCGGGACGTTATGGCGGAACGTATGCGCATAAAGATATTGCTTTCGAATTTGGGTCTTGGCTTAGCCCCGAATTCAAACTGTATCTGATAAAAGAGTTTCAAAGGCTAAAAGAAGAGGAAAGCAGACAATGTTCGTTAGAATGGAATCTGAATCGTACTTTATCAAAAGTGAATTACAGGATTCATACAGATGCTATAAAGGAACACATTGTTCCTGCTGTAATTAATGCGAGACAGGCAGAAGAAATTTACGCGAGTGAGGCTGATGTTCTTAATGTAGCACTTTTTGGTAAGACAGCTAAACAATGGCGTGATCTTAATCCCGCGCTTGAGGGAAATATGCGTGATTTTGCTACAATTGAACAGCTGCTTGTGTTGGCTAATATTGAATCGATGAATGCAGAATTAATTCGCCTTGGGGAATCGCAAACAGAAAGGTTAAAAAAACTAAATGAAATGGCAATTCAACAGCTGAAATCGATCTTAAAGCATAATCATAGAATGAAGTTACTTAGTTAGCGTAATAGAAAGATAATTTATGCCGGCGTTTTGTTGAGCGCCGGCATTAAAAACGATTCGCCATTCTCCAGTGGAGCAATTCCCATATGTTCCGCAATGGTCTGACCAATATCTGCAAAAGTATCGCGTTTGCCAATAAAGCCCGGTTTTACATTCGGGCCAAACATTAAGACGGGAATATGTTCGCGCGTGTGATCAGAGCCCGGAAAAGTCGGATCACAACCGTGATCCGCCGTAATAATGGCTAAGTCATCTTGCTTTAATAATTTTTCAAATTCGGGAATTTGCGAGTCTAATTTTTCTAAGGCTTTTGCATAACCTTCAACATCACGGCGATGACCGTATAACATATCGAAATCAACGAAATTAACGAAGATTAAGCTGTTGTCAGGTGCAGATTTTGTTGCAGTAATTAAAGCCTCAAATAATTTGTCATTGCCATCCGCTTTGATTTTTTCAGAAATTCCCCGGTGTGCGTAAATATCTGCGACTTTGCCAATGGAAATAACTTTTTTATTTTGAGCGACTAATTTATCTAATAAGGTTGGTGCTGGAGGCGGAACGGCGATATCACGTCTATTACCTGTTCGGTAAAATTTGCCGGGCTCGCCTAAAAACGGACGCGCAATCACACGGCCAATGTTGTACGGTTTAACTAAATCGTGCGCGATACTGCAAATATCATATAGCTTTTCTAAGCCAAAATAGGTTTCATGGGCGGCAATTTGGAACACACTGTCAGCGGAGGTATAACAAATCGGCTTGCCGGTTCGTATATGCTCTTCACCTAATTCATCAATTATCCCCGTACCAGAGGCATGTTTATTGCCTAGAATGCCAGGTAATTTTGTGGCATGAAGAAAATTTTGGATTAATTCGTCTGGAAAACTGGGAGTAGTATTAGGAAAATATCCCCAATCAAATAAAACGGGAACGCCGGCAATTTCCCAATGGCCACTGGGCGTATCTTTGCCTGAGCTCTTTTCCGCGGCAAATCCATAGGCAGCTGTAATGTGGGAAACCGAAGGGATACCGGGAAGGGTACCAGCAGATTTTTTCGCGCTGTGTTCAGCTGCAGCGCCTAAGCCTAATCGAAGCAAGTTGGGAATCTTCAGCGAAACTTTTTCAGCGATATGCCCAAAGGTATTCGCGCCTACATCACCAAATGCGTCGGCGTCATCAGTCGCGCCAACCCCAAAAGAGTCCAGTAATAGTATAAAGCTTCTCGCCATTCGGTAACCTTAGATGTAAAAGTCGCGCTATAATAGCAAAAAATCCAAGCGAGGTGTCATCCATGGGTGTATGTAATAAACGAACATTAGACGTTGTCGACCAATCCGCTCCCGTCATTTTTACTGAAAATGCGGCAGCAAAAGTCGCGGAACTGATTCAAGAAGACGGAAATCCCAATCTGAAATTGCGCGTATGCATCGAATCCGGTGGATGCTCGGGTCTATCCTATGGATTTCAGTTTGATGAAAACATTCGCGAGGACGATGCTGTTTATACAACAAATGACGTGAAATTAGTCGTCGGAAGTGAAAGCCATCCTTATTTAGCGGGGGCAACCATTGATTATGTCGAAGATATTGAAGGTGAGCGCTTTGTGATAGAAAACCCGAACGCCAAATCGACGTGTGGGTGTGGAACATCATTTGATATTGAAGCGTAGGGGCGACATCTATGTCGCCCGGGTGTGATAAACCACGCCCTTCCAATTATCCTTGTGTTTCTGTGTCTATAAGCTTTACTTGGTTTTCGCTAATTCCGTTTAACTGAAACGTTACTTCTTCATCACTGATAGTTTTTATTTCTATCGTAATATTTTCATTTATTCTTACAGTTTCACCTTCACGACGCATCAGTAGCAACATGGAAGCACCTCTGTCTTTACGTTATGTTGTTTTACGTTGTTGTATTTGAAGAGCGTAAATTCTATCGGTTTATAATAAAATTACAATGCCACTGCTTAAAAAATTCATCTCGAAAGCAATTTTTTCGTTTTTTTCATTATTGAGTAACGTACAAAAGAGTGTTAGCCCTATTACATAAGCTGTTTGTTGGATGGGATGAAATGTTATCGTGCAGTTTTTGATGCGGGGTTCGTAGCGGTAAATTAAATTATTGAGTGCGAAACGCAAGGTTTCTAGCGATTCAGGTAATTTTTGATAAATTTCCCCTAGATCCGGTAAGCCATAATCCGGCAAATGAATTAACGAGCCTTGGCGAGCATTCACTAATTTTGTTAAATGCTCGCGTATGCTCAGGACTACATCCTCCGCTGGCAACGGATTCAGGAACGTTCTATCCATGTGTCTTCTGACGAAATGTTTCCGTCTACATATATCCATTGGATTTTTTCGTATCGAAAGGCTACTTCTTCGAGATGGCCGTAATGTTCGGTAGATTTGTCTTTAATATCTTTTATACAGGGTTTGATAGAAACGACTTTGGCGTTTGTGAGTGTCTGGCGTAGATATTCTTCTTCTTTGCCCGAATCATCAATGCGATACCAGCTTAATTTAACTTCTTTGAGGTTTTGTCCGCTGCAGCATGCTTTATTTAAAACGGGCGTTGCACTGCAAAATTGTTTGGTTATCACAAAAGGACTATGTTTGCGCGTACCACTTAAATTTCCGGTGTGTTCATCGGTGGGAATATAGACTTCGTGATGGAAGCTATAAATTTCAGCGCTTCCTTCGCGACCTTTTACTTTTACGGTACTTTTAATGTCATTTCCTTGACCGTCTGTGATCCATAGATATCCGGGACTTGGCATAATTAATGTTCCTTAGTGGGAAGTTGAGCAATTAATGAAAGGCGTACATCGATGCCTTCGACTTGAAAATGTGGCATGACATATAAATTTACGCGGTAGTACCCTGGATTATCAGGAACGCTGAGTACTTCTACTTTTCCTTCACGCAGCGGATGTGTGGCCATTAATTCAGGCCCGGGATTATTCATGTGCGTAATTAACGTATTTAGCCAGCGATTTAATTCATATTCTAATTCTTCTTTGTTTTTCGGTGAGCCAATGTTTTCGCGTTGTAATACTTTTAAATAATGTCCTAAGCGAGAACTCAGAAAAATATACGGAAGTCGTGCATTAATGCGGCTATTGGCAGTGGCTTCCGGCGAATCATATAACGCTGGTTTTTGTATAGAATTGGCTGAAAAAAAACAGGCGAAATTGCTGTTTTTATAATAACTTAACGGAATAAAACCCAATTGAGCAAATTCTAATTCACGGGTTTCAGGGATTAAAATTTCCGTCGGAATTTTAGTTTGTAATCCGCGACCCGCATCGTATTGATGCAATACAAGGTTATCGATTTTTCCGCCTGATTCAGGTCCGCGAATATTCACTGTCCAGCCGTGTTCTTTAAAGCTACGCGTAAGTGTTGTTGCAAACGCAAAACTGCTTTTTCCCCATAAATAAGAATCATAATGAGGCTGGCGTACTAAAAATTGGGGCAGTGTTAAACCAATATAGCGAGCGGCTTCCGTTTGGCGAAAGGCGTTCCAACGAATATATTCTGCGCGATCCATGTAAGTGGGCAAATCATGAATTTGCATGACCTCTTCAAAATTATCTTTGTGAAAAAAATCGGCGTTGATATTTCCAATAAACGGACAATGAGTTGTCGACGCAATGTCGGCAATATTGCGTAATAATTCGAGATCATCTGGATTCGCGGTAAAAACATAATCCGAAATCATTGCGGCAAAGGGTTCGCCGCCGGGCGTATCGTATTCTTGAACGTAAATATGCTGATATAAGCCTGATTGTGTGATGTCTTGTGCATCGTTGAAATCATCACGCAGGGTTTCTTTATCAATATCCAAAATTTCAATTTTTGTATTTGCCCGAAAATCTGTGCGATCCACGAGATATTTTAAGCTCGTCCATAATGATTCAAGCTCTTGAAAGTCGGGATGAATAAAAATAGCGTTGAGGTGTTCGTGAAGTTTTATATCAATTTGGCCAATCAAATAGTCTAATAAATACTTATCGACTTTTTGCACGGGTTGAGATTCCTTCAGTAAAAGTTCGAGGAAAACATGCAAAGCTGCTGTTAAGCGTTCGCTTGCTGTTTTTTCTGCGATCGCGTGTAAATTATTAAACTGGTCGAGAAAAAGTGGTTGAGTGACGGGTGTGATGTGTGCGCATTCGCATAAATTTTCATATGTAGTCATATTATTCTTCTCCGATTAAGGGTAATTTTTCTTGCATTTCTTTATGGAGTTGTTGAAGGGCAGGTTTGTTTTGCGTGATTTTTTCAAGGGATTTACGAAATTCTGGGTTATCCAGGACATTGGCTTTTAATTCTTTGAGGAGATTCCGGATACTCATGAGTTTTCGAAGCGCAGGAATTTGAGCGATGACATTGTCGGGTAAAAAATCTTTCATTTTCGTGATCGTCAGATTTCCTTCCGGTAAATGCAGTGTCGGAGAAAGGGTGTTGAGTGTCTCGTCAAAGTTTTGAGGTGTGATGTTTAAGCGTTCGCGTTGTGCTAGGATTTTTACTTTTTTTGCACGACTAAAATTGCCTAAGACGAGGAGTTTGAGGGGAAGTTCTTTTTTACGGCGAGCGCCGTGAGTTTCGACATCAAGGGTGATGTTAACGCGAGCATGTGTCATAAATCTATCCTTATTATTTCGATGACCTGGAAATTATCACAACAATTTTTATTTGGCAAATATTTTTTTAGAAATTTTTATAATCATCTTCGATAATTTTAACTTGTTCACCTGTTAAAAAATATTGAATATAAGCTGTACTGTTATTTTTCGCGGCGACATTTTCGCCCAGATAAATTAAATCACCTGATTTTAATATGCGAACTTTTCCATCAGGTTGTATAGCAACTACGACACCAGAGGTTTGAACGACTTCACCGACAACGATAATATTTTGGTCGTGATAAATAAGTAATCCAGGAATGTAGTAAGGCGATTGCATCATTTGAATATTCGGAATAATTTGATTAAAACTATTTGGGGCTGGGGGTCCAACCAAAACAGAAAATAATCCATTTACATAGGTAATAGAGTAATTGCTTAGGCCAATACCATTTGCGGCTGAAGCAAAAATTGGGTAAGGACTACCTGCTGCGGTTGCGAAGATTTGAGCGCCGGTACTGGTTAAATTAACAAATGAAACGGTGTCGCTGTTGACGAGTCCTGAGGAACTAAATTCAGTTCCAAGGAAGGTGAAGGCTTGCCCTTGAATTTTAGTTTGATTATTCGCTGTGATAATTAAAGTGGCAGGAGTTACATTAATGCTTCCTGTGGGGTGATAGGTAATAACATAATTGGAAGCATTAAATGTCCCTCCTGCGGCATTCGAAATACTAGAGATGGAATAATTTCCGACTCCAGCAGTGGCTGACAAACCGGTGCTTGTAATATCGACCCATCCGATCGTTTCACCGTTTTGTAAACCAGAAGATGTAAAGTAAGGTGTAGTTTGTGAAAGTGTGTTTCCATAGACTTTGGTTTGATTGCTTGAATAAATATCTAGAGATGCTTGGTTAACCGTAAATAATCCTGTGTTATAGGTAATATTGTAATTGGATAAACCGGAACCTGTTGCGCCAGAAATGTTGATGACGTATGGACTTCCAGAAACGTTTGCATTTCCAGCGGCACCTGGGCTTGAAATGGTTGCAGACGTTACGGAGTCGCTATTATATAAAGTAGAGGTGGTAAATTCAGTGCCTACAAAATTAGGTATTTGTCCGTAAATTTTAGATTGGTTATTAGCTGTGATGATTAACGACGCTTTGTTAATAGTAAATGAACCATTAACATATGAAATACTATAATTACTTAATCCTGTGCCTGTTGCAGCTGAAGCGGTAATTGCGTAAGGACTACCTGCAACAGTTGCGGTCGCGGGAGTTGCTGCACTTGTTAATGTGACAGAAGAAATGGTATCGGAATTAACTAAACCGCTGGATGTAAATTCATTTCCAGCAAACGTAAATGCTGTGCCATAAATCTTGGATTGATTGTTAGCGGTAATCGTTAATGCTTTAGGTGTGACAGTAAATGAGCCGTCTACATAAGAAATATTGTAATTACTTAATCCAGTACCTGTTGCCGCAGAACCCACTATATTATAGGGACTACCTGCAACAGTTGCAGTAGCTGCAGCGCCAGAACTTGTTAATGTGATGGAAGAAACCGTATCAGAATTAACTAAACCGCTGGATGTAAATTCATTTCCTGCAAATGTAAATGCAGTTCCATAAATCTTAGATTGGTTATTAGCCGTAATGGTTAATGCTTTAGGGGTAACAGTGAATGAACCATTAACATAAGAAATTGTATAGTTACTTAATCCTGTACCTGTTGCTGCAGAACCAACTATATTATAGGGGCTACCTGCAACAGTTGCGGTTGCAGGAGTTGCTGCACTTGTTAATGTGACAGAAGAAATAGTATCGGAATTAACTAAACCGCTAGATGTAAATTCATTTCCAGCAAACGTAAATGCTGTGCCATAAATCTTGGATTGATTGTTAGCGGTAATCGTTAATGCTTTAGGTGTGACAGTAAATGAGCCGTCTACATAAGAAATATTGTAATTAGCTAAACCAGTACCCGTTGCTGCAGAACCAACTATATTATATGGACTACCTGCAACAGTGGCAGTTGCGGCGGCACCACCGCTGGTTAAAGTAATTGAAGAAACCGTATCAGAATTAACTAAACCGCTTGAAGTAAATTCATTTCCAGCAAACGTAAATGCTGTTCCGTAAATTTTAGATTGATTATTAGCCGTAATGGTTAATGCTTTAGGTGTGACAGTAAATGAGCCGTCTACATAAGAAATATTGTAATTACTTAATCCAGTACCTGTTGCCGCAGAACCCACTATATTATATGGACTTCCAGCAACCGTTGCAGTAGCTGCAGCACCTGAGCTTGTTAATGTAATTGAAGAAACCGTATCAGAATTAACTAAACCGCTAGATGTGAATTCATTTCCAGCAAACGTAAATGCTGTGCCATAAATCTTGGATTGATTGTTAGCGGTAATCGTTAATGCTTTAGGTGTAACAGTAAATGAACCATTAACATATGAAATACTGTAATTACTTAAACCAGTACCTGTTGCTGCAGAACCCACTATATTATATGGACTGCCTGCAACAGTTGCAGTAGCCGCAGCACCGCCGCTTGTTAACGTAATTGAAGAAACCGTATCAGAATTAACTAAACCGCTAGATGTGAATTCATTTCCGGCAAACGTAAATGCAGTTCCGTAAATTTTAGATTGATTATTTGCAGTAATGGTTAATGCTTTCGGAGTGACAGTGAATAAACCATTAACATAAGAAATTATATAGTTACTTAATCCTGTACCTGTTGCAGCAGAAGCAGTGATTGCGTAAGGACTGCCTGCAACAGTTGCGGTTGCAGCAGCACCACTACTTGCTAACGTTACAGAAGTAACGGTGTCGGTATTAACTAAACCGCTTGAAGTAAATTCATTTCCTGCAAACGTAAACGCTGTTCCATAAATCTTAGATTGGTTATTAGCAGTAATCGTTAATGCTTTAGGTGTAACAGTGAACGAACCATTAACATAAGAAATTGTATAGTTACTTAATCCTGTGCCCGCTGCAGCTGAAGCGGTAATTGCATAAGGACTTCCAGCAACAGTTGCGGTTGCAGCAGCACCACTACTTGCTAACGTTACAGAAGTAACCGTGTCGGTATTAACTAAACCGCTGGATGTAAATTCAGTACCTGCAAAGGTAAACGCTGTTCCA